>JBJXFH010000082.1:0-25105 GCA_046155365.1 Acidimicrobiales bacterium | reverse complement strand
TCCAGTCATCACCGGCGTCACCGAACACCAAGTCCGCGCCCTCACCGGCGATGGCGAAGTCGTCACCCTCACCGAGGAACGTCTCGTTGGCGTTGGCCCCGCCGTTGGTGAAGTCCTTGCCGTCACCACCCATGAGGATGTCCAAACCAATGCCCGCATCGAGGGCGTCGTTGCCAGGACCACCCTTGGGCACATCATCACCGGAGATGTCGGTGATGATGTCGTTGCCGTCACCGCCGAGAGCCACGTCGTCACCGGCGCCGCCTTCGATGCGGTCAGGTCCCTCGTTGCCGAGGAAGGTGTCGTTGTCGTTACCGCCGTAGACGTTGTCCGGCCCGACGGTGCCGTTGTACACGCTTTGGCCGTTGATCCCTGGCGGGTCAATGGAGTTGGAGGGCCGGTAAGTGATCTGTTTACCGGTGTTGCGAATCAGCAGCTGGTCCTCTTCGCATTCACTGAGGGGGTCGTTCTGAATGTTCGAGCGATGGAAGCCGGTGTTGGCGATGCCCGGGTTGTTGCCCAACTGGAACTTGCAGTCGGCGGTGGCGAAAGCGTCCGCCTTCATGGTGTGCGCGGTGGTGTTGCGCATCATCAACTCGGCAAAGGCGTTGCCTTCCAGCTGTCCCCGGAGGTTCATGCCGGGGGTGCGGGCCAGGTAGTAGAAGCGGTCACCGTTCTGCAGGTTGGTGAGCTGGGCCTCGAACACGTAGTTGAAGGTCGGTCCCAGCAATCCACCAAAGGGATTGGTCCGCTCCGCCAGCCCGCCCATCCACAGGTCGATGCGATCCACACCAGTGACAGAGTTGCCTGCCGCATTATTGCTCCAGTTGGCCCCGGTTGCCTCAACGTCGAGGGCCTCGCTGAACATGAAGTCCGCAGAATCGGGGGGCGAGACGCCTGCTTCATACTCCACAATCTTGCGGGCGGCCTCACGCTTGCCCGCAATCGTGGGCTGAGCGATGATCGTTGGGTGCAGACCGTAAGCGGCCACGAAGTTGATCAGCGAGGCCGGGTGTTTCAGCGCCATACCGAAGTCCACCCAGTTGGTATAGGGCTTCATCTCGCTGGCGTTGGTCTGGGCGTAGATCTGCTTACGGAAGTTGTTCAGTGGAGGAATACCCTCACTGCGGCCGCGGGCGATGTTGAGCGCCGGCAGGTCCAGCGGCAGACCCAACAGGTTGCTGCGCAAGGTCTCGGTGACGAACTCATCGATCTCGTTGCCCACCTGGTCCGACATGCCCATGAAGATCGCGCCCGCAGCCTGCTGGGAGCTGATTGGTACGCCGTTCTGGCCGCGGTGGTACTCGGCCGGGTCCAAGAACCCGTCGAGCAGTGGGATGTCGTATTCGTACTGCGGCCCGTAGTCAGCCTTGCGGGCGATGTCTTCGGTCAGCATCGAGTGACCGAAGCGATAGACCGCATGGGCGAACTCGGCGCTGATGGCCGGGTTGACATCGGTGCTGCCGAAGGCGAAGGCCTCGAAGGGGTTGATCCCCGGCTGTACCTTGCGGGCGAAGTCCTCGAACACCAGGTGCTGATACTCCATCTCGGTGATGAAGCGGGCCGCCTGGAAGATGCGCTCGCCGAACGTGAACGTGGTCGGCGAGGTGCTCTTGTATGCGGCGAGAAGGGCAGGATCGGTGGCGAGGGTCACTTGGATCTCTGCCGCCAGACGATCGTGCTCGCTATGGAACACCTGATGAACCGCGGTCAAGGCGATGTTCTCGTTCAACCGCCCGTCACCGGCAATGAAATGCAGCCCCAACTGCTCGTCGTCGTAGGTGCCAGGCGCCGTCGGCGTCAAGGGATCCCCGGCCGCCTGTTTGTCGTCGAGGCTCTCGTTGGCGTTTGTGGTCAACGGGTTGTCGCCGAGGACCTCGTCGAGACCGGGTCCTGCCGGAACGTGGGGAACCTCTGCAGATCCGGCTTTGAACGGGGTGTTATCGGTGCACTCAGGATCAGCCTGATCAGTGCCGCAGTTCTCACCCCACACCTCATCCGGCCCGGGGCCCGCGGGGGTGTCAGGGATTGCCTCGATGAACGGTACTTCTGCCGTGTCGTCAAAACCCTCGTTGGCGTTGGTGGTCAGCAGGTTGTCGCCGAGCACGCCGTCGGGTCCGGGGTCGGTGGGGCCGTCGGGGACCAGCCCCGTCTTGGGGGCGGCGAAATGCGCGATGTCGAAGAGGAACGGCAAACCGACCTTGATCACGTCCTCCGTCACGGGCACTGGATTGGCCGTATCGCCCTCGCGCAATCCGGATGTGGTGACGTATTGCGGTAGGCCGCGCGCCGGTCCCGGGATGAAGTTGCCGTACGGGTCAGTAGCCAGCATTGGGACGTCGAGTACGTCCTTGTCCTCAAGTTTCAGCCCGAGCACGGTAGCGGAATGCTCCTTCACCTGCTTCCAGTTGGGCAGGCCGCCGTCTGCTGAGCGGAGCATCGCGCCGGTCGAGGTGAGTCGACCGATGGCCGGGGCCTCGGCGGCCTCGCGGGCGTACTCCCGGAGGAAGACCTGGTGTGAGGGGTGTGAGGAGTACAGCTGGCTGAGGTCCACCAGCGGGGTATCAACGTTCTTGGCCTCACGGGTCCCACTCGGCCCGAACTTTGAGCCGCGGGTGAGCACCATGAACCGCAAGGAGAGCGGAAGATCGTCGGAGGTACCGAGCGTGTGATCCGGTCCGGGGATCAAGGGGTCATCGGACCGCAGAGGTACGAAGACCGTGCCCGCGCCACCGTTGACGATCTTGTCCAGGCCATGGTCGAAGAACTGTCCGAAGATCGTGAATAGGCCGTTGAACGGCGGCGATAAGCCGATGTCAGTAGTCACGTTCGGGATGAACAGCGTCTCGTACTGAGGAACGCAGGGGTTCATTTCCGTTGGGGTCTGGCCTTCAGCGCACGGGGCGACCCCGTCATTGCCCTGGGTGCGCACCGGGAAGCCCGCAGCCTCGATGGCCGCAGGGTTGGTTGACGTTTGGTCCACGATCAAATTGCTGATCAACCGTGGCTGGGTGTCTCCCACGTCGTCATTGACGTAGGCGGGCGCAAACTCGGGCGTGGACAGCCGGGGGAAGAGCTGATCAACCGCGCCGAACGTCTCTTGGCCTGGTTCGAGGTTGTTGCAGATGCCGCTCACGGTGCGCAAACCGAACGGCAGCAACGGGCTGGCGATCTGGTCCGGTCCGGTGCCCACCAACGCGCCACACGGGCCGGTGGCCGAGGTGGTGTTGACCACGTGGGCTTCGGCGATCTTGATCTGTTTGAGGATGAACGCAAGATCCGCGGTGGTCACCGTGAATCCGGCCCCTGCGGGCGCGGCGTCCACGTTGGACAGTCCTGATGTTGCCACAAACGCACTGGCCAACAAGGCGACGCAAGTGACCACCGCCCCGATGCTCTTGGCCGACCTCCGGCCACCGAACCACTGTCGTACCCGCGTCAAGGGTCGCGAACGACCCCCTCCAGATTCGTCCCGCACGTCTGTCCGCTTTCTGTCCCGCCCCCGGGAGGTCCCGGGTCTCGCCGGCGCAGAGTTTGGTAGCGGTGACGCGCTTGGGTATATCGGCTCATTGGCTAGCGACCATGGTCCTATTGCGAGCGCGAGAACTGAGACCAAGGGCCCGGTTGCCATGGGTCTCTGGTCGATAGCGCCGAGGAGTGCCGGACGGCGGCGATCGCCAAACTATTCGTTCACGATTAAAGGCAAGTAGATGAGAGTATTAAATAAATAGTAAGGGCCGAGGGAATCTGGCGTGTCCGGGGCACTGACGGTCGCTCCCCAGCGCCTTACCGAGGGCTAACGATGATCGGCGGCATCGTGGCCCGGGATAGCGCCGGGGTGTGAGACCCGTCCCAGGAGGCGGGGCTGCGGTTTGGTGGGTCAGGACTTCTGGGACGTGCTCCGCAGGGCGGTGGGCGATCCGGGCCTTCAGCCCTGGTGACTTCGGTTCGATGCCTTCAGACCTAGATTCGTGCGTTGTTGGGCGTACGTGTGTTCGATACGCGACAAGGTGCCTGTTCATGGGCGATAATCGGGGTTGCTAAAGCCATCGATTGTCGCTTGTGAAAGGCACCTGTCTGGTGAGCATCGCAGCGCGTGGTGCGGTGGTGTTGGGGCCGGTGGATCCGTCGGTAACTGCGACGGCGGGGGTGGCGCTGGTCGGTGTGCTGGACCGGGTTTTGGGGGTTACTGGTTGTGTTGATGGGCTGGTCGGCCGGGTGGGTCGGCGTGCTGGTTGGTCTCCTGGGGAGTTGGTGTTCTCCATGGCGGAGGTGATGTTGTGCGGCGGTGATTTCATGGCCGATCTCAACCACGCCCGAAAGGATCCAGCGACCAACAAGTTGCGTGCGGTTCACCTGCCGTCAGGATGGGTGTATGGTTCGTTGTCCCGACGATTTGATGACGCTCGTGTGGTCGCGTTGGAACAAGCGGTCGGCAAAGAGTTGGTGATCTGGACACGACCGACGTCGAGGTGTACGGCACGAAGAAAGAGAACGTGTCCTATAACTATCAGGGTCAGCGGGTGGGGCGGGTCCATTGCGCGACGTGGGCGGAAGCAGGACTGGTGGTCGCGGGCCGGTTGGGGTCCTGGGAGAACGATCCACGCCCGGAGGCCGCGGCGATGATCGCCACCGCGGTAGCAGCGCTGCCCCCAGGTTTGGGGGCCCCGATCGTGCGAGCGGATGCCGGTTACCACGACCACAAGATCGCGGAGGCGGCCGTAGAACTCGGTTGTGGTTTCGCGATCGCGGTGAAACGGAACAACGCCGTGTGGCGGGCCGGTCTCGGTGTCGCTGAGACCTCGTGGCGGGCAGCCGCAATCCGTTTGCAAACCGAAAGTTATGCCGGGCTCAGCCGACGGCCCAGACCGCAAAGCCCCTGCTCGGAGCGGTGGGCCCGGTGGGGATCGAACCCACGACCGAGCGATTATGAGTCGTTCTCAGAGCATTATGTCTGATGCTGGCGGGTGTCGCTCAGTCCAGGAATGTGCAGGTCAGAGGGCCTTTCTCTGAGGGACCCGTTATTGACAGTCCGTCTAGTAGCCGTTGGTGCTGGCCCGTTCGTTTGCAAAATGTTTGCAGCGGGGAGCCGCCTTTGGCCGATCGAGGTGCTGTTGTCGGCCACTGATTCGACCCGTGTCCCAGCGGTACCCTCGGAGGGTGAGCCTGCTGGAGTTGATCGAGGTGCGCCCGGGTGTGCGGGGGGACAAGCCCTGCTTCGTTGGGACACGGATCACGGTCTATGACGTGCTGGAGTACCTCGCCGGTGGCATGACCGTGCCGGAGATCACCGAGGGCTTCCCGGAGTTGACCGAGCGCCATGTTCGCGCTGCGCTTGGGTTCGCCGCACTTCGTGAGCGCCGACTCGCCGCGCCGGCGTGAAGTTGGCGATGGCGACAGACCGGGAGGTATGGGACTACGCCCGGGACCAAGGCTAGGCAATGGCGTCGAATGCGGCCCGGTGGCTCCTGTATGGCCCCCCGGGGAAGGTGATCTGGCCCTTCGTCGGTCAGGAGCCCCCTCGGCGGGCTGACTCGGGCCGGTAATGTCCTTCTCTCATGCCAGCATCTCGGCTGCCCCGCGTCAGGCTCACTGCGGTTCCACATGACGGGGTGTTCGTGGTGCGGGGGGATGAGCTCGATGAAAGGGTCCTGACCGAGGACGCCCGCCGCTTCCGTGCTCGCTTTCCCGATTGGGGTCGCTTTGGCATCTCCGCGTTCTACGCCGCATCAGACGCTGAGGTCGATGCGTTGTGCGAAGCGAAGCTCAGCGCCTTCCCTACAGTGGCGGTCTTTCGGCGCGATGACTTGGTGGCCAGCGGGCTGCTGGTGGTGCCGACGTTCCGCACGCCGCACGTGACCATCGCCCATGACGAACTCGAGGAGTTGGTTCGAAGGTTGCTGGGTTGTGGGCATGTAGACCGGATCAACCCCTACCATGAGCGAGAGGAGGACTGAACGATGACAATCGACGTCGACCTTCGTGTTGACCTCAACACCGAGGATGACACCGGGCTGCCGTGGGCCTTCCTGGAGGACGCCCGGGACTCGGCTCTGATCCGGGAGGGTGCCTGGATCGTTGTTGGGTCGGGCCAAGCCCGCGCCGTCGCTCAAGTTGCTCAGATCGAGGGAAATCTGGTGTGGGTGCGGCCGTTGCCTGGGCCGGTCAGCCGCCACCGTCACCTGGTGCCCCATCTCGCCGCCTGAGACGTGATGAGAGCGGTGGCCATACGTCAAGGTACGGCGACCAATTTCGGGCGCCTGTTGGTGAACAGCTCGTTGGTCAAGGGTTACGCACCCTACATGCGGTGTCGCGCCCCTACCTCTTGGGTCCGGGGTGGCTGTCGTTCGCCGGTGGAGTGGTCCTCCGCGAAGCCGCCGGCGACGGTGTCGAGGGGTTGCACCGCTGCTGCCCCGCTGCGAGTTTCCCGATGGTCAGCAAGGCTGGCACCGACCGGTTGACACGTTGACAGCACCCGGCGGGCACCTGAGGTGCAAGTGCGTCAGCCTTCCAAGCGGTTTCGTTCACGTCCTTTTCGTTGAGGGGCATGGTCAGCTCACGAACGGCAGGCGGGGCTGCTCGCTTCGGTGGCGGGGGGAAGGTCGGGCAGCACGTTCGATAGGTGCGGGTGCGGGTGGGGTGGTTGGTGGTGGGGTAACAGGTGGTGCTGGTGCGCATGGCACTGCGGCGGTGGGGGCGGTGAGCTCGGTCCCCGCCCACGCCTCCAGCGCAGCGCGGGGTACGCGCAGCAGCCGGCCGATACAGACCACTGGCAGCCCGTCAGCGCCGTTGGTGGCTTCGAACCGGGCGGCGAGCTGATAGGCGAGGGTGCGGCCGATACGCACCACCTCCGCGGCCTCCTCGACCGTGAAAAACGGTGGCAGATCACTCATAGAGCAAGGGCTCCTTCATGTTCAGACGTGCCCGGCCGGGATGACCAGGCGCCGGTAGGGAAACACACAGGCCTCAACGCGAACCTGAACGGGCCAGCTCAACGGCGGGTTGAGGTGACGTTCAGGTCTGACCAAGCCGGCTGTTCAGGCCTGAACAAGGCGGCCACCGGCAAACTCGTCGGTTCGGGCGGGTCCGCTCACCCGATGGTCGGACACGGACAACGCCAACCGATGAGAACCAGCCCGTCAACGCCGGCCCCGGCGGTCGGGAGGGACTGCGCCACTCGCAAGGGACGCCCGGGCGACCCGGCGGGCTCTCGACCGGGCGGTGTCCCGACATGTGACAGGCATTGAACCCAGCGTGTTGTGCACCACCAGCCAAGGGACGACCGCCGGGGCAGCATCGGACACCGCCAACGTTCAGATGGATTCGGACGAGCAGTAGGTGGGGGTCGAGGCGCGCTCGTCGGCAGTAGATGGGCTGTGCTGCAGCAGTAGATGGCCGTGCTCACCGCGAGCCGCCAGCCGGGGGCCGACGTCGAACCGATTGGGACGAGCTACATGATCCTGACGATGCCATGGCGACCATCCCCGGGCAGCTCGACAGTGTCGGGCCGTTGCCCGGCTCGAATGATCGTGCGGGAAAGCAAGCCGTCCTCTGGTTGATTGGTCCCTGTGCCGTAGCGACAGCACGGTCGCTCTCACAATGGTCACAACTACGCCGACAACGGCGAATTGTTGTCTTCCCGGGCGGTCCGAAGGACCCTGGCCCGCAGACTCGGGACACAGCGATGCCAATCGGCGAGGCTCCTGGGAGATCACGGTGCGTGACTAAACTCAGCTACCGCTCGGGGAGGTCCGCAGGACCTCCAGTTGTGTCTCGGAGTTTTCGTTGGGTGGGAGAGCGGCTGGATGCAGCCACTCCGCGTGTTGGTGAGCGGGGGTGGTGCCCATGCGGTCCGGCGTCATCGTGTGCGCCGTGGCCGTGGTGGTAGTGGTAGTGGCGGTCGCTATTTCGGTCGCGGGCGAGGGCCGCGGGCCGCTGGCGAGGCGCGAACCGCCCGCCGCGGTTGGGGAAGACCGCGGCAGTTCGCCCCCAACCCCGCGCCGGCGTCGGGGTGAATGAACGAAACGCGATGAGGGCCCCGCCGGTGTGAGGGGCCCTCATCCTGGAGTCGGACGCCCGCTTGGTGGTCAGCTGGCTGGTCGAGTCGTTCCCGATCAACAGCACGGCGACAAGTCCCAGCATCATTCATCCTGGCCCCCAATGTCGCTAAACAGCCCGCCCTATTGACCCTACGTGTCGCTCAACACCGTCGAGCGCCTGCTTCCCGCCCTCTGCCAGGCATTTCGACCGCGCCCCGGGTGAACGCCCGACGGGTCCCGGCCATACTGTTCGGTAGGTGGCGCGCTCCTGCGAAAGGGATTGGACCCCAGGGGAACGAGCTGTCAAGTCCACGTTGGGTCGGCAACGTCATTCACCACGTGGGCTGAGCGGCCAACCCCCGAAGGGTCGGCCCCCGTCGCCCGGGCCGGTTTCCTTTCACTGTCGGGCCGGCCTTGAGATACTGGGGTGTGGCTGATATCCGATGCTCGTTGCTGATCGGCAGGACGTGGGAGTCTGGCGAGCTCACGGCGTTGGTTGAAGCGGCCCAGGGTGGTGCGGGTGGCAGCAGGTTCGTGGTGGGAGAGGCCGGGATCGGGAAGTCCCGGCTGTTGGGGATGGTGGCGGATCTGGCTCGCAGCCGGGGGATGGTGGTGTTGCAGGGCCGGGCTGCACCCTCGCCGGTTCCGGTTCCGTACCGGCCCTTCGCTGAAGCGTTCGTGTCGGCCTCGCGTGGCGTCGATCTCACCGGTGACGGTTCGCTGGAGCAGTTCCGTTCGGCGTTGGCGATGCTGGTGCCGGGGCGATTCGAGCCGGCGGTGGACGCCACCCCATCGGTGGTGTTGCTCGGCGAGGCGACCATTGCATTGATTGAGCGTTGCGCCGCCGGTCGAGGGGCGCTGGTGGTGTTGGAGGATCTGCAATGGACTGATGCGGAAACCTGCGAGTTGGTGGATTACCTCAGTGACAAGCTCGGTGGGTTGCCTGTTGCCATGGTGGGCTCAGTGCGGACCGGGGATGGCTCAGCGGCGGAGCGGATGGTGCGCGGCATCGACGCCGGCCGGCGTTGCCCGGTCCTTTCCCTGGGTCGGCTCGACAGCGCTGAGATGGACGCCTTCATCGGGACCGCTCTCGGGATGGATCCGGTACCGCCGATAGTGCGTGACGCGGTCACGTCGGCGACGGGTGGGGTGCCGTTGTTGATCGAGGACACGTTGGGTGTGCTGATCGATCGTGGTGCGTTGCAGCGTCGGGGCTCGGTATGGACCGCTTCGGCGTCGTTGGCGGCGTTGGTGCCCTTGTCGTTTTCGGCGATGGTACGCGACCGCATGGAGGGTCTCGGTGGCGACGCCCGGCGTATGTTGGAGGTCGCCGCAGTGTTGGGGGAACGGTTCGATTGGGAGTGGCTCTCACCCATTGTCGGGGTCGATCCCGCCGAGGTGGTGGCGTGTTTGCGCCGTGGGGTCGAGGCTCAGCTCATCGACGAGGTCCCGGGACCTGACGCAGAACGCTTCCGGTTTCGCCATGGTTTGAGTCGCGCTGCGGTGCTCGAACTCATCGTGGGGCGCGACCGGTCGGACATCGCGGCCCGCTCGCTGTCAGTCCTCCATCCTGACCATCCGCCAGCGGAGGCCATTGGTGCGGAGTTGTTGGCCGATCTGGCGGTCACCGCCGGTGATGAACGCGCCTGTTCGCTGCTCATCGAGGCGGCGGGAAACGCCATCGCTTCGGGCGCGTGTACGTCGGGGCAGCGGTTGGCCGAGCACGCGCTGAGGTTGGCCCGCTCAGACGAGCAGCGTTTGGGCGCACGTGAAGTGTTGCTGGCGGCATGCGCGAGCGCGGGTGACCCGACCCGTACGGCGCAGGTCGGAGCGGATCTCATGGCGGATCTCGAACAGTTGGGAATCACAGACGATCGGCGTGGCTCGCTGCGGCTGCAGTTGGCATCCGCCGCCATTGAAGCCACCGACTGGCGCAGCGCAACAGCGTATGTGGACGCCGCCGTTGCCGGCACTGACGAGGCGAACGTCGGCCCACCCGGCCGGGTCGACATGTTGCGAGCTGCCATTGCGTTGGGCCATCACGATCCGGTCACTGCGGCTGTGAGTGCGCAGCGGGCACTGGAGATCGGCACCGAACGCGATGACCTGACGTTGGTCGTGGAAGCTTTGGCATTGCTTGGCCGGGCCCGGCGGGTGACGGATGTGGCAGGTGCCGCCGATGCGTTCCGGCGGGCGGTGCTGGCCGCGCAACGGTCGGGTTCGGCGTTGCTGCAGGCGCGGGCCGAGGCCGAATTGGGCACCATTGATGTGCTGCTGGCCGGGCCGCCCGACACGTTGGAACGGGCACGGCGGCTGGCGCTGGACGCCGGAGCGGTGGGCATCGCCGCCTCGGTGGATTTTCACCTCAGCATCGTGCACTGGTTGCGCTTCGACGTGGAACGCTTTCGCGAGGCCGTAGCCCGGGCCTACACCGCGGCCATTCGCTATGACCTCGGCTTGAAGGCGCCGGCCACGCTGGTCATGCAGGGGGCCATGGAGGCGGTGATGGGACGGCGGGCCGAGGCAATGGCGGTGTTCGAACGAGCGGTCGCGGACATGGACGTCGAGATCGAAGCGACCAACCGTGGCCATACGTTGGCGCTGGCGGCTCTGGCATGCGAGGACCGCCCGGCAGCGATGGCGGAACTGCAGCGGGCCGCCGAGTTGGCGCCGGCGTACTCCGATGTGGCTCGAGCGCCGTTTCGGGGCATGCACGCCTTGGTTTTGGCGGTGACGTCGGACGCGCAGGCCCGACCGGTGGCCGATGCGCTGTTGGCCGACCCGGCCGTCATCGGCGTGACGCGGCACCTGGCCTTTCTGGCTTCCGCCGTGCTGTCCGGTCGTGAAGGCCACGGCGACACCGCCCTGCCCGTCGCCAAGAAAGGCTTCGAGGAGCTCGTGTCCTGTCCATGGTTTCAGGCCATGGGCCAGCGGCTGGTCGGCGAAGCAGCTCAGCTGGACCGGTGGGGCACCCCGGAGCAATGGCTGCGGGACGCCGCCGTGTTTTTCGAACAGGCGGGGATCGTGGCCCCGGCGCTGGCCTGTGCCGCGCTGCTCGACGCGGCAGAGGTGACTCCGGTACCAAGCGGGAACGGACGCCTTGGGTCCCTCGAAGGGGTCAGCCGCCGCGAGGCCGAGGTGCTTGAGTTGGTGGCCCGGGGGATGACCAACCGCGAGATCGCCGATCGACTGTACCTTTCGGTGCGCACTGTCGAAAAGCATGTCGAACGGTTGCTGGCGAAGACCGGTTCGGTCAACCGGGCCACACTGGTGGCGCTGTCGCATTCCTTGGAGCACAGACCGGCGGGCTGAACGGACCGATACGTATTCGCGTCGTGGCCGCATTTACGTGGCGCGATACGTGTCATCACCGATTCGCCCCCGCCATCGAATCGGGATGATGCCGCCATGACAACCACCACCGAAGCCACCACCACCGAAGCCACCACCATCGACATTTCGGACATCACCGTGCCGAGCGTTCCCTCGGCGGCGATCAACGGCCAGCAGGCCGAGTGCAGGGTCGGGGTGCACAGCCCTTACCGCATCGCCGCGGATACGTGGGTGATCCCCGAACTGGTCAACATCGGGCCGGGTGCGTTCGTGCCGCTCAACTCGATGGTAATCACCGCCGCCGAGCCGGTCATCGTGGATACCGGCAACCTACTGTCCCGCAACGAATGGCTCGACGCCGCGTTCTCCGTGGTTGATCCCGCCGATGTCCGCTGGATCTTTCTCAGCCACGACGATCACGATCACATCGGCAACCTCGACGTGGTGTTGGAGCTCTGTCCCCAAGCGACGTTGGTGACCAACCACTGGACCGTTGAGCGGGTCGGCCGGGCCATGGAGTTGCCGTTGCATCGCATGCGGTGGATCAATTCGGGGGAAACGTTCAGTGTGGGGGACCGCACGCTTGTGGCCATGCGACCCCCGGTGTTCGACTCGCCCACCACTCGCGGGCTGTTCGATCCGAAAACCGGCGTGTACTGGGCCGTGGACACCTTCGCGACCGCGTCGCCGGGGTTCACCGTTGACGCCGCGGAAACCCCTCACGACATGTGGGCGGAGGGACTGCTGGACTTCAACCGTTTGGTCAGCGTGTGGCACACCATGGTTGATCCGGCCAAGTTCAACGTCTCCGTTGATGCGGTGGCGTCCCTCGGTATGACCACGATCGCCGGTGGGCACACCGCCCCGCTTCGAGGGGCCCGCATCGCTGATGCCTTCGAGCTGGTACGCCGCCTCCCGCATCTTCCCGCCATCGAGCTGCCCACCAACGCGGATCTCGACGCCATCCTCGCCGCCCACGCCGCACCGGCCGCCGCCTGAAAGGACAGGACATGAAAATCGGTCTCACCCTTGCGCAACTGGGCTCCTTCGCCAACCCCGACAGCGTGCTCACCATGGCCCGCGACGCCGAAGCCCGGGGTTACGACTCGCTGTGGGTCATCGACCGGCTGCTGGATCCGGTGCATCCCCGCTCGCGGTATCCGGTCAGCGCCGACGGTCGAATCCCAACCGAACAGCAGACCGCACTGGACCCGCTGGTCACGCTGGCACACGCCGCGGCGGTCACCTCGAGAATCGGGCTCGGCACCAACGTGTTGGTGGCCCCGTGGTATCGGCCGGTGCTGTTGGCCCGGTCCCTGGCGTCCCTCGACGTGCTGTCCCGGGGGCGACTCGCTATCGGGCTGGGGTTGGGATGGTCCGCTGACGAGTACGCCGCAGTTGGCGTCCCGCAACGCAACCTGGCGGCCCGACAGTTGGAACTCATCGACGCCCTTGAAGCACTCTGGGGGGACGGTCCCGTCAGCTACGGCGGCCACGACTTCAACGTGCCCATCACCCACATAAGGCCGAGACCACAACAACGCCCTCGCCCACCGATCCTGCTGGCGGCCTACACCCCCGCCGGACTGCGACGGGCGGGGCAACGAGCGGACGGCTGGACACCATCAGGCCTGGACCTGCCGACCACCGCGGCAATGTGGAACGTGGTCACCAACGCCGCCGAAGACGCCGGACGAGATCCCCGCCAGCTCTCACTCGTCGTGCACGCCAACGTCAAAGACACCGGCGCTGACGCCGGCCCGCACCGGACCACCTTCCACGGTTCGATCCGCCAGATCGGCGCAGACCTTCGCCAGGCCGCGGCCATCGGCGTCCATGAAGTGATCCTGTATGTCCAGGGGTCCACCACGTCCGTGCAGGAGGCCCTCGATCTTGCCGACCGGGTCAGAGCCGCAGCGCTGCCACTCGCCGCGTGAGCTTTCCAGAACGGGAAGGGCCCCATCAGGAGCACCGTGCCACCGGGGCCATCCAACGGGCCGCCAGTGGCTTTCCCACCCCAGCAGGCTGTGAGCGTTCTCGCCGGCAGCCTGCTGACGGCGCACCCCGCAAAGCAATATGTGGATTCTTGCGATGGACCACCCGCGTGACTACCTGATTGACATTCGGCGAGGTGATCGCTGGGTGGTGGTTGTGGCCCATCCTGATGATGAAACGTTCGGTTGTGATTCGCTCATCGCACACGCAGCGCAGGTTGGCGCGGAGGTGACAGTTGTTTGCGCGACGCTCGGCGAAGCCGGGGACGACGGACCTGGCCGCATCTACGTCGTCGAGCCGATCGGACCGTTCGAGGACGACCCCAACGTCACCGACAAGCGATTCCCCGGCAACCCGACTCGCTCATACCGGACAAAGCATTCGATGCGTATCGTCGACGAACACACAACCTCGACGCCTCATGCGCCCGAAGTTCTCCACTCCATGCTCGCCAACCTCACCAGCCTCCGAGAGTGCAAGGCCTCGACGTCTTCGAGGACTGACCGGTCGGCGGTCTGTGCTCGCCGACCGGAGGGTCGGTCAGCGGTTGAGCGTCTCGCCCGGATCAGTCACCGCGTTGGCGCAACCGTTCGAGTTGGTCCTGCCGTCATTCATGCAGCACATGGCTGTGCCTGACTCCTGGCTCGGAGCCCAACGATCGCTTGCGATGTGGGCGCAGACAGGCAATCTGGTGTGGTGCGGTCGTCACAACTGTGGTCGTGGCTCCGAGCGCGACCCCCGGTCGTCTCTCGACATCGGGAGGCGATTGCCCGAAAGTTCGTTGGAGCCCACGCGAGGGATGTGGTAGCAGATGCGCGGTCTGGTGAGCCGGTTCAGCGACTGGGTCGTGGCTCATCCGGTCTTGTGGGGCGTGGGCTCAGGGGTCGTGCTGGTGCTACTCGGTTTTGCGCTCAATCTGGCACCGATCGAATTCATTGCTGCCGGAGCCGCCATCGGCGTGCTGAACATCCTTCATGCGAAGAGACGGGGATACTGCCCGCTTCCTGCAGAGCCGGGTTCTCAGGCGGGACGGGCGGAGGCCGAGTAACCGTTCCCGGGAATGCAGCGACGACTGACGCCTTATCTGCCCAGCTCCGATGCCGACATCGGAGGGTCGACGTCGAGGCCAGATGCTTCGAGCCGTGACGCCAGCTGCCGTGACTCATCGAAGAGCGTGTCGACGGCAGCACCGGGCGGGACTTCATCGACCGTCGCGCCTCGGAAGCGGCGTAGGTCCATCGTCAATGCGACGAGTACCCCGTGCGCGATCGCTCGCTGCTACCTGCCCGCGGCCGTCACCGGCATCGCTGGTGGGGTACAAGCTATGCTGCTCACCTTCGAGAGCCTTTGAGGCGGCTCCCGGCGCGCCATTGACGTGGAGTGATGCCGTACTCCTGACGGAACCGGTTGGACAAGAAGGTTGGGTTCGTGATGCCCCAGGCGCGAGCCGTCGCTGCGATCGAGGTGTAGCGCTGGTTCGGTGCGGCGAGGTCGGTTCGGGCTCCGTCGAGGCGTTGTTGGATGATCGATTGTTCGAGGCTGATGCCGAGTGACTCGTAGAGCGTGTAGAGCCCGCGGAGTGAGACGCCGTTCGCTTCTGCGATCTTGGCGGGGTTGAGGTCGGGGTCGCGAAGGTGGCAGCGCACGTATTCTTGGACACGTGCGGCAAACGATGAACGCATCGCCTCGTCGACGCGGCGTCCATCTCGTGTGGCCTATACGACGAGGGCGTGCATCAGTTCGACTGATGCGGCACCTACGTGGGTGGTGGCCGCTTCGCTGTCGACGATCTTGGGTGCGTCGGTAGCGGTGCCGAGCTGGAAAAGCCAGACCGGGAGTGCTGACGCTCCAGGACCCCCTCGGCCGGGTAATCAACCACAAAAACGATCATTCTCGCTGAATGCGACAATGAACGCCCCCGGACCATCCCGGCCTTGCATCGACAGCGCCGCCATTGCAGGGCGGCGACCCACCCCTCGATGCGAGCTTCGAGGGCACCGATGCCCGCCGACGTCAATGACAGCCCCATCGACTCGTTCAGATAGCTGGTGGCCTCATCATCGGTGAAACGCAGATCGGCGACCCGGATCTCGAGCAGCTCACCCCGGGCGCGGAGACGGGCCAGGGGCAGCGGGGGATCGGCACGATTGGAAAGCACCAGATGAACGTGCGGCGGCGCATGGTCCACCAGGAACGCCATAGCGTCATGCAGTTCGGCCGCCTCGATCACGTGATAGTCGTCCAACACCAGGATCAGATCACCGGTAACACCATCGAGATCATTGAGCAACGACACCACGACGGCCGTGGTTGGCTGCGGTGTTTGGAGCAATGTCAACGCGTCGGCCGATCTGCGAGGCGACGGTCCGCACGGCGGCCAAGAGGTACTGCCAGAACAGGGCAGGATCGTTGTCGCCGGCGTCCAACGCCAGCCACGCGATCTGCTGGTTGCGAAGGGGGCCCGGGACAACCACTCCGCCAGGAACGAGGTCTTTCCGAACCCGGCCGGGGCCGACACCAACGTGAGCGCCGGAAGCTCCCCCTCCGCCGCACGCTCGGTCAACCTGCGCCCCTCGACCACACCCCGACGACGCAACGGTGCATGCAGCTTGGTGGCCAGCAGCCGAGGTGCGGAAACCCGATCTCGCGATCACTCATAACGTGGCGTACGGACGGCGGGTGGCCTTGCGGTTGTTCGTCGCGCCCGACGCGGGGACGGCAACGTGAGGTGACGGACTTCTACGGGACCCCCGGCCATCTCGCTCCCAAACAGTAACGCGCCGCTAACATCGGGACCGGCGGGCCCCAGGAAAGCCGCGGAGCTCTTCGACCGGGTGGCACTGTGGCCTTGAGGGCGACGAATGCGCCCATGGCGGCGATGGCCACCCCGATCCAAAGCCCGACATGGAGCGCGTCGACGAAGCCGTCCCGGGCGATGCGGAGCAGTGCTTCACCCGTGGCGGGGTCGAGCGCATGGGCGGCGTGGGCAGCGGCGCCTACATTGTCGCCGGCGGCGTCCGCGATCGGGCCGGGCCGGGCAGTTGGATGACGCCTGCTCGATCCGCGGGGAGCGAGCCCATGATCGAGTCCGTCGCTGGAGCCATGGCCAGTCCGAGCCCCAAGCCGAACAACGCCAAGCCGATAACGATGGGCAGGTAGCTGGACTCGGCCAGCGTCGTTTGGACGGAGAGGCCTGCCGCGGCCACATCAGCCCGGCGGTGATGGTGTGCCGGGCGCCGGCGTGGGCCGCCACGTGGGCACTTATCTCGCTGTGCAGATCGCCAAGGCCTTCGGGGCAGAGGTCGCGGGCGTGTGCAGCACAGTCAAGATGGACCTGGTCCGAGCCCTCGGCGCGGACGGCAATCGGCGACTGTCCCATCTTCGTCGAGCGCTCACCCGTCAAGGGACGCTGGAGATCGTCGGCGGCGACTGCACCCGGGAGGACTTCGCCGATGGGGAGCACCGCGTCGACGTGATCCTCGACATCGGATTGCTGGCTTGAAGGGCGCTGGTGGATGTGGGTTCGCTGGTGTCAGCCCTCGCGGAGGGTGTGGGCCCAAGTCGTTGACCACGCGTCGAGCGGTGCGAGGGCGTGTTGGAGCGATGCGCCGAGTTCCGTAAGTCCGTACGCATTGTCGACGCGGGTCACGATCCCTGCTTCGGTGAGCTCGCCGAGGCGGTCGTACAGGACGCTTGAAGAGAGGCCACCGCAGCGGGCGAGAAGCGATCGGGCACCGAGGGGACCTTCCCGCAGCTCCCAGACGATGCGCAGGAGCCATCGTCGGCCGAGCAGGTCGAGCGCCGCCATGACCGGGCGGCCGGTGGTAGAACCGCGTACGGGGCGGCCGGGTGTGGGGGTGGGGCGCTTGCTCAAAGGAAAGTCCTTGCGTTTCGTTTCCCGCAACGATATCGTCGACCTGCGTTTCGAAATTCGAAACACGCCTGGGGAGGTCGACATGGGGCAGCGGATCGCTGCGGTTCAGGAACCGTACGATGCAGAGGTTGGAGAGCAACTGCGCTCCATGATGCCCGCCGGGATGGCGCCGATCGCGTTGTTTCGCACGTTCATTCGCAACTCGGCGATGACCGAGGCTATGCACGGTTGGGGCCGATACGAGCTCAGCAGCGGTCTGTCGCTAACCATGCGCGAACGCGAGATCGTGATTGACCGCACCTGCGCGCTCTGCCGCTGCGAGTACGAGTGGGGGGTCCACATCCTGTTCTACGCCGAGCGGGTCGGCTTCACCGCAGCGCAGGTCGCGTCGCTCACCCACGGCCGGCCCGATGACGCCTGCTGGGAAGGGAGGGAACGGCTGCTCGTCCGAGCCATCGATGAACTGCACCACAGCAACGACATTGCCGACTCGCTGTGGGCCGAGCTCGCCGCGGAGTTCAGCGACGCCCAGCTACTCGACCTCACGATGCTGTGCGGCTGGTACCACGCCATCTCCTTTACCGCCCGAGCGGCGCGAGTGGATCTCGAGGCCGGCGCGCCGCGCTTCGATGACCACCTCCCGCTCGGTTGAGGCTCGGCGGGACGGATGGCGCTCTTCGTTGTAGACGCCTGCTTCGGGACAGTCCTTGAAGATTTGGGTGAAAGGGACTTCGTATGGGAAGACGTTCGCGCTTCGAATGTGAGTTCAAACGGCAAGCAGTTGAGCTTGTTCGTTTATCGATGCGTACGCGTAATGAGATTGCCGCGAGCTTGGGGATAGCAGACGCTACGCTCGGACGTTGGATGACAGCATTTAGCGGCAACGATGACGGCGCTTTCGTTCGGGAACACTCCCCCCGACGCAACCACGAGGCGATCGTAGAGGCCGAACCCCAAACCAACGGGCGGATGGGGTGCACCAACCATCTCCTCCACCGCTGGCCGGAGCCCACCCAACTACTGGATGACCACGGCCCCATGGGGTGGGCATCGCCGTGCTCACCTACGAGCGATGGCAAACCCTGACCGCCGCCAACTCCGACGGGCATGTCGTGGACCGTGAGGACATCTGCGCCCAGTTCAACTCAGTCGGCTTCCAGCCTCCGGTGGCACATGCGAGCCGTCCCATGAGCTCTTGAGGGTCCTCAACGCGGGGCGCCGTGCTCACCGGTGATCAGACGAGCGCCGCGCTGGAACGTCAGCCACTGCCACGCCCAGCCGAACCACACCAGCACCCGACTACGGAACCCGATTAGGTAAAGCAGGTGGACCAGCCACCACAGGACCCACGCCGGGAAACCGCTGAACCGCCGATGCCCGCCGAAGTCCGCGACGGCGGCTGAACGGCCGATGGTGGCCAGCGCGCCCTTGTTTCGGTAACGGAACGGTGGTCGCGGTCCTTTGGCGAGATCGGCCGCGATCACCCGAGCGGCGTGTCGACCGGCTTGCATCGCCGCCGGAGCGACCCCGGGAACCGGCTTCTCGTTCGGTTGGGTGATGGCTGCAAGATCACCGATCACCAGAACGTTCCGATACCCCGGCACGCTCAAGTCGGTCTGCACGTGAACCCGACCGGCGCGATCGAGCGGAACATTGAGGATTCGACCAAGCGGTGAGGCGGCAACACCGGCGGCCCACACCACCGTCCCGGCATCGATGCGCCCGCTTGAGGTGTCGACTCCACCATCGTCGATCCCCGTCACCCGACAGTTGACCTGCACGTGGACACCGAGTCGGTGAAGTTGATGTTCCGCCTTAACCGACAGCGACTCGGGGTACGTCGACAGGACACGATCGAGGCCTTCGAGGAGCACGACCCGCGCCGTGCTCGGATCGATTGAACGAAAGTCACGAGCCAGCGTCCGCAGCGCGATCTCGCTGATCGCTCCGGCTAGTTCGACACCGGTCGGGCCTGCACCGATCACCACAAATGTGAGCGCCAGCTGCCGACGATGCGACTCGGTTTCCCGCTCCGCTGTTTCGAATGCCGACAACACTCGGCGACGGATGTCGAGCGCATCCTCAATCGTCTTGAGCCCGGGGGCGACCGCGGCCCATTCATCGTGCCCGAAATAGCTGTGCGTGGCGCCCGTCGCCAGGACCAGATGGTCGTACGCCAGTTGATCACCTCCATCGAGGGTGACAGTCTGCGCCGCCGGATCGATGCTGGTGACCTCGCCCAGCAACACCCGCGCGTTGGTCTGCTTACGCAGGATCGAACGAATGGGATACGCGATGTCAGAGGGATTCAACCCCGCCGTGGCCACCTGATATAGCAGCGGCTGAAACAAGTGGTGATTGCGCTTGTCGACCACTGTCACGCTGACCGGCGCCTTCGCCAGCGCCTTGGCGGCAAACAGCCCACCAAACCCGGCGCCGACGATGACGACGCGATGCCCCGAGGACGCTGATGGTGTGGCCACGCCCCCGGACGCTAGCCGCCGCACGATCGAACCTTTCCCCGCGGTAGGAGGTCTCCGCTAGCTCTGCGGACGTGAACGACGTAGTGCCGCGGAAAAGAGGACATCCAGGCGCCGAGACCACGGGGGGCGGTGGGTGCCCGCTGGTGTCGCATCGGGTTCGAGAATGTGGCTGGGGTCGTCGGTGGTTTGGGTGGAGCCGGTCAGGGCCCACGCGACGGCGACTGCGGTGGGTGGGTCAGCAGGGTGAGCTGCGCCCATCCGGGGTAGCCGCCGCCGTCATCACGACGGCACCTGGTTTGGCGGTCCGACGCGCGAGGGACTGCGCCTCGCGGGTTCGTGGGTTCGTAAATTTGGATGGCGACGAGGAGCCCGGAGGCCGAGGTGAGGCCGGCGACGGCGTAGATGGGGGCTTCGATGGAGATGAGGTCGGCATGCCCCGGGTGGACGGCCTGAGCACACTGCCGCGCCTCCGAGCCGCAGAAGGCCGCACACCGAAAGTGATCGTGCTCAGGACCTTCGGCGAGGACCGCAACATCTACCTCGCGCTACGGCCGGAGCGTCCGCGTTCCTCCTGAAGACGATCCGAGCGGAGGACCTACCCGGGCCGTGCACGCGGTCGCGGCCGGCGAACAGGTCGTGTCGCCCGTCATCATCGACAGCCTGGTTCAACGGTTCCTCGAGCTGCCGCCGCCTGGGTATCGCGACGAGGCGCTCTATCTCGGCGAGTCCACCGCCAAGAGCCACATCAACCACCTGCTCCGCAAGCTCGGTCTCCGCGACCGCGTACAGGCAACCGTCCTCGCCTACGAAACCGGGCTCGTTCGACCGGGCGGCGCTTCCTGACGACGGACGCAGTCGACGGGTATCGGGCAGGGGTCCCCGGCGGACTGGATCCGCGTAAACGTTCGTAATACAATCCGGCGATGGAAGAGCTGTTCGACCTCGACCGGTTGGACGACGACGACCCCTTCGAGATCGATGACCAAGCCACCCATCTCTTCAAGCACCCGAGGCTCGGGATCGAGGACGTGTACGACGTCTGGCAGAGCAACCCGATCTTCTACCCGGCGATCCCGCCGGCGCACTGGTTGATGGTGGCCGAGGTCGGCGGCCGGGTGCTGGTGGTGCCGCTCGCTCCGCCGGACTCCGGCGACCCAAAGAAGTGCCGACCGATCGGCTGCTACGAGGCAGCCGTGCACCTTGCCACCCGCTACCGGGAGGATCGATGACCAAGAAGCAGATGACCCGAGACGACGAGTACGAGTTCTACGCCAAGCCCGAGAACCAGGTCCCGCAGGGGCCGGCTCGACAGCGTCGCGGTCGGCTGAGCGAGATGGTGCCGGTGCGCTTCGACCCCGAGACGCTCGAAGCGCTCCGCGCTGCGGCCGAGGCGGACGATCGTTCGGTGTCGAGCTGGATCCGGCGGGCTGTCGAGCACGAGCTCGACGAGCGAGCCGGCTGAGCCGCGGTCGCCTCAGGGCCCCAGGCGAAGGGTTGCAGTCAACGCGCGGCTCGGGCCCCCGCCACTCAAGGTCTGGTCAGCCGGCGTCTCGGACCAGACCTCGACTGCGCCGTGTGGTTCAGCAGCTCGAGGCCATGAAAGCGTCCACGGCCCTATCGAAGTTGCTCGCGGCTTGTAGAGTGAGTCGGTTGTCGCTCCCGAACCTGGTGCGGTAATCAATGTAGATGCGCCCGGTAATATCCATGTCGGAGTTTATCTTGGCGCAGTACTTCTTGTGATCCCGTTCCATGGGCGCTGCTTCCGCCACACCGGCCCCAAGTCCGGTGATCGAGCCCGAGAGCACCGCTGCTGCAATCGCTTTTTTCGTAACCCGAAGAAGCTTCATGGTTGTTCCTTTCGTTATGGTGTTTGGTTTGGTTTCGTCGGCGGTGTGCCGGCGACCTTGGTGAATGGTTTGACGTCGTTCTTTGGTTCAGATCAGGCCTGGCGGTCCTTGGTAGGTGCCGGCCAGGGCCTGGGCGAGTTGTTCGCGGGTGGAGGGGTTGACGGAGATGTGGTGGAGGAGCATTTGGCTGTCGCGTCCGAGCCGTTCGAGTTCGCTGGACCGGTGCAGCGCGTCGGCTCCGACGAGGCCCTGGGCGGCGAGAACGACGTCGGCGGCCATGCTGACGGCGCGGGCGGCGGCGAGGCGGAGCCGGGCTCGGGTTCGGGGGCTGGGGTCGATGCCGGCGGCGGCGTCGTTCCACAGGTTGTCGAGCAGTGCCCGTAGTCCGGCGACGGCGAGATCGACGGTGCCGTGGAGCTCGGCGACGCCGCGGAGGAACGGGGGCTGTTGAGCGAGGGAGACGCTGTCGAAGCGGCGCTGTTTGTTGGCAGCAGCGCTGTTTGCGGCGTCGATGGCGTGGCGGGCGACGCCGAGGTTGGTGGCCGCCGCTGACAGTGAGATCATCCAGCCGACGTAGCTGATGGCGGTGGCGAGGGTGCCGGGCCGTTCGATGCTCAGCGCCGGCCAGGTGTAGGTCATGGCGGCGGGGATGTGCACCTCGGCGCCGAAGTTGATGTGGTGGCTGGCGGTGCCGCGCAGGCCGAGGGTGTCCCATGTTGGCTCGATCACCGCGTGGGACGCGGGGACGAGGGCCATCCGGAGTTCGGGTTTGCCGTCCGGGTCGAGGCTGGCGATGAGGCCGCCGAGGTAGGCGGCGCCGGAGCTGCCCGACGCGTAGGGCCAGCGGGCGTTGCGCAATCGGTAGCGGTCGCCGTGGCGTTCGGCAGTGACGACCCCGGCGGAGGTGCTGGCGAGGGTCTGGCGGGCGGAGAAGAACTGCCCGACCAACTCATCGGAAGCGCTCACCGCGATGACGGCGGTCTGCACGGCGCCTTGGGCCATCAGCCAGGCGGCGGAGGCGTCGGCCCGGGCGATCTCGTACGCGGCGTCGAACCAGTCGATGATGGTGGCGCCGGCACCGCCCAGCTCCGGCGGTACGAGCAGGTGAAACAGGCCGTCGGTGACCATCTGGTCGTGCGCTGGGACGAGGGTGGCGGTCCGGTCGGCGTGGGTCGCTCCGGCTGCAACGGCGGCGAGCAACGTGGGCGAGGGCCGCAGGTCGGGCCGCACCGGGCAGGGCGCGGCAGGTGCGGTCGGCAGGGCGGGGGCGAGCAGTGTGCTGGTGGTCATGTCGGGTCTCTCCTTGTGTGGGTTGTTCAGTGGGCGGGTTGGAAGTTGTGGTTGAGGTTGTGGCGCACGACGCGTTCGGCGATGCGGGTGCCGGCGTCGACGGAGCTGCGGTAGTGCAGTCCGCCCCAGATCCGGGCGTCGCCGACCTCACGGACGAGCTGGTCGACGGTGGCGTAGCGGCGGGTCGTGCCGGTGGTGGTGGCATCGACGGTGAGCTCGAGCTGGTCGGTGCCGGTCACCTGGGCGAGGCTGTGGGCCAGTGCCCCGGTGAGACAGCCGTGGGCGGAGGGGAACTCGGGGTGGTTCGGTGTGCCCAGCAGCGGTTTCCAGCCCGCCTCGACCGCGGGGATCGACTGCCACGGTCGCCAGCGGAGATGGTGGTATTTGGCGTCCCAGCAGGCGATGAGGGCGTCGGCCTCCGAGGTCATGACGGCGGCGAAGAGCCGAGCCGTGGGGGCGATCCCCCAGCCGAGAACGGTGGCGTGGTTTCGGAGGGTGCGCTGGTTCTGGGCGATGGGTTGGTCGGACCAGAACCGGGCGATCTCGGTCTGCTCTGCGGTCCGTTCTGTTGAGGCCGCGCCTCCGAGGCGGCGGACCTCGTCAAGGTCGCGGCGGTGGCGACCCGACTCCAAGCCGGGGGGGTCGGGCCGGTACCGGTCGGGGCTTGACATGGTGTACGGCCGGGCGGTGGCCAACCACGGGGTGAGCCCAGCGGTCGCTGGTGGCGTGGGCTGCCACACGCCGGGACCGGGCGGTGGTAGCGCCGGGCTGGGCCCGTTCTGCGTGCCGTCCGCGTATCGGGCGGCGAGCACTCCCCAACCGGCGGCCTCGCCCACGGCCACGCCGGCGTCCTCGGCCGGCCCGTCCGGCACATCGGCCAGGGTGGCTGCGAGCGCGGCGTCGAAGCTGGCGGCCTGGTCGGGCAGGAACCCGACCAGCACCCGGCGGGCGGCCGCGGCCGCGGCGGCGGTCGAGGACGCATCGGGCGGGGCGGTGAGGTGGCTGGTGAACGGCTCGTAGCTTCCCTCGACGGCGACGACGGCGTCGTACATCGCCACGTGCATGGCGGTGACCACGAAGGGCTGGGTGAGCAGCGGACGGCCCGATGGGGTGAGCACGCTCGTGGCGGTCTCGTTCCAGCGGACGATCACCTCACCGCCGGGCGCGGGCGCGGTCGACGACGCTGGCTCGGCGCTGGGTGGTTGTGCCTCGGCGACGGCCGGGGCCATGAGGGCTGCGGCGGCGCCGGCGGTCACGAGCAGACGAAGGGCGCGCCAGGGCAGGATGTTGCGCTTCATGGGAGTTCCTTTCGGTTTGCGGGATGGGTCAGGTGTGCGGGACGGGTCAGCGGCCGGTGACGGGGTCAAGGCCGAGCGCGACCCGTCCGCTGAAGGGGCGCCGCCGGTCGGCGGGCAGGGGGTGGTAGAGGGCGCCGTGCACGTCGCGGTAGAGCCGCTCGACCCCGCCGGTGGCGAAGCCGGCGCCGCCGGTGATCTCCATCGCCTGGCGCACGACGGCGATCAGCGCCTCGGCGGCGACCGTCTTGCGGGAGAGCACCGTGGCGGTGTGACCCACGCTCGGGGTGAACTGCAGATCCTCGACGGAGGCCACCATGGCGGCGACCACGTCACGGGCGAGGGTCAGCCGGTTGGTCAGCTCGCCGACTTGGGCCTGCACGTGGGCTTGGGCGGCGTGGCGTTGGGCGAAGCTGATCGCCGCGCTGGCTGCGGCCTCGGCGATGCCGAGGTAGGCGGCCATGATCGTGGGCATGGCGACGCCCAACACGGTGTCCCACAGCGGGTGCCACACCCCGGCCGGCCGGACCAGGCTCACCGCGGCGTCGGGCACGAACACGTTGTCGAACACGATGGTGTCCGAGCCTGTGCCTCGCAGGCCCATGGTGTCCCACGTCTGCTCGACGCTGACGCCGGGGCTGGCGAAGGGAATCGAGCAGTGGATGACCTGCGGCCCGTCGGGGGCGTCGGGCCAGGCGATGGAGGTGGCGGCGACGACACCGGCGGGGGCGCCGC
Organism: Acidimicrobiales bacterium; assembly: GCA_046155365.1. GTDB lineage: Bacteria > Actinomycetota > Acidimicrobiia > Acidimicrobiales > CAIXPF01 > CAIXPF01. Next base: position 214 of record JBJXFH010000082.1, on the reverse strand, counting down.
TGGCCGGTGATTTGCGGCTACTCACCCGGTAGCCGCCCTCGACCCGGGTGACGACCCCCGACGAGTCGACCCAGTCCGAGGCGCCGGTTGACACCAACAACACGTTGTCGGCGGCGACTTTGCGCAACAGCGCCTCGCCCGGCAGCCCGCGGCGGTGGCGCCACAGTTGGGTGCAGACCAGGTGGTAGTGCATCGACAACGTGACCGCGGTGGC
>JBJXFH010000067.1:0-31876 GCA_046155365.1 Acidimicrobiales bacterium | reverse complement strand
CGCTCGAGGTTCTCCTCGGCGAGACGTCGACGCAATGCGACCCGTAGCAACTCCGACACGTTGATGCCCAACTTGCGGGCTTGGTCGAGGTCATCAGCGGACACACTGACGCTGGTCTTCACCAGCCGGATGGTCATACCGCTCAGGCTACCGCCGCTGTCGGTAGCCCGAGCGCGAGAACCTCACAGGATGAACAGCATCTCCTGGTAGGTGGGGAGCGGCCACAGGTTGTCGGCCACGCTGTCTTCGAGGCGGTCGGCGGCGTTGCGTACCGTCTGGGTGGCCGGCAACAGCACCGCACCGGCGTAGCTGGCCTCTTCGAAGCTGCTGTGACCGCCGTGGCCTTTCAGGGCGGCCTGCAACCCGGTCAAGGCGGCCTGCAACTCGCCGACCCCGGCGCACACCTCGTCCAATGTGGTGGCATCAAACGTATAGTCGATGGCCTTGAGGGCGGCGGCGTTGGTGGCCAACTCGGTCTGATAGCGGATCGCCGCCGGCAACACCGTGGTGGCCGCCATCTCCAACGTGCTGCGGGCCTCGACGTTGACGCTCAGGGTGTAATGCTCCAGAGCCACCTCGTAGCGGCTCTCCAACTCCCGCTCGCTCAACACCCCGTAACCGGAAAACAGCGCCCGGGCCTCGTTTGTGTCGAACTGCGGCAGGGCGTCGAGGCTGGTGCGCAGGTTCAACAAACCCCGGGCCGCGGCCTCTTCCTGCCACTGCGGGGAGTACCCGTCGCCGTTGAACACCACTGAACCATTGGCGCTGATGATGTCCTCCAGCACCTGCTGCACCGCCACGTTGAAATCGGTGCCGGCGCTGACCGCGGCCTCAAGTTCGGTGGCCACGAAGTCCAGAGATTCCGCCAGCATGGTGTTGATGACCACCAGCGGCCCGGCGATGGTCTGGGAGGACCCAGGGGCACGGAACTCGAAACGGTTGCCGGTGAAGGCGAAGGGGCTGGTGCGGTTGCGGTCCCCGGCATCCGCGGGCAGGTCGGGGATGGTGTCCACGCCCACCACCAGCGTGCCCCGCTCCTTGGAGGCGGTGGCGCCACCCTTGGCCACCTGATCGAACACGTCGGCCAGCTGCTCACCGAGGAAGATCGACATGATGGCCGGCGGGGCCTCGTTGGCGCCGAGGCGATGATCGTTCGACGCCGACGCCACCGACGCCCGCAACAGCCCACCGTGGCGGTGCACGGCGCGAATGACCGCGGCGCAGAACACCAGGAACTGGGCGTTGTCGTGGGGGGTGTCCCCCGGCAGCAACAGGTTGCCCTGCTTGGTGTTGCCGATGGAGAAGTTGACGTGCTTGCCCGAGCCGTTGATCCCGGCGAAGGGCTTCTCGTGGAACAACACCGCCATGCCGTGACGATGCGCCACCCGCTTGAGGGTGACCATCAGCAGCTGCTGGTGATCCGCAGCCAGGTTCGCCTTTTCGAACACCGGGGCGATCTCGAACTGGCCGGGGGCCACCTCGTTGTGACGGGTCTTGGCCGGGATCCCGAGCTTGAACATCTCCCGCTCGGCGTCCAACATGAAGCCCAGGACCCGCTCGGGGATGGCCCCGAAGTAGTGATCGTCGAACTCCTGGCCTTTGGGCGGATGAGCCCCGAACAGGGTCCGGCCGCAGGACAGCAGGTCGGGCCGGGCGTAAAAGAAGCTGCGATCGACCAGGAAGTACTCCTGCTCGGCCCCGGCGTAGGACACCACAGAGTCAATGTCGGTGTGCCCGAACAGCCGCAGCACCCGCTGGGCGTGGGTGTTCATGGCCTGCTGGGAGCGCAGCAGTGGGGTCTTGTGGTCCAGCGCCTCGCCGGTCCAGGACACGAACACGGTGGGGATGCACAGCGTGTTGCCGTTGGGGTTTTCCAGGATGTACGCCGGGCTGGTGACATCCCAACCGGTGTAGCCCCGGGCCTCGAAGGTGTCGCGCAGGCCGCCGTTGGGGAAGCTGGAGGCGTCCGGCTCGCCCTGCATGAGCGTCTTGCCGGCGAACTCGGCTATGGAGGCCCCGCTGGCGTCGGGCTCAAGAAAGCTGTCGTGCTTCTCGGCGGTGTGCCCGGTCAGGGGGAAGAAGACGTGGGCGTAATGGGTGGCGCCGCGCTCGATGGCCCAGTCCTTCATGGCCGAGGCCACCATGTCCGCCGCCGTGGGGTCCAGCGGCTTGGCCTGCTCGATGGTGGACATGAGCGACTTGAACACCGACTTCGGCAATCGGGCCTGCATCACGGTCCGGGAGAAGACGTTCTGTCCGAAGACCTCGCCCGGCTTCTCCACCTGCGAGAACGTCAGGTTCGGAGCCTTGTGGCCCGTTACCGCCCTGATGGCCTCGAGCCGAGCAAAACTTCCACTCATCAACAACCCCAAACGGTCGCGTGCGAGCGGGGTGCCCGCAGGTTCCTGACAACCTATGCCAGCCCTGTTTCGGCAGCATTTCCAGACCGCCGTTCAGCGAGGTCAGTGCCTGATGACACAGCCCGGTGGGCCGGGTCCGGTTCGACAGCGCGCCCACCCGGGCCGTGACAAGCTGGCACCGCGCTGGAGCACAAAGAGCTGAGCAGGGGGATACAAACATGGGGTTGATCGTCCCGACACGCCGGGAGTACCGGGTGGTCACGGAGACCGATGTGCCGATGCAGACCCGGGACGGGGTCACGCTGTACGCCGACATCGTGCGGCCCGACGCCCCCGGTCGCTTCCCGGTGCTGTTGAGCCGCACCCCCTACGGCAAGGCCGGCTCCACCGATCCCAACGGGCCCAACACGTTCTTCGCCCGCTACGGCTATGTGTCCGTGACCCAGGACTGCCGGGGCCGCTTCGCCTCCGAGGGGGATTACGACACCATCTTCCAAGAAGCCCCCGACGGGTATGACGCGGTGGAGTGGGCCGCCCGGTTGCCGTGGTCCAACGGCCGGGTGGGCACCACCGGACAGTCCTACCTGGGGCTAACGCAGTACCTCATCGCCTGCAATGACCCCATGCCGCCCTCGCTGCAGTGCATGGCCCCGGTGTCAGCGTCCTCGGATTACCACCAGAGTTGGATCTACCACACCGGCGGGGCGTCGCTGTGGGGTTGGCTGGTGCCCTACGCCATCTTCAAGGGCCGCAACACCCTGCGCCGGGCTGGCCTGGACGACGTGGTGGAGCGGGTGGCGTCCTACATCGACGGCGAGCACGCCATGATGCGCAAGACCCCGTTCGGGCTGAACTTCACGGTGCCGCTCACCGGGGAGTGGTTCTCCCACCTGCCGATCTCGGATTGGGGTGAGCTGCTGGCGGAGACCGCGCCGTACTTCGCGGACCACATCGCGCACGCCGATGACGGTGAGTACTGGTACCGGGCCAACGTGAACCGCCACGCCGAAAGTGTCACCGTGCCCATGCTGCACGTGACGTCGTGGTATGACATTTTCGCTGAGGGTGGCCCCAACGCCTACCAGTCGGTCAAGGCCCAGTCCGAGCATGCCGCGGCCCGCACCGGTCAGCGGTTGATCGTGGGTCCGTGGGGTCACCTGTTGCCCTACAGCGTGCCCAGTTCCCGTGGGGCCGGCGACATCGATTTCGGGCCCGAGGCGTTGATCGACCTGAACCAGACCCTGCTGCGGTGGTTCGATTACTGGCTCAAGGACATCGACAACGGGATCATGGAGGAGCCCCCGGTCAACGTGTTCACGTTGGGCGAGAACCGTTGGCAGACGTTGGCGGATTGGCCGCCGCCCACCATGCGCCCGGTGCGGTGGTATCTCCACAGCGACGGCCACGCGGCGTCCTTGTCGGGTGATGGCACACTGTCGATGGTGCCGCCGGGAGAGGAAACGCCCGATGGCTTTGTCTATGATCCGGCCGATCCGGTCCCGTCCCTCGGTGGCAACAACCTCATCATCGACATGGGGGTGCAAGATCAACGCCCGGTGGAAGAACGGCCCGATGTGTTGGTGTTCACCTCCGAACCGTTGACTCAACCACTGGAGATCACCGGGCCGGTGACGGTGACGTTGTGGGCCGCTTCCGATGCGGTGGACACCGACTTCACCGCCAAGCTAGTGGACGTCCGTCCCGACGGGTATGCCATGAACCTACTGGACGGTATGATCCGGGCCCGGTACCGGGACAGCGCCAGTGATCCCAAGATGATGGAGCCCGGTCAGCCCTATCGCTTCGAGATGGACCTGTGGGCCACGTCCAACGTGTTCCTGCCCGGCCACCGCATCCGCCTGGAGGTCAGCTCATCCAACTTCCCCCGTTTCGACCGGAACCTCAACACCGGCGCCGCGTTCGGGGAAGGTTCGGTGGGCGTGCCGGCCCATCAACGGGTGTTCCATCAGACCGACAAGGCGTCCTACGTCACGTTGCCGGTGATCCCTCGCTGACGCGGTGGGGTCGGTCCGCAGCTTCAGATCGCCCGCATGCGGTTGTTGCGGGCGTTGTGCTCGACCTCGGCCAGACCCAACGCTTCAAGGACCGGCGGCACATAGTTGCCGAATCGACCGCGGTACCCCTTGCGCAGCCCGTACCAGCCGCTGACGGGGTTGTCCTCGGCTCGGGCCCAGGCTTCCACGCTCCCCGGCGCCGCCGGTTTCTGCTCATCAGCATTGCCCAGCGGCACCCAGTCGCCGTGCTCGATCAGCATCCGGTGCAGGTCTTCAATACAGCGCAGGTGGTAGCGCAGCTGGGTGGATCCGACCTGGACCACCAGCGCGGGCGGCTGCGCTTCGGGGTCGCGGTACACCTGAAACGAGCTGCTTCCCGGCGGGGTGGTGAGCAGCCACGGGTCATCCTTGGTGCCGGAGCCCTCAATGTCATCGCGTGCGTTCATGGTCGCCACCCTACGAATACGAAGCGGACACCCTATGTCCGGTTCCTAGCATCCAGCCCATGCGAGCCTCGAGGATCGTGCACCTGCTCCTTGTACTGCAACGCCAGGGCCGCACATCCGCCGCCGAATTGGCAGCGTTGCTCGAGGTCTCGGAGCGCACCATCCGCCGAGACGTGGAGGCACTGGGTCAAGCCGGCGTGCCGATCTACACCATTCGTGGTTTCGGTGGCGGGATCGAGGTGCTGGACGGCTTTGCCACCCAACTCACCGGGTTCACCGAGGAGGAGGCAGAAGCGTTGCTGCTGGTGGGCCAGCCGGCGGTGGCGCATCGGCTGGGTCTGGGTGCACCCACCCGCTCGGCTGGCGAGAAGCTGCTCGCCGCCATCGGGCCGGGCTGGTCCGTCCACGCCGAGCGCCTGGCATCGTGGTTCCTGCACGATCCTGACCCCTGGCCCGGCCACCACATCCCCCACGGCGAGTTGCGGCGCATCGCCCGTTGTGTGAAGGAATGTCGGACCGTTGAACTCTCCCTCGGCCGCCGGGCAGCGGTCGCGGTACGCCCGATCGGACTGGTCCTCAAAGCCGGCACCTGGTGGTTGGTGCATGTGAAGGTGGACGGCACAGTGAGCGCCATCAACATCGACGCCCTGCGAGCCACCCGGCTCACCCGGGAGCGTTTTGAGCGCCCCCGGGACTTCGAACTGGGCGCGTTCTGGGCACAAAGAAAGGCGCCGAAATCGCAGTAGCGGTCTCCCTCGGCGATGGACAACTCGCTCAAACGCCCCGCCAAGAGGTCCTCGCAGTGATCCGGGGTACGCCTGACCACAGGCTCTGCGCCGGAGGTCCACCCGCTCTGTGGCTGCGCCCGTGACAGGATGCGGTCATGAAAGTCGACGGAGGACCGGGGACCAAGGCCGGGTTGGAAGCGATAGGGCCGGCCTCGGCGGCGGCGGAGCGGGCCGGTTACGACGGGGTGTTCGTGCCCGAGACCATCCACGATCCGTTCGTGGTGCTGACGTTGGCGGCGCAGGCCACCGAGCGAGTGGAGTTGGGCACGAAGGTAGCAATCGCCTTTGCCCGTAGCCCCATGGCGTTGGCCTACACCGCCAACGATCTGCAGGAGTTGTCCGCCGGCCGGCTGGTGCTGGGTCTGGGCACCCAGGTTCGCCCCCACATCCTGCGACGGTTTTCGATGCCGTGGAGTCATCCGGCGGCTCGGATGCGGGAGTACGTGCTGGCGTTGCGGGCCATCTGGGAGGCGTGGAATAACGAGAAACCGCTTGATTTCCGGGGCGAGTTCTACACCCACAATCTGATGAACCCGCTGTTTTGTCCCCCGCCCAACCCCAACGGCGCCCCCAAGGTGATGATGGCCGGGGTTGGCACCCGGATGATCGAGGCCGCCGGTGAGGTGGCGGACCGCTTCGCCTGTCACAGCTTCACCAGCCCGTCCTATCTGGCGGAGGTGATTCGCCCGGCGTTGGCCCGTGGCGCGGCGCGGGCCGGCCGGAACGTTGCTGACATCGACGTGGCCATCACCTGTTATGTCGCCACCGGCAATACCCCCGCCGAGATCGACGAGGCCGCGCTCCAGATGCGCCGGCAAGTGGCGTTCTACGGTTCCACCCCGAGTTACACCGCAGTATTGGATCATCACGGTTTCGGCGGGTTGCACGAGGGCCTGCACCTGGCATCACGACGGGGCGAGTGGGAAGCCATGGGCGAGGCCATCACCGACGACGTGCTGGAGACCTACTGCGTGGTGGCCCCACCCGATCAGGTGGCCGGCGAGATCCTCCGTCGGTACGGCAACCTGGCCGATCGGGTCTCGTTCTATTACCTCGGGCAGGCTCACATCGACTGGAAACCGATTGTGGGAGAACTCCAAGCCCATCAGCCAACCCCGTAACGCAGGGCCCGGGCCTCTTCGGCGTCGTTCCCGCCAGCCCTCCGGCGGCGGCGGGTTCGCCCAGAGCTAATTGCGAGCTAATTGGGGGTGGGTTTGGGATCCTGGCGGATTTTGGACACGCCCGTTGTGGGAAAGCCGCAAATTTTCGACGAACCGCGCTTGCGGCACCACGCATCGTCGAACTTTGGGGTCCGTCGTCGCCCACCGATGTCCAAAATCCGCCAGGGAAAATCCGCTTCGATATCTTTCCTATCCTTTCAATCTGGCGAAGGGGCCTCTCCCCACTGACCGTGGTGAGCTCACCCCGGTAGCGAGCGGAGGTTCAACATCGTTCGGGTTCGGCCCCCCGAAGCAGCCAGCTCACGCTCCTAACGGCGGAGTGGCCGTTCACAGCTGTCGGATTGGCTGAGGTCACCATGCTGCGGAACGGCTCGTGATCAAAGCCGCCACAACCCCGGGCGCTCCCAGGCTCAGCCCTTCGCCCGACTCAGGTGTTCAGCGAGGCCAGCAGGTCCCGGGTGCGGCGGCTGGCGGTGGGTTTGGTGTCGAACTCCACGGCGGCGAAGTCGGTGACGCCGGCGTTGCGATAGCGGGCCAACTCGGCGGTCACGGCGGCCTCATTGCCCACCACCGCGGCGTGGGCCGGGGTGGCCCAACCTTCCCGATCGAGCATGGCCCGATAGGACGGCAACGCCCCGTACAACTCGAACACCAGCGCTGCCAGGGCCCGGCCGCCGTCGGGGTCATCGGTGACCAAGCAAGGCGCGCCGGCGATGACCCGGGGCGTGGCCCGCTCGGCGGCGGCGGCCGCGGCAGCCAGTGCCGGCACGGTATGGCCCTGCAGGGTGACCGGACCGGTCATCCAGGTGAACGTGCCATCGGCCAACGCTCCGGCCACCTCCAACATCTTGGGGCCGAGCGCCGACAGCACCACCGGTACCTCCAGCCCGTCCCGGTCGGGGTGGCGCAAGGCGAATCGGGCGGTGATCTCTTCCCCGACGAACACACTCTTGCTGTGCTGCAGCAGACCATTCAGTACGGTCAGGTACTCTCGGGTATGGCGGACGGGGGTGCGGTAGTCGTACCCGAAGGAATCCACGATGACCCGCTTGTGGCTGGGGCCCACCCCCAAGGTGAAGCGGCCCCCGGTGGCCACCGCGGTGGTGATGGCGGCGGAGGCCAGGTCCGCAGGGTGGCGGGGATAGGTCCGCAGCACCGCGGTGCCCAGCTCCACCCGTGAGGTGTCCCGGCCTGCCAGCGCGAACACCGCCAGGGGGTCATGCCCAGCGATCCACGGCAACCAATAGCTGGCGAACCCGTCGGCCTCGGCCGCGATGGCCCCCTCGATAAGCTCAGCCAAAGGCCGCGCTCCCGTCACATCACCGGCGAAAATCCCAATGCGCACGGCCGCTACCGTAACCCACCGGGTAGCGACCGGCCCGGCCACCACCACGGCCCGGTTCGGCGCGCTAGACATCCACTCATGATCCGAGTGCATTCGACCACGGCCCGGCTGCAGGCGGCGATGGAGCGGCTGAACATCCGCAACGCCGCCGCCATCCAGGTGGACAACACGGTGTACCTATCCGGCCTCACCGCCATTGATACCGATACCGGTGAGCTCATACCGGGCGGTATCCGGGAACACTCCCGGCACACGCTGGAGCTGTACCGCACCATCTTGGAAGACATCGGGCTGTCGCTCGACCATGTGGTGAAGGTCAACGCCTACCTGGCCGACCCCGCGGACTTCACCGCCTGGAACGAGGAATATCTCCAGATCTTCGAGGCGCCCTACCCCTGCCGCACCACGGTGACCGCCCCGCCGGTGTTCGGCCTCATCGAGGTGGAGCTCATCGCCGCCCTCGAACCGAGACGCTGACGCGGCCACCGGCGCCGTTCAACTGCCCGGCTCGAGGTCGGGGTCTGCGTCGACCTCGGCATCGGCATCGACCTCGACATCGGTGCCGGTGCCGGGGCCGGCTGGAGGTGCCATCGCCGAATTGGTGGCGCAGCAGAACTTGTACTTGACGCCCGAAGCGCACCAGCACAGCTCGTTGCGCGCCGGTGGCCAGTTTTTCCCCAAACCCTCTTGAGCCAGCCGGCTGGCGGCGCGCCCGCGAACCTCTGGGCTGTCGGCGTCGGCGCTGTCGGTATGGGCCTGTTGGTCGATGTCCGCCACGGTGACCGGCACCATCAGCAGCCGCATGCCCCGGGCCCGATCGCCGATGGCCCGCATCCGGCTCTCGACGCTGGCCTTGTACCCATCGTGATCCCAGGGCAGGTCCTCACCCAACTCGGGCCATCGCTCCAAGGCCAGGGCCCAGTCCGTCGAAGGGAACCACCCGATGGCGAAGGTCTGCTGCACGTGCAGCATGGTACGCACCTTCGCCTCAGACCCCGCCACCGATCACCGCCGCCCGCCTTCCCTCCAACCCCACCATGCCATACCGTATGGCACCTCCCGGTCCGTGTCCGTCGATTCGACGTCGATTCGACCCGGACCACCAGCGCCATCAAGTCGCCGTGGATTCGCCGTCGACCAGCCCGACACACCGATTCGACGTCGATTCGACCCGAGCGACGGGCCCCGGCGATTCGACGTCCACGGGCGGGAGAACGATTCGACATCGATTCGTCGGACGGGCCGGGGATTCGACGACAATTCGGCGGGCTGTGAACCAGCCAGGGGACAGCGGACCGTTTCCGGGGCGCCCGTGGGATCAGCGAGTGGCCAGGTGCTCGATCAACAGCTGCGCCGAGCCCGTGAGGTCACGATCGCCCACCGGTAGCGGCGCCAGATCAACGTGGGTCAGCCCGGTGGCCACCAGTCGCTCCAGCCGCGCCACACAATGATCGATCGGTCCGGCCAGCACCACGGCGTCGATGAGCTCATCGGGTACCGAGCCCACGTCGGTGAAACCCGACGCCTCGAACATGGTCCGATAGTGCGCCAGTCCGGCGTAGAAGCTCAGGAACTGGCGGGCGGCGGCTCGAGCAACCTCGAGGTCGGGGTCCACGAAGGTGGGCAGCAACAGGCTGAACTCGAGCGCCGCGGGATCACGGCCAGCGGCGGCGGCCCCGGCCACGAAGCGCTCTCGCACCAAACCAAGGCGATCGGCGGTGGCCAGGTAGGCCATGACGCCGTCAGCGTGCGCGCCCGCGGCTGCGGCGGTGCCAAGACCCACCGCGGCCCACGGCAGCGCGATGTGATTCGCCGCGGGCCCGGCTCGGCCGGCATCACCGGCGAACACTGCCCGCAAACGATCGGTTGCCTCTCGCAACGCCGTCGCCGGAGGGCGCCACTGCAGGCCCAAAGCCTCCACCGCGGTGCGGTTGTTGGGGCCGAGACCCAGGATCAGCCGCCCGCCCGACACGTCATCCACGGCCACTGCCGCCGCGGCCAGCATGTCCACGCGGCGAAGGTAGATGTTGGTGATGCCGGTGCCGATGGCGATGCGGTCGGTGCGAGCGGCAATGGCAGCGAGTTGCGTGAGGACATCGTTGGTCTCAACCCGTTCCACCAGCATGAAGCGCTCGAAACCGGCATCCTCGGCGGCGCGGGCCAGCTCAATGGTGGAGCGGGTGGGCAGGTCCGCACCGAATGAGGACATGCCCAGTTTCGCCGTGAGATCTTCAATGGCCATGGGCCTGCAACGTAGCCGCCGGCGCCGATTGCAACCTGCGAGGACGCGCCGACATCGGACAGACCGCTCGGTATGCTGCGGGCAGGGCTCCACCGCCGGCTCAACAACATTGAAATATGTCGAAATGTGGTGAGGTGGTTTTCATTGGGCTGATTTCGGCCACACGCGGCCCGACAGAACAGCACAAGTTCGACGGCGTGCATTGGCCCGACCACGTTGCGTCGAGAAAATAGGTCGGTTTCGACACGACAGTGGCCCAAATCCGCCCAATGGACCGACGAGCGCCTCGCCGAGCCCCAGTGAATCGGTGGATCGGTGGGTCGGTGGATCGGAGGGCCCGGAACCGCCCCACTAAGGTCCCGCTCATGGCAGTTCCCGGAGCAGTGAGCGACAACGTGCAGATCGAGACCTCGAGCATTCGTATCGGGGAGGTGGATGCCTACCTGGCCCGGGCCGTTGGTGAGGGCCCCCGTGGTGGGGTGATCGTCATCCACGAGGCGTTCGGCATGGTGCCCCACATCGAGGACCTGGCCCGCCGCTTCGCCGCCGCCGGGTACAACGCCATCGCCCCCAACCTGTACACCCGTACCGGCGCGCTGGATCCCACCGATTTCCCGTCGGTGTTCAAGGCAATGTTCGGCAAGTCCGACGCTGAAGCGGTGGCCGATCTGGACGCCACCGTCGCCCACCTGCGCAGCCTGGACAACGCCAACGGCAAGGTGGGCGTCATCGGGTTCTGCTCCGGTGGGCGCCAAACCCTGCTGTACGCCTGCTCGTCCCAAGCTCCCGACGCCGCTATTGACTGCTGGGGCGGTTTCGTGGAGCGGGCCACCCCTGACGCCGAGACCACCGAAACCCGGCCCACCCCGGTGCGGGATTTGGCCGCCAACGCCTCCTGCCCCATCTTCTTGGCCGGCGGCGCCACCGACGAGAACCCCTCCCCCGCCACCATTGAAGACGTGGCCGCTCGTCTGCGCGCCGCCGGCAAGGACGTCACGGTGAAGGTGTGGGATGGTGTCGGTCACGCCTTCCTGGCCGACTACCGGCCCAGCTATTCCGAGCCCGAAGCCCACGAACTATGGGCGGAGATCGTGGGCTTCTTCGGCCGGCACCTCAGCTGAGACCGGCGGCGCCACTGGTCCACAGCGCGTCGATGGGCGCCGCCGTCAGCTTCTCGCCGAACGGGACGGACCGGTTGCCGGTATAGAGCACGACACCGGCCACGAACCGGTCCCCGAGCCGCGCCTGCAGGTGCCGCAGACCAGTGAAATCCTCCGGCCGGGCGGTGCTCGACGCTTTCACCTCGACGCCGACCATCCTGCCGTCGCGACCTTCCAGCACCGCATCTACTTCGACCCCATCCCGGGTCCGATAGTGGAGCAGCCGGGCCCGGGTTTGGGACCACGTAAGTTGGCGCGCCAGTTCGCTGATCACGAAGTTTTCCAAGAGCCGGCCCGCCATCGCCGGATCTCGTTCGAGACGGGGCTGACCAGCGTCGAGAAGGTCCGCAGCGATGCCGGAGTCCACGAAGATGAGCTTGCGTTGGCGTGTGGCCCGGCCGGTGGCGCCCGAGGACCATGCGTCGAGGCGCTTAATGAGGAATACCTCCTCGAGTAGATCCAAATAGCGGCTCAACGTACGCGCTGGTATGGCGGTGTCTGACGCCAAGCCCACGATGTTGAGTGGTTGGGCGGCACGGTCGGCCAACAGCCGGATGAGCGTGTGGAGCTGGCCCCGCCGTTGGATCTCAGCGAGTTGCACCACGTCTCGGTCAATCAGATCGTCGAGGTAGCTTTCGAAAAACCGGCTGCGGCGCCGCCCCTGACGGCTTACGGCCTCGGGGAAGCCGCCCCGCAACGCCCGCTCCAAATAGGAATCCCGGGTCTCGGGGGACGGACGAGGACGCAGCGACCCCGTCGTGAAAACCTCATCGATGAATCCGTCGGGCGCGGCGTCGATCTCGCCCTGGGAGAATGGCCAAAGCTCCACTGTCTCCATGCGGCCCCACAAGCGCATCAGGGAGAGTACGCAATCCCAGTAGCCGGGCCGAGCCGGTGAGCAGGAACCGACCCGGGGTGGGATCCTCGTCGACCTCGGCCTTGATCGCCAGTAGTAACTCCGGCACCCGCTGGACCTCGTCGATGACCAACAAGCCCGAATGCCGCACGAAGGACTCGGGATCCGACGTGGCGCCAAGTCGGTCGGTTGGACGGTCCAAGCGTCGCTCGAGAGCTAGCGGCCGCTTGCGGACCAGCTGGTGTACCAGCGTGCTTTTGCCCACTTGGCGAGCGCCGTTGACGGTGACGACCCGGGTGTCCTCCAGCGCGTCGGCCACGAGCCGCTCCGCACGACGGGCAACGTACGGGGAGCTCACCGTGGGAAGTGTACCGCCGGCTGGCGCACTTGCCGTCACCCTCGTGGCCGATCTGCCGTAACGTTCGTGGCCGATCTGCCGCTCCGGGCAGGGCTACACCGGGGCGGGCTGGGCGCCGCGCTGGAGGGCGCCGGGCAGGGCCTCGGTGGGCTTGCCGTTGTCGAAGGTGATCTGACCCCGTTTAATGGTGGCTACATACCCATCGGCATGTTGCATGAGACGTTTCCCGCCGGCGGGCAGATCGTGGATCATCTGCGGGGCGTGCAGCGTGAGATTGGCCAGGTCGATGACGTTGATGTCAGCCAGGTAACCCGGGGCCAACACCCCCCGGTCATTCCAGCCGACATGCCGCGCGGTATCGTGCGTCTGGCGTTTCACCACGAACTCCAGCGGCAGACGCTCGCCCCGGGTGCGGTCCCGGCACCAATGGGTCAACAAGAACGTGGGGAATGAGGCGTCGGAAATGAAGCTTACATGGGCCCCGCCGTCGGACAGGCCGGGAATGGTGCGATCGTGCAGCAACATTTCCCGGGCCGCTTCCATGGTGCCACCGGCGTAATTGGCCAGCGGGAAATACAAAAGTTCGCGGCCGTCGCGCTCCAACAAGGCGTCGTACACCACATCGAAGGGATCACGACCCAGCCGGCGGGCCTCGGCGCCCAGGGACTGCTCGGGGGCCGGCTCGTAATTGGCGGGCTCACCGAGACGGAAGATGCGATCAGCGTTGCCCCCGGCCATCTTGAACAGACCACCCCGGGCCTCAGGGGCCTCCGCCAGCAGGGCAGCGCGGACCTCGGGTTGGCCCATGCGCCGGACCCGTTCCTCCAATGGCAAATCCATCAGGGTGGCCTTATAGGTGGCCGTACGCAGGAACGGGTTCATCGTGGATTCCAGACCCACCAACAGCCCAATGGTGCGGGGGGCGCATTGGGCTTTGAAGTCAACCCCCTCCGCCGCCGCCTTGCTGATCCAGTCCAGCACCCGACGCCAATGGTCCGGCGAACGGTCCGCCTGGGCCAAAGACACCGAGATGGGCCGACCACCGGCCCGTTCGGAAGCGGCCCGCATCAGGCCCAACTCGGCGTCGATGTCCTTGAAGTCGGACACGAACTGCATGACGCCCTTGCCGGTGAGGGCCAGCGCCTCGGCAATGCCCAGGATCTCCGCGGCCTCTGCGGTGAGGGTGCCGATCTTCTGGCCGGTGCGGCTGCGGTGGTTGACGGTGCGGGAGGTGGCAAACCCCATGGCCCCCGCCTCCAGGCCCTCCGCCACCAACCGTGTCATCTCCGCAATCTCGGCCTGTGTGGGGTTCTCGTGGTAGTCCGCACCCCGCTCGCCCATCACGAAGGTCCGCAGCGCCGAATGGGGGATCTGGGAACCCACGTCGATCTTGTACGCCCGCCGAGCCAGCGCGTCGAGATACTCGGGGTAGCTCTGCCAGTCCCAGGTGAGCCCCTCATGCAACGCCGCCCCGGGAATGTCCTCCACCCCCTCCATGAGGGAGATCAGCAGCTCATGTGAGTCCGCACCGGAACTGGCGGGGGCGAAACCAACGCCGCAGTTGCCCATGACCACCGACGTGACCCCGTGGATGGAGGACGGCGCCAACTGGCTGTCCCAGGAAACCTGACCGTCGTAATGGGTGTGCACGTCCACCCAACCGGGGGTGACCAGCAGCCCATCAGCGTCGATCTCCCTGATGGCGCCGCCGCCGATCTTGCCGGTGGGATCGATGGCGGTAATGACACCGCCGTTGACAGCCAGGTCAGCGGTGAAGGACGGCTGGCCGGTGCCGTCCACCACCGTGCCCCCTCGGATAATCAGATCGTGCGCCACTGGTTCCCCCTTGGTCATGGGACAGGTCACCACCAGACTAGGTGACAGCGGCCACACCGGTGTCCTGTTGGCTCCGGCGCAGGTCTCGGTATGGGCGACGGTCGACCGGCGTCCCCGCTACGGTGTCCCGCCCATGGGACTGCCTTTGCGTTTCGGGATCGTGCACGACTTTCGCTGTCCGCCGGGGAGCGACGTGCCCATGCCACGGGTGTACGCCGAGACGTTTGAACAGGTGGTGCTGGCGGAGCAGTGGGGCTTGGAGCTGTGCTGGTTCACCGAGCACCACTTCCTGGCCGACGGTTACCTGCCGAACTTCGTGCCGGTGGCCGGAGCCGCTGCCGCGCTGACCACCAACATGCGCTTCTCCACCGATATCTGCCTGCTGCCGTTCCGTCACCCGGTGCGCCTGGCCGAGGACCTGGCCATCTTGGACAACATCTCCAACGGGCGCATGGAGTTGGGGGTGGGCATGGGTTACGCCATCGGCGAGTTCGAAGGGTTCGGCATCCCCCGACCCAACCGGGTGTCGTTGACCGAGGAATGCATCGAGGTGTTGCGGCTGGCCTTGAGCGGCGAGCCGTTCAGCTTCTCCGGCAAGCGTTACAACTTCTCGAACCTGCGGGTCACACCGGACCCGGTCCAAGCCGGTGGGCCGCCGTTGTGGATGGGCGCCACCAGCCGGGCCAGTGCCCTGCGCGCCGCCCGCTTCGACACCCACCTGTTGCCCCAGGGCGCCCGTGCCGACGTGCTCGATCCGTGGGCCGATGCGCTGCGGGCCACCAACCGGGACCCGGGGCAGTACCGAATGGGCGTCATCCGGGGGGTGTTCGTCACCGATGATCCCGAACGGGAATGGGCCGACATCGCCAAAGCCGAGCGCTACCGACGCGACGTGTACATCGATCTCATCAAGGCCAGCAAGGATTTCATCATGGGCGGCCGGCCCGAGGGTGCCCGCACGCCGATCCCGTTGAACCCGTTGGTGTGGACCGTTGGCAGCGTGGACCATTGTGTGGAGGAACTCGGTGCGCTCATGGCCGAGCACGGCCTCACCGATCTGGTCACCTGGGGTGGGCCGCCGGGACTACCGCCCTCGGTGATGAATGGTTCACTGGAGCGATTCGCCAAGGAGGTCGTGCCGCGGCTCCGGGCTCGACTGGAGTAATCGCTGCCCCACCCGCCAGCGCGCTCAGGCGAAGATGTCGTTCACCAGGGCGGTGTCGAGGTACGCCACCACATCGTCGATCTTGCCGTCGGTGAGGTGCATGACCCAGCAGTAGGCCTGGTTGTAGGGCCGGCCGTTGGTCCCCTGGCTGGTCCCCTCCCATTGCACGATCACGGTGTCCCCCACGTCGTGCACCGCCAGGATCTTGGCCATGATGGGCCCGGCCAGGCGCTCGGTAAAGGGCTGGGTGGCCTGGCGGAACGCGGCCTTGCCCCGATGCGTGCCCGACAGCGGGGTGGTACCGATCACCCGCCAGGACACATCGGCGTGCACCACCTTGAACAGCGCGCCACTGTTGCCCTGCTCCCAGGCTGTAAACGCTTCGGTGACCACATCAACGTTTCGGCTCATAGCCGGACCATATCGCAACGTCCCAGGACCGATGACCGCGGCTGATGGCGCTGACGCAGCGGGGCCGGATGTGCGAAAGTCTGGTCCGCAACCTGCATGCAGGAGAGGACCCACCATGGCCGAGCTGTCTTACGCAACCTTCGATGCTGACAATCACTACTACGAGCCAGCGGATGCGTTTTTGCGTCACATGCCCGCTGATCGGAAACATCGGGCGTTCCAGGTGGTGGACATCAACGGCGAAGCGCAAACCATGGTGAACCATCAACCGGTGACCGTCATGGTCCCGGGTGGGTTCTTCCTCGGTGAGGCGGCGCTGCCGGGATCGTTGCGGGAGATGATGCGGGCCATCAAGAAAGGCGGCACCCTCAAGGGAGGCTCGCCTTTGGTGGGGCCCATCCACCCCGCCGCCTTTCATCGGGACCAGCGTTTGGAGTTACTGGATCAACAGGGTGTGGCGGCAACGCTGATGTTTCCCAGCACCGGGGTAACGGTGGATCCCGCGTTCGGCAACGACGCCGAGTTGCTGTGGGACAACTACCGGGCGTTCAACCGGTGGCTCGATGAGGATTGGGGCCTGGGCGCGGATGGCCGCATCTTCTCCGCCCCGCTGATCAACCTCATCGATCGTGATGCCGCGGTGGCCGAACTTGACTGGGCGCTGTCCCGCGGCGCCCGGATCATCAACCTCAGCGCCGGACCAGCCGGTGGGCGTTCCCCGGCGGACCCCTGGTTCGACCCGTTCTGGGCCCGCATGGATGAGGCCCGGATCATCTGCGGTATCCATGTGGGGGACGCGGGGTACAACGCCCGGCTGTCCGCGGACTGGGGTGAGGCCACCGCCACCACCGCGTATCAGCAATCAGCGTTCCAATGGACCCACAATTTCGGTGACCGGCCGATCATGGAAACCATCACCGCCCTCATCTACGGCAACCTGTTCGGGCGTTTCCCCAATGTGCGGGTGGCGTCCATCGAGAACGGTTCGTTGTTCGTGGATTACCTGATGCGGGTGATGGACAAAATGGTGGGCATGGGTCGCGGCGGTCCGTGGCCCGGCGGGCGGCTGGATGACAAACCCAGCGCCATCTTCCGCGAACACGTCTGGGTGGCCCCCTTCCACGAGGAGGACATTCGGGGTCTGGCGGACATGATTGGACCCGAGCGGGTGCTGTTCGGCTCGGATTGGCCCCATCCCGAAGGTCTGGCGGTGCCGGCGGACTTTGCTGACGGCCTGCAGGGCATGAGCGAGGGCGACATCGAGCTGATCATGCGCACCAACCTGGAAGGGCTGCTGCGCGCCGGGTGAACCTCAGACCAGGGCGCGGCGCAGTTCCTCGTCGCTTTGGTCGCTGCGGAAGATCACGTCGCGCACCGCCTCGCCTGCCCGGTACCGGGAGACCAGTTCGTCGGGATCGAACTTCTCCCCCACCGGGTTGGCGGCAAAGGCCGGCCCGGCCATGAAGGCGTTGGCGTCCTCGGCGCTGAGCACGTCGATCTGGAACTCCATCAGGTTGCCGTCCGGATCGGCGTAGTACATCGACAGGGTCAGCCCATGCCGGATGGGCCGCACCGGCACGATGCCGCGAGCCTTCAATCGTTCGTACAGCGCCACGAACTCACCGAGATCGGACCAGGTGTAGGCCACATGGTTGACCCCTGCGCCGCGACCCAGCCGGGGCTTGGGCGCATCCTCCGGCATCGGACCGAGGTTGGCGAACGCGAAGCGGTGATGCTCCTCGTCATAGGTGAGAAACGCCAGGCGCTCATCACGATGTTGCACCCGGGCCTCGAACACGTCGAGATACCACTGGATCATCTCGTCGTAGCGATGGGTGTTGTACACCACATGGGCGAATTTCGATGGTGCGGCCACAGGTCAGGCTCCTTCATTCGTGAAAACGGCGGCGGGCCGGCGATCGGCACGGGCTCTGCTTTTGGCCAGTAGATCCAACTGGCGCGGTCCACGGTCGGTTTCGAATGTGACCTCATAGGCCGCACGCAAACAACTGAAGTATTCAACCACCGTGAAACCCTCGGGCCCGGCCACGTGCGGTCCGTACATCTGGTTGGGCTCCGCGGTCATGACATCACCCACCTCGAGGTAACGGTCACCTTCACCGGGCCCGACCGCGGTCATTGAACCGGCGATGATGACCTCGAACCGGTGGCAATCATGGGAGTGTCGGGGCAGGACCTCACCGGGCTTCATGGAGAACACCGCGAAACCCGGCGTTTCGGGATTTTCAGGGTCACCAGCGGCGAAAAAGCTGAGCGGCGTGCCCACCTTCTCACTGTCGATCACCAACGGCCGCAGATACTCCGCGGGCACCCGGCCCCAGAAGTCGGGCTGTTTGGGTGAGAGGTGCATGGCTCCTCCTGGTCGATGAGCGGTTCGCGGCGCGCCCCATGGGCTCAACGCACGTTACCCCCGCGGCGGACCAGGCGTTGGCCGGAACCTCAGCCGACCAGGTCGAGGATGGAGCGAATGGCGGTGTAACAGGCCACCGCCACCACCCCCCGCACAAACCAGCGGGTCAGCGTGACCCCGTCGAATCGGCGCGACACCTCGCCACCGGCCAACGCGCCCACCGCGGCCGCGCCGCTGAAGATGGCGATCACCGACCAGTCCAGGGGGGTGTCACCGGCCTTGAGCAGGAACGTGAAGGCCCCGTTGGCGGCGATCACCAGCAGCGATGTGCCCACCGCTTGGGTCATGGGCAGGCCCAGTAGCAACGCCAACGCCGGCACGATCACAAAGCCCCCGCCAACGCCGAAGGCCCCCGTGAGTGTCCCCACCAGCGCCCCCACCAGCAGGATCTTTCCCACGGCCCGAAGTCGCACACTGCGACCGTCAGCAGCGCCATCGGGAACATCCCCATCGGGAACATCTCCATCGGGAACATCTCCATCGCCCGCGCCGATACCCCCATCGAACGGCGCCCTGGGGGAACCCGCACCGCGATTGTTGGACCCGGCATGGGCCGTGCTGGTGCGGCTGCTGACCACGCTGGCGACCCGGCCCCGTTCGTCCTCCGCCGCCCGGGTGTGCAGCGCGACGGCGGAGACGGACACCGTCGATGACACCGCGGCGGTGACCAATCCATCGTGGCTCACCGCCGGGCGTGATGTGGCCCGGTTCCGTCTGAACAACAGCAGCGCAGAGCAGGCCAACACCCCCGAGAACGCCAGCATGAGCACGTCGCCCGGTACCTGCTTGGTGGTGAGCGCACCCACCGCGGCCCCACCGAAACCGGCCAGGGCGAACGGCACCGCCACATCCAGCCGCACCCGGTGCTGGGTCCAATGCGGCCGTAACGCCACCAGCGAGGTGAGCAACACCACCACCAGGGCCGAGGCGGTGGCCTCCTTGGGGGGTTGCCCGGCCACGTAGACCAACACAGGGACCGCCACGATGGAACCGCCGGCGCCCACGGCCCCCATCGACAAGCCGATCAACAGCCCGAAGGCCACCAACGCCATCATCACCAGCGCACTCATCGGCCGGTTTCCGTTCCCTGCGCCGAGGCACCGCCGCCGTCAACGGTCCCGGCTACCGGGCCGGAGCACGGCGAGCCCGAAACGGTGGCATTGGCGGCTTCGGTCGGCAGTCCGGCCTGCTCCCAGGCACCGAACCCGCCGATCAGATCGGACACGTCACTGAAGCCGGCGGCGCGCATGACCGACGCCGCGATCATCGAGCGGTACCCCCCGGCGCAGTACACAACGGTGGGGGCGGTGGGGTCCAACTCCACCAGGCGATCCAGGAACCTCGGCAGGGCCAGCTCCCGGGCGCCGGGCACCCGACCAGCGGCAGTTTCGCCCGGCCCCCGCACGTCCACCACCTGCAGGCCGTCCACCGATCCGCGACGTTGTTGCAGTTCGGCCACCGTGAGCCGGGAACCGACGGCGATCCAGCGGGGATGGGCCAGGAACGCCGCCACCGGATCAATCAGGGACCCGATCACCCGGTCGAAGCCGATCCGAGCCAGCCTGGTGCGGGCCTCGAGCTCGGTTCCCGGTTCGCTCACCAACACGATCGGCCGGTCCGGAACCAACACGTCCCCGGCGTATTCGGCGTAACGGCCGGCCAGGCCCACGTTGTAGGAGCCCTTGAGGTGGCCCTGGGCGAACACCGCGGCGTCCCGGGTGTCCAACACCACGGCGCCGCGGCGCTGTTGGGCCAACACCTCGCTCATGGTCATGGGCGGCGGGGGCGCATCCTCGGCCAACACCGCATGCGCCTGCTTGTTGGCGTCCGCGGCGAAGGCGAAATAGAGCGGGGCGTCGCTCTGTCCGGCGGTGACGACCCGCACGAAATCGTCCTCGGACATCGGTTGCAGGGCGTAGTTGGTGCGGCGCTGCTCCCCAATGGTGGATGCAGTGGCCGAGGACAGGTTCTTGCCACAGGCGGATCCGGCGCCGTGGGCGGGAAACACCCTGGTGTCATCGGGCAGGGTGAGCAGCTGGTTCCGGGTGGAGTGATACAGCTGCCGGGCCAACGCATCGGCGCTAACCCCGACTGAGCTCAGAAGGTCGGGCCGGCCCACATCCCCAATGAACAGCGTGTCCCCCGTCAGCACCCCGTACGGGGACCGACCCGACGTGACATCCTCGGCATGCTCGAAGACCACCACACTGATGGATTCGGGGGTGTGGCCGGGGGTGTGGCGGATTTCGAGCACCACGTCACCGAGGGAGAGGTGCTGACCGTGTGCCAGCGGCTCGATGGGGAACTGGGCCATGGCCTCTGCTGCGGACCCGTAGGAGATGACCGCGCCGGTAAGGGCCTGCAGTTCCAGATGGCCGGAGAGGAAGTCGGCGTGGAAGTGGGTTTCGATGACCCGTTCGATGGTCAGACCGTCGGCGTGGGCGTCACGGAGGTACTGGGCGACGTCTCGTTGGGGGTCAACCACCACCGCCCGGCCCGTGGTCTGGTCACCAATCAGATAGGAGGCGTGGGAAAGGCAGGCCAGGTAGTACTGCTGGAAGATCATCGTTCCTTCCGGGACCGCTGAACCATCCGAAACATTCGTATGTCCGGATGTCCGGATGTCCGTACCAATATACGGCCCCCGGGTCTGCAATGCTGGAGCCCATGGACCTAGTTTTCGAAGGGTCGGCCGTCGTTGTTCGGGCCGTTGGCGACGCCGGGTTGGGGTTGGTGGCCACCGCCGGGCTTTTCGTGGCCATGATCCTGCGCGGCCGCCAGACCCAAGCGGCAACTGCAACCGTGGGCGATGGCGAACACCGGATCCTGCCGGCCTCAGCGGGGCGCGCACCCAAGGCCGGCGCTACGGCCATCTGAGGGCCCACCGACCGGACCGCCGACCGGACCGCCGCGCCCGTTCCCCGGTCCCTACATTGGGCACGATGAGTTCCACGGCCCGCCGACCCGATCGCACCAATCCCCTACCGCTGTGGGCGCAGGTCGTGGCCGATCTGACGCGGCGGCTGTCCGCAGAGGAGTTCGCCGCCGGCCTGCCTGCCGAGCGCGATCTCATCGCCGAATACGGCATCAGTCGCCACACCATGCGCGAGGCATTGCGTCAGCTCAAGGACCAAGGGCTCATCAGCCGGGAACGAGGTCGGGGAACCTTCGCCAGTCCGGCCACCATCGAGCAACGCACCGGGTCCCTCTACAGCCTGTTCCGTTCCATCGAGGATCAGGGTTTCGAACAGCGAAGCCGGGTTATCGGGCTGGACCGCCGCCTGGCGCCCGCCATCGCCGAACGGCTGGGTCTGCCGGCGGACACCGCCCTGGTCTATCTTCACCGGCTTCGCTTCGCGGATACCACCCCCATCGCCACGGACGAGTTGTGGTTACGGGCCGATGTGGCCGAGCCGCTGCTGGAGGTGGACTTCACCCATACCGCGGTGTATGCCGAGTTGGACCAACGGTGCGGGGTACGCCCCGGGGCCGGCTGGGAGCGGGTGCACCCGGTCATGCCCAGCGCCGCGGAACGGGCCTTGCTGGAGATCCCTGCCCGTCAGCCGGCATTCCTGGTGGAGCGGTTCACTACCGTGGGAGGTCTGCCCTTCGAGTGGCGGCGAACGGTGATCCGGGGCGACCGCTACGCCTTCCGCAGTTCGTGGGGCGACGGCGGCGCCACCCTCGACGAACCGGCCTTCGCCTACGTCGCCACCGGGCGCGAGTAGACACAACGCGACACTCTGACCCTGCCCACCGGCCCGCCGGCGCGGGATGGGCGCGGTCAGGGGGCGTTGGGCGAACGGCGGGTTTCGGCGTTGGCGTGTACGTCGAGTAGCACGCAGCGCCCAGCGGCGTTGTGGGCCTTGGCGGATTCGATGCCCGCTCGCAGCTCGGCCGGGGTCCGGATCGTGAGGCCCACCGCGCCCAGGCCCTCGGCGATCTTGGCGTAATCACCGGTCATGGTGGTGACCCCGAATTCGGTACGGGCGGTGACAGGGTCCATGGCGGAACCGATGGGGTAGGTGGCCATGGCGCCGTTGTTCAACACGATGGTGGTGATGGGCACCTTGGCCCGAACCGCGGTCTCGATGTCCAGGCCGGACATGCCGAACGCACCGTCGCCCATCATGTTCAGACAGAAGCGGTCGGGATGGGCCAGCTTGGCCCCGATCACCAATGGGATGCCGAAGCCGAGATGGGTGGTCTTGCCCCAACCCACGTACGAGTGCGGGGTCGTGGCCCGGTAGAACGGCACCATGCAGTCTCGGGGGGCGCCGGCGTCATGGGTCACGATGCTGCCGTCGTGGTCCAACAGTTCATTCAGCTCGTGGATGATGCGGTAGTAGCCCAACGGCTCCTCGTCACCGTGCAACGCCGCGGCCCAGGTCTGGTTCCACTCGGCGTGCGCCGCGGCAACCTCCGCCGCGACGTCGGCGTCGGCGTCGCGTCCGGCCGGGTTCCCCGCGGGGTCCAACCGACCGCGGACCTCGGCCACCAGCGCGGCCAGTGTCAGTAGAGCATCGCCCGGAAGCGGCAGATCGACGTGCTCGTCCTTGCCGATCTCGCTCGGATTGTCGGTGTTATGCACCAAGAAGGCGCCGCCGGGGACCCGTTGACCGTACGGGGTCCGGGTCAGGCTGGATCCGATGGCGATCAGCACGTCGCAGCTCTTGAGCCACTGCGCGGCCGGGCCGGTGGCGGTCATGCCGCCGGCGCCCACGGACAGGGGGTGGCGCTCATCGAAAGCCGATTTGCCCTGCATGGTGGTGAACACCGGTGTGCCGGTTAGCTCGGCCAACTGGCGCAGCTCCTCGGTGGCGCCAGCGGCCAACACCCCTCCCCCGGCCCACAGCAGCGGCCGTTTCGCGCCCAGCAACGCGTCCACTGCGGCGATCACGGCCTCAGGGTCCGGCGCTTGGCGGGCCTGCACCGGCGGTTTGTAGCTTTCCTCGGCGCCGTCGGGGACCGGTTGGCGGCACACGTCGGCGGTGAGCTCCACCACCACCGGGCCGGCGGGACCGTTGCGCAGGGCGTTGAAGGCCCGTCGCATGATGGCGACGATGTCCTCGGGACGATGCACGGCCTCCAGGGACTTGGTGACGCCCTGGTAGTTCCGCACCGCTGAGTAGTTGGGCCGCACCGACAGCTCGCTGTGGCCCGGCCCGCCGGGCAGCACCAGGATGGGGATGTTGTCGGCATAGGCCTGGGCCACCCCACCCAGGGCGTTCTCGGCGCCGGCTTGGGACTGCACCGCCACCACCCCGAACCGCCGGCGCCCGCTGACCCGTGAGAAACCGTCAGCCGCCATCACCGCGCCCCGTTCGTGGCGGAAGGCGATGGGCCGGATGCCAACCTTGGCGGCCGCCTCGATGAGCGGGTTGTTGGGGAAGCAGGCCAGCCACGCCACCCCCTCGCGGCGCAGGATCCGGGCGATCAGTTCGTTGCCATCCATGCCACGAGCATTGCAGACCCCGGGCCGCGCCCACCTCAGTCGAAAGGATAGATCCCGGGTTCGGGCAGGAAATGCTCGGTGATGCCCCGGATCCCGGCCTCGGCCATGGCGACCCACGCCTCGTCAGCGCCGGCCCCGATGTGAGAGGTGCCGACGAAGTTCGATAACGACACCAGATCCAGGTTTGCCAGCGGTTCGGTGGCGAACACATCAAAGGCGGCAGCGGCGATGCGACCGTCCGCCAACCGCTGGTACAGCGCCACCTCGTCGAAGATCCGGCCGCGGGAGGTGTTCACCACGTAGGCGCCGGGGCGGAGTTGATCGAGCACTTCCGCGGAGTACAGCCCGATGGTGGACCGGTTGCGGGGCAGGTGCACCGTCAACACCTCCGCCCGGGCCCACAGCTGCTCGGGGGACACCGCCTCCACGCCGTAACGCTGGTAGAACTCGGGGTACGCCACCCGGTCACTGGCCAGCACCGTGCACCCGAACGGTTGGAGCAGTTTCACCACTTCCTGGCCGATGTTGCCGCAGCCGTGCACCCCGACGGTGCGTCCCCGCAACAGCGCGCCCCGCACCCTGGGCCACGACCCCGCCCGCACCGCCACGTTGTTCGAGGTGATACTGCGCAGTATGTCGATCATGAAACACAGCGCCATCTCCGACACCGCGTACTTGTTGACCCCCGCCACCCAACCGACCCGTATGCCACGGGCGTTCAGCACCGCGGGGTCCAGATGGTCCAGCCCGGCCGAACAGCAGGCGATCACCTTCAGATCGGGCAACGCGCCCACCACCTTGGCGGTGAAGGGCTCGGTCCCCGCCACCACCACCTCGTACCCCTGGAGGAAGGCGATCAGCTCGTCCTCGTCTTTGGGTGGGCGACCTTCGATGATCTTGGCCTCGGGGTGTTGTTGGCGCAGCGCCGCCGCCATGTCGGGCATTGCGGCGAACAACCCGCTCGTTACCGCCACCTTGGTCATGGGAGCCTCCTTGGTTGAACCTGGTTGAACCGCTGCGGTGAGATCATGCGTGCGCCGCAGATGATGCCCGCCCGGTAGTGTGCCCCACGGAATCGGGGAGGTTAACGATGCTGCACATCGAGGCGTTGGAGGATCAGCCGCTGGGGGCGCTGGTGACGGGGTGGCGGCCCGAGGTGGTGCCCGATGACGCGCTGCTGGCGCAGATCCGGGCCGCGTTGGCGGATCATCTGGTGTTGGTGTTCCGGGGTCATCGCCAGCCCACCGACGAGGAGTTGGTCACCTTCGCCGGGGCCTTCGGGGATCTCATCAAGGGTTCGGAGTGGTTCCGTGACGTCGGGGATCGTCCCGAGATCCTGCCGGTGACCAACGCCGTGGGCGAAGATGGCATACCACTTGGTACGGGCGGGGCCGGCCCGCTGGAGTGGCACGCGGACTACTCCTACGTGGCCCAGCCGGGCAAGGAGAGCTTTCTCAACGCGGTGGAGTTGCCGGCCGATGCGCCGCGCACGTACTTCTGTAACCAGTACCAGGCGCTGGAGACGCTCCCGGTTGAGCTGGTGGAACAGTTGCGTACCTTGCTCGCCCATCACAGCGTCACCATGTACGTGGAAGGCGGGGCGGCACCGAATGATCATGAGCTCGACCAGGGTTATGACGCCAAGCGCCGCCGGGACGCCGAGGCCGGTATCGAGCGGCCCCCCATCCCCGAGGCCACCCACCCGGTGGTGATGCGTCACCCCGAGACCGACCGGGAAATCCTGTACGTGTCACGAGGCATCACCCGACAGATCCTGGGCCTGGAGCGCGCCGACAGCAGCGCCCTGCTCAAGCGGTTGCACCAGCATTCCACCGCCCCCGAACGGGTCTACGCCCACCAGTGGCAAGTGGGGGATCTGGTGGTGTTCGACACCTTGGGCGCACTGCATCGTCGTGACTCGTGGGACCGCCGCCAACGTCGGGTGATGCGCCAACTCAGCACGGTCTGCGCCTGAGCGATCGCGTCCGTACCGCCCAGCATGTTGGCGACGGTCGGCTTCGAAGGGCGCAGGTGCTCGCACCATGGTGGCGGCTCGGGTGACCGAGTTCAACCCGACCGTCGTGGTGGTTCCGCTACCCCGACCTCACCGTACCCTTTGGTATTGTCCGTGGCCGTGCTGGCGCCGATCTCAGCGGTGGTGCAAGATCTCCTTGGCCTGCGCGGGGGTGGCCACCGCTCGGCCGCAGTCCTGCGCCAACGCCACCACCTCGGCCACCAGCTCGGCGTTGGTGGGTTTGCGACGGTTGCCGCTGGTGTCGGTGTAATCCTCCAGACCCACCCGTACGTGTCCGCCCCGCTCGATGGCTTCGCGGGCTAGGCCGCTGCTGGCGACGTCTCCTCCGATGGCACCCACCATCCACGTCAGCGCCGTACCCTCCAGCATCTTGAGGTACACCTCCAGCGCCCACGGTTCCGCCGGTAGCCCGGTCAGGGTCTTGGGGCCGGTGAGGTACAGCTGCAACTTGGTGGCGGCGGGCAGGGTGCCACGCTCGTGATGGGCCAAAGCCAAACGCAAAAAGCCGGGTTCGAAGATGGACACCATGGTGGGCAGGTCCCGTTCGGCGTTCCAGGCGAACATCCAGGCGATGTCGGCGGGGGTGTTCTCGTAGCACCACGCCGGGGAGCTGATGGAGCCGTCGGCCTTGATCCCGGCCAGGTTCACCGAGCCGGCGTCCGCCACGCCCATGCCCAACACCCCGGCTTGGTGCAACTCGTCGAAGTGCTGGTATCGATCGGCGATGGTCACCTGCCCGGCGGCGCCCCCGGCCATGGTGGGGTAGAGGATGGCGTCGGGGTGGCTGGCGTGCACCGGGGCCCAGGCGTCGAGGTACTTGGCGGCGGAGTGGCGCACGTCCCCGCCGAGCACCTCATCATCGGTGTGGTTGTGCACAATGGCGGCGCCGGCGTCGAGGCAGGCGATGGCGTCGGCGGCGATTTCCTCGGCACTCATGGGCACGTTGGGGTTGCGCCGCTTGGTGCTGGCACCGTTGATGGCGGCCTCGATGATGAGCGGTTGCATGCCGCGCAGCGTAACCGGGCCGCGGCGTACGATTCAGCGGGCGCGGTTACCGGGCGCTCTGGGTGGCCTCGGCCCACCGGCGCAGGTGCTGATCGAAGTCCCGGGTGGGGATGGCCGGGCCCAGCACAAACTCATCCACGCCCTGATCCCGGGCCGCCGCCGCCTTGACCGCCACTTGCTCGGGGGTATCGGTGGAGATGGGCAGACCCAGCCGCATGCTCCAGTCCGGCCCGTGGGTGCGACCATGCTTTTCCAACATGGCCCGCATCTTGGCGATGTGGGGTTCCAGCTCCACGCCGGCCCACCAGCCGTACCAACCGTCGCCGATGGTGGCGGCCCGACGCATGGCCGCCGGCGAGTCACCGCCCACGATGATCGGCACCGTCCCGTTCAACGGGGCCGGGCGCAGCACCGCGTTCTCGAACTGCACGTACTCACCCTTGAACGCGGCCCGGTCGTTGGTCCAGGCCTCCCGCATGGCCGCCACATACTCATCGGTACGCTTGCCGCGCTGGGGCCAGGGCACCCCCAGGGCGGCGAACTCCTCATCAGACCAGCCGATGCCGATGCCCAGGTCAAACCGGCCGCCGGTGATGTGATCCACGGTCATGGCCTCTTTGGCGGTGAGCAGGGCCGGCCGTTCGGGCAGGATCAGCACGCTGGTGGCCACCCGCATTGTGGTGGTGACCATGCCGGCCACGGCGCAGACCATGAGCGGGTCATAGATGCCGGTGTCGGGGCTCCAGTTGGTGGAACCGTCGGGGGTGTAGGGGTATTTCGATTCGTACTTGGCAAAGAACACCACGTGCTCGGGGGCGTAGAGGCAGTCGAAGCCCACCTCCTCAGCGCAGATGGCGAACTCCTTGAGAAAGCCGATGTCCCTCCGCCGTGAGTTGCCGAAGCTGGTGGCGACGCCGATCTTCATGGTGCTGTGTTCTCCTGTGGATGATGCGTCCGGCCCGATCTGCCGTTGGGTCCGAACCGTAGCCGTGGATGTGCCACGATGCTCCGACCGCTCGGTGAACCCGACCAACCGAACGACCCAAGGGGATCCCATGCAGACGCTCACTGGCCGCACCGCTGTTGTCACCGGAGGCGCCTCCGGCATGGGCCGGGCGTTCTGTGAGCGCTTCGCCCGCGCCGGCATGCGCATCGTGATGGCCGACGTCGAAGATGCCGCCCTACAAGCCGCCGCCGCCGAGTTGGCCGCCACCGGGGCTGAGGTGCTGGCGGTGCGCTGCGATGTGGCCAAGCCCGAAGATCACCAGGCGGTGCTTGACGCCGCGGTCGATCGGTTCGGGCAGGTCAACGTGGTGTGCCTCAACGCCGGGGTGGGCGGGGCCAATGGACGCAGCTGGACAATCTCACTGGAGGATTGGCGTTGGACCCTTGACGTGAACCTGTGGGGGGTTGTGCACGGCATCCGTACCTTCGTGCCGCACCTGTTGACCCACGGCGACGGGCACGTGGTGACCACCGCGTCTATCGCCGGGCACACGTCCTCACCGTTCGGGGCGCCGTATAACGTCACCAAGCACGCCGCGGTGACGGTAACGGAGACGCTGTACCACGAACTACAAAAGGAAGGCTCCACCGTCGGGGTGACCTGCCTGTGCCCGGGGTTTGTCAACACCAACATCATCGATTCTGCCCGGAACCGGCCGGGTGGGCCGCCGCCGCGCCGTGAAACAGTTGGGGACGCGCCACGTGAGTCCGGCGGGTCAAGGTTCATGGAGATCGCCCGACGCATGATCGAAAACGGCAAGCCCCCGGCCGAGGTGGCGGACCTGGTGCATGACGCGGTGCTCAGCAACCAGTTCTGGTTGTTCACCGACGAGGTGTGGGACGAGCCGATCGGCCGGCGCCATCAGGAGATCCTGGAGCGGCAACCGCCAACCGTGCCCGCACCCCGCCGGCGCTGAACGTCTATGCCAAGCGGGCCGCCAACCAGTTGTTGATATCTTTCCGGGCCTGGCGAGATACCGCGGCCTGGGGCGCGAACCCCTCGAAACCGTGGGGGGCGCCGGGGTAGAGGTGAAACTCCACGTTCACGCCGCACTGGTTGAGGCGCTGGGCGTAGGCCACGTCCTCGTCGCAGAAGCCGTCGAGCGAGCCGGTCATGATGTAGGTCGGCGGCAGGCCCGAAAGGTCCGTGGCCCGGGCCGGGGCGGCGTGGTAGGGCACATCCTCGGCGCCGAACAGCTCGCCAAGGTACGAACGCCAACCGAACTCGTTGGAGGCGGGGTTCCACACCGGTACCGCCCAGTTGGCGGTCACGCTGGTGCGGCGGTCGTCGATCATGGGGTAGATCAACAGCTGATAGTCGATGTCGAACTCGGCCCGGTCCCGCACCACCAGCCCCAGGGCCGCCGCCAGCCCGCCGCCGCCGCTGGGCCCGCCGATGCCCACCCGGTTGGTGTCGATGCCCAACTCGGCGCCGTTGGCTTTGACCCACTTGAGCCCGGCGTAGCAGTCCTCGATGGGGGCCGGGTAGGGGTGCTCAGGAGCCAGGCGGTACTGCACCGCCACCCCCACCACGTCGAAGCGCTGACACCACCGATCGAAACGCAGGTCGTCCTGCTCGGGGGCGCCCAGCACGTACCCGCCACCGTGGATCCAGAACATGGCGGGCACATCGCCTTCGAGACCTTTGCGCCGATGCACCCGCAGCCGGACATCGGGCGCACCGAGGGGCCCGGGCACGGTGATGTCGGTCCGGGTGACGTGGTCCGACAGCGGGACCTGCTCAGTCTGCAGCAACCGTTCCGCTCGCACCTTGGGCAACGTACGGGCGTCGATGGTACCGAAGCGGGGTCCAGCCTCGATGACGGCACGGATCTCTGGGTCGTAGTAGGGCTCGTCACTCATGGGTCCTACGGTATGTGCCCGGCTCGCAGCGCGCTCGCGTTCTCGCCCAGCGCGCCGCCCGGCCCCGGCCCGGATTCCCCAGACGACGGCCCCCACCGACGGATACGCCGAGGAACTCCGGTTGCGGCCCTGATCGCCGTAGAACACGCCCGAGCGACCACGGCTGATGCGACAAACTGGTCAGCGATCGCGGCGCGTTACAACGAGCTCGAGATGTTCGGGCACGGCAGTTCGTCGGTTTCCGGTCAACATGCACGGAGCGGTCAGTCGATTGGGTGTACGAGTTGTACGGGGTCGCCGACGTGGATGGTCCCGGGCGTGAGAACGGCAGCGTTGAGGGCCAGCTTTCCGCCGAAGCGGGCGATGATGTCTTTGAGCACGGCGCGGTCGACGGCAAGGGTGTCGGGGTCGACGGTGGTCATGGGGCAGCGGCCGCGTAGGGAGTCGAGGGCGATGATGGTGTCACCGATGTGGAGTTGGGCGCCTGGCCAGTTGGTTTCGTCCATGCCGTTGACGCCGTTGATGACGATGTTGGGTCGGAGCCGGCGGACGTCGCGACCGAACGAGGCGACCGCGCCGTCGGTGGCGACGAGCAAGGGAAGGATGTCGAAGCGTTCGGGTCCGTCGAAGCGGGCGAGGGCGGCGAGGGTGGCGTCGGAGCCGGCCGCCATGCGCACGCGCTCGAGGATGTCGGGCGAGGTCCATGCTTGGCCGTCGATGAGGGGTTCGCCGTCCGGTCCGAGTGTGGCGTGGAGCCCGAGGAGGTTGTGGTGTCGCCGTGAGGTGCGGACGCCTTCGGGGCCACGCACGTGCACGACGCGGTCGCCGACAATGCCGTTGGTCGTGATCTCGGCGGTGTCGAGGCGTTCCCCGGCGAGGGATTTGACAGGGTAGCGCCAGAGGGCGCCGACGGTGAGGGTCATGTTGGGATCGCTTCCAGGAGTTGGCGGACGGCGGATCGCGCCGCGTTGAGTGGGTCGGTGTTGGCGAAGATGGTGCATTGCGCAATGACGCCGTCGACGATGACGGCGAGAGCTGCGGGGAGCCATGGTGGCGGGCTCGGGTGGTGTCGTGTGGCGAGGTGGGCGAGGTGCTGCATGAGGTCGCGCTTGTGGTTGGCGATGATCGTGCGGTGGGAGTCGTCGATTTCGTTTGTCTCGGCCAGAGAATTGATGAAAGCGCAACCGCGGTAGCCCGGCGCGGTGACCCAGTCGGCGATCGCGTCGAAGGTGGCGAGCACGGGATCGGCGCCGGCTGCGATGTGGCGGTCGACACTGCTCGTGAACCACGCCATCCAGCTGTCATGGCGATCGGTCAGCCACCCGGCGACGAGCTCTCGTTTGGAGGGGTACATGACATACAGCCGACGCATCGACACGCCTGAGGTGTCGCGGACGTCGCCCATCACAACCCCGTTGATGCCATGGGCGTAGAACAACTCATCGGCAGCGCGAAGCACGGCCCGCCGGGACTCGTCGATCGAGCGGGAGCCAGCTGGGCTCATCGCCGCGTGAGCTCGGTCGCGTCGCCCCGCGGGCGCGGCCCGAAGATGCGCCGCTGGTGTTCTCCGATGGCGACGTCGTTGTTCCCGTACGACCGGAACCAGCCGCCCTTCTGCCGGGCGGAGGCTCGATCGAACGGTGGGAGCGGCGGCTTCGCCAGACTCGCCATCGACTCAACTCCACCATGCGAGAATGATCATTCTCGCATGGTATGAGAACGATCATTCTCATGTCAAGGAGAAGCTTCTGCACCGCCCCGATCGCACGCTCGTCGAACCCATCGCGACCTGTTGGTGATCGTTCGGTGACCGTGCCCGCCAAAGCCTGGACCGGCACGCCACCTACACGTTGCCGCGTTCGTCGCCGGGGCCGCCCGCAGCAGCTGACCAGTCCGTGTCGGCACTCAACCACCCGAGC
>JBJXFH010000034.1:0-40943 GCA_046155365.1 Acidimicrobiales bacterium | reverse complement strand
ATGACCAGCTGGCTGCACAAGTGGTACGTCCCCGGCCGCGATGACCCCGATCAGTTCGCCGATGTCTGCACCCAGCTGGTGTTCGGACCCCGCCCCGGTTGCAGCACGTCCAAGCCCTAACCGATGCCCTAACCGATGCCCTAACCGATGCACCGGTGGTCGACGTAGGGTTGCGGCTCATGGCCCGCATCGACCCCGTTGACCTTGATCAGCTCCCGGAACCCCATCGTCAGGCCTACGAGGAGGCCATGGTGGGACGGGACGGGCCCCGCATCAACATCCACGGCACGGTGGGCCACTCCCCCTCGGTGCTGGTGCGTTTCGTGGCGTTGGCCAACGAGTTGCGCAACGGCACCACCATTGACCCCCGGCTGCGGGAGCTCGCCATCTTGGTGGTGAGCCGGGCCAAGGGCGCGGAGTACGAGTTCGGCAAGCACGCCAACCTGGCGCTCAGCGTGGGGATCAGCCGCGAGCAGATCGACGCTATCGAAACCGGTGCCGTGACCGCGGACCCGCCACAACAGACCGACCGCTTCGACGAGCCGAGCCTGGCGGTGGTGGCATTGGCCCAGGAGTCCGTCATCAACGTGCGCATCAGCGACCACACGTGGGCCCGGGCGGCGGCGCAACTCGACCAGCGACAGTTGATCGAACTGCTGTTGCACGTGGGCATGTACTCCATGACCGCCCATCTCACCGAAGGCGTGCAAATGGACATCGAACCCTGGTTCCAACGCCGCTGATGCCGCTGACGCCGTTACCGGGACCGGCTGACACTGGCGGGAGCCGCGCTGCGCAGTGCTTGCTCCACCTGATCGACCTCGAAAGAGCGGAACTCCTTATAGCTCCCGGTGGGCGGGGCTGCGTAGGGCCGCCGCTCGAGCACCTCCTGCAACATGACTGAACCGGCCCGGCGCCAGCCGCAGCGACCCAACAGATCCAGCAGGTCGGCCTCTGTGACGTCACCGCAGCGAAGCGCTGACTCCACCGCCAGCTCGACCAGTTGGTCCGCACGCACCGGGTAAGGATCGTTGTTGGCGGCCGGCCGAATCTCGACGCGGTGTGGACGCAGCGCCACGCAACGTCAACCAACCGGTCCACTCACCGCGCTCCCTCCGCGAAAACTGCACAGTCACCCCATCGTCGGGGCGGCAACCAACGTTGCTCGAATACGCTCAGGCATGGCCGCGCCACCTTCTGTCCTGACCACCGATGAACTCGACCGCTTCCGGCGCGACGGGTTCCTGGTGCCGGGCTACCGGTTGCCCGGCGATACCGTGCAGCAGCTGCTGGAGGCCACCACCGCTTTGGTGCAGGAGCGGCCGGAGCTGGTTGATCAACCGATCATCGGCCCGCACCTGCCCGGCGGGGGCATCCACGGGCTCCACACCGGGCCGGCGTTCCTGGACGTGGCCACCGACCCCGGGCTATTGGACATCATGGAGCAGATCATGGGACCCGATCTGATCCTATGGAACACCGTGATGTTTTATAAACGGCAACAGGGCGGCCCGGTCACCCCATGGCACCGTGACGCCTTCGCCTACCCCATTGAGCCGTTGGCCACCACCAGCGTGTGGATCGCGGTCACGGAGTCAGCGCTGGACAACGGCTGCATGCGCTACATCCCCCGTTCCCACGCCGCCCGTGAAGCCGGCGAGCACGACCGCGAACCAAGGCCAGGGCAGATGTTCTCCGGCAACCTCAAGCCCGGCGGTTTCGACGAGTCATCGGCCGTGGACGTGCCGCTCGAGCCCGGCCAGATGGTGCTGTTTGACGTGTTCACCATCCACGGGGCCCGGGCCAACGAGGCGGTGGCGCCGCGGGCCGGGCTGGCCTGTCGGTACATGCCGGGCACCAGCGTGTACCGCCATGGCAACGCCGAGGTGCGGGACCAACCCGGTTACGGACACGAATCGAGGGCGCTGATGTTGGTGCGGGGCCAGGACCGTACCGGTCGGAATGATTTTGAGCGGGGCCACGCCAGGGTCAGCGGCTGAGGACCATCCCGGCGGCGTGGGCCCAGGCTGCGGCCTCGGTCCGGTTGGCGCAACCGGTCTTGGCCAGGATCGATCGCACATGGTTGGCCACAGTGTGCATGCTGCTGTGCAACTCGGCCCCGATCTGGCGGTTGGATCGGCCCAGCGCCACCAGGGCCAGGACCTCCAACTCCTTGGCGGTGAGTCCCACCTGCGCCCGGCCGAGGGGGCGCGGGTCGAGTGGGCTGTCGGGGCGGGCCGTGGCGGCGTTGGTCCCCGCCGGCGGTGCGGACGCAGCCAGCTCAGCGCAGCGGGCCGTCAAGCTTGCCATGCCCAATGACCGGGCGGTCTCGGCGGCTTCCGTCAACAACTGATCGGCCCGGGAGCGATCCTCGGCGGTGCCGTGCACCAGCAGGTGGGCGCCCAGCGCGAAACCCGAATGCGCGATCCAGGTGGACCAGCCGGTGGCACGGTCAAGGGCCAGGGCGTCCTCGAAATGTGAGCGGGCGGCCCGGGTTCTGCCCAGCACCTCCGCCACCCGACCCAGGTAGCGATCCGCAGCGCCGTAACAGGCCAGACCCGGAACGTAGACCATCAGCCCGCGGTACGGTCCCAGCAGTCTCGCCACCAACTCGGCGGCGGGGCGGTGCCCGGTTGCCCATGCGGCGTCGGCCAGGTAACTGAGCACCGCCGGACGGAGCGAATCATCGGGCACCACCTCGCCCCCGGTTTCGCCGCTGCCGTCAGCCCCGTTGCCGTTGCCGTTCACTCCGTCCGAGGCGCAGAGTCGGTCGAGCAACCGTGCGGCGTCCTGGTTCATGCCGACCTCGGCATAGACCGCGGCCAGGCCGGGCCCCCAGGCTCCCTGCTCCCGGCCCATCCGGGCGGCCAGTTCCAACGCCGGGCGCAACTCGCCCAGCCGGCCCTGTTCCCGGCGCAGCGAGAACATCTGAATGCCGTACCCGCTGTCAGGCTGCTGATTGACCTCGGCCCAGTGTTGGTAGCGATCAATGGCCGCCTCGGCGTCCCCGAAACGGCCTTCGCTCAACGCCACGGTCCCGTGCATGCCGCTTTGCACCAGCAAGTAGTACGGCTGACGGAACTTGGCTGCCAGCCGGTCGAGCCGGTGCATTTCCCGGGCCAGGAGCGGCGCATCGGCCACCACCATCAACCGCAACAACGCCTTGCAGACCAGATGCAGTTGCGCCTCCTCATCGCCCAGGCCCTCCGCCACCTCAATACCCTCAAGTACGGTTTGGAGTTGCTGGCGGGCCACCGGCGGCTTCATGTCGGCGTACAACGCCAGATGGATGGTGTCGAGGATCAGCCGGGATTGGCCGGTGCCCCGGGCCGCTTCCAGGGCGGCGGCGGCGGTGACCGCACTTTGCTGGTCTCGGCCCGACAGCGCCAACGCCGCGCTCAGCCCGCCTTGCAGCTTGATCCGCTCGATGGGGTCAGTGGCAACCTCCAAGGCCTCACGGAGCAACGCCGCCGCGCTGCCGCCGTGGAACGCACCGCGCCAGGTGGCTTCCGCCATCACCAACGCGGCTCGCACCAAACCGGCGTCATCGCCAAGGTCACGGGCGATGGCCACCGCCTCGGCACAGGTGCGCGAAGCGTCCAACGACGCTCCGGCGGTGGCACGGGCCTGCGCCAGAACCACCAGCAGCGCCAACCGCGATGCCGGATCCTCGGTAACCCCCAAAACCTCCTCCAACACCGCCACCGCATGGTCATTGGCCACCGTGCCCGCCAACCGTGCCGCCGCGATCAGGGCGTAGCGCGCTGCGGATTCCGGTCCCACCAGCGGCACCGCGGCGGCAAAGTGGTGGGCCAGCACCACATCCTGTTCGGGGCGCAACCGTTGATAGGCCCGGGCCAGGGCCAGATGATGACGGGGCCGGGCGGCGGGTCCCAGTGCGTCTTCGATGGCCTGGCGAACCAGGGCGTGGGCAAAGGAAAACCGACCCGATCCCATCGAGGTGACCAGACCCACGGCCGCGGCCCGACCCATCAGATCAAGGGCCACGTCCAGGCTCTGGTCCGAAGCGCCGGCCACCACCCCCAGATCGAACCGTGACCCGGCACAGGCCGCGGCGCGGATCAATTCCTGCCCGGCGTCTGGCAGCAGGGCCAGCCGGCGCTCGGTCAGCTCCTGCACCGAGCGAGGCGTGTCCAGGCGCCCGGGGGCCACCCACCAACGCTCACCATCGAGGCGCACCCGGTTGGTCTCGATCAGATGACGCCAGGACTCCGTCAGGAGAAAGGCGTTGCCGCCCGTGGTTTCCGCCAGCGTCGCCGCCAACGTCACCAGCTCCTCGGGCAGCTCGGGCCGGTGAACGGCATCGGCAACAAAATCCCGTACCGCCTCGGCACCGAAAGGATGCAGCACGCAGCGGTGGATTGAGGGCCGTCGAGCGAGTTCCCCCACCACCGTGGCGAAGGCGCCGCTCTGATCGCCCGGTGTGTCACGGTAGGCCGCCACCACCGTCACCGGGCCAAGGCGGGCCGAGCGCATGATGTGCTCCAACAACGCCACCGTGGAGGAGCCGGCCCAGTGCAGATCATCAAGCAACAACCGCACCGGCCCAAGCGTGGCGATGGCGTTGAGGAGATCCACCACAGCTTCAAAACCCCAATACCGAACCGTCTCCAGATCCGACGATGGTCGATCACCCGGCTCAACAGACTCGCCGGGGTTCAGCGCGTCGCCCGCGTCGCCCACGGTGTCCGCGTCGTTCGCCGCCCTGGACCCCTGTCCCGGATCCGCACCGACACCGCGGTCCATACCAATTGGTATGGGCAGGACCCGGGCCAGGGCCTGCTGCGTGCCGGGCGGCATCAGCTGAGCCAGTCGTTCCGGACCCAGGGCCTCGATGGGCGGGCGAAGCGCTTCGAGGAACGGCTGGAACGGCGCTTGGGACCGCTCGGGCGCGGCACCGTAGAGCACAACCGGGGCCATGCGTACGCCGATCACGGGTGCGCCCGTCACCGCCGGATCACCCCGATGGCGGGCGAACTCGGCCAGCAGGCGGGTCTTGCCCGAACCGGCCTCACCGGCGAGCAACACGTGACCGGCGCCGCCGTTTGCACCAGCGGCGTTGCACAGCGCGGCCCACGCCTCCGAACGTTCGATCAGCGGATGGCGATCCTGCCCGGCCAACGGCGCCGGCACCACCAGTGCGACACCGACCCGGTCCGATGCGACCAACTCGAAACAGCCAGCGTGACCATCAACCGGGTGGAGCTCCACGTCGGCGCGCTCCCCCATCAACAGCCGCGCGATCTCACTGCACAGAACCTGACCGGGGGCCGCCAGCCGGCAGAGCTCCTCGGCTCGGGCCCACGGTCCGCGGCGGATTTCCGGTGCCTGCCGCACATCCACGTCGCCCACGTCAATACCCACCGCGGGCGCCGTGTCACCGCTGCGCCACCGTGGGCCGGTCAGCAGCGCGACCACCGCGGTCAGCGCGTCACCGAACCCGCTGAACGCGAACACCCATCCGTCAGGGGTGGCCCAGCGCGTCACGGCGTCCTCGCCCACGGTGTCAGGCCAGGGCGTTTCGTCCCCGCCCCGTAACCGCACCACGGTGGTGGTCCGTTCCATCGCCCCTCCCGCGGGCCCCTCAAACCGCTCCGAACCTCCGAACCCGCTCCGAAGGTACACCCTGAGCCCGGCTGACTAGTCAGATCTAAGCACATGAGATCGGCAACAAAGCTCAGAACTGGTCAGGCATCCGTCCCGGCCACGGTGGATGGTGAGCCCATGACCGCTACCACCCATACCAAGCCCCTGAACCTCACGCTGCCCGAGGCCCTCGACCGGGTGGCGCAGTTGCGACCGCAGATCGCCGCCGGCGCCACCGCGGGGGAATCGGACCGCAAGATGCCGGCGCAGCTGCATCGGGCGCTGGAGGATGCGGGGTTGTTCGCCCTGCTGGTTCCCCGTCACTACGGCGGTGCCGAGATGCACCCCCTTGACGTGTATCGGGTGTGGGAGGCGGTGGCCCGCATCGATCCCACTGCCGGGTGGCTGCTGGTGATGAACGGGTCCTTGTCGGCCATGGCGGCGTGGTTGCCCGAGGCCGGCGCCGACGAGCTCTTCGGTGCCGGTCCCACCACCACCGCCGGCGCGCTGCACCCCCCCGGTGTCATCGTGCGGGTCGACGGCGGTTGGCGGCTCACCGGGCAGGTGCCATTCACGTCGGGCTGTGACCATGCCCGGTGGTTCATCCTGCCCGGTATGGAGATGGACGGGGACGGGCCCAAGCTGGATCCCACCACCGGCCAACCCACCCCCTACGTGTGTTTCGTGCACCGCGACGACGCCACCGTGATCGACACGTGGCACACCATGGGCATGCGGGGCACCGGCTCCGCGGACGTGGCCGTGCAGGACGTGTTCGTGCCCGATCATCGGTGTTACCCGGTGGCCCCGTTGGTGACGCCCAACCCCGGTTTCGATGGTCCCGTGGCCCGTATGTTCCCGTTGCTCACGGTCATGGGCGAGGCCATCATTTCCGTGGGTGCCGCCGCCACCGCCGTGGACATACTGATCGGTCTGGCCCAGCGCAAGACCCCGGCGTACACCATGGTGGCGTTACGGGACCGGGAGCTGGCCCAATACCAGGCCGGGCGGGCCCGGGGATTGGTGGATGCCTCCCGGGCCACGCTGTTCGATGCCTGCGCGGTGGCCTACGGGGAGGCATCGCAAGGCAAGGCCCTGAGCCCGGACACCAAGATCCGCTGCCAGGTGGCGGCCAGCTTCGCCGCGGAAGCCTGCGCCGAGGCCGGACGAATGGTGCATGCCGCTGCCGGCTCCAGTGGGATCCGCAACGAGCTGGGACTGGAGCGACTGTTCCGGGACCTCCACACGCTGACCCAGCACGGCTCCAAGTCCGCGCCCCGTTATGGCTCCGCCGGCCGGTTGATGTTCGGTCTGGAGAACGACTGGATCTTCCTGGCGTTCTGAGCGGCATCAGGGGGTGGCGACAGGCGTCACAGTCAGCTGTCGTAGGGCTAGAGTTGGGCTTTGTCGAGGAGGAGACCCATGCCGTTGTTCGTGATTGAGCGGACCTTTGCCGATCAGTTGCAGCTCGATCAAGAGGGCATCGATGCAACTGAGGCATACAACAACGACGCCAACCTGCGCTGGTTGTTCAGCTTCCTGTCTGCGGACAAGAAGAAGACCTACTGCCTGTACGAGGCGCCCGATGCCGAAGCGCTGTATCGCCAGGCCCAGGAGCTGGGCATTCCCGCTGACTCGGTGGTCGAGGTGGGCGAATGTAACGCCGGGATGTTCGCCGGCCAGTCGGTGACCGGGCACTTGGCCGTTTAGCACGTCGCCGCGGGCCTGGCGTCCGATCGGAGGGGGGTGGCCATGACCGGCACCGCGGCCATGGCCACCATCGTGTTCACCGACCTGGTGGGTTCCACCGCGCTGCGGGCCACGCTCGGTGAGGTCCTGGCTGACCAGCTGCGACGAGTCCATGACGCGCTGTTGACCGAGAAGATCACCACCAACGGCGGCGGGGTAGTCAAGGGTGGCGGCGACGGGTTGCTGGCATCGTTCGACTCCGCCTCCGCGGCGCTGAACGCCAGCGTCGCCATGCAACAGGTCGTTGCGGCGTACAACCGTCGGCGGACCGCATCGCCGAACTGGCGGTGCGCATCGGGCTGTCCGCCGGTGACGTGTTGTGGGAGGAGGGGGACTGCTACGGCACCCCGGTGGTGGAAGCGGCCCGCCTGGAAGCCGCTGCCGAAGGTGGCCAGATCCTCTGCTCAGACCTGGTGCGGATGATGGCCCGGGGCCGCGGCGGCCACGAGCTCACCCCCATCGGAGCGCTGCACCTCAAGGGCCTCCCCGAACCACTCGCCGCCTTTGAGGTCCATTGGGAGGACGCCGCTGCGGCTGGCGCCAACCGCCCGCTCCCACCGGCGTTGGCCGCCGCCAGGACCGGGTCCTTCGTGGGACGGGCCGAGGAGCTGCGGGTGGCGGGCGCCGCACTGGCCGACATTGACCGCCCGGCGCCCACGGTCATCTGGTTGGCCGGGGAGCCGGGCATCGGCAAGACCAGACTTGCGGCGGAGCTGGCCGGCCGGCAGCACCACAACGGCTGGGCGGTGCTGTTCGGCCGCTGCGACGAGGGCTTGGCCATCCCCTATCAGCCCTTTGCCGAGGCGTTGCGCCAGTTCGTGGCCCATACCGAGGATCAGGAGCTGGGCGAACTGCTGGGCGGCGCCGCCGTGGAGTTGGCGCATCTGTGCCCCGACCTGACCCGCCGGTTGCCCTCCGTGGCCGCCACGGCCGGTGCCAGCAGCGATCAGTTCCAACTGTTCGAGGCGGTCCGGGGCTGGTTGACGAGCACGTCGATGCGCCAACCCACGCTGGTGGTGATCGACGATGCCCACTGGGCCACCAAACCCAGTCTCCTGCTGCTCAACTACCTGGCCCGGACCGTGGAACAGGGTCGGGTGGCGTTCGTGGTCACGCTGCGGGATACCGAATGCCCCGACGAGCTGCGCGCCATCATCGACGAGTCCACGCTGCGTCCCGGCGGTCTGCACCGGGTGCTGCGCGGTCTGGCCCCGGCGGACGTGGCGGTGCTGGCCGACGCCCATCCCAACCCCGATCCCGACGCCCCTGACGGTGTCCATCCCGGCCCCGACGCCGCCGCCCTGCACGCCCGCACCGCCGGGAACCCCTTGTTCGTGCGGGCCCTGCTCACCACCGGCGAGGAGGGCGCCACCGTGCAGGCCGCCATTCGCCGCCGCATCGCCCGGCTGAGCGCAACGGTCCAGGAGAGCTTGCGGGTGGGGGCGCTGGCCGGGGTGGAGTTCGACGCCCGGGTGGTTGGACGGGCCTGTGACCTGTCACCGTTCGAGCTGTTGGATCGGCTGGAGGAGGCCGAGCGGGCCGGGCTGATCCAGGAGGTCGGCGGGCACGGATTCCGCTTTTCCCACGGCCTGGTGCGTGACGCCCTGGCTGAAGCACTGGGGCCCACTCGTCGGCTGTTGGTGCACCGGTCCCTGGCCGAGGCCTACGAGGTGCTGCGGGCCGATGATCCGGCGGCGTTGGCCCGACACTGGTCCGAGGCCGCTGACGATGCCGAAAGCACCGAGCGGGCGATCAGCGCCTTGCAACGGGCCGGCGACGCCGCCGAGGCCGCCAGTGACCACGGCAGTGCGGCATTGGCCTACCACCGGGCAGTGGACCTGCTGAATGGGGAACCAACCGAACGACGAGCCATCCTCGGGCTGGCCTTGGCGAAGGCCCGGCTCAACGGCGGCTCCTACGCCACTGAGACCGAGGAGCTGTTCCTCGACAGCGCCCAACGAGCGGCGCGGCTCGGCCTCGACGAGATGCAGCTCGAGTCCACGCTGGGCGCCGTCTTGGTGGGGGGGCACCTGGGGATGCCTTCCCCGTCCGCCACCGGGGCCT
The DNA here is from genome assembly GCA_046155365.1 of Acidimicrobiales bacterium. Classification (GTDB taxonomy): domain Bacteria; phylum Actinomycetota; class Acidimicrobiia; order Acidimicrobiales; family CAIXPF01; genus CAIXPF01. The sequence goes on along the minus strand of JBJXFH010000034.1, from coordinate 31,523 downwards.
TGCGCTCTCTCGCCGAACACCCCTCCGAAGATCGACGGCTGGCCGCCCGTTCGCGGGCGTTGTGGGCCAATCGTTTCGATCAGATGGAGGAGCGTGCTGCCCTGCGCCAAGCCGAGGCGGTGCTGGAGGAGGCTGAGGCGGTAGCGGACGAATGGGCCATCCGTTGGGCCCACAACGCCATGGTCCGTTGCCTCCCCTACACGCGCTCGGTGGAGGCGGTGGCCCACGCCAAGATCAGCCTCGCAGGACTGCACAACTTCCACGTTGATTCGGTAGCCCTGCTGTGGCTTTCCAACCTGGCCTATCGGCAGCTAATTGTTGGGGACCTCGACGGAGCGGCCCGCCAGATCGAACTGCTGGCCACCTCCTCGGATCGGGGGCGGGCCCCTTTCGTCCAACACGTGGCCGCCACCGCGGTAGGCACCCTGGCCCTGGTGCGGGGGGACCTGGCCGCCGCCGAGCACGCCGCGGCGACCGCCGAGGCCCACGCCGCGCGCCTCGATGGTGCTGACGTGTCCGGGGTGGCGGGAGTGCAGATGTTCGCCCTTCGGCGCGAGCAGGGACGGCTCCAGGAGATCGCGCCGATGATGCGGATCGTGGCCCGATCTGCGGCCGGGGCGGCGTGGCGACCGGGCCTGGCGGCGATCTATGCCGAGTTGGGCATGCTGGCGGAAGCCCGGGAGTTGCTGGACCGGATGATCATCGGCGAGGTCATCGACCTGCCCGACGATCCGCGTGCCGCGGTGTCCCTTTCCTACCTGGTCGATGCCGTGGTGGCGGTGGGCGACACGGCCAAGGCCGAGGTGCTGTACCACCGGCTGGCGCCTTGGTCGGGACTGACCGTGGCGGCGTTCGTGATCGCCTGTTACGGGCCGGTGGACCGCTACCTCGGGATGCTGGCGCTCACCTCCGGCCGGCTGACGGTGGCCGAGGGACATCTGCAGGACGCCTTGACCCAGTGCGTTGCCATGGGCAGCCGCACCTACGCCGCCCACTGCCACCTGTGGTTGGCCCGGGTGGCCACGGCCCGCGGGGACCATCACCCCGCGGACGACGCCGCCCGCCACGCCCTGGACCTCGCCATACCGATTGGTCTGGCCGGGGTGGCCCACCACTGCCAGACCATACTTCACGGTACGCAATGACCGCCCACCGCGGAACCGCCGCCACCGCCACCATCGTGTTCACCGGCCTGGTGGGCTCCACCGCGTTGCGGGCCACCCTTGGCGAAGAGGTCGCCGACGAACTTCGCCGGGTCCATGACACGCTGCTGACGGAGAAGATCACCAGCAACGGCGGCCGCGTCGTAAAGGGCGGCGGTGACGGGTTGTTGGCGGCGTTCGATTCGGCCTCCGCGGCGTTGAACGCCAGCGTTGCCATGCAACAGGCCATCGCCGTGTACAACCGGCGCCGCGATCGCATCGCCGAGCTCTCCATACGCATCGGTCTGTCCGCAGGGGACGTGTTGTGGGAAGACGGTGACTGCTTCGGCACCCCGGTGGTGGAAGCAGCTCGCTTGGAAGCGGCAGCGGAAGGCGGGCAGATCCTGTGCTCGGAGCTGGTCCGCATGATGGCCCGCGGCCGTGGCGGCCACGAGCTCACCCCCATCGGCGCGCTCCATCTGAAGGGCCTCCCCGAACCACTGCCGGCCTACCAGGTGCGCTGGCATGACGCCGCCACCGAGCCCGCCGATGCCGCATTGCCGCTGCCACAGGCGCTGGCGGTGGCCGCCGGGCCGTTCGTGGGCCGAATGGCGGAACAACAACGCCTGCGCCACGCCCTCGCCGACACCGCTCGCGCCGCGCCGACGGTGATCTGGTTGGCCGGGGAGCCCGGGATCGGCAAGACCCGCCTGGCCACCGAGCTGGCCACCACGCTGCACCCCGACGGGTGGGCGGTGCTGTTCGGGCGTTGCGACGAGGGCCTGGCCGTGCCCTACCAACCCTTCGCCGAGGCCTTGCGTCACGTGGTGGCCCACACCACTGATGAAGATCTGACCGAGTTGCTGGGCGGTGTGGGCGCATCCGAGCTGGCGCACCTCTGCACCGATCTGGGCCATCGGCTCCCGGGCATCGCGCCGGCGTCCGGTCCGGGCACGGCCCCCGATCAATACCGACTTTTCGAGGCCGCCCGGATCTGGCTGACGGCGGCGTCCCAACTGCAGCCACAACTGCTGATCATCGATGACGCCCACTGGGCCACCACCCCCACCCTGCTGCTGCTCAACTACCTGGCCCGCACCCTGGGGACGGGCCGGGTGGCGTTCGTGGTCACGCTGCGGGACACCGAATGCCCCGACGAGCTGCGGGCCATCATGGACGAGTCCACGCTGCGGCCCGGCGGATTTGAGTTGCACCTGACGGGTCTCGACCTCGCCGAGGTGCGGGAGCTGGCCGGGGCCACCGCACTGTCGCCTGACCCGGTGGACCCTCACCAGTTGCACGCCCGCACCGCCGGGAACCCGTTGTTTCTGCGGGCGTTGCTGAGCGCCGGCGCCGAGGGTGACACGGTCACCGCGGCCATCCGCCGCCGGGTGGGCCGCCTCGACGCCGCGCTGCAGGACACGCTGCGGGTGGCGGCCTTGATCGGTCTGGACTTCGACAGCAGGATCCTGGCGCGGGCCACCGACCTGACCGCAGCGGCGCTGTTGGATCGTTTGGAGCAGGCCGTCCGGGCCGGGCTGGTGGAGGAGATCGGCGGCGGCGGGTTCCGCTTCGCCCACGGCCTGGTGCGTGATGCGTTGGCCCAAGCGGTGGGTCCGGCCCGGCGGGTGCTGGTGCATCGCGCCATCGCGCAGGCCTTTGACGCCCTTCGCCCCGATGACCTCGCCGCGGTGGCCCGGCACTGGTCCGAAGCCGCGGAGGACCCGCAATCAACGCAACGGGCCATCGTGGCGCTCATCGGGGCCGGTGCCGCCGCCGAGGCGGTCAGCGAGCACGACGGTGCGGCACTCGCCTACGGCCGGGCGGTGGAACTGATGGGTGATGCCGACACCGAGGATCGGGCCCGGGTCGGGTACGCCCTGGCGGTCTCACGCTTCAACGGCGGCTCGTTCAGTTCCGAGACCGAAGCGTTGTATCTGGACGTGGTTCGGCGAGCGGCCTCGCGGGGCTTAGATGAACTTCGCCTGGACGCCGCCACCGGGGTCATGTTCCTTGGAGGGTTCTTCGGTCAGCCCTCCACCGGTGCCGTGCAGGCCATGGCGGATCTTGTGGCCCGGCCACCCGCCGACGCTCGATTGGCTGCTCGGGCCGCCGCTCTCGGGCAGTACATCATGGTGGGCCCCGATCTTGCTCAAAAAGAGAGCGCGGCAGCCGCCAGATCCAACGCTGGCTCGGACCAGTTCCGCCAACTCGGCGCGGAGCATGCCCGAATCGACAGCGCGTGGGGCGCGTTGCGGCAGGCCAGGGCCAGCGCTGATGGCTGGGCGATGCGTTGGTCACGCTTGGCGCTGAGCGAGGCCCTGCCGTACGCGAGGGCCTCGGAGGCAATCGCTCACCTGATGGCCGCCTACGAAGTCCCAGCCGAGAACCGCCAGGACACGGTATGGGAGAACGCGACGAGCCACTTGATCCACCGCCTGCTGATCACCGGGGAACTGGCCGCCATCGACTCCGCCGCCGGAACGCTCGACGAGGCCGCGGTCCGTCGACGCGATCCATTCCTGCAACACGTTTCGGCAACGACCCACGCCACCCTTGCGCTGCTACGCGGCCAACTCGACCAGGCTGAAAGCGCGGTGCAACGGGCACTACGGGCGGCGGCCCGCCTGGAGGGAGCCGACGTGTCCGGCGTGAGTGGGACCCAGATGTTCTCGCTGCGCCGGGAGCAGGGCCGCCTGGAAGAGATCGCTCCCATGATGCGCATCGTGGCCCGCTCCCCCGCTGGCCAGGCCTGGCAGCCCGGTCTGGCGGCCATCTACGCCGAGTTGGGCATGGTCAGTGAGGCCGCCGCACTGCTCGAGCTTTTGATCATCGGCAACATCATCGACATACCCGATGATCTGCGGGCCCCGGTGCCGTTGTCCTACCTGGCGGATGCGATTACCGCGGTGGGTGACGCGACCAAGGCCCGCACGCTTTACCAGCGGCTCCAGCCTTGGTCGGGGCTGACCATCGCATCGTTCGTGATCACCTGCTACGGGCCGGTGGACCGGTACCTGGGCATGCTGGCGTTGACCAACGGCGAATTGGCGGTAGCCGAACGCCACCTGCGCGACGCCCTGTCCCAATGCCGAACCATGGGCACCCCCACCTACGAGGCCCACTGCCATTACTGGTTGTCCCAAGTCGCCGCGGCGCGATCGGACCACCAAGCCGCCGCCACCGAAGCCCACGCCGCGCTCCGCCTTGCCATCCCGATCGGTATGGCAGCGGTGGCCCGTCGCAGCCAAGCCATACTCGACGGTACGCGGTGACCACCAACGCCGGCAACGCCGCCACCGCCACCATCGTGTTCACCGACCTGGTGGGCTCCACCGCGTTGCGCACCGCCCTTGGCGAGGAACGCGCCGACGAGCTTCGCCGGGTCCATGACGCGCTGCTCACCGAGAAGATCACCACCAACGGCGGCCGGGTGGTCAAAGGCGGCGGCGACGGGTTGCTGGCGGCGTTCGATTCGGCCTCCGCCGCACTCACCGCCTGCGTGCACATCCAGCAGGGGGTCGAGGCCCACAACCGCCGGATCGACCGTTTGGCCGAGCTGTCAGTCCGCATCGGGGTCTCTGCCGGTGATGTCTCCTGGGAGCACGGTGACTGCTTCGGCACCCCGGTGGTGGAAGCCGCCCGGCTCGAAGCTGCCGCCGGTGGGGGCCAGATCCTGTGCTCGGACCTGGTGCGGCTGTTGGCCCGGGGCCGCGGCGGACACCAGTTGGTCTCCGTCGGCGAGCTCAACCTGAAGGGGCTTGCTGAACCGGTGCCGGCTCACGAGGTGCTGTGGCAGGCCACCACCGCGGACGAACTGCCACTGCCACCGAGCCTGGCCCTCAGTGCCGCCGCCGCATTCTTGGGCCGTCACCACGAGGTGGCTCAAGCGGCCAGGGTCATCGATGACACCGAGCGCCCAGCATGCGGGGTGGTATGGCTATTGGGCGAGCCCGGCATTGGCAAGACGGCGCTGGCGTCGCAGTTAGCCGGTGCCCGCCACCGTGCCGGCTGGAACGTGTTGTTCGGGCGCTGCGATGAATCCCTGCAGGCGCCCTACCAACCCCTGGCCCAGGCACTGCGGGATCGGGTACAACAAAGCGACCCGGTCCTGGCCGCTCTCGACCTACCGACCCGTATGGAACTGGCCCTTCTCTGCCCTGAGCTTTCGGCCACCACACCGGTTGGTATGGTCGGTGGGGTCGGCGGTGGGAACCAACCGATGGACCCGGGTGATTCGCCTTCGGGGTTGACGAACCCGAACCCGAACCCGCCAGGAACGTCCATCGGTGGCGGTCAGGACCGGTTGTTCCTGGCGGTGTGCACCTGGCTGCGAGCCGCCGCCATGGCCGCACCGACACTGCTGGTGCTCGATGATGCGCATTGGGCCACGGACACCACCGTGTTGCTGGTGAACTTCGTGCTGCGCGAGGTGAGCTCTGGTCGGCTGTGCGTGCTGGGCACGGCCAGGGACACGGAGATCCCGGACCTGCTGCGTTCCATCATCGATGAGACCACCGCCCGGCCAGGGGCGCTGTCAATGCGGCTGGGCGGGCTGTCCTCCGGGGACGTGACGGCACTGGTCGGCTCCGCTGCGGGCGAGGGGGCCGGGCTGGCGATCCACGCCCAGACCGCCGGCAACCCCTTCTTCGTGCGGGCGTTGCTGGCGGGCGGCGGCTCCCGATCCGATGACGTGGACGCCGCCGTGCGCCGCCGGGTGACCCGCCTCGACCAACGTACCCAGGACCTGTTGCAAATGGCGGCGCTGGACGGGCTGGAGTTCGACCTCAACCTGGTGGCCCACGCGCTGGGCGCGTCTGGCGCCGACGCCTTGCGCTGGGTTGACCAAGCGGTGACCGCGGCACTGGTGGAGGAGCTGGGGCCCAACCGGTTCCGGTTCAGCCACGCCCTGGTCCGTGACAACCTGATCACCCAGCTGGGCCCCACTCGCCGTACCATGCTGCATGGTATGTTGGCGGAGGCCTACCAGGAGGTGGCACCGCACTCGGTGAACCGCCTGGCGTGGCATTGGGCGGAGGCTGCGATGGACCCTGCCGGACGCCACGTTGCCGTCACCCACCTGCTGAGCGCCGGCCGGGCCGCCACCACCGCCCACGACCACGACGAGGCGGTGCGGGCCTACCGCCGGGCCCGGGAACTGTCCGACGCCGAACCGGTGGCCACCCGGGCTGAGGTGGCGTTGGCGCTGGGCTCGGAGCTGTCCGCCGCCGGCTCCCACAGCGAGGAGACCGTGACCGCGCTGCGCGAGGCAATTGCTTTGGGTGGAGACTGCGAGGCGTCCATACGAGCCATGGTCTATCTGTACCTGCTGTACGTGTCCGGCGGGCCCAGCCCCGCACCGCAAGACCTGGCCGTCGTGGAGGCGTGGTCGACCGAGGACCCGCTGCGCCGGATCCAGCTCGACGCCATCGCCGTTGCCTATCGGTACTACATCGGCGGGCCTGGCGCGCTGGACCTGCCGATGTTCGAGCGAACCGTCGCCGAAGCGCAACGGTTGGGTGACCCCATGGCCATCGGATTGGCCGAGTCAGTCCGCTCGACGCTGCTCCCCTTTCAGCTGGCCGAGGACCGAATTGCCAGCGCGCAGGCGGCGATGGCCCACATGGGCCGCACCGGGGATCCCCTGTTGGAGACCACGGTGATCGGCCGGACCGTGGCCTATCTCATGACGGCGGGACACCTCGATCAGGCCGCCGCCGAAGCCGGCCGCATCCTGGCGGAGGGCAATCGCGTCCGAAACCCGTTCCTTCTCCACCACGCCTTGTCCGCCTCCGCCACCGAGGCGCTGCTGCGGGGCGAGTTCAGCCGGTCCGAAGCCCTCGCCGATGAAGCCCTGGCCGCGGCGCAGGACATGGAGGGCCTCGACGCCAGCGGCATGCACGGCCTGCAGATGTTCTCTATCCGCCGGGAGCAGGGCCGCCTGGCGGAGGTGGCACCGCTGCTTCGGGTGATGGAACGCCTCAACCCCGACCGGGCCGGGATGTGGCGGCCCGGGCTGGCAGCAACCTACGCCGAGCTCGGCATGGCGTCCGAAGCCCGTGCCGAGTTGGATCGCCACGTCGTGGATGGTGTGGTGCGCTTGGCCGAGGACGATCTGCTGCCGGTGACCGCGTCCTATCTGGCGGACGCGGCGGTGGCGGTGGGTGACCGGGACCGTGCCGAGGCCCTCTACCGACTGATGGTTCCCTGGCAGCGCGTCAACGTGGCCCTGCTGCACTTCGCCTGTTATGGGCCCACCGCCCGGTATCTCGGCATGTTGGCCTACACCATGGGCCAGCCCGAGCTTGCCGACACCCACCTCCGAGCGGCGCTCACCTCCTGCCAGGGCGCCGGGATGGTCACCTACGAGGTCCCCACCCGGTACTGGCTGGGTCGGGTGGCGCTGCTGGAGGGACGCCGCGCCGATGCCGCGCAACACTTCGACCATGCCACCGCACTGGCCGCTCAGTTGGGGATGGCCGGCTGGACGGACCGTTGCCGGGCTGCGCTCGCCACAGACGGAACCGATCGGGGCGATGCGCCTGGGTAGAGGTTGAGTAAAGGTACCCATGCCGCCTGGGTCACCAGACGCTGCCGGCCGCTGTGGCTTTCGTCATGCTCACACCATCCACTGGAGGGGACGACATGAGGGGGAACACATGAACGCAGCAATGAGGGGGACAGAAGTGAGGGAGCCGGCATGGATGTGTTGAGCAACGCCCGGGATCTCCGAGGGATAATCCAAGCCCACGCCACGCACGGCGAAACCGATCGAGAACTGGCGCCAGAAGTGGTGAGCGCCATGCGGGAGGCGGGGCTGTTTCGCATGTGGGTGCCGCAAGCGTTCGGGGGCCTCGGCACCGATCATCGGCAGGCATATGACGTGTTCGAGGAGATCTCCGCCGCCGACGGTTCCGCCGGATGGGTTCTCAACCAGAGCGTTGCCGTCTCGGCCCTGGCCGCGATGATGTCCGACGGCGGCGAGGAGATCTACGCCGATCCCGACGCCTTGTTCGCCGGGGCGCTATGGCCGCCCGGTAGTGCCACGGAGGTGGAGGGTGGGTTCCGCGTCACCAACCGCAACGCCTTCGTCAGCGGGGTGCGTTACGGCCGTTGGATCCTCACCGGAGCGGCGGTGGTCCGTGACGGTGAGCCCCAGACCCTACCGAATGGTATGCCCTACATGATCACGGCGTTGGTGGACCCCGCCGACGCCGAGGTGGTGGAGACCTGGCGGACCATGGGCATGCGGGCCACCGGCAGCAACGATGCGATCATCACCGATGTGTTCGTGCCGGCGCAGCGCACCGTCTCGTTGTTCGACCGACCACCGTTGGCCTCCTGGGCCACCCATCCCCTCTATGCCGTGCCGCCGTGGTACGGGGTCCAGGCCCACGCCGCCACACCGCTCGGTATTGCCCGGGCGGCGCTGGAGAAACTGGTGGGCCTGGCCGATACCAAGGTGCCGGCGTTCTTCCAACAACCCATCCGGACCCGTTCGGTGGTCCAAGCCCAAGCGGCGGAAGCATTGGGGCACCTGGAGGCGGCCATGGGCTACCTCAGCGACTCCATGGATCACGCCCTGGCCGCCGTCAGTACCGGTCGGTATGGTCCCAAGGACAAGGCCCGCTTGCAGATCTCGGGGTCCCACGCCGGCCGGGCCTCGCAGCGGGCCCTGGACCTGGTGCACCAGGCAGTGGGCACCTCCGGCATACGGGATGAGGCCGGTTTCGAGCGCCTCTATCGTGACGGCAACACCATCACCCAACACGCCACGCTGCAATCAGCCCGGTTCGAAGACGCCGGCAAGATCCTGCTCGGGGTGGAGAGCGAGTGGTTCCCGTTCCTGCTGTGAGCTGACCCTTGCGTGCGGTCCCTGGCGGGTCAAGCGCTCAGCCCACCAGGGACCGTAGCCGGGCCAACTCGGCGTCATCGTGGCGGTCGGCGAAGATGATGGCGTCATCGAAACCGGCGTCAGCCAACTGCGCCAGCACCTCGGCCACGTCCTCCCTACCATTCGGTATGGTGGACACCAGGGCCCGGCGGGCGCCGGCCTGGGCCCGCCACTCCACCAGCCCGGCGCACAACTCGTCGGCGGTGGCCGAACGCATCGAGCCCATCCAACCCTGAAACGGCTGGGGGGCGCGCGCCGCCCGGCGGAACCAACGCCCACCCGGCCGGCCGCCAACCACGATCTCCGGCCTCATGCCCACCCCACTCCACTTCCCCAGCGTCAACCCCGCTTCGCCCTCATCCTCGCCGTTCCCCGCACCCCCGCCGTTCCCAGCGCCCCGGGCCCCGTCGCCGCCCTCGGTCCCGGTCCCGGCCCGCAGGAGCCGATCGATCACACCGAGGCAACGGTCGAATCCGGTGAAGCGATCGGCGAAGTCCAGTCCCATGCCCACGTGGTCAGCCTCCGTGGACCCGGCCCCCACACCGAAGCAGAACCGACCACCGGCCGCCACCGTCAACGTGGCCACCCGCTGCGCCAACTCCAACGGCGGCCGCAACGGCACTTGCATCACCGCCGTGCCCACCTCCAGGCGCGGCGCCACCGCCGTCACCATCGCGAGCGCCGCAAAGGCGTCAGGCAACAGGAACCCCCGGTTGTGGGCGTCAGGCAACCACACCGAGTCGAACCCGGCGGCGTCGATACGCCGAGCGGCATCCACAATGAGATCAGGACGGAACGGAACAGTAATACCGAGGCGCATGTCCCCAGCATCGCATGCCCGCTCACACATCCTTCGGTGGCGTCCTCGAGCACGCCGGCTCGTTTGACGCCAGCGGTGTCGGTCCCTGGTTGCCGCTCCTTGCCGTTCGAGTCCGTTGCCCGTCCTTCTCGGTGTCCCGTTCTGCCCGGTGGGGCAGGACCCGCTCGCAACCCGTTTCGGTGCCGGCTGCAGATCACCTGGCTGACCCAGCAGTCACCGTCTTAACTTAACCCGAACGCCGACGTCATGGCCGGTTGGCTTCGCCGAGGTCGGCGGCTTCCAAGGCATCGCGGATCTGCGCCACCAACTTCGAAGGATGCCGGGTCACCTTGGCGAAACCCGCAGGGACGAACTGGTACCCGGCCGCCACGAACGCCGTCCAAAGGTCATGATCGATCTCCGGATCATGGAACGCGTTGCCATCGAACTCCACGATCACCCGGTCCGCCAAAACCAGATCAACCCGCTTGATGTAACGACCACGGCGATCGCGCACCTCGACCTGGCGACACCCGGGGCCGACCCCGGCCCGCCGCAGTACCTGGACGCCCCGGGTCTCAAGGTAACTCTCGGTGGCGGGGGCGCCATACGGTCGCCGTTCCAGCACCCGTTGGAGGACGGCCGCACCCCTACGGCGGCCATCGACCCGGGCGAGGAGATCCAGCAGGTCGGCCTCCGTTGTCAGCGCCTCCCGCAGGGCCGACTCCACCGCCAGCTCCACCAACTCATCGGCGGTCAGCTTCGTCGGATCGTTTCGGGCTCCTGGCCGAGCAGCCAGACCGGCGCCCAGCTCGATCAGGGTTTGACCAATGCCGGTGACAGGGAATCCGGCAATGGTTTCGAACGGCTCGATCGGCGTGACGCGACGGACACCGGCATGGCGCAACCCCGATCGAGGGTCCGTGTTGACCGTTATCGGCACCGGCGGCTCGAACCCGTCCAAGCACCACAACGCCGCGGCACTAGAGCGGGCCACCACCACGCCGGGGCCCCATTGCACCAGCCGCCGCGCCAGGTCCTGACACCAGATCTCGAAGTCCCGTGCCAGCTCAGCAGCGAGATCGCCCCGGTACCCGCTCCCCCGGCCCGACCCGGCCGACTGCGCCTGGTGCCGGGGATAGGCGCGTCCTGTCAGGACCGCATCATCAGCCAACCCCGCGCCATCCACGCCGTCTGCAGATTCGGTTCGGACCTCGTACACGCCGCGGGCGACCCGCCGGAGCACACCGGCCCGCAGCAGCCGTCGCCGCTCAGCAGCGGGCAAGTCCCGACCCCGTATCAAACCCTCCATGGGGACTGAAACTACATGAAATATACTGAACCGGAAACTCTCTGGCGGATTTTGGACACGACGAGGTGGCTACCATGCCAAATTGTCGACGCTCCGTACCCACTCCCTCACGGATCGTCGAGATTCTGAGGCCTTCGGCGGTGGGCCGTGTCCCAAATCCGCCAGAATGATCGTCGACCGTGATCCGGGGGCGATCCTGCAACCCTCCATGCACGGCCAGCCACGCCCCGTGACCCCAAATCAGCCAGGCAGGCCCGGCCGGCAGAACCCCGGGCGGCAGACCCCGAGCCGGCAGAACCCCGAGCCGGCAGAACCCCGAGCCCGCAGAACCCCGAGCCCACAGAACCCCGAGCCGGCAGAACCCCAGGCCGGCAGAACCCCAGGCCGGCAGAACCCCCGGGCGGCAGAACCCCGGGCGGCAGAACCCCGGGCGGCGGGACATGGGCGGCAGACCCCCGGGCGGCAGACCCCCGGCCGGCAGAACCCCAGGCCGGCAGACCCCCCGGGCGGCAGACCCCCGGGGCGGCAGAACCCCGGGCGGCAGAACCCCGGGCGGCGGGACATGGGCGGCAGCGAGGCCAAGCGCGGTAGAGCCAAGCGCGGCAGCGCAAGGCGACGCAGGTCCCGCGAAAGTGGGACCAAACGAGCCAAAGCCAGTTAGGACTCGCAAGGAGGGACCCGGGCAGACCCTGCGGGGCCAACCGCGGTAGGTCCCACAAGGAAGGTCCCGCAGGTGATCCGAGCAGACGCGGTGGGGCCGGGGTGGCAAGCCAGGCGACAGAGAGGCCAGGCGGCGTGCGGGTCAGACGCGCTGGATGATGGTGGCGGTGCCCATGCCGCCGCCGGTGCACATGGCAACCAGGCCGGTTTCTTTGTCCTGGCGCTCCAGCTCGTCGATGAGCGTACCGATCAGCATGCCGCCGGTGGCCCCGATGGGATGGCCCAGGGCGATGGCCCCGCCGTTGACGTTGACCTTGTTCCAGTCCACCCCGGTGTCCCGCAGGAACCTCAAGATGACCGCGGCGAAGGCCTCGTTGATCTCGAACAGGTCGATGTCGGCGAAGGTCATGCCGGCCTTCTGCACGCAACGGGTGGCGGCGGGGCCGGGGGCGGTCAACATGATGACGGGGTCGGTGCCGGCCACCGCGCTCATGATGACCTTGGCCCGGGGCTTGAGGCCGTGGGCTTTGGCGTAATCGGGTGAGGCAATAAGCACCGCCGAGGCGCCATCCACCACACCGGAGGAGTTGCCGGCGTGGTGCACATGGTTGATCCGGGCCACCTGGGGATAGGCCCGCAAGGCGGTGTCATCCACGCTGGCGTCACTGTCCTTGGGCACCATACCGCCCAGTTTTTCGAAGCTGGGGCTGAGCTTGGCCAGGTCCTCCAGCGTGGAGCCGGGACGGGGCCATTCCTCATGGTCCAGCGCCACCGAGCCGTCATCGTTGCGGATGGTGATAAGGCTGCGATCGAAGCGACCCTCAGCCAGCGCCACCGCGCAACGGGCCTGGCTGTCCACGCCCACCTGGTCGCACTCGGTGCGGCTGAAGCCCTCGATGGTGGCGATGAGATCGGCGGATACGCCCTGGGCCACCATCGGATACAACTCATGCAGGTGCCGGTTGTTGGCGGTAAAGCCATCGACATGCAACGACGTGGGCCGGGACATGGACTCGATGCCGCCGCCCACCACCAGGTCCTGATGACCGGCCAGCACGGCCATGGCGGCGAAGTTGACCGCTTGCTGACCGGAACCGCAGAACCGGTTGAGGGTGACCCCGGGAGCGTCAAGATCCCAGCCGGCGTCCAGGGCAGCGTTGCGGGCGATGTCCATGCCGTGATCACCGGTACCGGAGCCGTTGCCCATGATCACGTCATCAACGTCTTTGGTGTCAAAGCCGTGGCGGTCCCGCAGGCCGTTGAGGACCTGGGCCAGGATGCGCTGCGGATGGACCCCGTGGAGGCCACCGCTGTCACGACCCTTACCCCGCGGCGACCGCACCGCATCAATGATCCACGCCTCGCGCTCCATGCCGAACCCCTTGCTGTTGTTGCTTCAGCGATCTGCACCGTCAGAGATCTCAGAGATCTACGGTCGGCGACGGTAGCAGGTCCCCGTTGCTAGCCTGGTCAGGGTGGAAAACCTCACGCCGGATCCACCGCCCGACACCCTGCTGAGCTCACTGCGGCAACGAGCAACAGCTGCGGCCCGTTTGAGTGATGAAGCACTTCAACAAGCGGCGCAATGGGCCCGATCTGAACACGTGGGTACCGCAGCGTATGGTCGCCATGTGCTGATCGAAGCCGGCCTGCGGGTGGTGCTGCAGAACGCTGATCACTACCAACATCGGGCGCCGATGGAGCAACTCCTGCGCAGCGGCCTGGCCGGGCTGGACGGCGCCGCCGCCCGGTTCGAACCCGGGCGCGGGTTTCGTTTCTCCACCTTCGCCACCTGGTGGATACGCCAAGCGATCACCACTGACCTGCGCCGCTAAGCCCTCCGCTTTCACCTTCACCTTCGTCGCTGCCAGCCACAGCCCGCCGGTCCATGCAATCAGTGGGCGTGCTGCGCCAGGAACTCCTCGATGGCCTTGCGGGCGGCGTCGTGGTACTCGGGCTCTTTCCAGTGCTCCACCAGGGTGGCGTTGGGGGCCAGCGCGGCCAGGTCACGGGAGCTGGACTCGGGGTGGTAGAGGTCGTTGCCCAACAGCACCAGTAACGGGGTGGTGCACTTCGCGGTGTCGTCCTTGGTGGCGGTGAACAGGAAGTCGGTGCCGTACATGCGGTCCCGGAACGGCGCCCAGGCCCCCGGGTCAACATCAGGCCGTTGCGGGCGAAGCTCATCGGCCCAGTTGTCGAACATGTCGAGGAATGCCTGGCGATTGTTGTCAAGGCCGATGGTCTGGAACACGATGCCCGCCGCCACCCGCTGCGGCGCGGCGGCGCACAACGCCATGATGTAGGACCCGCCGATGCACATGCCGGCCACGGCGAAGCGCTCAACGCCGAGGTGGTCGAGCAAGGCCAACTGGTCAGCGGTGTAGGTCTCCCACCCGTCGCTGGCGGTGATCGGCGCCTTGGAGCGGCCGGCGTTGCGTTGGTCCATGGCGATGACCCGGTAGTTCGGCGCCAACTGTTCGATGGGGTTCCACGGGGTGCGCTCCCAGAACGTTGCCTCCGAGCGCATCCCGCCGGGGGCGATTAACAACACCGGGAAGCCGGTGCCGTGCTCCTCGTAGTACAGCTCAATGTCGTCGCGCACGAAGGTGGCCATGACCGCAGTTCAGCACAACAACGGCACCGGGGCTCAGTTACCGGTCACACCGAGCGCCCGCAACCGGGCATCGAAGCGCTGATTGACAGGCGGCAGCTGCTCGGTACCGCCAAGGCCGAGCACCGGACCCAGGAACACCGGATCGTTCTCGCTGACGTGATCCCAGGTTGCTTTGATCGCCGCCGCCGCCTCACGAACCCGCAGTCCTGCCACCTCGACGCGGCCGTAATGGGCGCTGGACAGTCCCACGCCCACCGCGTCGATACCGGCGTCCCGGCATGTTGTCACCGCCCGCGGGGCATGAAAGTCCTGGGTGATGACCACCGCCGCGCCCACCGTGAAGATCCGACGAGCCCGCTGGCAGCTGTCCAGCGTGGAGAATCCCGCAAAATCAACGGTGATGTCCGCCGCCGGCACACCCGCGTCCAGGGCTCGGCGGCGCATGCTGGTGGGCTCGTCGTACCCGGCGGCACTGTTGTCACCGCTCATCAACAGGTGACGGACTTGGCCCGCCCGGTACAACGCCACCGCCGCATCCACCCGTTCAGCCAGCATCGGGGTGGGCTGTCCGTCGGGGAGCAGGCCGGCACCCAAGACCAGTGCCACCGGACGAGGGGCACTGAGCTCCGGCACCCCCACGACCCGCTCCTGAGATCGGTGGGCGACCCGGGCCTGGCACAACGCCACCACGGTCAAGCCAACCAGACCGATCAGTACGGTGGTCGGGGTCTTGCGCCGCAGGGCCAAGTGGGGCCACGTCACTCGATGACCACGCCAGCGGGGCCCGCCTTGACGATCCGGCCTGCCACACCCGCCCGGCCCGTCCGGCCCAAAACAATGGCCCGGTGATAGCCATCGGGTGCCGGGTTGGCGCGTCCTGCGCCCGATGCCCGAGCGTTGGATTGGTCCACACGACGGATCGTAGGGCCAGGACGGGCTGACTCGGCCCCATCGGCCCCGGACCGAGCCCGGACCGTGGGCGGCCGGGTTAGAGTCCGATTCGATCTCGATTCGACCGCGTTCGAGGACGGCCTTCGCTTCTGGCCGGCCCGCATCGGCCGGGTCCCAAAGAAAGGGAGGCCCCATGGCGCTGGCACCATACCGGGTGGACTACCTGCCCAGCATTGACCGGCCCCGCATCGAATGGCCGAACAAGGCCCGGGTGGCGTTCTGGGTGGCCCCCAATGTGGAGCATTACGAGTACCTCCCACCACGCGATCCCCAACGCAACCCCTGGCCCCGCACACCCTGGCCGGAGGTGCAGGGCTACGGGTACCGGGACTACGGCAACCGGGTGGGGTTCTGGCGCATGCTGGAGGCGTTTGATCGTTTCGGGGTGCGGGCCACGGTGTCATTGAACCTGGCGGTGTATGACCACTACCCCGAGATCGGCGCCGCTATGACCGAACGCCAGTGGGAGGTGATGAGCCACGGTATCTACAACACCCGCTACCTTCACGCCTTGAGCGAGGACGAGGAACGGGCCTTTTACGCGGATTGCGTGGAGAGCCTTCGCCGCCACACCGGGGACCAACTGCTCGGTATGTTGGGGCCGGCAGTGTCCAACAGCGCCCACACCCCTGATCTGATGGCCGAAGCGGGGTTGATTTACCACGCCGACTGGATGCACGACGATCAACCGGTTCCCATCGCCGTCAACGCCGCCGCACCGGGCCAACATCGCTTGGTGTCCGTGCCCTACACCACTGAGCTCAACGACGTGCCGGTGTTCCTGCAGCACTTCGACTCCGCTGAGTTCGTGGCCATGGCCAAAGCCCAGTTCGATCGGCTGTGGCAGGAAGGGGAGCGTTCCGGGCAGGTGATGTGCCTGGCCATCCATCCCTACCTGATGGGCATGCCCCATCGCATTGCCCACCTCGAGGAGATCTTCGACTACGTGCTCGGCCACGATCACGTGTGGCAGACCACCGCCGGCGATATCGCCAAACATTTTCTGGAGCATTCCTACGACCGCTTCGTGGCCCACGCCGAGGCGCTCAGCACCAATGGAGCCGACCATGCCCGCTGAACGACGCCCCGGTATGGACCACGACCATTACCAGTGGTCGGCGTTACCCACCCGGACCCCGTTGCGTTGGCCCAACGGCAACCAACTGGCATTGTGTGTGTTGGTGCTGCTGGAGCATTACGAATGGGAACCGCCCGCGGATAGTTACAGTCTGCGGCGGCCCTCCGGTGGCATCTTCCCGTTGCCCCAAACCGACTACCTGCGGCTGACCCACCGCGAGTACGGCCATCGGGTGGGCATCTTCCGGGTGCTGGACGCGCTCGATGGTGCCGGCATCGTTCCCACCGTGGCCATGGACGCACTCACCGCCGAGCACTACCCCTGGCTGGCGCGCCATTGCGTACAACGCGGCGCCGAGCTGGTGGGCCATGGGGTGGCGGCCAACCGGCTCATCACCAGCCGCATGAGCGAACAGGACGAGCGGGCCACCATTCAGCGTTCGCTGCAGGCGCTGCAGGCCGTTAGCGGCTCCATACCGCAGGGTTGGTTCAGTCCCGAGGCGGCGGAATCGGCCCGCACCCCGGCGCTGCTGGCCGAGGCCGGTGTCCGCTATCTGTGCGATTGGCCCAACGACGAGCAGCCCTATCCCATGACGGTGCCCACAGGCGAGCTCACCGCCTTGCCGATGTTCCTCGAGGCCGACGATGAGTTCGCCCTGTGGCATCGCCGCATGCCCGTTGATGCCTGGGCGACGTTGGTGATCGACGCCGCCCGTCGCTTGCACGCTGACGGTGCCGACAACGGTCGGGTGTTGGTGTTGACGGTTCGGCCGTGGCTCATAGGACAGCCTTTTCGCATCGGCGCCTTTGAACGGGTTCTGGGCGAGATCACCTCGTGGCCGGGGGTTTGGGCCGCTCCGGGCGGCGCCATCGTGGAGGCCTTCCGGGCTGGCGGTTCATTGGAAAGCCCCTATTCGGGGGATTGCAGGTAGGGGTTCCACCCGAGGACGGGAGCCCGACCGAGCCGTACGGTCAGCACATCCGATCCGCTGAAGGAGGTCCTCCGATGAAGGTCCAGCCCCCCGCCACCCCCACCGCCGACACCACCACCACCGCCGCACCGGTCCCCACCGGGCCGCTGCACGCTCTGGCCGATGCCCAGGACCTGATCTCCCAGGCCCGGGTGGTGGACCTGCTGCTTGACCTGTACGCCGTGGCCGCAACCGCTGCGGTGCGCCTCGAGGTCGAAGCCGCCCTCACCTTCTGCCGACATCGGACACTGGTGCGGGCTGCGGAACTGCGCTCCTGCCTGGCGCTGATCGATGGCGCCGAAGAGGTGGAATCGGCCTTCGCCCACCTGCTCTTGGCGTCGTGATAGCGGGCTCGCCCCCTGCGAGCGGGCCCAACGCCAAACCAGGCCCCACCGCGACGATTCCCCAAACCCCGCCACCGTGCTACAACGCTGCGCCTCCCCCGGCCGCAGCGGCTACGGTGGCGGGGTTTCGTCGCGCAAAGGGGCATTTCCATGGCCGATCCAACGTTCGAGGTCGAAGAGATCGAGTTCTGGGTCGACCCCATTTGACCGTGGTGCTGGGTGACGGCCCGTTGGGTCGTCGAAGAAGTGGTACCCGCCCGTGGCGTGAAGGTGATTTGGCGGCCGATCAGCCTGTTGCTGAAGAACAAGCCATCAACGGACAGCCCGTTCTACGGGAAGCTGGTCAAGAGCCACAACATGTTGCGGGTCATGGAGTCCGTGCGTGCCAGCGAAGGCGACGCACCCATCGAGCGGCTCTACTGGGAAATGGCCTCCCGCATCCACCACGACAAAGAGTTCGACTTCCCGATGGAAGACGTCCTGGTTGCCGCGGGGGTCTCCACCAGCCATGCCGCCGCTTTCGATGACGAGAGCTGGGACGCGGTGGTGCAAAAGGGTCACGACGCCGGCCTGGAGCTGGTCGGTCAGGACGTGGGTACCCCGATCATCGCCTTCGACAACGCCGAGGGCCAACGGGTGGGCATCTTCGGCCCGGTCATCACCCGGGTGCCCAACCGCCAACTCTCCCTGCAGCTGTGGGACGGGATGATGGCGTGTATGGGCGTGCCGGGCTTCTGGGAGCTCAAGCGCACCCGGACCGAAGCACCAGACCTGGGCGACCGCCCCGAATTCTGACCCGCTGGCGCCAACCACCGGGACGGCGCCAACACGCTAAGCAAGCAACCGGCCACGGAACGCAGTAGGGGCGAATCGACGTCGATCCGCCCCTACGCCGCTTTTTGGAACCCTTCGCCGGACCTATACCCCCAGGAGTGACGCCGCGGACGCAGCGAGTGTCGGAACGGCGTCACCGATGGTTTCGTGGCGGGGGTTGGCGGAGTTGCCCATTCGCCAGCGATGGTGCAGCTGGGCCACCACCACCGCCGTCTTCCATTGGGCGAACGCCTCGTACCACTGCGCCTCGGAGCAATCGAACCCGGTGCGGGCGGCGTAGCGCGCCACCACCTCGGCCCGGGTCGGTAATCCGAACTCCCGCATCGAATCCTCCCGACCCCGCCATGCCCCCGGCGGGTCCGACGGATCGGGCCAGTAATTGAGCAACGTGCCCAGATCCACCAGCGGGTCCCCGACAGTGGTCATGTCCCAATCGAAGATGGCGGTGGCCCGATCGGGATTGTCCGCAGCGAACATGCAGTTGTCGAGCTTGGGGTCGTTGTGCACCAGGGACACCCGTTGCGCATCCGGGAGACGTTGCGCCAGCACCTCCGCCACCGTCACCATCAGCGGCTCGTCCCACAGCTCGCAAACCCGGCTCCACCGATCCGCCCAGCCCCGCACCTGGCGTTCCACGAACCCCTGCGGTTTGCCCAGATCGGCCAGGCCCACCTCCAGCGGATCCAGCAACGCCAGATCAGCGAAGGCATCAATCACTGCGAACCCCACCCGCCGGCCCACCTCGGGGTGCTGGCGCATCGAGTCGGGGATCTCGTCGCGGATCACCTCCCCCTCACGTCGTTCCATCACAAAGAAGTCCGACCCGATCACCGCCGGATCATCACAGAACGCATAGGCCCGCGGCGCCCGGTCCAGGTGCTGCCACAACCGCGACAACACCTTGAACTCACGCTTCATGTCATGGGCGCCGGGCGCGATGGTGCCGAAGGGCGGCCGCCGCAACACCAGCTCCCGGTCCCCCACCCCGATCAGGTACGTGAGGTTGGCACTGCCGCCGGGGAACTGCGCCACCTGCAACTCGCCGTCCAACTCGGGCATCTCGCGGCTCAGGAAGGACCGCAGCGCCGGCCAGTCGAGCTGATCGCCGTCGCGTACCGCTTCTGCGCTGTCGGCCATGACCAGCTCCTTCATCGTGGATGGGTGGGGGTGAGGGCACGGGCCGCAACCCGTCCTCATCGGGACGCTAGCGTGCCGCCCGGGGTGCCGGACCGGCCTTCGGGGGCTCACCAGCCGCGGCCGTCTCATGCGGCGCACCGGCCCATGAACGCTCGACAACGAACAACTTGGGGGACCGATGACCGATCAGCCAGCCGCGGACGGTGCAACCGCCGACGATGTCGGGGTACTGAACGGTATCCGGGTGGTGGAGCTCACCATGTGGATCGCCGGGCCTTCCGCCGGGGGGTTGTTGGCGGACTGGGGGGCCGATGTCATCAAGGTCGAACCGCCCGCCGGTGATCCCCAGCGCAACATCTTCGGCTCCTTGGGCTACGGGGATCTGCCGGTGCCGGGGTTCGCCCTCGACAACCGGGGCAAGCGCTCCGTGGCGCTCGATCTGGCCACCGAGGACGGGCGAGCGGCCATGGAAAAACTGCTCGCCAGCGCCGATGTGTATCTCACCAACATGCGGCCCAACTCCCTCGAAGCCATCGGCCTGTCCCCCCAACAGGTCCACGAGCGCTTCCCGAACATGGTGGTGACCACCATCACCGGCTACGGCCTGGACGGGCCCGACGCTGGCCTGCCGGGCTATGACATCGGCGCCTTCTGGGCCCGCACCGGCATCGCCCGGGATCTGGCGCCGCGCACCTCGGCGCCGGTGGGCGTACGGGGCGGGTTGGGCGATCACTACACCGGGCTCAGCGCCACCGCCGGGCTGCTGGCGGCGTTGCTGGAGCGGGGCCGCACCGGCAAGGGCCGCATCGTGGAAACATCGCTGTTACGGACCGGTCTGTGGGCCATCGGTCATCAGGTGGTGGTGCAGGACACGTTCGGCCGCCTGGAGTCCACCAAGCCCCGCGAGTCCGCCCCCACCCCGCTGGTCAACTGCTACGAAAGCGCCGACGGGCACTGGTTCTGGCTCATCGGGGTGGAGGCCGACCGCCACTTCCCCACCGTCGCCGCCGCCATCGAACGGCCCGAACTGCTCGCCGACGATCGCTTCGGTGACGCCAAATCCCGCCGCAAGAACAGCACCGCCCTCATCGCTGAGTTCGACGAGGCCTTCCGCTCCCAGCCGTTGTCCCATTGGAAAGAACGCTTCACCGCCAACGACGTGTGGTGGGCGCCGGCGCAGACCTTCCCCGAGGTGCTCGAAGACCCGCAGGTCCACGCCGCCGGCGGGTTCGTGCAGGTCTCCAACCCCGGCGGCGATCCATACCGCTCGGTCAACAGCCCCATCACGTTCCGGGGCAACCCGCTACGCACCACCAAACCGTCCCCCGCAGTGGGCGAGCACACCGCAGACGTGCTGCGCGAGGTCGGGCACCACACGTCGTGAACCTGCGAGCCCCGCGCCGCAGCCGGCCCCAACCCGCCGTACCCGCAGGTATGTCCGACGGTATGTCTGACCCGGTACCGTCGGGCCCGCTGGCAGCAATGTCGGTGCGGTACTACCCCCGTATCTTCAGCTCCGGGGCGTTGTGGAGCATTACCCGGTGGATGACCATCTTCCTGGGCTCGTTCCTCATGAACCAGCTGACCGACTCGCCGTTCCTGGTGCAGTTGGTGGCCACCTGCTTCTTCCTGCCGATGTTCGTGGGCGGGATGTTGGCCGGTGCGGTATCGGACCGTTTCGATCGTCGCCGCACGGTGCTGCGCCAGTTGGCGGCGCTGGTGCCGTTGGCAGTGCTGATGTCGGTGCTGGTGGCCACGGACCGTTTGCCCACCGCCATGCTCTACGTGTTCGCCGCCGCGGTGGGGCTGGGCCAGGTGGTGGACATGACCACCCGCCGGGCGCTGATCAACGACCTGGTCGGTGACCGGCTCTTCGGCAACGCCATTGCGCTGGAGACGCTGTCGATGTCCGCCGGCAACATGGCCGGCTCGCTCACCGGCGGGGCCCTCATCCAAGAGGTCGGGGCCGGCTCGGCCTATGCGGTGGTGGCCGGCCTGTACCTCTGCTGCTTCCTGCTGATGTTGAGCGTGCCCTCCAGCGGCAAACCCACCCGTGGCGCCCCGGCCCCAACCGCCGACGGGCCCAGCGGGATGGGCACGGTACTGGTTGAAATGCGCAAGGACCTCGCCGCCGGGGTGCGGGCGCTGCCAGCGAACCGGCCCTTCGTGTCCTTGCTGGGGGTGACCGCGGCCATGAACTTCCTGTTCTTCTCGTTCATGCCGATGATCCCGGTGCTGGCCCGTCGCTTCGAGGTGGGACCGCTATTGACCGGCGTGTTGGCCAGCGGGTTCGGCCTGGGCATGTTGGTGGGATCGCTGCTGATGGTGGTGATCAATCCCTCCCGCCGGGGCCGGATCTATGTGATCGGCTCCTTCCTGGGGATGGCCTGCTTGGTGGCGTTCGCCTTTATGAACGTGTTCCTGGTGGCGTTGGTGGCGCTGATCGCTACCGGCATCTGCGCCGCCGGGTTCGCCTCGGTCCAGACCGCGCTGGTGATGTCGGTCAATCCGCCCGAGATGCGGGGCCGGGCCATGGGTCTGCTGTCCATGGCCATCGGTACCCTACCGTTCGGTATGTTGCTGTTGGGGGGCATCGCCGAACGAGTCGGGCCGCACTCCGCGGTCATCGTGGTCGCCGCCGGGGGCATGGTCTCACTGGGCCTGTGGCTGGTACGGCGCCCCGAGGTATTACAGATCGACTGATCAGGCGGTGGGACGAGCGGCGTCCACCGCGGCCCGCACCCGGGGCACCACCTCGGTGGCGTAACGCTCGAGTGAGCCGTTCATCATGGACGGTGCCAAACCCGGTGCCGCGCCCCACCCGACCACATCGGTGATCCCGAACTCCAAGATGAACGCGGTCAACTCGGCCACGCAATGTTCAACATCGCCCACAATCCAGCCCTGCGGAATGCTGACCTGCTCCCGGTCGAAGGCGCTGAGACGGTCCGGGGTTTCCTGGAAGAACCGGGCGTACACGCTCATGCGGTAACGCTCGGCGGCCTTGATGGGACCCCAATCGCGCTCGGGATCATCGGTCACGAAACACGAGCGGATGATGCCCACCCGATAGTTTTCGGGGTCGCGACCATCAGCAACAAGACGATCCCGCCAGGGGTCCAACACCACTGACCGCGCCCCCTGCGGCAACAGGTGGGTGTCATAGCGGGCGGCACGTTCGGCGGAGGCCTCGCTCATGCCGGCGATCCACAGCGGCGGCCCACCAGGCTGCACGGTACGGGGTGTGACCGTCACGTTGTCGAAGTCATAACGCTTGCCGTGGAAGCTGAACGGCTCGCCCTGCCACGCCAGGCGCAGGATCTCAATGGTCTCCTCGGTGAGGGACACCCGGCGGGACTGGGGGATGCCGAAGGCCTTGAACTCATGAGCGGCGTACCCCAAGCCCAGGCCCAGCTCCATGCGACCGCCGGAGAGGTTGTCCAAGACCGCCAGGTCCTCCGCCAGGCGGATGGGATGGGTGAACGGTGCCAGGCAAATGTCAGTGGAGATACGGACCCGCTTGGTGCGCGCCGCCACCGCCCCCGCCACTGGCACGAAGTTCGGCAGGTGCCCGTCCTCCAAGAAGTGGTGCTCGGTGAACCACACCAGGTCCAGGCCCAGCTGATCCACCAACTCGACCTGTTCCAGGGTCTGGGCGTAGATGTCCACCAGACCGACCGGTGACCCCGGCGGGCTGCGAAAATCGTGGACGACACCGAAGCGCAAAGGTTGAGCCATGGCGCCGCACCGTAGTCGCCCCGAACGGCTGCGCCCATTGACCTCGGACCGGTTCCGCTAGGGTCCCCGCCCATGGAATTCGGGATGTGTGTCCTCACGAAGCTCGACGAGGTCGACTTCGCCAAGCGTTGCGAGAACCTGGGTTTCGACATGATCTGGGTGCCCGACAGCCAGATGATCTGGGGTGACTGTTACGCCTACATGGCTATGGCCGCTGAGCGCACCAGCAAGATCAAGCTGGCCACCGGGGTGTCCGTGGCCGGGACCCGGGCGGCGCCGGTCATCGCCCACTCCATTGCGTCGGTGGCCACACTGGCCCCGGGCCGGGTCACGCTGGGCATCGGGTCGGGCAACTCGGCGTACCGGTTCATGAACCTCAAGCCGCTGCCCATCAAGAAGTACGCCGACGAGATGAAGGCCATCCGGGGCCTGCTCGCCGGCGAGGAGGTGGAGTACACCTTCCGTGGCGTCACCGCCCCCATCCGCCTGCTGATGGCGGACCGGGGCTTCGTCAACCTCGAGCACAAGATCCCCATGGTGGTCTCCGGTTTCGGCCCCAAATCCCAGGCGCTGGCCGGGGTGCTGGGTGACGGGCTGTTCGTGTCCATGCCCAACGAGGAACGCCAGATCGCCCGGTCCAAGGAAACGGTGCGTCGGGCCGCGCTGGAAGCCGGCCGTACCGACGTGGATGTCAACAGCCCCAGCTACCCCATCGTGAACCTGCTCAACGTGGTGATGCTGGAGCCCGGTGAGGAGATCCTCTCGGAGCGGGTCATCGCCGAGCACGGCCCGTTCATCATCGCCGGGATGCACTACCTGTTCGACGGCGTCCGCCAGTACAACCGCACCCCGCCGCGCCACTTGCTTGACGTGTGGGAGGAGTACACGGCGATGATCGAAGGTACCCCGGAGCATCTGCGCCACATCCGCATCCACGAGGGTCACTGCACCTATCTGCACCCCGACGAGGTGCGGCTGCTGACGGAGAACCTGGTGCGGGCCACCTGCGTGGTGGGCCGTCCCGAGGAATGCGTGGAGCAGCTGCGGGAGATGCATGCCGCCGGGGTGGATCAGATCGTGACCCTGCCGGCGATGGGCCACCAGGACGCGTACGCCGAGCGCCTGGCCCGCGAGGTGATGCACAAGATGTGAGCCGGGGTGGGACCGAGGGCGGGATCAGGCAGACTCCTCCTCGCCGCCCACATAGACCCAGCGTGCCCCGAGCCGCTCGAACCGGCCCCGCTCGCTGACGGAGCCGACCACGCCGTTGCGCCGATAACGGACCTCGTAGGTGACGGTGCCGGTGCGGTCCAGGGCCTGGCCGGCGTCCCGGGCCCACACGTCCAGACCCAGCCACGCCACCGAGTGGTCCATGGTGTATTCGGGCAACGTGTCGGGGTGCCAGGTGCGGACCAGGAAGTCCTGATGGTGTTCGACGTTGGCGCTGTACCGGGCCCGCATCAGCGCCTCAGCGGTGGGGGCCTCACGCTGGCCGCTCAGGTAGGGCCCACAGCAGCGACGGTACTGCAGCCCCGAGCCGCAGGGACACGCTGCGTTCGCCGCCGTGGCCAGTGCCTTGTTGCGCTTGGCCAACGGAGGGCCTCCATGTCGTCCCCGCCACCGCAGTGGCATCCTGAGCAGGTCTTTCCGGGCACCGACGGCGCTCTTCCCGCACTCTTACATATCCTGCACAGACTGGCCGGCCACTGCGCCCACCCCACGCGCCCGTGGCGTAATCGACCCGCTCCTCCGGCCTTCCCCGCACCCTAGGAATCATGGCGAACCAGAGTCACCCCCCTTCCGAAACCGTCCTCACCGCGGCCGCTCAATCCCGTTACGCCGACGTCTCCCGCCGCGCCTTCATGAAGGGCACGGCCCTGGCCGGTCTTGCGGGCCTGGCCGGCTTGACCACCTTGGGCGGACTGGCCTGCGGGCCGAGCGACGCCGAGGTCCTGGCTGATGGCGCCAAGCGGACCACGGGCACGCCGAGCACCGCCCCCGCCGCCTCCCGAGCTGCCACCAACACCGCAGGGACCGAGACCAGCGCCGCCACTGAGACCAGCACCGCCACCGCCGGGTTGCCCCAGGGCTTAGAGATGGTGGTGGATTTCACGTTCACCCCCACTGCCGGCGGGCGACGGATACTCAACCCATACGTCGCGGTATGGGTTGAGGACAGCGATGAGAACTTGTTGCACACGCTGGCGTTGCACATCCAGCCCGGTAACGGCACCCGCTGGCTTCGGGAACTGCGCCGCTGGCACGAGCTCAACGCTGATCCGGTGGGCGCCGCCGTCACCATCTCCGCCGCCACCCGACCGGCCGGTGCATACTCCTACGTATGGGATTGCCACGGTCCGGACGGCCGCGTGATAGCGGACGGTACGTACTATGTGTGCGTCGAGGCCTCTCGGGAACACGGCCCCTACCAGTTGATCCGGGAGCCGGTTACGATCTCCACCCGGGCGTTCACCCAGCCGTTGACCGACAGTGGCGAGCTGACCAACGCCCAGGTGAGCCTCAGTGTCTGAACGGCCCAGCCTGGCCACCGCCCGTCGCCTGCCGAAGCCGGTGCATCGCAGCACCAAGAACCGGGTCCATCACTGGGCGCGATGGATGCACGTGTACACCTCGATGTTGGGGCTCTTGGTGGTGTTGTTCTTCGGCCTCACCGGTATCACCCTCAACCACCCCAACTGGGTCTTCGGCGATGAGATGGAACGCACCACACTGAACGGTACCCTACCGTCCGGTATGACCTCGGCGGGCAACACCGACTTCCTGGCCATCTCGGAGCATCTACGTACCGAGTTGAACGTCAAAGGCACCATTGCCGAGTACGGGCTCACCGGAGACGTGGGCCTGCTGAGCTACAAGGCCCCCGGTTACGCCGCCGATCTGAACTTCAGCGCCGCCGGCGGGCAGTACAACCTGGCCGTTGAACAGCAGGGTTTCGTGGCGGTGATGAACGACCTGCACAAGGGCCGTGACACCGGCAGCGCATGGAAGTGGGTCATTGATCTCTCCGGTGCGCTGTTGGCGGTGGTGGCCGGGACCGGGCTCACCATTCAGTTCTTTTTGCGCAAACGCCGGCGGCGGGCCCTGGTGGTGACCACCCTGGGGGCGATCTTCACCGTGGCTGCCATCATGGCGACCACGGTCTGAGTTCCGCCGCCTCCCAGTGCGGGTTGCGCCACAGGTGCCCGGCGGCGTCCAGCACGCAGCACCCCACGCCCGCCCCCGCCAAGCCCCCGACGCACGCCAGCCCGTCTGGTGGCGACAAGACGCTGAGCACGGTGGCCACCACATCGGCGGTGGTGCAGTCCGGCGCCATCACACTGGCGGAGAGCGCGCCGTCCACCGGATAGCCGCAGCGGGGGTCAACCACATGCCCGTACCACCGGTCCCCGATTCGGAACCCCCGACGGGTGGGCCCGCTGGTGGCCAGCGCGGCGTTGCTCAGCCCGATCACCGTCAGCGGCGGGGCGTTGTCCTGGGGCCGACGGGGATCCTGCACCCCCACCGAGATGTCGCCGACCCCGACGTGGCACAGGTCCCCGCCGGCGTTGACCATCAAGCTGGCGAGCCCGGCGCGTTGGTCCCGGCCGGCCCAGGCCGCGGCGCAGGCCAGGTCCACCACCCGGCCCTTGGCGATGGCGTTGAGATCGACGTCCCCGCAATCACCCACCCGCTCAATGGCACCGCTGCCGAGGGCGGAAGGCGGGCGGTACGGCAGGTGTCGGGCCGCGTCGACCAGTGATCGCAACTCCTCCGCCGCGGGTGGCCGGCCTTCGATCTCCGCCGCCTTCCATCGCCGCATCAGCGCCCCCGTGGTGGGGCTGAACGCCGCGTTGGTGCGACCATGCCAACGAGCGGCCTCAAGGAGCAGGTCGGTCAGCTCCGCGCTGAGCTGGTCCTCAGCCACCATCCCGCCACGCCAGCGGCGCAACTCGCTGTGGGCGTCGTGCACGCTGAACACGGACTCCAGCCGGATCATCTCGGCCACCACCGCCGCTTGTACCTGCTCGGCGACGTCGGAGGCGTCAGGTTCCGAAGCGGCTTCGATGCGGATCTCCACCGCGGTGCCCAACAACCCCTGGTGACGCCACACCCAAGCGGAGGTGGCGCCGGCAGTCATCGATCTCACGCTACGAGGAGGAGGAGACCCGCTGGTCCCTGGCGCCTACCGACCGAGCGAAATGGCCTCCGACCAGGATATATACCTGTCCGGACGAGCGTAGGGGCGAATCTACGTCGATTCGACCCTACGGGCCGGCAAACCAGGTCAGCTACCAGTTGTGGCGGTTGCAGCGCTGTCCGCGGTGGCTCCACTGGTGACGGTGAAGGGGGCGCGAATGCCGTCGCCCTTCATGCCGGGTTTGCAGGCGGTGGTGTACGTCCCTGCCGCCAGGTCCACCGACAGCTCCCGGCTGAGGCCCGGGCCGATGTTCTCCACCTCGGTGATCACCTTCGTGCCGGCGGCGTCGTACACGTAGAACTCGGTGGTCTCCGAGCCGTCGTTCTTGATCGAGAAGGTGACCTTGCCGGCCGGGGCCTCCACGGCGGACAGCGTGCACTCCTTCGCCCCGCTCGACACATCGATGGAGGTGCTGGCCCCGCCCCCACCGCTGGCGGCTTCATCGCTGTCATCGGATCCGCAACTTGCGAGGGACACCAGTGCCAGCGCAACCCCCAAGGGCATCACCCAGGCTGTGGGACGGGACCGGTTGAGACGGGGTGCGTTCATGCGAGTTGCTCCTGGGGAACGAGGCGGGTGTCGGATCCGACGGCGGGACGGCTGGAGCTGCCACGGGTCGGTCGGCGCACGATGCGCACGAACATGAACATCACGGGGATGGTGTACAGCGTCCAGGCGATTGCCTCGAACCAGGTGGTGGCCGGGGAGAAGTTGACCGTGCCCTTGAGCAGCGTGCCGTACCAGCTGGCGGGCGGAACCTGGCGGGAGACATCGAAGGCCAGGTTGTTGAGCCCCGGTAGCACCCCTGCTTCTTGCAGGTCGTGGATGCCGTAGGACAGCACCCCGCCGGCCACCAGCACCAGGAAGGCGCCGGTCCAGCCGAAGAACTTGGACATGTTCAGCTTCAAGGCTCCCCGGTAGATCAACGCACCCAGGACGATGGCGGTGACCAGACCCAGGGCGGCGCCGATCAGCGGTTCGGAGGTGGAGCTGGTGGCCCGGGCCGCGGCCCACACGAACAAGGCCGTTTCCAGGCCCTCCCGACCCACCGCCATGACGGCCACCAGCGCCAGGCTCATGCCCCCCGCAGCCGCCGCTTGGGCCATCCGACCCTCCAGCTCCCCACGCAAGGAACGGGCGGCCCTGGCCATCCAGAAGATCATCCAGCTGACGAAACCCACCGCCACCAATGACAAGGTGCCGCCGATGAGTTCTTGTGAGCGGAAGCTGAGCTGGCGGGGGCCGAAGGTGAGCACGGCACCGAACAGCAGGGACACCCCGACGGCGATGGCCACGCCGGTCCAGATACGCGGCAGGAGCTGACGTTGGTTGGTGCGGACGAGATACGCCACGAGGATGCCCACCACCAAGGACGCCTCGACGCCCTCCCGCAACCCGATCAGAAAGTTGGCGAACACTTGTGGGCTCCCATCCGGTCGTTGCCTTTCCCGACCATGATGTTAAGCCGGCCTACCAACCATACGCCAGTAGACCTACTACATGCAGGAAACGGCGGGTCTCGGTAGGGTGCGTCGCCGGAAAGCCTGACGGAATCGACCCGTGCGAGGAGCCATCGATGATCGATCAAGAAGCGCTCAGCAAGATCCAGGGACCGCTGAAGGAGGCCTACAAGCAGGATCCCGGCGGCGCCAAGATCACCCTGTCCGCTACCGGGCGTGTGGGCGAGGGCGTCACATGCTCAGTGCCCACCGGTCAGGCGCTGGTGCAGGCCGGGCTCCACCCAGCCACCGGCGGCGACGGGCTGTCGGCGTGCTCGGGCGACATGTTGTTGCAGGCGCTGGTGGCCTGTGCGGGGGTGACGCTGGGTGCGGTCGCCACGTCGCTGGGCATCGAGGTGGGTGATGCCAGCCTCACCGCGGAGGGTGATCTGGACTTCCGGGGAACCTTGAGCGTGGCCAAAGAGGCCCCGGTGGGGTTTTCCGCCATCCGCCTGCGGGTGGACCTGGCCGAAGAGGTTTCCGAGGAACAGCGGGCATTGCTGGCCAAGCTGACCGAGCGGTTCTGTGTGGTGTTCCAGACCTTGGCCGCTCCCCCGGCCATGTCGGTGAGCTTCGGCTGACAACGGTGATCCCGATCAGCTAACTTCCCTGCGTTCGCAAGCAACTCCCGGTTTCGAGTTGCAAGTTCGCACGGGCGGGGGGACGGCTGAGAGGGTCCGTCGTCCTGCCCGTGCGGAGCTTGGTGGGCAATCGGACGCCATCTGGGCGGCCGCTGCGGCCGCTTGTGCTAGACGGAGCCCAATGAGCGGCGAGGACCAACCATCGGCGGCTTCGCGCTACGTGCTGGGTGTCGACATCGGCACCACCTACACCGCGGCGGCGGTGCACCTGCTGGACGGGCCGACCCCGGGCGGGGCTGGTGGACGATGGCACATGTTGGAGCTTGGTTCCCGCGCCGCCACCATTGCCTCGGTGGTGCTGATCCGGGCCGACGGTGTGGCGCTGGTGGGCGAGGCCGCGGAACGTCGGGCGCTGATCGAACCCACCCGTTCCGCCCGGGAGTTCAAGCGCCGGCTGGGTGACAGTGTCCCGCTGTTGCTGGGCGGTTCGCCGTTCTCAGCGGAAGCCCTTACCGCGCACATTTTGCGCTACACCGTGGCGCTGGCCACTGAGCGGTACGGGTTTGCACCGCACGGCCTGGCCCTGAGCCACCCCGCCAACTGGGGTCCGTTCAAGCTCGACGTGTTGCGGGCCGCGGTGGCCCTGGCCGGCGAGAAGCCCGATCGGGTGACCTACATCAGTGAACCGGAGGCCGCGGCGCTGGCCTACGCGGCCCACGACCGGCCGCCGCGCGGCGCCAAGGTGGCGGTGTACGACCTCGGCGGCGGCACCTTTGACGTTGCGGTGCTGCAAGACGCCGGACGCCGCTACCAACTGGTGGGTGCGCCCGGCGGCGTGGAGCGGCTGGGCGGCATCGACTTCGACGAGGCGCTATTCCGTCACGTGCTGGAACTGGTTGAAACCGACGTGGACCTCACCAGCGAGGACCCGCCGATGATCGCGGACCTGATGGCCTTGCGGGCGGCGTGCGTGGCGGCCAAAGAGGCGCTCTCGGTGGAGACCGATACCACCGTGGCGGTGCGGCTGGGGGCTCATCGCCAGGAGGTGCGGGTGGTGCGCTCGGAGTTCGAGGCGCTGATTCGCCCCACCCTGGGCTACACCATCGATGCCCTGAGCCAGACGCTGAGCGAAGCCGGTCTGGTCCCCGCCGATCTCCACGCCGTGTTGTTGGTGGGCGGCAGCTCACGTATCCCGCTGGTGGGTCAGCTGGTGTCAGCGGCGTTGGGCCGCCCGGTGGCGCTGGACATCCACCCCAAACACGTGGTGGCCCTGGGAGCGGCGTTGGTGGGCGCCGGCGCCGCCCCGGCCGAGCTGGCGGATGATGCCGGTAGCCGGGCCGTGATCGTGTCCGACGCCCCGCCCCTCGACCGCGTGGCGGGCCTGTCTCCACCGGTACCGCCGCCTGCGGGCTCGGCGCTGCCCCCACCCCCCGCCTCTGCCGTCCCCCTCAGCACGGCACCCAGCATCGGCATCGGCATCGGCGACACTGCCGGTCCAACCTTCGCCCCCGGCACTGCCGCGCCCGCACCTGCGACCCCGCCCACCCCCGCCGCTGTCACCACCGCCCCTGTCGCCACCGCCCCGCCGACCCCGACCGCGCCGCCAACCGCCACCGCGCCGCCAACCGCGCCCACTCCGTCTCAATCAACTCCGCCGAACTGGGCCGCGCCGCCAACCCCGCCGACCCCGCCGGCCCTGGCCACGCCCACGACGCCCGCCACATCGAACCAGACTCCGCCGAGCTGGGCTGCGCCGAGGTCGACGCCAACCT
>JBJXFH010000028.1:0-34405 GCA_046155365.1 Acidimicrobiales bacterium | reverse complement strand
GGAGCGGCACCGCTGTACACCGGCGACCCCGGTTATCGAGCCGCGCTTGATCGCGACAGCGACGGCGTGGCCTGTGAGACGTGACCACCCGAGCCCGGCGGAAGGTGCGCATCGTCTGGGTTGTCTGGGCCCTCTGCTTGCTCATCGTGTCGGTGGTTGCCGTCCGCGTCATCAACCGATCAACGGGGCCGGACCCGGCGCGCCTTGCAGACCCGTTGGCCGGTCAGTCTGGTGACGCCCTCACCGCTCCCACCGTGGCGCTGGTGGGTGGGACCGATGCTGCGTCTGGTGGGCAACTCAGCACGCTGGCGTTGATCGATCAGTTGACCATCGCCATCCCGGTGTTCGACCCGCCCTATGACCGGGATCTTTTCGAACATTGGACCGATGAGGACGACGACGGCTGCGACGCACGTTCTGAAACGCTGCTGCGCCAGTCCCTCGTGGTGCCGGTGGTGACCTTGGCGGGAACCTGCGAGGTCATTTCCGGCAGTTGGCGTTCCACCTACGACGGATCCGTCGCCTCCAGGCCCACGGAGCTGGATATCGACCACGTGGTTGCGCTGGGTGAGGCCTGGGTATCCGGCGCCCGCGACTGGACGGCGGAGCGACGCCGGGCGTTCGCCAATGACCCCGTGAACCTGGTTGCGGTGACCGCGGCCATCAACCGGGCCAAAGGTGATCGTGATCCGGCCCGCTGGCAACCACCCGTACAGGGCGCATGGTGTGACTACGCCCGCACCTGGGCGGCGGTAAAAGTGGGTCTTCCGGCATGAATGTGGGTGACCGCGCCGGTTTGAGCGGGGGGGTGTCGTCGTAGGACAGCGGTGTTGGTGCTGGCGGGGCGGGTGCTGATCGGTACCTGTTTCTCGGGGGCCGGTGGCGGGTGCGGTTGTTGACCATCCGCGTGACACGCACGGGAGGTTTCTAGGTTCGGGGTTGCGAAGCCAACCGAGCCGAGGGGACCTGTCCCGTGCGTGTCACTACTGCATTTAAGCGTCTGATGAACCTGCCCGGGGTGATTGTCACCGGCGTGGTGTTCAATCCTGGCGAGGTGGTCGTCACGGTCCGGTTACGAGGCCGGCGGTTGTGTTGCCCGGAGTGCCACTTCAGGACCAGCGCCCGCTATGACACCCGGCCGGTGTCCTCGTCGTGGCGGCATCTCGATCTTGGTTCGTGGCGGCTGGAGGTGCGCTCTGTTCTGCGCCGGCTGGTCTGCCCGACCCATGGGGTGCGCACCGAAGGTGTCCCCTTCGCCCGGGCAGGGTCGCGGTTCACCCGCGACTTCGAAGATCTCGTCGGCTGGTTGGGGACCACGATGGACAAGACCGCGTTGCGTCGCCTGGTGCGCATCGACTGGGACACGACGGGGCGGATCATCGAGCGGGTGATGGCGGACGGGCTGGACCCGAACCGTCTCGACAACCTGTTCGTGGCCGGTGTCGATGAGGTCTCCTGGCGTAAGGGGCACTCCTATCTGACGCTCGTATCGAACCATGGGACCGGCAAGTTCGTGTGGGGCAAAAGAAGGCAAAGACACCGCCACCCTGGATTCGTTCTTCGATGAGCTCGGCGAGGAACGCTCCGAAGCGATCACCGCGTTGTCGATGGACATGGGTCCCGCCTACGAGAAATCAGCGCGCAAGCCCGGCCACGCAACGAAGGCGATCATCTGCTACGACCCGTTCCATGTGGTGCAGCTCGCCACCAAGGCATTGGACAAGGTCCGCCGCCAGGTATGGCAGGAGCTGCGCCTGCTCCCCGACCAAGACGCCGCCCGCCGGTTCAAAGGCGCACGCTGGGCGCTGCTCAAGAACCCTGGTGACCTCACCGGGGACCAGGCCGCGACCCTGCGCAAACTGAAACGCAAAGGAGGCGAGCTATGGCGCGCCTACGCACTCAAAGAAGCTCTCCGCGAAGTGTTCGCCGGCGACCTCGACGAAGCAGAAGTCGGGATGCTCCTCGACCGGTTCTGCTCCAAAGCGTCGCGCAGCGGTCTCAAGCCGTTCCTCACCGTCGCTCGCACGATCCGCAAACGACGCAACGGCATCCTCGCCGCCATCCGCCTCCGGGTAAACAACGCCCGCCACGAAGGACTCAACCGGCGAGTCCGACTGATCATCAACCGCGCCTACGGCTTCCACTCCGCCAACGCCGCCCTCGCCCTCATAATGATCACCCTCGGACCCATCCAACATGTCCTACCCCACGAACGAGTCAAACCACGAGATCCCTAAACGGACCCACACTCATGCCGGGAGGCCCGTAAAAGTGGCCTATGACCTCACCGCGGACGAGCAAGAGGTCAACAGCCTCCAGTCGATGACCCGCGGATGCCCCTGAGCCCCTGCGCCCCCGATCACCGTCACCATCGCAGGTTCGGCGTCAGTTCGAGCTCGGCGGCGGCCCGGATTGCAAGTCCAGACCCAGGTCGCTCCCGTAGTCGACCATGCTGTCCTGGGTGCCGTTCCAGAGGCGCTTCATGGCCCGTTGCACCGGGAAAATGGTGGTGCCGTCGTCCAGTTCCAAGCGCACGTTGACCTCGATATCGGGGTCGTCGTCCTCGGCGGCCCAGGTCCCCCCGGCGCTGCGGCGGATGACCTCGCCCACGTAGCTGCCCAGCCCGAACAGACGCTCGCCCAGTTGCTCGGTGAGCATCCCACCCGGTCGGGCCTCACCGCGGACGGAATGCTCCACGAAAAACCGTTCCACCTCCCACAGCGAGGCGACGCTGAACTCGGCTTGATACCCCGAGGACTGCAAGGCCCTCGCCATCCATTCGGCTGCTGCCTCGACGTCTTTGAGGATGCTCACCGGCACAGCTTTCCACAGCCGGGCCGGCGAACCGATTCCACCTCGCCGTGCCGCCGGGCTCCCCGGGCCCCGCTTAGAGCCGCACGTACTCGAAGTCCACCGGCTGGGATTGGATCCCCGATGCCGGCGGCGCCAACCAGCCGGCCACCTTGCCGGGCTGGGTCACCCCCACCATGAGGGACTGCACGTGGGACCGGTCGGCGTCACTGGGCAACCACTGATCCACGTTGGCGGCCCATTCGGCCTCGCTGAGTACCCGACCGTCGGGGCTGACGTGCTGACCCTTGAACGTGCCGACCTGACGGTGGAAGCCCACATGCGGCAACCGCAACTGCATCCCAACCGGCGCCAGGGTGCGGTTCCAGCGTTCCAGGCCCTTGGCGCAGTCCTCGGCATAATCCTCACGCAGGGTCTCGTTCAGCGCCGCCAACTGGGTGACCTCACGGGTCCCGATGATCCCGCCCCGCAACTCCGGCACCAACCGATGCAACGAGGTGAGCCGGTGATCATCGTTGCGGGTCTCCTCCTTGTAGCGACCCTTCAAACCGGCGGCGAAGTAATTGGCGGCGTTGGTGGAGGTTTCGGCGCCGAACAGATCCAGCGACACCGAAAAGTGAAAGTTCAGATACTTCTGTAGCAGGCTGACGTTGACACCGCCGAGTGGGGTGACATCCTCGGTGTCATGTTGTTGCATGAGCTCAACGGTACGCTGCACCACCCGGCCCACCCCGCCGGCACCCACGAACATGTGGTGGGCCTCTTCTTTCAACATGAAATCGCACGTACGTGACAGCGGATCGAACGCCGATTCCCGCAACGACGCCAGCTGATACTTACCGTCACGGTCGGTGAAGTACGTGAACATGAAAAACGACAACCAGTCCGGGGTGGGCTCGTTGAACGCACCCAGGATGCGAGGTTTGTCACTATCGCCGGAGTGGCGTTCCAGCATCTCGTCGGCCTCGTCGCGGCCGTCCCTGCCGAAGTAACGGTGCAACAGGTACACCATGGCCCACAGGTGACGGCCCTCTTCCACGTTGATCTGGAACAGGTTGCGCAGGTCGTACAGCGAGGGGGCGGTGAGACACAACGCCCGTTGCTGTTCCACCGACGCCGGTTCGGTATCCCCCTGCACCACCAGCAGGCGGCGGAGATCGGCCCGGTGCTCGCCCGGTATGTCATGCCACACCGGTTGACCGGCGTTGTCCCCGAAGGCGATGCGACGGTTTGGTTCCTGATCGGCCAGGAAGATGCCCCAGCGATAGTCGGGCATGGCCACATGATCGAAGTGCGCCCAGCCCTCCTGACCCACAGCCACCGCGGTGCGCAGGTACACCGGATTGTCCTTGTAGGAAACCGGGCCCTGCTCCCGCCACCATTGCAGGAACTTGGGCTGCCAGCTCTCCAGCGCCCGTTGCAGGCGCCGATCATCGGCCAGGCCGACGTTGTTGGGAATCTTGGCGTCGATATCGACAATGCTCACGGCGTGCTCCTGAGGATGGGTTCGGTTCAGACCCGGTTCATGTCGAAGGTGGGGCGAGACCCGCTGCCGAAACGATGTAACGCCCCATCGGGACCGGTGGCGTTGGGTCGCTGAAAGATCCAGTTCTGCCACGCCGAGAGCCGGGCGAAGATCTTGGTCTCCATGGTCTCGGGCCCCACGAATCGGAAGTTGGCTTCCATACCGGTCAGTGCGTCAGGGGAGAAACTGGCCCGTTCCTCCACCATGACGCGTAGCTCGTCCTCCCAGTCCAATTCATCGGGGGCGAAGGTGATCAGCTCCGCTTGGAGGGCCTCCGCGGCCAAAAGATCCGTGCCCACCAGCGCAGCCGCGGCGTCGAACACGTCCTCACGACCCCAAAAGCGGGTGCGAAGCCGACTCTCACCGTTGGACATGGGGAACCAGCCGAGGTTGGCGGGGCTCAGACGCAGGGAGGCCGGCGACAGGTGATGCCCAACAGCGTCATGCCCAACAGCGTGACCAGGTTCTTCCGGGCTTCCCTCCAGCAGCATCCGCCGCTCCAACTCCTCCTCGTCGAACATACCTTCAAGCATGAAGCTTTGGTCCGCGGCCAATGCCAATTCGGCCAGCGGACCAGCGAAACAGCTACCGGGCTCAATGATGGCCACCACGGTGCGGGCGGACAGGTCCAACCGGCGCAGGGTGCGGGCCCAGAACAGGCGCACCTCCCGAACCAGCCAGTGATCGGGGTGATCTGCCAACAGCGCCTCGGCGGCGGTCACGGCCTGCGGTGAGCCGACGGTGCGCAACAACCAGATGCCGATGCCGGTCTCGTTGAACCGCAGCCGCAGGACCGCGTCTTCCAGCTCGCGTGCCACCGCCACCAGCCAGGCGTCGGCCCCCGCGTCAAGGAGCCCTTCGGGGGTGGTGGGCTGAGCCGTCCTGGGGCCGTGCACGGTGATGGTGGCGGTGGCGTCTTGTCGGTCCAGTTCCACCAGCACATGTTCATAGGCCGGCCCCAGGGAACGCTCCCGACGCCGCAGCGGGGTGAGCGTGATGCCCCGCTGCCCGCTCGGGCGATCGGACTGGCCAGCACGGGCCGCCACCCGGGCCCGCAAGACCTCAGCGAACCCGCTGGCGGGGGTGATGGCGTCCACCAGGCCCCAACGCAGCGCGGCTTGGGCCTTGACGCCCTCGGTACGGGTGGCGAATACGTCAGCGAGGTCCCGACGAACGTGACGCTTGTCCACCAGCCGGGTCAGGCCGCCGGTGCCGGGCAACACCCCCAACAACGGCACCTCGGGCAGGGAGACCGTGGAGGACCGATCATCGATCATCACGATCTCGTCACAGGCCAGGGCCAACTCATAACCCCCACCGGCGGCGGTACCATTGATCGCCGCGATCCACACCTGCTGGGAGTTTTCGGTGGCGTCCTCGATGGCCAGGCGGGTCTCGTTGGTGAACTTGCAAAAGTTGACCTTATGCCCGTGGGTGGATCCGGTGAGCATCTGGATATTGGCACCGGCACAGAACACCGTGCCCGAGGAGCCCGACGCGCCGGACACCACCACCACCCGGACCTCAGGATGCTCGAAACGCAGCCGTTGGGTGATGTCATACAGCTCGATGTCCACGCCCAGGTCATAGGAGTTGAGTTTGAGCTCGTAGTCATCACGCAGGCCGGCATCGGGCGTGACCGCCATCATCACGTTGGCCAGCGGGGGCGTGATGTCCACCTGCCAATGTCGGTACTGCCCGGGATCGGTGCTGAAATCAATCGGCGCCTGCTCCTGCCCCCCAGCCAT
Organism: Acidimicrobiales bacterium; assembly: GCA_046155365.1. Taxonomy (GTDB): domain Bacteria; phylum Actinomycetota; class Acidimicrobiia; order Acidimicrobiales; family CAIXPF01; genus CAIXPF01. Next base: position 28,321 of record JBJXFH010000028.1, on the reverse strand, counting down.
GGCCACCCCTTTCGTCCCCGGCGCGTCCCGCGTGCCGTGATGTTAGACAGTTCCACCGGCCAACGTCAACATGTTGTCGAATGTCGCCTCAGGTCGGTCCGACGGACTGCTCGCAGCGCTGATACCACTGCTGGGCCTGGTCGGACCAACGCTGACGGCACCGATCGAACCGCTCCTTGGCGAGATGACCGGACCAGCCCGGCGGCAACAGCTCCTCGGGGATACCGGGATCCTCGAACGGGAACCGCCGCCAGTCATGCACCAGGCCCACCACGGCGGCGAAGTGCTCCTCGGGGCCGGCGGGGTCCGAGCCACCGAAACGTTCGAGAAAAGCGGCGTAGCGAGCGGTGAGGTGATCGAGATCCCAGGCCCGACGGATGAGCTGCTCATCGGGGACATCAGCGACCTGGGCGGCGGTGAAGATCAGCGGGGCGGGGTCCAGGCCCAGATCCGACAGGATGGCCTCCACGTCCCGGTGCCGCTCGGTGTGGGGGGAGATGGCCACCCCGCCGCCGAGGAAGCCGAATCCTTCGAACGCCAACCGGGTCCGCAGCGCCACCCGTTTGGCCCGCTGATCCTCCGGTACCGCTGCCAGCACCAACAGCCACTGCCGGTTCCACGGTGGCGTGGTTTCCCCGTGGTGATAGATCCGCTCGGCGCCGCTGATCAGCAACTGGCGGCCGGCGTCGGTCAGCTCCCATTGCGTGGCCCGACCAACCCGGCGCGGTTGCAGCACACCGTCCTCAGCCAGACGGGTGGCGGCCTGACGGGCGTTGGCTTCGACCACACCCAGCAGATCCAGGCCACGAATGAGCGTGGCGGTCCACACCGCGGCGCCGTTGGGAAGCACGAACTCCCCCAGGATGGTCAGCAGCAGGGCCTTGGCGCTGGGACCGCTGCGGGGGCGGACCGGGCGAGCAACGGTGCCGTCAACCATCGCTGCAGTATGGCGGCCGCTGCTCTCAATGCAGCAACCGCACCCCGACCAGGGCGTCCCGCGTGACCAGGCGGCTCAGCTCGGTTTCGTCGAGGCCCTCGGTCCCGACGGGGCGCACCGGCAACGTGAAGTAGCGGATCTCAGCGGTGGAATCCCACACCTGCACGGCCACGTCCTCATCGAGCACGGTGCCGAACTCCGCCAACACCGAGCGGGGGTCTCGCACCACCCGGGCCCGGTACTCATCGGACTTGTACCACTCCGGCGGCGGGCCCAGCAGCGCCGTGGGGTAACACGAACACAACGTGCAGACGATGACGTGGTGCACGCTTTCTGTTTGTTCCAGGGCCACCAGCGCCTCGCCGTGCCCGCCACCGAAACCCAGGGACGCCGCGGCCCCGGTGGCGTCACGCAGCAGATGCGAACGGAACTCCGGGTCAGTCCAGGCCCGCGCCACAACCACCGCGCCGGCGGCCACCACGTCTTGGTCACCGGCCCGGCGGATGCGGGCATCAACGGCACCGGGCACCAGCCAGCCCCGCTCCACCAACGCCTCCTCCAACGCCCGGGCCCGATACTCAGGATGGGGCTCGTGTTGATCGTGGGGCTCGTGTTGATCGTGGGGCTCGTGTTGATCGGGATGGTCGTGATCGTGGTCAGCCATGGGTGGACTCCAGGTAGGGTTCGAACAGATCGGCGCACACGTGATGGGTACCGGCTCCGGGCCACAGATCGGAGGCGTGGAACCGTAACGCGTAGACCCAGGTGGGTGCCTCGGTGCCGTCGATGGCGTGGGTGTCGGGAAAGACCCAAAACCCGTTGATGGCCACCACCCGGCCGCGATGACCGCGCAGATAGCCGGGCACCCGGGTGTGACCGGTGGGACGCGTCGCGGTCACCACCACGGTGTCACCGGGCTCGAAGCGGGGATCGGGGGCCTCGGTGGGATCGCGCTTGTGGTGGGGCGGTAGGCGTCCGTTGAAGCGGCTGGGGCCTGGCTCGGGGTAGTCCGCCACCGACGGCGGCTCCTGCCGGGCGGCGCGCCGTAGGGCCCGGTCGTTCACCTCGCCCGGGGCGATGAGGCCGCCTTCGATGGCGCAACGCTCCGCTACCGCCAGCCACCGACCGCAGGGGCCGAGCCGCTGGTAGTCCTGTGCCGGAAGCCGTTCCATCACGTGACGAAGGGCGTCACCGTTCACCCCGGCAGCGCGGGCGGTCAGCGAGGCCAGCACCTGCGCCAGCTGCTGCCAGTGCGCCGACCAGGGACGGGTGGCGTCCACTGGCACCGGGCCGAACCCGCTTCGACCGCCCAGGTCATGGGGCAGGTCCCCCCATACCGCCTCATACCCTACCGTTCCGTACCCTACCGGTCCGTACCCTACCGTCTCGTATGGCGCGGGTTCGTCTGCTGCCGCGGTCAACTCGACCGGCCCATCTGCAGCAGATCGTCACCGGTCCAATCCTGGGCGAACGGTACCGTGAAGTATGGCGTGAACTGCATGTGGGCGAAGCGCCAACCGTTGGGGGTGCGCACGTACCGGTCGTCATAACGGCCGGCCACCCGGAACGCCGTACCGTTCGAGATGGTCTTGGCTTCGAGGTAGGCGAAACCGTGGCCGCTGTCCCCGTCCAGTTCGATCACATGGTTGTGGATGAACTGCTTGATGAACTGCAGCAGGTCGGGAAGCTTGCCAAAGAACGCCCCCACGTTGGTGGTGGTACCGAGATAGCCGTAATCGATTCCCGCTCCCTCGGCGAACAGCGCCGCCACCTCCCCGGCCCGGCCCTGGTTGATAGCGTCATGAAATCGCATCCGCAGCAGCCGGATGTCCTCGATGTCGCACAGTCGCTGAACCTTGGCCTCCAGCGCCGCCAGCCGGTCCTCGGCATCACCCATCGCGCACTCCCCCGTTCCCCATCGCTCGATCTGGTCCCCAACCGGGCCGAACCCTATCGCTCACCGTGCCCCGATGCCTCCGTTGCGGGCGGTCGCCAGCTCCCCGCTTCCCGGTATCGAAATCAAATCAGGTTTCGATATCGGAGCTTGTTCTTTTCTTCACATGATGTTCGATGTTTACAGTTCCCCGAAACGCGTGGTATGCCTGGCCGCATGCTTTCGCACTACCGGGTGTTGGACCTGACCGACCATCGGGCGCAACTGGCGGGGCACATCCTGCGCTGCCTCGGTGCCGAGGTCATTCTGGTTGAGCCGCCGGATGGTTCGCCGGCGCGCCATATCGGTCCCTTTGCCGGTGATCGGGTTGAGGTGGAGGGGTCCCTGCCGTTCTGGGCCCACAACCGGGGCAAGAAGAGCGTGGTGGTCGACCTCGGCTCCCGCGCTGGTCGCGAACGGCTGCAGCAACTGGTAGCTGGCGCGGACGTGTTGATCGAGAACGAACCGGTTGGGGATAGCTCCAACATGCGGGGCCTTGATCACCAGACGCTGGCGGCGCTGAACCCGGCGTTGGTGCACGTGTCGGTCTCGCCGTTCGGGCAGAGCGGACCGAAAGCCCGTTGGGCGGCGTCGGATCTGACGTTGCTGGCGGCTTCGGGGGCGCTGTCACTGACCGGTGATCGAGATCGGGCGCCGCTGCTCATCGCTCCTGCTCCCCAGGCGTGGTTGCACGGCGCCGCCGAGGCAGCCCAGGCGGCGCTCATCGCTTTGTACGAACGGGATCATCACTCGGGGCTCGGCCAGCATGCGGACGTGTCGGTGCAGCAGGCCGCAAACCAGATCGCCGCCTCCCAGATGCTCACCGCCGCCCTCAACGCCTCCCGGACCCAGCGTTACGCCGGCGGGGTGCTTTACGGAGGCCTCGACGTGAAGTTGATGTGGGCCTGCGCCGATGGGCACGTGTCGGTCACATTCCTGTTCGGCGCCGCCATCGGACCCTTCAGCGCTCGCCTCATGGAGTGGGTGCACGAAGAGGGCTATTGCGATGAGGCCACCCGGGACAAGGACTGGATCGACTACACGATGATGTTGCTGGACGGGCGGGAGCCGGTCTCCGAATACGAGCGCCTTCGAGATCAGGTGCTCACGGCCTTCTTCGCCGCCAAGACCAAGGCAGAGCTGCTGGAACAAGCCATTGCCCGCCGATTGCTCATCGCCCCGGTGAACACCATTGCCGATGTGGCCGCCAGCCCCCAGTTGGCCGCTCGGGGCTACTGGGACAAGGTCGATCAAGGCGCGCTGGGCCTGGTCACCTTTCCCGGCGCCATCGCCCGGCCCTCGCTCACGCCGCTGGAGGCCCTGCCCCGGGCGCCGCAGCTGGGCGAGCACACCGAGGAGGTCCTGGGCTCCGTCCCATCGAAGCGCCGGGCGGCAAGACGCACGGCCACACCTCGAACCGGCGCCGCGCTGGCCGGGCTCAAGGTCCTTGATCTGATGTGGGTGATGGCCGGGCCCGCCGCCAGCCGGGTGCTGGCCGATTACGGGGCCGAGGTCATCCGGGTGGAGTCCATGCACCGCATCGACACCGCCCGCACCCTGGCACCATTTGTCAACAACGAAGGTCACCCGGAACGCTCCGGTCTGTTCAACAACCTCAATGGCAATAAGCGGGGACTGGCACTGGATCTCTCCAGTCCGGTCAGCCAAGGCGTCATGATGGATCTGGTGCGCTGGGCCGACGTGGTGGTTGACGCCTTCTCTCCCCACGGCATGGGCTCGCTGGGGTTGGGCCATGACGAGCTTCTGGCCGAGAGACCGGATCTGGTGGTTGCCTCGACCTGTCTCAGCGGTCAGAGCGGGCCGCTGTCCCCTTTGGCCGGGTTCGGCACCATGGCCGCGGCCATGTCGGGGTTCTTTCACATCTGCGGTTGGCCTGACCGCCCGCCCAGTGGACCATTCGGCGCCTACACCGATTATGTGGCTCCCCGTTACTTTTTGTGCAGCGTGTTGGCGGCGCTGGCGCATCGGGACCGCACCGGGCAGGGCCAATACGTGGATTTCTCCCAGGCCGAGGCCTCCATGCACAACCTGTCGTGGTTGCTGTTGGATTATCACGTCAACGGTCGGGTGGCGCAGCGGCAAGGAAACGACGACGCACGTTTCGCCCCTCACGGCGTGTACCCCTGCGCCGGCGAAGATGCATGGGTGGCGGTGGTGTGTGAGACCGATCGGCAGTGGCAAGAGTTCTGCGCCGAGCTGGGCAAGACGGCCGCGCCCCTCGGGCATCTTGGGGTTGCGGACCGCTTGGCCCGGCGTGGCGAGCTCGACCAACTGATCACAGCGTGGACCTCTTCCCGTACGCCGGACGAGGTGACGGCGGTGCTGCAGGCAAGGGCCATTCCGGCACACGGGGTTTCCACCAGTCCCGAGGCGTTGGCGGATCCGCAACTCCGTCACCGCAACCACTTCGTCGAGGTGCCCCACGGCAACCTGGGCACCACCTGGATGGAGGGATCCCGCTTTGTGTTGTCCCGCACCCCCGCCACCATGCGCCGGGCCGGGCCCACTATGGGTGAGGACACCTTCGACATTCTTACCGGCACGCTCGGGTACGACGCTGACCGGGTCGCGGAACTCGCCGCCCAGGGCATTCTGGAGTGATCATCTGATCTAAGGTGGCACAGCGAGCTTAGCGAATGACCGGGGGCTGCGAATGGGCTGGCGACGACTGCTCGGGGTGGTGGTGTTCACCGGAGGGACCGCGGCCTCAGTGTTGAGTTTGGCCGAACCGGCGCTGGCGGGCGGGATGTGGATGAGCACGGTGGCGGATCGGCACGAACCAGGTGATCACGTGGTGCTCATCGGGTACTCCATCGGGGATGGCATCTTTGACAATGATGGTGGTGGTGGTGGTGGTGGGCCGGAACCAGAGTTTTGGGCCAGGCTCAGCGACGGTCCGTTCGTGGCCATGCTCACCACCACGCCGATCTCGGACACTGCGCCGGTCTCGGAGACCGCGCCGGCATACCGCGAGGTCGGGGAGGTGCTGATCGAGCCCACCGGTATCGGCGGCAATTTCGCCTACCGCCTCATGGTGGGGTTCCCGCTTCCGGAGGGCCTGGCGCCGGGACAGTACCTCGTTGGCGTTTGTGCCCGCACCTGTGACAACGGGAAGCGTCTCGGCGATCTGGTCGGGGGATCGCTGTACGTCGGCGTTGACCCGCCCCAGCCCCTCACCCGTATGTGGCCGCTCGACGAACCCGCCATCGCCGATTTGTCACCCGAAGCGTTGATCAGCCCGCTCTGGCCCCAGCCAGTCACCGCCGCGGAGGCGCTCCGCGGCGGGTTCGATAACCCGCCATGGTGGTCAGGGCTCGCCCTCAAGAACCCGGTGACCTACCCGCCGCCAGCGGCGAACACGCCACCATCCGCTCCCCCGGTCCCGCCCACCACGGTCCCGGTGAGCTCCGTGCCAGTGTCACCCACGACCACCGCGATGTCGACGACAGTGTCCACAACCCAAGTCAGCACCCACGGCAATGCATCCAGTCCACTGCCGGCTGGCGGGCAAGCCATCTCGCTCTGGCCGGTGGGGGCGGCGGCAGCGGTGGCCCTCGCTGGTTTCCTCGGTGTCACCATGCGGCGGCGGCGCGGTGGGATGCCGTCGAGCACCGTCGCCCCGCAATCCCCGCCCGTCTGACCTACCGGCAGTGGCGCGGGAGCCGGCACCGAGGCTCACGGTCCCCCACCACCCGACCAGGCCGCGGTGAGGCTCCCCTTACCCCCTGGACGCGCTGTCACCCCGTCATCGACGGCATCCGGACATCAAGGACCTGGAGGGGTTCAAGGCGTTTCTCCGGGACGACGCCACCGCCTTTCCCGACAACGTGCAGACCATCACCCACATTGCGGCCGAGGGTGACCTGGTGGGCGTCTTCGCCACCTACGAGGGCACCCACCTCGGACCGCTGGGTCCCATCCCGGCCACGGGCAAGCGCGTGAAGTTCGACTTTTTCCGGTGTCTTCCGGGTGCGTGACGCCAAGCTCAGCGAGTTCTGGATCACCTGGGACAACATGACCATCATGGTCAACTCGGGCTGCTCCCCGAACAAGCCGGGGCCTGACCTCCGCGCTCCGAACACCGCAACACCGGTCGTCCGGACGGCCCATACCGTTCTGTATGTTCCGTCGATGGTTGATGATGCAACGCAACAGACGGTGTTGTCGCAGGCTGCCCCTGCTGACCCGACGGGACGAACCTGCGCCCCAGATTCGCATCGCCACGGTTGCTATGCCCTGTACGGAGGCCATCACCACGACGAGATGGTTAAGCAACCCTCTCCGCCGAGGGGTTCTCGAACAGGACCAGCTTGAGTGGCAGGTCGGCGATGGCGAAGTTCGCATACCCGGGGACGTTCCGATCTGCGCCCGTGCGGCCGTGGCATCGTCACAACCTTCACCGGTAGCGTTCGATCCCAGCCCGCCCGATCCTAAAAGAACAACCTCAATGGCGTCAGCGCTCGATCGCCCGCCGGGTGGTGGGTGGGTGGGTGGGTGATCGCCACCTGAGGTATGCCATCACCCAGGACGTGCTCGTGCGCAGCATGGTGCCGGCGGTGCCCTCGAGCGAGTCGAGACCCCCCTCGCCAGGCGGTCCCGGTCGGCCTCCGGCGCGGTCATCGACCCCCGCCGCGCCCGCCGGCGGCACCGTGAGCGCGAGGCGAACGTGGGGACCGGCGGCCACGGTGGCTTCGGGGACAGAAGGCTTCGATGCCACGGCGAGCGCACGCAGGAGACGGACCGGGCGCGGCCACCCGGGATCTGGGCCGTCGCCTTCGCCCGCTGATCGAGCGTCTCGACCCGATCTACCGGGAGGCCATCACGCTCGTGCGCTTCGAGGGAGACACCCACGCCGCGGCCACCCAACCCCGGGTCAAGCCCGGAGGTAGCTCACATCAGTGCTCGGGGTTCGGTGCTCTATCGAAACCGACCGTCGGGCACTGCGCTCGACTGTCAGCCCGCCACCGGTTGCCCGTCCCTTGCCCGTAACCGTTGGTGTGGCTGTGGCTGTGGCTGTGGCCGCTCGGCTCGCGATGGCCACCATCACCTTCAACCGACCCGATACCAACCATTGCTATCTACAGGAGCTTGGTCGAGACTTCCGCCCGCCATCCAAAGCTCCCCACAATTCATCACAAGGACACGTCGGTCAGTCACACCCCTCACACACCAGGGTCAGACCCCACAAGCGGGACCACTACCCGGAGATCTTGCTCCCCGGTACCGCCCGGAACGGTGATGTCATCATGGCTGTCACACCCCCTGCGTACAGTCGTTCCATGAACCAAACAGACGTTCCCGATCTGTCGATGGTGTCGGCCGAGGACTTGGCGGACCGGCTCTGTTCGTGGGCTGGCAGTGTTGCCGCCAGTGAGTACCGGTGGCTGAAGGCGGTGGCGGAGTTCGATCGACGAGGGTTGTACGAGCGCTGGGAGTGCCGAACCTGCGCCCATTGGTTGATGTGGCGGTGCTCGTTGGACATCCGCTCCGCCCATGACAAAGTCCGGGTGGCGCGGACCATCGAGTCCCTGCCGGCGGTGTCCGCGGCGTTCGCTGCCGGCGAGCTGTCCTATTCCAAGGTGCGGGCGCTCACCCGGGTGGCGACCCCCGCCGATGAGGAACGTTGGGTGGACATCGCCCGCTCGGTGCCCACCACCGGGCTGGAGCACATCGTGGCCGGTGTACGCCGGGCCGTTCACCTGAACAGCGGCGCCGAAGAACGCCGGCAGGCCCGCCGGGGCCTTGTCTCCCGATACGAGGACGATGGGATGGTCACCACCATGGTTCGGTTGCCCATCGATGAACACGCGCTGCTCACCACGGCGCTCAACGCGGTGCTCGAACCAGATGCAAAACGTTCAGCTGAACAGCGCCGCGCCGACGCCCTGCTCGAGGTAGTGGCCCAGTTCCTCGCACGTGGCGGCAGGAACGCGGATCACCCGGTGCGGACCGCGGATCGCTACCAGACCGTGGTGCATGTGGACGCGGACGCCCTGGCCGGCGCTGATGACCCGGACCGTCCGGGAGAAGCGACCGTTGATGGTCGGGCGGTTCCCGTTGAGACGGTCCAGCGGCTGTGTTGCGACGGATCCGTGGTGTGGCTGGTGGAAAATGGTGACGGCGAACCGGTCGGGGTGACCCGCAAGACCCGCACCGTCCCCGCAGCATTACGTCGGGCGTTGCAGACAAGGGACCGTATGTGCCGCTTCCCGGGATGCGCCAACAGGGGATGGCTCGACGCCCACCACCTCATCCACTGGGCCGACGGCGGGCCGACCACCCTGGACAACCTGACCCTGCTGTGCCGCCACCACCATCGGGCCGTGCACGAAGGTAACTGGCTCATCGAACACCACCCTGAAGGCGGCCTTCGCTTCATCAGCCCACGGGGATGGTCATTGCACGCGGTCAGCCCACCGCTCGTGGACCTCGACGTTGAGCTCATCGACCCCCACACCATCGTGCCCAACTGGTACGGCGACCCCATCGACCTCCACTACATCACCGCCGTAATGACCCAACCCCCGCCCACAGCGCCAACCAGCTCCGCCGCCAAGACCGCGGCGACCGCCACCAAATCGCCAGCCGCACCAACCGCACCAACGGCGAGGCCGCGAGCGATCGGAGCGTTCATGTGAACGGCCCCGAAACGGCGAAACCCCGTTCCCCGTCTTGGCGCGGACCGGTCACGAAGCGGCCACCGAAGCCGGTCCCAGCGTTCTTACACACCAGATACACGTGGTCAGTTTCATGCTGCCCGCATCGCGAAGAACACCACTTGCGCTTCGTCGCTCACGTCACAGCCGTGCGTCGTGATCCGGATGCCGGCGGGGGCCATGGCCCGACACAACCGCAAAATCTCCTCCAACCCGGCCTCCGCAACATCAGCGAGCGCAAGGTGGCACCCTTGGGCGCTTTAGCAGCCGGGCCAACTCACGTCCGATACCCGATCCAGCCCCGGTGAGCACCGCGACCCTGCCTGCGAACTCTCCATTGCACCCCTCCCACACGAGCAACGATGTTGGGTTCGAACCCGCCCCTCAACCGAAACCTCACGCTGGTGCGCTTCGGGCAGAGTGATCACCTGCAGCGGTCCCGACCACGAGGACCACCCGACCGTCCCGACCGCCGTGCCGGGCCCGAATCGCAGCGTTCACCTGAACGGCCGTGGAGCGTCGGCGCAGCGTCCATCGTCGGGAGACCGTCGGCCGGATCATCCACCCAGGACGGACCCGGTGTCGTGTCAGGGCAAGGTTCGCTTCGTACGTGGCTAAGAGGCGCGCTGACGTCGGTTCTGTTCCGTCGCTGCGGGCGCTCGAGAGCACTCCGCTGTCTTGCGATGTCTCGAGATGTCGATGTCGATGCCGATGCCGGTTTGACGGGATCAATCGACGTACTCGCGGAGGAACTCGGTGATCATGGAGTTGACCTGGGCGGGGACCTCCCAGGCGTTGAAGTGACCTCCGCCAACGGTGCGGGCCAACACGACCTGGGGGATGGCGTCGATGATCTGGTCTTCGGGGCATGCACTCTTGGCGCCCGGGAGGTGCAGTGCGGGGAAAGTAATCTTGCCTTTGACGGCGTCTCGGTCCCATTCGGCGAGTGCTCTGATGGTTTCGGTGGCTGAGTGATTCGGCGCGGTGCAGAGGGCGACGATCTGATGTCGCAACTCTGGGTCGTGACGATCGAGAAAGAACCCCGAGTTGGTGAACATCGTGTTCATCACCTCACCGACGGGGGTCCCGCTGCTGAACGCCTCAATCATGGGGAGGTACCGTTCCAACGCCGGCGCCACCATACTGGGCCCGTCGTTCAGGACGATCGCTCGGGTCAGTTCGGGCCGTGACGCGGCGAGCTGGATAGCGACCGCGCAGCCGAAGGAGTGTCCGACCACAATCGGCCGGTCGAGCTGCAAGGTTTCGATGAGCCCGGCGACGTCGGCAGCGAATCGGGTTATCGGGCACGGGCCGCCAGGCTTGTCGCTGTCACCATGGCCGCGTAGGTCGACCGCGACGCAGCGATGGCGGTCACCGAAGTGCGGGATCTGGAAACGATGCCAGTAGGAACGATTCGTGGTTCCGCCGTGGATCCAGACAATCGCCGGGTCACCAGCGCCCAGATCGTCGTAGGCCAAGGACACTCCATCAACCTGCACAACGGCCATCGCTCACCCTCCAAACGCACTCGGCCGGACGGAGTTTGCCACAGGATTGTTCCTCGGCCCCCGAAAGCGTAAGGACTGCTGAGCCAAGCCGACGCGCATCGACCCCTCACCGGCATCGGAGCACCCGCCCCTGAGGCCAGACCAGGCCGGGCGACCAGTCCAACGAAGCGACACGCTGGCGAGGACGGTCTCCCGAAGCGCCGCCCCGGGACGGCAGCAGGCATTGTCGGTTGAGGCACTAAGTTCCCGGTGTGTCGCTCTCGGTGTTTCTTCTCACTGACATCGAGGGATCAACGCGCCTGTGGGCGGCGCACCCGAGCGCCATGGACCGGGCCTTGCGCCGCCATGATCAGCTGCTCACCGCGGCCATCACCGACGCGGGCGGGACCGTCTTCAAACACACCGGTGACGGGATGCTGGCCCGCTTCGAGGGCGCCGGCGCCGCCATTCTCGCGGCGGTGACGGCACAGCGAGCCATGGCGGCGGAACCATGGGGTGAACTCGGGCGGCTCCGCATACGCATCGGTATCCACGCCGGTGAGGCCACCGAACGTGACGGGGACTGGTTCGGGCCGACGCTGAACCGGGCGGCGCGCCTGATGGCGGTGGGCCATGGTGGCCAGATCCTGGTGTCGGTTGCCGCGGCCGCCCTGGCCCGGGACCAGCTGCCCTCGGACGTGTCACTGGTGGACCTCGGAACCCACCTGCTGCGGGATCTGTCCGAGCCCGAGACTATCTCCCAGATGATCGCCGCTGACCTCGATGAGCGTTTTCCCCCGCTGCGCAGCCTCGATCGGGCCCGTACCAACCTCAAGCCGCCGCTGACGTCCTTTCTCGGACGGGACGCGGATGTGGCTTCGGTGGTGGATGCCCTGCACGCCCACCGGCTGGTCACGCTGGTCGGGCCCGGGGGCATCGGCAAGACCCGCCTATCCATCCAAGCCGCGGCCGAGCTCAGCCCGGACGTTCCCGATGGCGTGTGGCTTTGCGAGCTCGCCGCCGTGTCGGACCGCGACGCCGTTGACCACACGCTGCTCTCGGCTCTCGAGCTCGTCGTCCGCGCCGGCACCACACCACGTGAGGCGCTGATCAAGGCCATCGCGGAGCGCAAGCTGCTCATCGTGCTGGACAACTGCGAACACGTCCGTGACATCGCCGCCGAGCTGACCACGGCGGTGTTGCGCGCCGGGCCCAACGTGCGCGTACTGGCCACGAGTCGAGAGCCGCTGGGCGTGGCCGGCGAGTGGCTGTGGTCCGTCGAGCCCCTACCGGTGGACACCGAGGCCGTGGCGCTGTTCGCCGAACGTGTTCGTGCGGTCCGCCGGGACTTCGTTGCCACCGAAGACAACGCGGCCACGTTGCGGGAGATCTGCCGGCAGCTCGACGGCATGCCACTGGCGTTGGAGTTGGCCGCGGCGCGCTGTCGGTCCCTCAGCGTGGGCGACCTTCGTAGCCGCCTCGGTGAGCGGTTCCGGTTGCTGGGCTCCCCGGGCGGGGCCGGCGCCGGCCGACAGGCCACCCTGCGGGCCACGCTCGATTGGAGCTATGAGCTGCTCACCGCGGCCGAACGCCAGCTGTTTGACCGGCTGTCGATCTTCGTGGGTGGCTTCAGCCTGCCAGCGGCGGTAGCGGTCAGCGCTCCACAGGCCGACGAGTTTGAGGTGCTGGACCTGCTCACGGCGCTGGTCGACAAATCGATGATCCAACTGGTGGGCCATCAGGGCGAGACCCGCTACCGGATGCTCGAAACGATGCGGTACTACGGTGCCGAGCAACTGGCGGCCGCCGGTGAGGACCAGGCCGTGGCCCAAGGCCATGCCGAGTACTTCGCCGACTTTGCCGTGCAAGCCGAGGCCGGTTTACGCACCGCGGAGGAGGCCCGCTGGGTGGCCGCCATCGACGCGGACTTCGACAACCTCCGGGCCGCGCTGCAGTGGGCCCTCGACCACCGCCAACCGGGCATTGCCCTGCCTATTGCCGGGTCATTGTGGACCTATCCCATCGATCGCATGGTCATGGAGCCCGCCGAGTGGGCCGAGCGGGCACTCGGCCTGCCCGGAGCCGAGACCCATCCGTGGTTCGCGCCGGCCGCCATCACCGCCGGCTACGGCGCCCAACAGACCGGCCGCTACCACGACACCGTGCGATGGGGTCGCCTGGCCGCGGACCACGCCAACAACTGGTGGCTTTGGCTGGCGCTGGGCGTGTGGGGCTCCGGTGCGATCTTCCTGGGCGATGACCGTGAGCTCATCGGAGCCGACATCACGAGGCTGGTCTCATCGGCCCGGGACACCGCGGACGACTACGTCATCTCCCGGGCGTTGTGGTTCCCCGTATCGGCGCATCGCGTCATGGTCGGTGTCGCCGCTCCCCACGACCTCGCCCAGGAGAGTCTCGAACGCGCCTTGCGAGTCCAGAACCCCACCGCCATCTCGCGGGCCCACATCCTGCTCGGTATCTCGGCCAGCACCGCGGAGCCCGACCGGGCCGAGCATCATCTCAACCAGGCCGAGTACCACGCCAACCTCGTGGGCGGTCGCTATGAAGCCGGCCAGGCAACCGCCATACGGGGCGCGGTGGTCGCCACCAATGAACCGCTGCGTGGCGCATTGGAGTTGCTCCGCTCGCTGCAATGGCACCAGGCCATCGGTAGCCCGATCGGCATTCTGCGGCTTGTGGTGGCGGACGTCCTGCCGGCGCTGAGCGCGCTCGGGCTGCACGAACAGGTCGTCACGATCGCGCCGCGCTTGCCGCCCCTCGGTGGGATGCTGATCGGCGAGGATTGTGTTCGCCAGGCCGTTGCGGACGCCACCGACGCCTTGGGGCCGGCGAAGGTCGACGCATTGCGGGCCCAGACCGCCGGACTCAGCGAGGATGCGCTCTTCGCCGAGCTGGCAACGCGGCTCGCCGAGCTGGCACAGGCCCCTCCTCGTGAGAACTGAGCCCGCCACGACCCGCCCCAGCGGCACGGTCGCCTTTCTCTTCACCGACGTCGAAGGCTCTACCGTCTTGTGGGACGCCCACCCTGACGCCATGCGATCGGCGCTCGAAACCCATGACCGCATCGTGCGCCACGCGATCGAAACCAACGGCGGGCACGTGTTTTCCACCGCCGGGGACGCCTTTTGTGCCGCCTTCTCCACCCCGGCCGAGGCCACACGCGCCGCCCTCGACGCCCAGCACGCGCTTCACGCCACTGAGTGGCCGGCCGAGGCGCCGGTAAAGGTGCGCATGGCCCTCCACGTCGGGGCCGCGCAGGAGCGCGACGGTGATTACTTCGGCCCCACCCTTAACCGCGCCGCCCGCCTCATGGGCCTGGCTCACGGCGGGCAGATTCTGCTCTCCCAGGCGATGGAGCGGATCTTGCGTGACGAGCCCAGCGCCGGTTTCATCCTGTCCGACCTCGGGCAACACGCGCTCAGGGGGCTGGTTCGCCCCGAGCAGGTGTTCCAACTCAGCGCCGCGGGCCTTCCGGCTGACTTTCCGCCGTTGCGGGCCGACACCGCCGTTTCCGGCAACCTGCCCGTTCCCCCGACCAGCTTCGTCGGCCGCACCGCCGAGGTCCAACGGATCGCCACGGAGCTCGGGCGCCACCGGGTGGTCACGCTGGTCGGTCCCGGCGGGGTGGGCAAGACCCGCCTGTCCATCGAGGCCGCGTCCACCGTTGCGCCGGACTATCCCGACGGGGTCTGGTTCATCGAGCTGGCCCCGGTGGTTGCTGAACGGGCGATCATCCACGCGGTCACGGAAGCGTTGAAGGTGTCCCCGGTGCAGGGCGTCTCCCCAGTCGACTCCATCGTCGACGCCTTCGCCGACCGGCACGCTTTGATAGTGCTCGACAACTGCGAGCACGTGATCGACAGCGCGGCCGAGCTGGTCCGCAGGCTCGTCGACGGCACCACCCGACTCACCATTCTCGCAACTAGCCGGGAACTGCTCCGCGTCCTCGGCGAGCAGGCTTGGCCGGTGCCCCCTCTGAACCATGCCGTCGACGCCGTGGAACTCTTCGTCGATCGGGCCTCTGCCGTGATCCCAGGGTTCGAACCGACCCCGGCGGAGCGAGACCTGGTCGCCAGCCTGTGCGCGCAGCTCGACGGCATCCCGCTGGCCATCGAGCTCGCGGCGGCGCGAATAAGCCACCTGACCGTCGTGCAGCTCGTCGAGCGCCTGTCGGATCGGTTCCGCCTGCTGCGCAGCTCCGCCCGCAGCGGCCTGTCGGATCGACAGCTGACCTTGCGCGGGACCGTCGAATGGTCCTACCGGCTGCTGGAGGACCACGAACGGCTCCTGTTCGACAGGGTGAGCGTGTTCGCCGGCACGTTCGACCTGGCCGCGGCGGAGGTGGTGTGCGGCGGCGACCGCATCGACTCGCTTGATGTGGTGGACCTGCTGAGCACGTTGGTGGAGAAGTCACTGGTGTTGCACGACCATCACTCGCCGGGTGGCCGATACCGGTTGTTGGACACCCTCCGTCAGTTTGGAGCCGAACAACTAGATGAGCGCGACGAGGCCGCGACCGGCCGGGATCGTCACCTCCGCTACTACGCCGGGCTCGCCGGACGGGCCCGATCCTGGTTCGAAGGTTCTGAAAACCAACGAGGCCGCGCGGTATTCGAAGTGGAGTGGGACAACCTACGCGCCGCGCTGAACCACGCCGAGCGCAGCGGCGACCTCGCCAGCGCCAACGGGATCGTACGCGACTCCTTCTGGTGCGCGTATTGGGGCGCTCGGGCCGAACACACCTCCTGGTCCCGCCGGCTGGCGGATTCCGGTAAGGCCGACAGCGAGGTGCTCGCCGCCGCCGCGGCATGGGCGATCGTGCCCTTCAACGACCATGTCGCCAGCGAACGGTACGCGACGGCGGCCATCGCCAATGCCCCCACCTCCAGCGCCGCGTTGGCCATCGCCTGGTGGGCACGATTTCTGCACCATTGGTCAATCGGGAACATCGATGAAGCTCTAGAAGCAGAACGGGCGGCCAAGACGGCGGCGTTCGCTTGCGACGACCCCTTCACCGCCGGCTTCGTGACCAGCCTGGTGAACACGAAATTGCGTTCCGATCCCGCTGCGGCGATGCGCATCGTTGAGGCGGCGCGGTCGCGTGTCGCACATCTGCACAATGACACCCTGGACTCACTCCACGTCTTTTTCGAGGGTCTTGCCGCATTTGCCGGTGGTGAGACCACTCGAGCACTGCGAAGATTGGAGGAGGCCGTCGACCTCTCCGAACGTGCAGGCAACCCCATGTCCGGCAAATTTGCTCTTGTTCACCTGGCGATCCGGTCCGTCGCCCACGAGTCAGCCGGCCGGTCCGCGGCGCTGCTTCGAAGCACGATGACCTGGTACGCCGAACAGCACAGCCAGCTGTTCTTACTCGTCGCCATGACCGGCACCAGCGCCTGGGCCTCCCGGAACGGCCACAACGCCGACGCGGCCCGGATCCTGGGGTTCCTCGACCGGCACGACCCTGGCGGCTGGCAGACCATCGCCGATGTCCGACCTGAGCTCAACCCCTTCGTTGGCACCCTCGGCGGTGCCGGACCGCTGCTCGCCGAAGGTGCGGCCATGACCAGAGACCAGATGGTGGCGTACTGCTTGGACCTGTTGCGCGGCGGCGGGGACCGTTCAGGTGAACGCCACGCCGTGCGGGAGCCCGATGCGGACCTCGACGCCGGGTGACCAATGCACGATGGGATCGCCATGGGGATCGGGTAGGCCGGCGGCGGTGAACAACTCGTCATCGAGCTGCACCACCTCGGCGCGGTGCAACGTCCACGGCTCATGGAAGGCAATGGCGGCGCGCAGACCCCGACGCTGATGGCTGTACAGGCGCCATCGTGCGGTCAGGTAGTGATCCCGCTCGGTCAGCTCATCGGGCCCGAACCGTTCGCCGATGCGGATCTGCACCCGTGAGCTGACGTTACGGGCACCCGGCCAGCGTCGGCGGCAGGCGTAGGTCATGGTCGAGCCGGCCTGCGACAGGCTCATCTCGGACCAGAAGTACGGCAGGCGGTAGGTGGTCCTGGCCGTGACCACCGCGGCCAGGCGGGCGGCGTCGAGGGAGAAGAACCACACGCCCCGGGTGCCGTCGGAGGCGGTGACGTAGGTGCGCACGTTGGTCTCGCAGAAATGGGAGATCCATGGCAGCGCCGGACCGCGGGGCGCCCGAACCTCCATCTGAAACGGAACCAGCCCCACCCAGGCCCGGTCCTCGAACGTTTCAACCGAAAGACCCGGCGGCAACAACCGCTGCACCACGGCCGGATCATAACTCCAGTGGAGAAACGTCAGCAGATCCCAGCGGTGGAACATGGCCAATCGATCGACCTGCTCCGGGCAGATCGGCCCGATGGGTTGATGCCGCACACCATTGGACCCGGAACCCTGCTCGCTGATCCCCGACGATGTCATGATCAAAATCCTACCTTGACACCCCCGAGTACAGATCCATAGCGCTCCCGAGCAGACACCGCCACGCCGAGGATAGCGTTGGCCATGCCGTTTGCCGCTGTCAATGGTCAGTCGCTCTACTACGAAGATTCGGGAGGTGATGGCCCGGCGGTGCTGTTCAGTCACGGCTTCTTGATGGGCCACGAGATGTGGTCCCACCAGGTGGCCGCCCTGGCGGACCGCTACCGGGTGATCGCCTATGACGAGCGGGGTTGGGGCCAAAGCACGTTCACCGCACCGTTCGATTACTACGACATGGCGCAGGACGCGGTGGCGTTGCTGGATCATCTCGGCATCGACCGGGCGGTGTTCGGTGGCATGTCCCAGGGCGGGTTCTTGGCGTTGCGGGCCGCCTTCAAGACTCCCGAGCGGGTCCGGGCTCTGATCCTGGTGGACACCCACGCCCGTACCTTCACCGCCGAGGAGCAGGAAGGTTTCGGTGCCCTGTTCGACAGCATCGAGGCCACCGGTTGGAACGAGGAGATGGTGGCCGCGCTGTACGGGGTGCTGTTCGCCCAGGGCTATACCGATCCGTATTGGGCCGGGAAGTGGCGGTCCCGCCCGCCCAGCGCCATCCGCCCGGCCCGGGAGTGCCTGTTCGCGCGCGACGACATCACCGGGCGCCTCGGTGAGATCACCTGCCCGGTGCTGATCGTGCACGGCGAGGACGACGCCGGCATCCCCATCTCCGACGGTCGTGCCTTGGAGGCCGGGCTTCCCAACGTGGTCGGCTTCTGCGCCGTTCCCGGGGCCGGCCACAGCCCCAACGTGGAAATGCCCGAGATCGTCAACCCCGCCATCCGAGCCTTCCTCGACGGTCTCAGCACCTGACAGTTTCTTGCGGCGCCAGCTCACGATGCGGGCGGGCGTGCGCGCCAAGGACGTTCCGGTGGTGTCCGATTCCGGCTTGGCCCGGGTCACGTAAGCTGCCCACGTGGAGCGCTCATGGAACTGAACGAACTGGCAGCGGCACCGGCCAACACCGAGCTGAAGGCCACCGCCTACGACGTGGTCGATCGGGTGGCCACCATCACGTTGAACCGGCCCCATCGGCTCAACGCCTGGACCGGGCGCATGCACACCGAGTACCGGCGGCTGCTGGCGGAAGCGGAGGCTGACCCGGCGGTGCGGGCCATCGTGGTGACCGGCGCCGGCAAGGGGTTCTGCGCCGGGGCGGACTCCGCGGCGTTGGAAGGCCACGTGGCCAAGGGCGGCTACGACCCCGGCATCCGGGAGCGGCTGGCCCGCCCGGGCTACGGGGTACGGCCGGAGTTCGATCACCCCTTCGCCTTCCATTTCGGGTTGACCAAACCCACCGTGGCCGCCATCAACGGTCCCGCGGCCGGCATCGGCCTGGTGCTGGCCTGCTTCTGTGACATCCGCTTCGCCGCCGCCGGCGCCAAGCTCACCTCCTCCCACGGCAAGTTGAACCTGCCAGCTGAGGCGGGGCTGTCGTGGTTGCTGCCGCGAATCGTGGGGCTGGGTCGGGCCAACGATCTGCTGTACACCAGCCGGGTGATGCTGGCCGAGGAGGCGGAACGGATGGGTCTGGTGAACGCCGTGGTCCCCGCCGCCGAACTCCTCGACCATACGTACCGGTACGTACGGGAGTTGGTGGACACGGTATCCCCGCGTTCCCTGCGAGAAACCAAGCGTCAGGTGTACACCGACCTGCACCGTGACGTGGGCAGCGCGGTGGACGAGTCCGACGAGCTGATCCGGGAGATGATGAAAGAACCGGCCTTTGCCGAAGGGGTGCGAGCATTCCTCGAGCGCCGGTTACCGAACTGGCCGGCGTGGGCTCCGGCATCGGACCAGCCGGACCAGCCCGACCAGTCACCGCCAACGGCGCCCGAGGAGTGACCGGTCAGCCCCGACGGTAGAAGGACTCCCGCTCCCGGGAGGGCGGGACGATGGGGATCTCCTCGTCGGTGAGGGGCTTCATGTACTGCTTACGGGCCATGGCGGCCTCGATGAACGGGGCCAGTTCCTCATCCTTGGCGGCTTGGCGGCTGTCGCGGTCCTCCAAGAAGTACGGCAGCACGTCTTTGGCGAAATACTCCAGACTCTCGCAGATGTGCTCGTGGCGATTGTGGCCGCCCTGCTGGAGAAAGATCATCTGATCCACCCCGGCGTTTTGAAACTCCATGGCCAACTTCAGATAGTTCTCCGGGGTACCGATGCCCGGGGCGGCCAGCAGCGGCAGGTCCGGGCCCCGCAGTTCCTCGTATTCGTCCCACAGACGGCTGCGGCCGGGACGGGTTTCGTTGGCCACCAGGGCGTTCACGGCGTAACGGAAGAACTGGAACCCGTCAATGCCGCGGCGCTGGGCCTCATCGGCATCAGGATGAATGGAGAAACCGGCCACCAACGCGAAGTTGGGGTTGACGGCGTGCCCGATAGGCACACACTGGTCGCTCTTGATGATGGAGTAATACACATCAGCCCAACGGCGGGCCTCTTCAGGATCCATGAAGCTGAAGGCCAGCGCACCCAGGCCGTTGCGGGCCGCGGTCTCAATGGTGGTCCGGTTGGTGCAGGCCATCCACATGGGCGGGTGCGGCTTCTGACGGGGCTTGGGGATGACGTTGCGGCACGGCATGGAGAACCCCGTACCCTCGAAACCGGGGTAGGGCTCCATCACCATCATGTTGGCGATCTGCTCAGCGGCTTCCAGGGACAGCTTCTGCTTGTTGCGAGCATCGATGTTGTAACCCCGCAACTCCAGGCGGGTGGCGCCCTCACCGATACCGAACTCCACGCGGCCATTGGAGATGAGATCCAACATCCCCACGGCCTCCGCGGTGCGCGACGGGTGATTGTAATTGGGGATCACCTGGCGGATGCCCAGGCCGAT
This sequence comes from Acidimicrobiales bacterium, assembly GCA_046155365.1. GTDB lineage: Bacteria > Actinomycetota > Acidimicrobiia > Acidimicrobiales > CAIXPF01 > CAIXPF01. Next base: position 7,959 of record JBJXFH010000028.1, on the reverse strand, counting down.
GCGGATGCGTTCGGTCTTGGCCGCCAACGCCGACAGGAACACCTCTGACGCTGAGCAGTGCGAGTACTCCTCCAAGAAGTGGTGTTCCACCGCCCAGGCGTGGTCGATGCCCAGCTTGTCCCCCAACACCACCTGCTCAATGGCCTGTTGAACGATGCGGTACTCGCTCTCCTCATCCCACGGCTTGGGCGTCTGCAACTCGTACATGAGACCGAACTTCATCGGTGCCTCCGTTGTGGTTTCGGTTCCGGGTTGGCCCGGGGTGGGACGGTGTTGGACGGTGTCGATTGCTCCGGGGCGCGCCGCTTACCAGCCGCGGTCCGCCGGCGCATGGGTGGCATCATACGGAGGTGTCGACCACTCCGTCAGCAATCGTCGTGCTCACCACTGATCCGGGAACGGGCTGATCGGGATGCTGGCAGGCATTTGGGTCCTCGATATCACCTCGGAGCAGTGCGGGTTGGCCGGCCATCTCCTGGCCCAGCACGGCGCCGACGTGACCAAGGTTGAACCGCCAGGATCATCGGGGCGTGCGTCCTCGGCCTGGCGAGTGGCCTTTGGGCGAGGGTCGCGCTCCGTGGCATTGGATCTCGCTGATGGCACGGACCGGTCCCGGTTCGAGGAGTTGCTGGGCCACGCCGACGTGTTGGTGGAGTCGTGGTCCAACGCTGAGCGCGACGCTTGGGGTCTGACCCCGCAGCAGACCGCGGCCCGCTTTCCCCGTTTGGTGCACGCCACCATCTCCCCTTTCGGCATCACCGGGCCCCGGGCCGATTGGGCGGCCACCGATCTGACCATCATGGCCAGCGCCTCCCCGTTGGCGGTGACAGGGGATCGGGACCGGCCACCAGTCCGGATGTCACTGCCCCAGGCGTACAGCTTCGGGGCCGCCTCCGCCGCCGGCGCGGTGCTCATCGCCTTGTACGAACGGGAACGGTCGGGTCTGGGTCAGCACGTGGACGCCTCCTGCCAGCAAGCGGCGGCGTTGGCCACCCAGAGCGGGCTGCTGGCGGAAGCGGTGGGCGCGCCGGCCTCGATCCGGTCCGCCGGCGGGGCGTCGATGGGGCGGATGAGCCTGCGCTTCTTGTATCCCGCCGCCGATGGGCACGTGTCGATCACCCATGTGTTCGGTGAGATCGGGGGCCCGGCCACCGCCCGATTGATGGCCTGGGTGCATGAGGCGGGGTTCTGCACCCAGCCGGTGCGGGACAAGGACTGGATCCGTTACGCGGTGCTGATCGACACCGGCGAGGAGTCCGTTGAGGAATGGGAGCAGATCAAGGCTTCGGTGGCGGCGTTTACGTCCTCATTACCGAAGGCCGAGTTGCTGCGCGGTGCCATCGAGCGCAAGCTGTTGATGGCCCCGGTGTGCAACCTGGCCGAGGTGTTGGCCAGCCCGCATTTCCGCTCCCGCCAGTTCTGGGTGCCCGTCACGGGGGCGCAGGCGGCGTTGGTGGCACCGGGTCGTTACGCCCGCTTCTCGGGTTGGACCCCACCACCACTGGACACGGTGCCAGCTGTGGGTCAACACAATGAGGATCCCTGGCCCAGTACCGTACCCATCCGTACCGTACCCACCAGCACCGTACCAGAGGGTATTGACCGGGCCGGGGCGCCGTTGTTGGGCGTCAAGGTGCTCGATCTCACCTGGTCCGTGGCCGGGCCGGCCATGACCCGGACCCTGGCCGACTACGGCGCCACCGTGGTGAAGGTGGAATCGGTGAGGCGGCTCGATGCGTCACGGACGTTTATCCCGTTCTGGAACAACGAAGCCGGGGTGGAGAACCCGGCGTTGTTCGACAACCTCAATGCCGGCAAGCACTCCGTGGCGCTCAACATCGCCACCCCCGCCGGACGGACGGTGCTCGATGATCTCATTCGCTGGGCCGATGTCGTGGTCGACTCGTTCTCACCGCGGGGTCGGTTGGCGGTGGGGTTGCAGGACGAAGCGGTATGGGCCCTCAACCCGAACATCGTGAACTTTTCGGTGAGCCTGTTCGGGTTGGATGGCCCGTTGGCCGAACTGGCCGGATACGGCAACGTGGGGGCGGCCTTGAGCGGCTGCTACGACATCACCGGCTGGCCTGACCGCTCCCCCGCCGGCCCCTATCTGGCCTATACCGATTACACCTCGGCCCATCTGATGGTGGTCACGGTACTGGCGGCGCTGTTGCATCGACGTCGGGGCGGGCCGGGGCAGTTCATCGAGCTCAGCCAGGCGGAAACGGCGCTGCAATTCCTCGGCCCGGCGCTGGTGGCCACGGCCGCATCGGCCGCCGGGACCGACGAAGCGCCCTTCACCCGGATGGGCAACGACGACCCCGCCATGGCCCCCCACGGCGTGTTCCCCAGCCTCGGGGAGGACCGGTGGGTGGCCATCGCCTGCCAGGACGACGAACGCTGGCTGGCGCTGTGCCGGCTCATCGAACGACCCGATCTGGCCGCGGACCCCGCCCTGCTCGCCGCCGATGCCCGCTGCCGCCACCGGGCACGACTCAACGATGCGGTGAAGACGTGGACCGCCACGTTGTCCCCGGAGGAGGCGGCGCAACGCTGCCAGGCCCAGGGGTGGCGGCCTATTCGGTGCAGAACAGCGCCCAATGCCTGGCCGACCCGCAGCTGGCCCATCGAGGTCACATCGTGCACGTGGACCATCCCCAGCGGCAGTGCGTGGTGGAGACCACCCGGGCCCGGCTCTCCCGCAGCCCCGGCTTCCCGCAGCGCCACGCACCCCTCCTCGGCGAGCACACCTTCGACATACTCACCGGCATGTTGGGCTACGACCCGGACCGCGTGGCCGAACTCGCCGCCGCCGAGGTACTGGAGTAACCACGATGCCGCCGGGGACCCCCGGCCTCGGTCGGCTTCCGGTCGCGCCCGGTGAGCGCCAACTGCGTCGAGATGCCTACCGCTTCGGGGTGTCCCACGCCGATTGCTGCCTGCCGACAACCCCAAAAATCCGACGATGGGCAATCGCGCACGACTGGGCGACAGAAATGCTCAGGGGGCGGGACCCCCACCCCTGCCGCCCCGACCCGCTCACACGCCAGCAGCCCTTGTTGGTAAGCACGAACTCAAGTGGTGAACAGCTCGGGGCCGTCGTAATTGTCACGTTGGTCGGTAAGGTACTGGAGGCCCCACCCGGCAACGAAGGTGGGCAGCCCCAACGCTTCCAAGAGATCACGGTGTCGCTCGGTGGCGAACACGTAGTCGCCATCGAGCACCCCAATCGCACGTTCCGGATCACCGCTGCCGACGCCAATGGCGTAGGCCCGGGCCGATCGCTCCACCCCTGTGCCGTCATCGGCCCCGCCCGGTTCGGCGCCGTCCGGACCGTCCAGCTCCTCGCCGAAGTACCGCGCTGGATCAGGCACACAGATCTCGTAACGAAGCTCGCCGCCTCGCCACAGTCCGCACAAAAGCAGATCATCATCGAGAACCGCGAAGTGCAACACGGTGGCCGCGGCCGAGAGCGCTTCGAGCAGACCCTCGTCGCCCATCCGCTCCTCGTGGAACACCACAAGGACGCCACCCGCCTCGGCGGTCATCAACGATCCCGTGCCTGCAAGAACCTGGCGGACCCGAGCCTCCGACCCGCCAAGCACCATCAAGTTCTCATACGAGCTACCCATCGTCTCAGTCTGGCCGAGAACAGCGGCAGGCGGACGGACCTCCCGCGGCGTCACAGCCGGGGATCGACGGGCTCGCTTTCCAGCGCCAGGACACCGAAGACGCACTCGTGGACCCGGTACAACGGTTCGCCCGCCACGAAACGGTCGAGCGCTTCGATGCCCAGACCGAACTCTCGCAGCGCCAACGAACGCTTGTGGCCCAACGCCCGGGACCGCAGCCGATCCAGTTGCGTGGGTGTGGTGTACTCGGGGCCGTAGATGATGCGCAGGTATTCCCGTCCCCGGCATTTCACGCCCGGTTGCACCAACCCGTTGTCCCGGTGAGCGATCACATCGAGCGGTTTGACCACCATGCCCTCGCCCCCGGCGGCGGTGAGCGCTTCCCACCACGCCACCGCGGCGGCTTCACTGTTGCCGTCACCGTGACTCAGGTCCACCTCAATGGCGCCGGTGGCCTGGAACCACGCCGGGGACGCCACCGCCAGGCGCCGGGCGAACCCCAGATGCCATTGGTGGGGGTCACGGGCCCGGGTGCGGCCCTCGGTGGCCAGCACCTGGAACGGAGCCAGGCGAACACCGTCGATCCCCTCCACCGGCCAGCAGTACCGGCGGTAGGCGTCACGGAACTGTTCGGCCATGGCCAAACGTTCACCCGCTCGGGCCGCCAACGCCACCGCCGGCTCCAGACGCGCCGCGGCCTGGGTCCAGATTGCCTCCTCGGCGTGCAGGGTGGCCACCGCAGCGGCTCCGACAGAGGCATATTGGGTGCGCAGCAGGTCCTCGGCTTTGGCCGACCACGGCAGCAGCTCGCAGTCCAGCACCGCCCAGTCCGTTTGCAGTTCGGTCCAGGCGTCGATGGCGTCAAAGGTGTGACGCACCCGGTCCAGCAGCGCCGTCTGGGTGGTTTCATCGTTGAAAAAGGCCCGTCCGGTTCGGGTGTAGATCACCCCGGCGGCGCGGTCGCCAGCAACCCCGAAACGCCGCTGGGCCACCTCGGGGTCACGGCACACCACCACCACCGCCCGGGAACCCATGTGCTTTTCCTGACATACCACCTGGTACACCCCGTCCCGGCGGAACCCGGAAAAGGCTTGATCGGGGTGCTCCAACACGTCGGGCCGGTCACTGGTGGCCGCCGGGGCCATGGTGGGCGGGAGGTACACCAACCAGCGAGGGTCAATGGCAAAGCGGCTCATCACCTCAAGAGCGGCGGCGGCGTTTTCTTCTCGAACGGTCACCGTACCATTCAGTGTGGTCTCGATGATGCGCTTGCCAACCACGTCATCGAGATCGAGCTGATGGGTTGCCCGGGAGGCCGCCGGCGCCGGGGTCAGTGGCTTGGACGGCTGGTAGTAGACCTTCGCCGCTGGCACCGAGACCAGCTCGCGTTCGGGCCAGCGCAGGGCGGTGAGTTCGCCGCCGAACACGCAGCCGGTGTCAATGCAGATGGTGCCGTTGACCCACACCGCGGCCGGGACCGGGGTGTGGCCGTACACCACCGCGGCTGAGCCTCGATAGTCCTCCGCCCAGGGGTAACGGACCGGCAGACCATACTCGTCGGTCTCCCCGGTGGTGTCACCGTAGAGCGAGAAGGACCGTACCGCACCGGATGCCCGGCCGTGCATGGCTTGCGGTAGCCCGGCGTGGGCCACCACCAGGGACCCGCCATCGAGTACCGCGTGGGATATCAGCCCTTCGATCCACTGCTGCACCTCGGCTCGGAACGACGGCGGCTCGGCGGCCAACTGCTCCAGGGACTCCGCCAGGCCGTGGCTCACGGTGACGTTGCGTCCGGCGAGGGCCCGCATCAGCTTGTTCTCGTGGTTGCCGGGGATGCACAACGCCCGCCCGGCGGCCACCAGGTTCATGACCAGGCGCAGCACCGCCGGGGTGGCCGGGCCCCGGTCCACCAGGTCACCCAGGAACAGCGCCGTGCGACCGTGGGGATGGCTGGCGTCAAGCCCACTGTCTTCCACCACCCAGCCCAACCGGCCCAGCAACGCCACCAACTCGGCGTGGCAGCCGTGAATGTCCCCGATGATGTCGAACGGTCCCGTCAGCTCCCGACGGTCCGTCCACAGCCGTTCCCGGACGATGGTGGCGGCATCGATCACGTCCGTACCCTTGAGTACGTGGACTCGTTTGAAGCCTTCGCGGTGGAGGTTGCCGATAGAACGGCGAAGGGCGCTGCGTTGGTTGCGTACGACGTGGGCGCCGAAGGTCCGGTTGGGACGGCTGGCGTTGCGTTCCAAGCAAGCTTCGGAGGGAACATCAAGCACGATGGCGGTGGCGAACACGTGATGGGCCCGGGCCAGATCCACCAGGTGCCGGCGGTCCTCGGGCCGTACGTTGGTGGCGTCGATGACCACCAACCGGCCCAGCTGCAGTCGCTTGGCGGCAATGGTGTGCAGCACCTCGAAAGCGGCGTTGGTGGCGGACTGGTCGGCCTCGTCATCGGACACCAGCGCCCGGCAGAAGTCCGAGGAAATGACCTCGCTGGCCGAGAAGTGCCGGGCCGCGAACGTGGATTTGCCCGATCCGGAGATGCCGACCAGCGCCACCAAACCCAACTCGGGCACGGGGATGGTGGCAGCTCGGGGAACGCTGGTGGTCTCGGTTTCGGGCTCGGTCTCGGTCATGCGCTGAAGGTCGCCATCTGTGTGGGGGCCCCGACGCGCTCGTCGACCGCCCCGATATCGGTGTGGGCCACGCGATACTCGAACCGCGTGGCGATCTGTTCACTCCAGGCTCCGAATTGCTGCCTGGTCCATTCGAAACGGTGGTCGCGGTGACGGAACCGTCCCGCGGCCAGCCCGGTGAAGCGTTCGTTGTATTCCACGTTGGGGGTGGTGACCACAACCGTGCGGGGGTGGGCGTCACCGAAAAGGGCCTGTTCGAACGCCGCCAGCCGGGGCGGGTCGAGGTGCTCGATGACCTCCACCACCGCCGCCGCGTCGAAGGTTCGCAGCCGTTTGTCCCGATAGGTCAGCGCCCCCTGCCACAGATCGGTACGGGCCCGTTGCCGGGGTGCCATCTCATCGAGGCGGAGGCGGCGGGCCGCGGTCTGCAACGCACGCCAGGACACATCAACGCCCACCACTTGATCAACCCACGGTTCTTTCAGCAGCACCCGTAGCAGCGAACCGGCCCCGCAGCCGAGGTCCACAATGCGACGAGCGCCGGCCTTTTCCAGCGCCTCACGGACCGCGGCCAGCCGCAGATCGTTAAGCCGCACGGTGCGCTCAATGGTGGCCTCCTCCTCGGTATGGTCCGAGGCGGCGTCATCGGGGTCCACGGCCAGTTCTTCGGCGGCGGTCAGACGGTCGAGCGCGGCCGCGGTCAGGCGGCGATCGTGGCGCAGGTACCGCCGGGTGATCAGCTCCCGGCTGGGATGGTGGGCCAACCAGTCCCCGCCACGGCGCAACAGCTTGTCCACCTCATCGTCGTTGACCCAGTAGTGCTTGTCGTCATCGAGCACCGGCAGCATCACGAACAAATGCTCCAGTACCGTCTTTATCTGCTGTTGGCCGGACAGGACCACGCTGAGATACCGGCTCGGACCCCAAACGGCAACGGTTGGGTCCAGCGCGATCTCGTTGGTGGTCACGTCATAGCCCAACGGCTCGAACAACTGGCGAACCAGCGTGGCCCCGCCCCGGGCCGGCAGCACCGGCAGGCGCACCTCGAGGGGGAGGTCACGTCCGGCGAGATCGGGCCGATCCTTGCTGCGCCCGGTCATGGCGGTGCCGAACATGCGCTGGATGGCCACCGACAGGAACGAGGACGCGGCGTAGGGCCGATCGTTGACGTACTGGGACAGCGAGAATGACGGCGATGGCGAGGTGGGCCCGGGACGGCCACGGCCGTGGCCCTGGGTTCGGCCCCGGACCAGTTCCACCGGATCGATGTCCACGATCAGGGCGGCGGTGCAGCGATGCTGGTCAGCCTGGGGGTACACCACCCGGGCCACTCCGAATGGCAGGTCCCGCTGGTGCAGCCCGGCCGGGTTCTTGTGCAGCAGATAACCCAGGTCAGTGGCCGGCTCGGCGGTGGTGGTGATGGTGAGCAGCACCCCGTCAGGCTACGGGCCGTCCCGGGCTCCGCTGCAGCGATTTCGGAAACGTCCAGTGCTGCCTATGCTCCACAAGTGACGGCTTTGCGATCTCCGCCGATGGCGACCGGTGCCGTGCTGTGGGCGCTGTGGGCGGGATTGGCGCGGCCCTCCTGGGTGGCCGTCGCGTTGATGCTCTCGCCGTTCCTGCTCATCCCGCTCGGTCTCGAGCTCTGTGCCCGGCCCGACAACGGTCCGGTGAGTGGGGCGCTCACC
>JBJXFH010000014.1:0-7117 GCA_046155365.1 Acidimicrobiales bacterium | reverse complement strand
GGGTCGGGCCCATTCAGCGCACCGACAGCACCTCGGGTCGGCGCCACAGCCACAGGACCAACCCGCTCAGGCCGGCAATGTTGAACACCACCAGCGCGGCGGGGGCACCGAAGGCCTGGGCCAGTTCCCCCAGCCCGTACATACCGATGGGTAGGGCGCCGATGGCCATGGACAGTAACCCCATGGCCCGGCCCCGCAGTTCGGCGCTGGTGGTGGTGATGGCCAGCGCCGTTTGGGTGGCGCCGAACAGTCCCATGGCCACCCCTGCCCCACCGGCGAAGGCCACCATCACCCAGTAGTTGGGCACCAGGGCGAAACCGATGAGCAGGGCGCAGGCGGCCATCGAACCGAAGGAATAGGCCCGGCCCCGGTGCGGCTGGCGCTTGGCCACCCACAGCGACCCCGCCATCATGCCCAGCCCGGCGGTGGCGGAGATCACCCCGACCATGGTGGGGGAGGCGTCCACCCGCTCGCCCATGATGGGCACGATCGGGAAGTACGAGAAGTGAAAGAAGTCCACGAACACCGTCACCCCCAGAATCGACACCAACGGCAGGTTGGCCGGCAGCGCCCGGAGTCCCTCGAACACCGTCTGCAGGAACGACGCCGGGACCGCTGACGAGCCGGTCGCGGTGGGCGATGTCGCGGTCGCGGTCGCGGCCGCCGGGATCGGGATCGGGGTCGGGGTCGGGGTCGGCCGGGTGGGCGTGGGTAGCTGCCACATGATGATCAGGGCTGCCACCAGGGCCGCGGCGAGCACCAGGTAGGCCTGACCCACCCCCAGCTCTTCGATCACGGTCCCCCCGATGAGCGCCCCGATGGCCAGCCCGGCGGCGGAACTGGCCATCTCCAACGCCATGGCCCCATTGACCCGCTCCGGGCCCACCAGGTCATAGATCAACGTCCGCCGCACGGTCATGTCCACGATCCATCCCAGGCCCACGACCAGCATGAAGGGATAGATCATCCACACTCGCAGATGATCGCCCAGCGCCAGGATCCCCATCAGCGCGGTCAGCGGGATCATCACCGCCAATTGCACCAGCACGGTACGGCGCCGATCGAAGCGGTCCGACACCGCCCCGCCGATCAGCCCGGCGAACAGCAGCGGCCCCCACATCATGGACCCCGAGAGCTGCACCAGCCGTGGCGAACCGGTCAGGTCATTGGCCACGAAGGCGCCCAGGAACCCCATTCCCCAACGGGCGATGCTCCAGATGGCACCGGTGGCGAACACCTTGGGAAAGTGCTGGCAGTGCAGCGGCGCGAACATGCCCTCACCGCTTGATGGCACACGGACTGGGGGTTGGGCCGGTTCACTACGAAGCACGGGACTGACCCTACGGTCAGCCGCTCAGGCCGTGCGCCATGAACCTGCCCGAGCCTGGCGCGGGCCCCGGGGGGTGTGACCGTTGGCGCTCCGGTTTGGTGCCGTGTTGAGGGGACTGTGATCGTTGCGGGGCCGCGCGCCGCTCTCTGTGTTGTGCCGGCAAGGGGACGTGGATGGCGACAACGACGGAGCCGCAACGAGCCGGTGCCAGCAGCCCCCGTCCGCCGATCCCGGCCCGGGCGTGGAAAGCGTTGGCGGTGGGCAGCGCCGGCTTCTCGTTGATGTCCTTCACCACCACGGCCACCAACCTGGCGTTCACCGAGATCTCCGAGTCCTTCGCTTCGTCCAGTTCGGCCACGTTGTCGTGGGTGGTGTCGATCTTCTTTATCGGGCTCGCCAGCCTGTTGCCGGTGTCGGGTCGCTTGGCGGACCGGCTGGGTCGCCGACGGATGTTCCGGGCCGGGTTGGCCATCTTCGCGCTCGGTTCGTTGGGCTCGGCGCTGGCTCCGAGTGCGCTGGTGCTGATCGTGGCCCGGTTCGTGACCGCCGCCGGGGGCGCCCTGATCCTGCCCAGCTCCCTGGCGGTGGTGTTGCCCGAATTTCCCCGGGAGCGTCATGTCACCGCGGTGTCGCTGTGGACCGCCACCGGCCCGTTGGCTGCGGCCATTGCCCCGGCGGCGTCGGCGTTGATCTTGGCGGTCACCAGTTGGCGGGTGCTGATGGCGCTGTCGGTGCCGATCTCGTTGGCGGCGCTGGCGGGGGGCTGGCGGGTGTTGTCCGAATCCAAGGCCGCTACCGCCCCCGGTCGGCTGGACTTCATCGGCGTACTGATGGGTACGGTGGCGGTGGGTTCGATGGTGTTCGCCGCCAGTCAGGGTTCAACGCTGGGGTGGGGCTCGCCGGTGGTGGTGGCGGCGTTGTTGGCCATGATCACGTTGTTCCCGTTGTTTGTACGGCGCTGTCGGCATCATCCGGCGCCGCTGTTGAACCTCGATGTGTTCCTGATCCGGCCGGTGATGGTGGCCAACGTGGCCAACTTCTTGCTCAACATCGCCGGCATGGCCATCTGGCTGGTGTGGCCGCTGTACTTCATCCGGGTGTGGCACTACAGCCCGGTGCAGACCGGCCTGGCGTTGGTGCCCGGACCCATCGTGTCCGGCATCTTCACCACCTACGGCGGTCGGCTCAACGAACGCTTCGGTCACGAGCAACTGGTGCGGTGGGGTTCGATCATCCCCATCGCCGCGGTCATGTGGCCGTTGCTGTTCTTGGGCACGGAGCCGAACTACTGGATCAGCGCCGGTCCGGCCATCGCCCTTTTCGGCGCCGGTTGGGCCTTGACCCAGCCGCCGCTGAACGGTGGGGTGCTGGCCCGGGTTGGTCCGGACTTCTACGGCGAGGTCAACGCCTCGTTCAACACCGTGCGCAACATCGCCGCGGCGTTGGGCATTGCCATTGCGGTGTCCGTCATTGGTGATAAGAACCGGCCCGACGCGGTGGCGGCGTACGACCGGGTGTTCTGGGCCTTCTCCGCCAGCGTGATCGGCTGTTGGCTGGTGCTGTTCTTCGTCTATCCCCGGGTAGCGCGCCATCACGCACAGCTCAACGCCACCTGATCGACCCCGAGTAGTGTCCGCCACGGTTGCGGTGCCGACCGGTTGCGGGTCGGGCCGACGTGCAAGGGGGTTCTTGCTGATGGCCGAGGTCGACGTGGTGCGTTCGCAGATCATTGATATCGGCGGGGCGGACTGGGATGAGTTGCTGCCGGGCGTTTCGGCCAAGCGTTTGTGGTCCGATGCCGCCACCAACCGCATCTGCATGCTGACCCGTTTCTCGCCCGGCGCCACCCTGCCCCGCCACGCTCACAACGGTGACGAGTTGGTGTTCGTGATCGAGGGGGTGGTGGCCGATGAGTTCGGCGCGGTGACCGCCGGCAACGTGGGCTACCGACCCAACGGTTGTGCCCATACCGTGCGCAGCGACAAGGGGGCGACCGCGCTGGCGGTGGTCACCGGTGGGGTGGGCAAGGCCGGCGATGGCTCGGGTCCGGCGTCGCTGGTGATCGACCTGCCCGCGACGCCCTGGGTGGACATGATGGCCGGTATCCGCCAGAAGCGGTTCTGGGCTGACGCCGACGCCGGCCGGGCGGCCACCGTCAACCGCTTCGAACCGGGCGCGCAGTTGCCGAAGCACCGCCACAACGGCGACGAGTTGGTGTTCGTGATCGAGGGGACCATTGAGGACGAGGCCGGGGTATTGCGGCCAGGGCAACTCGGGTATCGGCCCGATGGCTGTGCCCACACCGTCAGCAGTCCCAACGGGGCCACGGTGGTGGCGTTCCTTTGGGGTGGAATCGAAACCCTCTGATGGAAAAGGCAGCGTTTTACCGCGATGCCCGCACGGACTGCACCGGTCCGCTGGACACCTTGCGGGTGATTGACTGCACCACCGCGTGGGCCGGTCCCATGGCGGCGTGTCTGTTGGGGGACCTCGGCGCCGAGGTCATCCACATCGATCTGCCCGGCGGCCCGCCCCCGCAGAGCGCGCCCCGCATCGGCGGCACCGGGTTGAACTACGTGAACCAGACCGTGCATCGCAACAAACGCAGCCTGAGCCTGGATCTGCGGGTGCCCGCCGGTCGGGACGTGTTCTTGGCGTTGGTGGCCACGGCCGATGTGGTCATCGAGAACTTCCGGCCCGGCACCTTGGCCGGATGGGGCATCGGGTACGAGCACTGCCAGGCCGTCAAAGCGGACCTGGTGTACGTGTCCATCAGCGGCTGGGGTCAGTTCGGTCCCTGGCATCAGCGCGCCGGGTATGACCCCGCCGCCCAGGCCGCCAGCGGTTGGATGGACCTCAACGCCACCGCCGATGGTCCGGTGGTGAAAGCGCCCACGTTCCTGGCCGATGATCTGGCCGGCCTGCACGGTGGTCTGTCGGCGTTGGCGGCGTTACGTCATCGGGACCGCACCGGTGAGGGCCAGCACGTGGACGTGTGTCTGCTGGACTCCATCCTGTTCCATTCCGATGGGCTGCTGAGCCTGGGCGCCACCGGGGTCCCGTTGCAACGGTGGGGCACCCAGGTCAACGTCACCCATCCCTGCGAGCTGTACCCCTGCGCCGACGGCAGCCTGTATCTGGCGGTGGCCCTTGATGCCCATTGGCGGCGGTTGTGTGAGGCCATCGGTCGACCGGAATTGGCCCGGGCCCCGGGGTTCGGCCGCAACGCCGAGCGCATCGAGAACCGCCAACAGGTGGACGCGGTCATCGCCGGATGGTGCGCCGGTCGCCCGGTGCAGGAGGCGGTGAACACGCTGTTGGAGGCCGGGTTGGTGGTGGCCAAGCTCAACACGTTCGCCGAGGTGGCCCGCGAACCGCATGTGTTGGAGCGCGACATGCTGCAGGAGATGGAACTGTGGGATGGATCGGTGGCCCCCCTTACCGGCCCGGCGGCCAAGTTCTCCCGCACCCCCACCCGTATTCGCAGCGCTGCCCCCGTGCCCGGCCAACACAGCGGGGATATCCTGCGCGAGCTGGGCTTCAGCGATGACACCGTGGCCCAACTGCAAGCCGAGCGGGTGATCTGACCGTGATCTGACCGTCGGGGTCAGCCCAGCACGCCGTCGTGGTGCAACTGGGCCAGGGTGGACCCGTCCAGTCCCAATTCGGCGGCCAGCACCTCATCGGTGTGGGCGCCCAACGCCGGGGCCAACTGCAGATCCACGTTGCTGGCCGACAGCCGGGCCGGCCAACCCAACATCTTGGCCGGGCCGTGACCGGGGATGTCCACGTCGTGCACGAAACCCCGGGCCAAAAGATGGGGATCGGTGTGCAATTCGGCGGTGTCCAATACCGCACCGCATGGTACGCCGGCGTCGGCCAGGGCGCTCATGGCTTCGTGCTTGGTGCGCGCCGAGGTGAAGGCCTCGATCTCCTCGTGGAGGGCTTTGGCGTTGATCATGCGGCCCTTGTTGGAGGTGAAACGCTCATCGGTCAGCAACTCCGGTTTGCCGATGGCACCCGGCACCGCTTTCCACATGCCGTCGGTGACCGCCATCAGGTAGATGTAATCGTTGGGCCCGAACGGCTGGCAACGGTACAGATCCAGCAGCGCGCCGCGGCCTTTGCCGGTGCGGGGCGCGGCTTCCTCGCCCCAGCCGCCACCGATGGCCAGGCGGGTGCGCATGTAGTAGGTCACCGCCTCCTGCATGGACAGCTCGATGCGCTGGCCCTCACCGGTGCGCAGCTTCTGCACGTAGGCCGCGGTGATGGCCAGGGCCAGCTGCATGCCGGTACCGGAGTCACCCACGGTGATACCGGGCGGCAACGGCTCGCCCCCCACCTCGCCGGTCACCGAGAACGCCCCGCCCATGGCCATGGCCACCGAATCGAAGCACTTGAAATCGGCGTAGGGCCCCGACAGACCGAAACCCTTGACCGAGGCGTAGATCACCCCGGGGTGCACCGCTTTCACGTCCTCGAAGCCCAGGCCGAGCTTCTCCACCACGCCGGGACCGAAGTTCTCCACCACCACATCGAAGCGGGGGACCATGTCCAACAACAGCTGCCGGCCGGTGGGGGAACTGAGCTCCAGCGCCACCGAGCGTTTGTTGGCGTTCCAATGGTGGAAGTACGGCGAGTCCGACCCGCCGGTGGCCCGGCCGGGATCACCCACCTCCGGACGTTCCACCTTCACCACGTCCGCTCCCAGCCACGCCAGAGCCTGGGTGGCGGAAGGACCGGCCTCGTATTGGGTCAGGTCAAGGATTCTCATGCCGTCAAGCGCAGCAGCCATGGGCGGAACGGTAGCGGTTGGCTGACCGTGGCGCCTGGGCTCCGCGCCGTGGGCCCCCGTTAGGCTGGGACGGTCAGGAGGACAACCACGATGACGCGGAAATCTGCGGCGCAGGTCAGGGCTGGATTGCACCATCCGGTGGTGGATGGTGACGGTCACTGGGTTGAGTACCTGCCGATCATGAACGATGCCCTGCGTCGCATCGGCGGTGACCTGGCGGTGGAAGGCTTCAGTGCGTTCGGCCGCATGATCGGCGCCAACGTGGGGTTGACCACCGAGCAGCGACGAGCGCGGAACCTCGGCCATGAGGCGTTTTGGTCGGTGCCCACCGCCAACACCTTGGATCGGGCCACGTCGATGATGCCCCGGTTGCTCAATGACCGACTGGATGAGCTGGGCATTGATTTCACGGTGCTGTACCCCACCCAGGGTTTGGGCATCGTGAACGTGGTCCCCGATGAGATGCGCCGGGTGGCGTGCCGGGCGTACAACACGTTCATCGCCGAGTATTTCGCGCCGTACTCGCAGCGCATGACCCCCGCCGCGGTGATCCCCATGTTCACGCCGGAGGAGGCCATTGACGAGTTGGACCACGCGGTGGGGGAACTGGGGCTCAAGGCCGCCATGTTCGGCAGCATGATTCCCCGGCCGTTACATGGCGAGGGTGGCGAGGGTGGCGGTGGCGAGGACGGCAGCGACGGCGGGGTGTGGTTGGACGTGTTGGGGCTGGACAGCCTGCACGACTATGACCCGCTGTGGCAGCACTGTGTCGAGCTGGGGGTGTCACCGTCCTTTCATGCCAACGGCCGCGGCCGTGGTTTCGGTCTGCGGGCGTCGCCGTCGAACTTCACGTACAACCACATCGGGCACTTCGCGGCGGCGGATGAGGCGGTGTGCAAGGCGTTGTTTTTCGGTGGTGTCACCCGGCGTTTCCCGTCCTTGCGTTTCGCTTTTCTCGAGGGCGGGGTGTCCTGGGCCTGCCAGCTGCTGTC
>JBJXFH010000205.1:0-4239 GCA_046155365.1 Acidimicrobiales bacterium | reverse complement strand
CCGAGCAGTGGGTGGAAGATCCCCACGTGGCCGCCCGGGAGATGCTGGTCCGGGTTGATCACGATCATCACCGTCCCACCGTGGTTTTGAACTGCCCCATCAAGTTCAGCGACGATCCCGCCGGCGTGTACCTCGGGGTGCCGGCGCTCAACCAGCACGGCGATGACATCCGCGCCGAGCTGGCCGAGCGCCAAGCCGACAAGGGCTGAGCTCAGGTTCCCTTGTAGTTGAGGATCTGGTGGAGGGTGTGGCAGATCTCCACCAGATCCGCTTGGTCGGCCATCACCTGGTCGATGTTCTTGTACGCCGAGGGGATCTCGTCCAGGAGGGCCGCGGCCCGGTCTTCCTGCCACACCTTCCCCGCCATCTGCGCCACCAGATCTTCCCGGCTGAACAGCTTCTTGGCCGCCGTTCGTGAATGACGACGACCGGCGCCGTGGGAACATGAACGCCAGCTGGCGGCATGACCCCGACCACGCACGATGTAGCTACGGGTGCCCATGGAGCCGGGGATCACGCCATACTCACCGGTATCGGCCTTGATGGCGCCTTTGCGGGTGATCCACATGTCGCGCTCCTCGCCGGCCACCGTGTGACGCTCCTGCTGGCAGAAGTTGTGGTGGCAGTTGACCCGGAAGGTCTCCGCCCCGTGACCGAGAAACGCAAAGACCTGGGCGAGGGCGTTGTCCATCATCTGGTCCCGGTTGGCCCGGGCGTAGTCCTGCGCCCACAACATGTCCGTCACGTAGGCCTGGAACTGCTCGGTGCCCTCACTGAACCAAGCCAGGTTGGGATCCTCCAGACGATGCTCCAGTGTGACGGCCAGGCCCCGGGCGGTGGCGATGTGGGCCTGCGCCAGCTGATTGCCGATACCCCGGCTGCCCGAATGCAACACCACCCACACCCGGTCCCGCTCGTCGAGGCAGACCTCGAAGAAGTGGTTGCCCGAACCGAGCGTGCCGAACTGATGGAGCGCAGTGGTGATCTGCCTGGCCGACAGCTCCGTGGCCGGGACGTTGCCGGCCAGCCAGCGCTCACCGCGATGGCCCGCCTGCTTGTGGCCCTGGCCCACACCGGCTGGTATGGCGCGTTCGATCCGGCCCAGCAGCGGACCGAGATCATCGGGCAACCGGGCCGCGGTGACGTTCAGCTCGGCGGCGATCATGCCGCAGCCGATGTCCACACCCACCGCCGAGGGGATCACAGCGCCGTGGGTGGCGATGACGGAGCCCACCGTGGCCCCGATGCCGATGTGGGCGTCTGGCATCAGCGCCACCGGACCGGCCAGTATGGGCAGGCGCGAGGCCTTCTCCGCTTGGCGGATGGTGCCAGGCTCGATGTCGCTGCCCCAGACGATCAGGTTGTCACTGATAACCGTTACCATGGGACCAGTGTGGCCTGTTTCCACCTCGCCGCCCAGCGAGTTTGGAGCATGGGCGGGGCCGGGTCCGGCGGCCGTGGTAAACAGAGGCGTCGGCAGGCGTTGTGATCTGATCTGATCTGATCTGCGCGGCCTGCCCTACCACCAAGGGGCCTCAGATGGAGACACATACGGAGCAGTTGGCCAGGTCGCACCGCGCTGCCGAACGGGCGATTGCCGCCGGTGTGACGCTGCGCCGATTGGCGGTGATTGTCGCCGCGCTGAGCCTCATCGGCTTTGTTCTGAGCGGCGCCAGCCTGGTGAGCAACGGAGGATCTGGTGGCGCGTCCGGCGCGTTCCTCTTCGTGATTTTCGGACCAATCGCCGTGGGATTGCTCCACGCCCTGGGCTGCATCACCGAAGTCCACGGTCACTCGCTCCTCCATGCGTTGCTGGCTGAAATCGAGTACGACGAAGTCGAGTGACCGGCAAGGGAGGGGACGAGGCCCCATGGGTCGTCCAAACGAAGTACCCGGCGCAGTTCCGTCGTGATGCGCGTGCGCTGGTGAAGTCCTGGGGCCGTTCGATCACGCAGGTGGGCCGGCCACTCAGGATCACCGAGACGCGTCGTGGAGCTGGGCCAAGCAGTGCCGGGACGCGAACCTTCGGGCCGAGAACCCGGACCGGTTGACGGCATCCAAGCGTGACGGGGTGCGCCGGCTCCGCAAGGAGAACGTGGAGCGCCGCGTTCGAAGCGGATCAGCGCTTGAACGGGCGGCTGCTTTTTTCGCCCGGAAGACGATGAGGTGATCCGCTTCCGCTTCGGGCCGACCAACATGGCCGAACGGTCGGTCAGCGGATGCGCGAAGTGACCAAATTGCCACGAGAACATCCGAAGCCTCTGCGCCCGGTCACGCAACGCCTATAGGTATCGCTGGCGACTGGTGGGGTAACTGCAACGCCGCCGGCATCTGATCGCACGTTCCCGTGTGGCACGGCCGATGCCCACGAACGACTTGGTCGGAGCGCACAGGTGGAAGAAGTAGCGGCGGGGAAGACCCGGCGCCTGCGCTGCGGTGGTGGCCGACATCACCGAGTTCCCGGTCGGGGAAGGAAGGCTCTACCTTGCTGCGGTGCGGAATCTGGTCCATCGTGGGTTCGTCGGCTGACGCACTGCCGCCCGCTGAGACGCCGCCCTGGCAGTGTCGGCGTTGGCGTTGGCGTGCACCGGACACCCGGCTGAGGTCATACACCATCCGGCACGAGCTCCCGCTCCACGTCACCAGACCTCACGTTCACTGCCGGAACGCCAACACCTACTCCGTTCGGTTCAACCGGCGACGCCTTCGACACCGCTGCGATGGAGACCACCGAGGCCCGCCTCAACGTCGACACCGCCTGGATCCGCGGGTCGACTTGGTTACACACACGAGCCCGAGCCCACGTCGACAGCCGACCTGTTCCGGTACCTGTCTTCTTCAACCGGCAACGCCACCAGACCGGGCCTCACCCACCTCGCTCAGTCGAGCACCCCCGTGGGGGCCAAGCCAACCGCAGGCCGAATTTGTCACACCCTATGTCCAGGATTGCGGGTCAGAGTCAGATCAGATCTGATCTGATCAGATATTGGCCGAGTATGTTGCCGTTGCAGCGGCCGGCGTAGAAAATACGGGGAATGGCGGCCTGCTCGTTTGGACTTTCTTGATTGGCAGGTTCAGGGGGCAGGGGGGCGCAGTCTTCAATCACGTGACCGAGCCATGGCGCGGCGAGGTCACCCTCCTTGGCAGGCTTCGGCCAACAAACATTCATGCGGGTGGCCGTTGGGATAGCCCGCTGCTCGGCGGCTTTGGCATCAGCTTGGGTCCCCGATGGCCGAGAGTGTTGTTCCGGGCGAGGCGGTGGACCTTGGGTACGCGTGTCCAACGCCGGGCGGCCATCCCAACCTCGTGGAACGGTCAGCCGCTGCTCGCGTCCGAGAGATGGCGCATGAGGGGCCCCGTACGTTCACCGCCCCAACCCCCGCTCAAACACCAGGAGCCGGCCATAACGCTCAATCAACTATTGGACTCATCCGCTCGCGCGCAACAGCCGCGACCGAGTGGCTTCAACCAATGAACGCCGAGGGTCAGCCGGGAACTACGCTCCATGAGTTCCAAGAATGTTCTGCATAATGCTCTGGTCCGGCGGCGCAGACTTATAAACTGTTGGCATGTCGGCGGGCATTGTTGCAGCACTCCAAGAGCTCCTGGTTGATGTCCGCGATGGTGGGTGTGACGCATCTCGGTTGGGGGAAGTGCAGCAAATAGCGAACCTCGCCGCGCAGGTGTTGCGGGAGGCGGCGTTGGTGGCGCAGCGTGAGGAGCACTGGGTCCGGGTAGGGTTCACGTCACCTGAAGCGTGGGTGGCGGCTCACACCGGGCTGCTGCGCCCTCAAGCGGCGGGGTTGTTGCGTGAAGCGGCGGCGTTGGAGCACATGCCCCACAGCCAGACCGCGGCCCGGGCCGGCATGTTGTGCGGGGCGGATGTTCGGTTGTTGACTGACTGCCAGCGTGCGGATCCCGTCCGGTATGACGAGGAGATCGATGCCACCTTGGTGGCGTTGGCCGGTACCGGTGATCTGGCCAACGCGGTGCGGCACTGGAAAGCGTGTGCTCACGCGGTGAATAGCCCGGATCCGGCGTTGCAACCCGAACCACCACCACAAGAACCGGAATGGCTGCGGTTGACCGGGCTGCTTGACGGGCGCGGTCGCATCGAAGGTGAACTCAACGCCGAGAACTTCGCCATCGTCCAAGCGGCGATCGACAAAGGCGTGGCCGGGTACCTCAACAACCGACGCAACGGTGACGAAACCCTCGCCGGCGCACAAGTCAACGAAC
>JBJXFH010000204.1:0-2507 GCA_046155365.1 Acidimicrobiales bacterium | reverse complement strand
TTTCGTTGATGCGGCCCACAATGGCGTTGATCTGCTCGATGGCGGCCACCGCGGCGTTGGTGTCGGACTGGATGGCTTCGATGCGGGCGGTGATGCCGGCGGTGGCCGAGGCGGTCTCGGTGGCCAGCTCTTGGACCGCGCTGGCCACCACCGCGAAGCCCTTCCCGGCCTCGCCGGCCCGGGCGGCCTCGATGGTGGCGTTGAGGGCCAGCAGGTTGGTCTGTGCAGCGATACCGGTGATCATGCCGATGACCTCGCCGATCTCGTTGGAGGATTCCAGCAGCTTGGACACGGTGGTGTTCACGTCGCTGGCGGCCTCCACCGCCAGGTTGGCCACCTGCACCGCCTGGGTGGCGCTAGCGGAGATCTCCACGATGGCGGACATCATCTGTTCGGTGCCCGCAGCCAGGGAGTTCACGTTGTTGGTCACCAAGCTGGACGCATCTGCCGCCACCCCGGCCTGAGCCGATGACTCCTCCGCAGCCGCCGCCAACTGCGCCCCCGAGGCGGCCAGGCCATCGGAGGTGCTGGCCACGGCGTCAGCGGTGCGGGCGATGGCGGTCACATCAGCGGCCAAACTGTCCAGGGCCCGGTTGAGGTTGGTAGCCATGGCGCCCACCTCGTCCTGCCATTCAACCTCGGCCCGGCGGGTGAGATCGCCCACCGCCAGCGCCGCCAGCACGTCGGACACCTTGCCCACCGGCTTGGTCACCATGCGGGCCACGAACCATGCCGCCAACAGGCCCAGGGCCATACCAACGAACAGACCGGCGATCACCACGATGCGGGCCAAGGAGTAGGTCGCCTCGGACTGCTTCTCCACCCTCAGCGCATCGGCTTCGGCCGCCACCACCAGCTCGTCCATGGCGGCGCGCATCTCGCTGATGAGCGGGGCCACCGCCTCGTGTCGGATCTTTGAGATCTCCTCGAGGCGACCCTCGCGGCTGGCGGGCAGCAGCTGCTCGTCGGTGATCTTGTTGTACTCGGCCCACGGTCCGGCGAACCGCTCGAGCGCCGCCAGTTCCTCGGCGTTGACGTGAAGCCCCTTCAGCTTCACCACCGCCTCAGCCACCTCGTCCCGGGACTTTGCGATGTCCTTTTCCTCGGTGGCCTCTTCGGCGGGATCCTCGGTCAGGAAGTGGTCCAGGGCGTTCAGCCGGGCCCGGTTGAAGGCGGCGCGCATGGTGCCCACCGTCTGGGTTGCGACCTGCTTCTCGTAGAGGTCCAGGGTGCCCCCGTGCAACGCCCCCATGCGGTTGATGGCCACGCCACCGGCGATGCCCATCAGCAGTGAAGCAGCGCCCACTGCCAGCATGATTTTGACCACCAGGCTCCGCTGACCCACTAAGGCCACTGGGGAGCGGCGGGGGACGGCTCCGTCCTCGTTGTTCGACTTGCCCATGATGCGTCGCTCCTCGACCGTGCGTGTCTTGTCGAGTGCATCGGAACCTGACACGCCGTTCTTGACGAAACGATGCGCGTCGAAGGCTCAGGTCACGCAGATGAACTAACCGGGACTAAGCGCGGATGAACCGCGGCCTAGCGGTGCAGATCGTCTACCCAGGGCACAGTTTCGGGCTCGGCGACGGCTGTGAGCTCCAGGTTGACCACCACGGGGTCCTGCCCGCTGCGCACCAGCACGCAGGACAGCTCCTGATCTGCGGCGGCGTTGATCTCCTGATGGGGCACCCACGGCGGCACGAAGATGAAATCCCCCGGACCGGCCTCGGCGGTGAACTCCAGCTGCTCACCCCACCTCATGCGGGCCCGGCCGCTGACCACGTAGATCACGCTTTCCAGTTCGCCGTGATGGTGGGCTCCGGTGCGGGCGTCGGGGTGGATCACCACCGTGCCGGCCCACAGTTTCTCCGCCCCGGCCCGGGCGTGGTTGATGGCCGCGGCCCGGCTCATGCCTGGGGTCTGGGCGGTGTTGGTGTCGAGGTGGCCGGCCGGGATGACCTTGATGCCGTGGTCTCGCCAATCGGGGGTTGCACTCATGGTGCCGGTGGCCCCCGGTTACTCGAACGTGATGACGGTGCGGGTGGTCTGACGGTTGCGCATGAGGTCGTACCCGTGGTTGATCTCGTCCAGGCCGATGCGGTGGGAGACCATCTCGTCCAGCAGCAGTTTGCCGTCCAGGTACAGGTCAATGAAGCGGGGCATGTCCAGGCGGAACTGGTTGGAGCCCATCATCGAACCCCGGAAGATCTTCTCCTGCATGAACACCTCATGGGCCGGCAACTCGAAGTTGGTGCCCATGGGGGCCATGCCGATGATGGTGGCGGTGCCGCGCGGGCGCAGCATGCGAAAGGCCTGCTCACCGGTGGCCTTGGATCCGATGGCCTCAAAGGAGTAGTCCACCCCGCCGCCAGTGAGCTCTTTGACCTGCTCCACCGGGTCACCGTCACTGGCGTTGACCACGTGGGTGGCGCCCAGTTGGCGGGCCACGTCCAGCTTGGCGGTGGTGATGTCAATGGCGATCACCTTGGAGGCACCGGCGATGCGGG
>JBJXFH010000203.1:0-6018 GCA_046155365.1 Acidimicrobiales bacterium | reverse complement strand
TTTCGTTGATGCGGCCCACAATGGCGTTGATCTGCTCGATGGCGGCCACCGCGGCGTTGGTGTCGGACTGGATGGCTTCGATGCGGGCGGTGATGCCGGCGGTGGCCGAGGCGGTCTCGGTGGCCAGTTCCTTGACCTCGCTGGCGACCACGGCGAAGCCCTTCCCGGCCTCCCCGGCCCGGGCGGCCTCGATGGTGGCGTTGAGGGCCAGCAGGTTGGTCTGTTCGGCGATGGCGGTGATGGAGCGGACCACGGTGGAGATCTCCGCCGAGCTGGTGGAGAGCTTGCCCACCGCGGCGGCGGTCTGCTCGGCGATGCGAACGGCGGAGTTGGCCACCTGGGCCGCCTCGCCAGCGTTTTGGGAGATGTCCCGGATGGAGGCGGTCAGCTCGGTGCTGGCGGCGGCCACCACCCCCACGCTGTTGGTGACCTCAGCGGCGGCGCCATTGGCGGTCTCGGTCTGCACCAGGGTCTCCTCGGCGCTTTCCGCCATCACGGTGCTGGTGCGGGTGAGCTCCTCGGCGGCGGCGGCCAGGGTTTGGGACCGTTCGCCGATGCCGGCCATGACCGTGCGGACCTTGGCCACGAACACGTTGAAGCTGTGGGCCACCTCGCCCACCACGCCCACCACGTTCTCGTCGATCTGCTGGGTGAGGTCGCCGTCACCGTGGGCGATATCGCTCAGGCGATCCCGCAGCTGACGGATGGGGCCGAGGATCGAGCGGGTCATGACCCGGACCAGTACGAAGAGCACGATCATGGCGATGACCTGCACCACGACGCTCACCTGGTTGGCCCGAGCCCCCTCGGTGTGCGCCGCGGCCACGGCGGTTTCGGCATGGTGGCTGATGGTCTCCGACACCCCTTCGAGGGACCCCTCCAGGGTGGTGAAGGCCTCGTTGAACTCCGTCAGGCGCTGGCGGGCCGCGGCCTGGTCCGTGGCGGTCAGCGCGACGATCTCGGGGGCGATGGTCACGTAGCGCTGCACGTCGGTGGTGACGGCGTCGACGGCCTGGGTGATCTCGGCGCTGAGACCGAGGGCCCGGACCTCGGCCAGCCGGCTCACCATGACGTCGCTGTGTTCTTTGGTGCGGGCCACCAACTCCTCCAACCGTGTCGGGTCCGAGGTGCCGGTGGCCTCCAGCACGTCCCCTCGGACGGCGTCGTGAGCCATGTCGGCAAGCCCACCGAGACGGGTGGCCTCCACCGTGGCGGCCACGTCATCGGTGCGGGCCTGCAAGGAGTTGTTGGTCCGGAACGACGCCAGTCCCAACAGCAGGAGCATCAGCTGCGCGGCGACGGCGATGACCGCCAGCTTCCGGGCGATGGTCAAGCGATGAAGCATGGGTACTCCTGATGAGGTCGAGGTCCAGGCCCGAGGGGCGGCGTTCAGGTCGCGGCGCTGCCGACGCAGCTGCGCAATCCCGGACCACCCTTTCGGTCGGCCGTGAGACCGGTCACCTTTAGCGGCGGCGGGACACCTCGCGTTGGGAGCACAGCGGTGGACGGGCGGCCCGCTGGTAGCGTCCCCGGCCGTGCCCGATGTCATCGCCCGCGAACCCGAGTTCTTCCGTCTCGAATCGGACGGCCCGATCAGCACCCTCACCTTCAACCGGCCCGAACGTCGCAATGGGCTCAACCCGGCGGTGTTGGCCGAGCTTGAGCAGCTGCTGTTCCGGGTGCGTGATGACGGTCATACCCGGGCCCTGATCCTCACCGGGGCCGGCAGCGTGTTCTGCGCCGGGGCCGAACCCAACCAGGTCAAGGCCCGGGTGGAGGGCGGGGACCTGCGCAACTTTTCCGCCGGGCCCCGGGTCATCGGCCGGGTGTTTGACCTGCTGGCCCACCTTGACGTGATGACCGTGGCCGCCGTCAACGGTCACGCCGTGGGGGGCGGCTGGACCCTGGCCTTGGGGGCGGACTACTGCCTGGCGGTGCCCGAAGCGCAGTTCTGGGTCCCCGAGGTGGAGTTGGGGGCGCCATTCCGGGGATTGTCGAGCTTCGCCCTGACCCATCGGCTGGGCCCATGGCTGGCCAAGGAGGCGGTGATCCTGTGCCGTCGCTTCGGGGCGGAGGAACTGGCCGGGCTGGGTGTGGTGAATCGGGTGGTACCGGCGGCGTCGCTGCTGGAGGAGGCCCGGGCCATCGCCACCCGCTTCGCCGAGCTGCCGGCCAAGGCGGCCACTCTGACCAAAAGAGACGTGAACGCCGTGGTCTACGGCCAGCGCTTCGTCTGACCCCCCACCAAGCCCCCACCAGGCCCCACCGAGGCGGCTGACGGGTGCGGGCGGGACGGTTCAGCGGTAGTTGCCGGTGTGGCCCATGCTGAACCGTCCGGGCTGGGGAAACAGGGTCAGCCCGTGGGCGCCGGGTCCGGTCTTGATGCGATGGACCAGGGCCCCGCTGGTGGTGTCGAAGGCGTAGACCTCGCCGTGGTGGCGGCCCGACACCCAGAACAGGTTCCCGTCAGCGGACACTGATCCCATGTCGGGGGACCCGCCGCGGGGCACGGTCCAGGTGGCGGCCACGGTGTTGGTGGCCAGATCGATAACAGACACCGTGCCCGCCCCCCGGTTGGTGGCGTACAACCTGGTGACATCACGCGAGAAGTACAGGCCATGGGTGCCGGCGCCGGTGGGGATGAACCCCAACTCGTGCAGGTCAGTGGGGTGCAGCATCATCACCCCGCCCCGCCCCTGATCGGCCACGTACAGCTTGGAGGCGTCCGGGGCGAGGCGCAGGTCGATCGGTTGGGCACCGGCCTTGCGCTCGGCCACGATGCGTTGCTCCAGCAGGTCGATCTTCACCACCCAGCCGGAAAACTCGCAGGTCGCATAGAAAAAGCGACCGTCGAGCGAGAAGTCCCCGTGGTTGACGCCGGAGTGGGGCACCGACACCGACCACCGCAGCTGCCAGGTCCGCGGATCGCGGGCGTCGATGCGTTTGAACCGTTCGGCGATGACCAGGGCGGTGGAGCCGTCAGGGGTGAAGTACAGGTTGTAAGGATCCTCCACCGGGATAGGGGTGCCCAGGGCGGCGGTTCGGGGGTCGATCGGGACCAGGGTGTTGCCCGCGGTGTCCAGCACATACAGCGTGGTGAGGTCCCAGCTGGGCACGATGTGGTGGGGCAGCACCCCCACCGGGAGCGTGACCAGCAGCGTGCCGGTGGCGGGGTCGATGATGCTGAGGGTCTGCCCGTCGCTGTTGGGCACGTACACCCGGGTGGGCACATCCCGCACCGCCGGGGACAGCTTCCCGATGGTGGTCTCGGCGTAGAGGTTGCCCACGGTCGCCACCGGGGTCCCAACGGGCGGCGCGGTTTCAGGCGGGGTGGTGGGTGGTGCGGACGTTGCGGGCGCAGCGGCTTTCGCGGGGGCGGTGCTGACGCTTGGCGTGGTGGTGGGGGCGCCGCCGGCGGTGGTGAGGGGGCTGGCGGATCCGTCGCGGGCCTGAGGGGACGACGAGCGGTGGGTCCCCGGCGTGGGAGTTCGACCATCACCGGACCGCATCGCCTCGGATCCTCTTACGGCGACAACGGCCGGTTCTGAGGACAGGCACGCCACCGTGACCAGCGTCATCACCCCGCACAGCCCTAAAACAGCGGATATCCATCGGCCGGTGTAGGCACCGGGTCTGTACGGCACAACGGCAACCTAGCGCCGCTCGATGCCGAGTCGACGGCAATCGGGAGCGAACTCCGACCGCGATGCCCGAACCCCAGGGCTGGGGCTGAATCCGCGCCCGCGTTGTGTCGATACCGGGGTTGGACCATTCCCAGGAG
The DNA here is from genome assembly GCA_046155365.1 of Acidimicrobiales bacterium. GTDB lineage: Bacteria > Actinomycetota > Acidimicrobiia > Acidimicrobiales > CAIXPF01 > CAIXPF01. The sequence continues at coordinate 2,237 of JBJXFH010000203.1, read as the reverse complement.
GTCGGGTGTCGAACGCGGAACAAAAGCCCACGGTCAACCAGGATGATGGCGCCCGGTCGACCCCAAAGCCGGGCTGGCGCGTTGAGGGGCTGCCCGAGGAGCCCGCTGCCGCCAAGCATCGCGGCAACGGATCGAGCCTGTTCCCCAAGGGCCCCCGCTTCTGGGTGATCCTGCTGGGCCTGCTGGTCCTCAACTGGTTCATCTACACCCAGTTCGCCGCCCCGCCGCCCCCGCTGCAGGTCAGGGTGTCCTATACCCAGTTCCGGGCCGAGGTGGACGCCGGCAACGTGAAGGAAGTGACCTCGGTCGGCAGCGCCATCCAGGGCACGTTCAACCTGCCGGTGGCCCCGGACGAGACCACCGCCCCTGCCACCCGATTCGTGACCGAGCGTCCCAGTCTGGGCGACGACCGGGTGATTGACGTGCTGTTGGACAAGGGCGTCACGGTCAACGCCAGCTCGCTGGTCAAACAGGTTCCGTTCTGGCAGAGCCTGCTGTTCGGCTTCGGACCCACGTTGTTGCTGGTGGGCCTGTTCGTGGTGATGTTCCGCAAGGGCGGCATGGGCGGCATGATGGGCATGGGCCGCTCCCGGGCCAAGCGCAACGATGACACCAACAAGCGGGCCACCTTCGCTGATGTGGCCGGCATCGACGAAGCCACCGAGGAGCTGGTGGAGATCGTCGATTTCCTGCGTAACCCGGACCGTTACCGCCGCCTGGGCGCCGCCATACCGCGCGGTGTGCTGTTGTCGGGTCCTCCCGGCACCGGCAAGACGCTGCTGGCCCGGGCGGTGGCCGGTGAGGCCGGGGTGCCGTTCTTTTCGCTGTCAGCGTCGGAGTTCGTGGAGATGATCGTCGGGGTGGGCGCCTCCCGGGTGCGGGACCTGTTCGACCAGGCGAAAAAGGCCGCGCCGGCCATCATGTTCATCGATGAGCTCGACGCCATCGGTCGGGCCCGTAGCTCTGGTGCCAGCTTCGGCGGCCACGACGAGCGGGAGCAGACCCTCAACCAGATCCTCACCGAGATGGACGGCTTCTCCGGCTCGGAGGGCGTCATCGTGCTCGCCGCCACCAACCGCCCCGAGATCTTGGATTCGGCGTTGATGCGACCGGGCCGGTTCGACCGTCATGTGGTGGTCAACCCGCCCGATGTCAACGGTCGGAAGGCCATCCTGGCGGTGCATGTGCGCTCGGTGCCGTTGGCTGATGACGTGGATCTGGGGGGCATCGCCGCCACCACCCCCGGCATGGTCGGCGCCGACCTGCGCAACCTGGTCAACGAAGCAGCGCTCATGGCCGCCCGCCGCGGTCACCAACAGGTACAACACAGCGACTTCACCGACGCCTTCGAAAAGGTGCTGCTGGGCGCGGCCCGTTCCATCACCATGAGCCCCTCCGAACGTGAGCGCACCGCGTTCCACGAATCGGGCCACGCCGTGACCGGCATCCTGATGAACCCCCAGGACCCGGTCCGCAAGATCTCGATCATTCCCCGCGGCTCGGCCCTGGGAGTCACGTTCCAGGCGCCCAACGTTGATCGCTACGACTACGACGAGGTCTACCTGCGGGGCCGCATCGTCATGGCGCTGGGGGGCCGGGCGGCGGAGCAAGTGGTGTACGGCAACGTCACCACCGGCGCCGAATCGGACCTGGAAAAGGTCACCATGATCGCTCGTCAGATGGTGGGTCGATGGGGGATGTCCCAGCTCATCGGCCCGGTGGCGGTGCTGCCTCGAGCCGGTGAGAGCATGCTGCTGCCGGGGGTGGACGCCACCTCGCCCAAGACCCAGGAACTGGTTGACAGCGAAGTCCGCCGCATCGTCGACGAGTGTTATGCCATCGCCCTAGGTTTGCTGGCCGAGCACCGGGTCCGCCTCGACCAGTTGGCGGCGCACCTGCTGGAAAAAGAAACCCTCGACGAACCCGACATCTACGCCGTGGTCGGCTTCCCCCGCCCCGCCCCCGCCTTGTAGCCGCCCTGCCCGACGGCTGGGCCACCCGCGCCGTCAGGGGAGGCGTGCACCAGCTGCAGCCCCCCGTTCAAGAACACCCCCGCGCCCCCGTCGACCGGTTAGCCCGCCCCGATCCGGGTTTGTTCGGTGGTGGCCCGGCAGAGGGCTGGGCCCCGAGGGTGGGGTTGGGGCCCCGCCCGAGCGCCGTCAGGGAGGCGCCAGCCGACCGTTCCGTGCACCGGCTCTAGCTCGCCCGATGGGGGGAGGCGCGCCAGCGCCGCCGGG
>JBJXFH010000173.1:0-18301 GCA_046155365.1 Acidimicrobiales bacterium | reverse complement strand
TTGGTGATCGTTCGGTGACCGTGCCCGCCAAAGCCTGGACCGGCACGCCACCTACACGTTGCCGCGTTCGTCGCCGGGGCCGCCCGCAGCAGCTGACCAGTCCGTGTCGGCACTCAACCACCCGAGCGTCGGCACACTGCTGTGGCTGTTCCGTGCGGGATCGGCGGGGCGCGTTACCGGGCGGCTTCGGCGCACGAGTTCGCCGGAAGTGGCGCGGGGCAGCAGGAGCGCGACGCCGAACGTTATGTGCGCCAGATTGGTAGACCCGCGCGTCGCAGGAATCAGCGGGGTCGCCGGACTGGAACCCCGGGCAAGTCGTCGAAGCCCGGCCGGTCCGAGGTGACGACGATCCGGCCGCTCGCGAGCGCTGTGGCGGCGATGATGAGGTCGTGGGCGCCACGTGGTCGGCCGGCTTTGCGGACGGCCACGAGCAGCTGGGTGTGGGTTCGAGCGATGTCGATGTCGTAGCTGATGACGGGCAGCGTCTCAACGATGTCGTCGAGGAACGCCTTTCGAGCTTGTCGCCGTTTGCCTCTGGCGAGGTCGACGCCGACGCCAAGCTCGGCGATCGTGATCGCAGCAACGGCGGGTTCATCGTCGTCGGCGATGAGTTCGTCCAGGTCCAACGCTGATCGTTCGGCGTCGATCAGGACGTTGGTGTCCAGCAGGAGGAGGGTCAGAATCGCTCCTCAACGGTCAGGTCCTTGCGCAGCGCGTCGACCTCTTCGCCCCAGGCTCGATCGAGGCGGTGGCGTCGCAGCAAGGCCTTGGTCTCGGCGCCAGAGGTGCCAGTGGCGGGTTCGAGCTGAGCGATGACCCGGCCGCGGCGCACGATCGTGTAGCGCTCGCCACGATGCTCGACGCCGTCGAGCAGGTCAGCGAAGCGCCTCGACGCGTCGGTGGCGGTGACTTCCGGCATGGAATCAGATTATCAGACAGCGAGCGCAGCAACAACATCGCACCTCGTTCGCGAAGGATCGCCGGAAGTCGAGCGCGCTGGGCGCCAGCCATCGATGACGATACCGAGTGCCCTCAACCCGGCGGTAGTGGGGCAGCGCAAATATGTTGCTGTGTGCGTCGAAGCGGCTTGCGCCGTGCGCCCGTTCATGCCTCAGGCACAATTGTCGCTGTGGGCATCGAGATCTCGCTCGACGGAACCGACGAGTTCGCGATGGGGCGTCGCGGTTCGACGGCTGAGCTGGGTGCGCTCGATGAGCATGACTTGTTCGTGATTCCAGCTCTCCTTGCCGCTATCGAAGTCGGGCCGCTTCGCGGAATTGGCGGTCAGTGATCCGATTCCGCTCGACCACGCGACAGAGCGGATGTTGGGCGAAGTCGGGTATCGACACAAAGGGAGTCAGATGAACAACCTCAGTTCGATGAACGGGAGTGTTCGCCCTCGTTATGGTCGGTGCAGTGTGTGGAACGGTGACACCTGATGGTGGCCATTCTCCCGCTCGTATTGTTCGTGCTGCTCTGGTGGTGGGCGTCCAAACGACAGTGGTTTGCTCGCCGACGTGTTATCGGCCGAAGCGAGGTCGCGGCCTCGACCTTGTCTGGAGCGGATCGGGATCTCACGAAGTGTGCACGTTCGTTAGGTCGGATGTGGTCGCGGGAACTCGTGCGAAGCGCGGCGTTCGCGACCGGCGCGGGGTTGCTCGTCGTGGGCTATGTCGCGTTCGCGCTGTTGTTCGGTCAGGAGACCGACTCGTGGTCCGAGACACTTCAGGCAGCCCCGTGGTTCGTCCATCCGCTCGCCGGGATGACGATCGTCGCCGTGCACCGGGCTGTGACCCGGACGCGTCGAGATGATCTGAGCGAACTGATCGAGACGTGTCCGTTGCCCGAGGGTGTGCGCACGGTCGGTCATCTCGGCGCAGTTGTGGTTCCGTTCGCGGTGTTCGCGGTGTTCGTGGTGGCGTACGTCGGGACCAAGGAGGTGCGCGGGTTCGGGCCGGTCGGGCCGATCGGGCCGGGATGGCTCGATCTGTTGAGCGCATTCGTCCTGATCGTCGGAGGCGTTTCGCTGGGTGTAGCGCTCGGGCGATGGGTGCCGTTGCAGGTCGCCCCCGTCCTTGCGCTGCTCGTCGTCCTGGTGGTCTCGATCGGTTTGGCGACGAGGGGTGACCCGGGGTGGAACCCGCTGGCAGAGTTGTCGATGTCCCCGCCGGTGGAGGAGATCGGCGAGCTGTTGGCCCCGCGCCCGAACGCCTGGCACCTGGTGTGGTTGCTCGGGCTGACCGGTCTCGTCACGGTCGCAGCGTTCGCGTGGAGTCGTCGCGACCGGTGGGTCGGGGCAATGGCCTTCGGGTCAGTTGCGGTGGTTGTCGCCGGCGGGGTCGGAGCCACGAGCGGCTTGTCGTCAGCCGACGCCGATCACGTCCTCGCGTTGATCGTCGCTCCCGAGGACCACCAGACGTGCCGGACGGCCGACTCGGGTGTGCTCGATGTCTGTGTTTATGGGGGCTACGAGGAGATCGTGCCAGTGCTGTTGACGGCCGAGCACGTGGCGGCCGCGGTACCCGGCGCTCGACGCGTCGTCATCCGGCAGGGGCTCGTGAGCACGCTCGTCGACCAACTCCCGCCCGAAGTCCGGGACCGGTTGCCATCGGGTCGGACGCGACCGGCGAACGAGATCGTCGTCGGCCTCGATCCGCCGTCCGGCGACAGCATCGCGCGGTTCGCACTGGCGTTCTCTGCGGTGGGTCTGCCGATCGAGGAACCCGCCGATGGCGTCCCGCTCATCATCGTCGGACAATCCCGGAGTGTGGTCGCCCTGTGGCTCGCCGCCGCCGGTCTCGACGACGACGATGCGCTGGGGCTCCTGCAGCCGGACGGCGAGGCTGGCGACGACCCCTTGAAGCGGTCGGCGGTGTGGGCGGGAGTGGCCTGCTGGATCCCTCCCGCTGTTACTTCGATCGAGGAACTCGAGCTCGCCCGCCTTCTCGTCGTGGGCGAGGACGCGCGGATGACCGAAGTCCTGGCCGAGCGTTGGGAACACTGGACGGACCCGGCGACGAGCACGGCCGAGCTCGTCGCCGCTCTCGGGCGTGAGGGTCCGACGACGTTCAGCCCGATCGAACCCCACCCGTACGACTCAGGATGCTGACCCGACGATGTCCGACCGACCCGATGCCGAGCTGCTCCGAGCGATCGCGGATGGGGACCGTGGCGCGATGCGGGAACTCCACGATCGACATGCCGCCTGGGTCGCGGCTCGTCTTCGGCGGCGGTGCAGCGACCCCGACGTCGCAGCGGACGCCCTCCAGGACACGTTCGTCGCCATCTGGAAGTCGGCGGGATCGTGGAACGGATCGGGCGAAGTCTCAGCGTGGGTCTGGGGCATCGCGATCCGACGCCTCATCGGAGTACTTCGCAAACGCCGCCGCTGGGAACCGGCCACGAGAGTCACGCAGCGCGATGAAGGGATCATGCTCGCGGCCGAGGAAACCATCCTCGAAAACATCGAGCACGGCGAACTCGGACCGGCGCTCGCCCGTCTGTCGCCGGAGCTCCGAGCGGTGCTCGAAGCGACGGTGCTCGACGGTCTGTCCACCAGCGAGGCGAGCCGTCTCCTCGGAATCCCCGCCGGCACGGTCAAGTCACGGGCGCGTCGCGCTCGCCAAGAACTGAGAGGAGCCCTCGCGTGAACCCCCATCCAGCCCCGGAAGATCTCGAAGCGTACGCACGATCGTCTGAGTCGATGTTGCCGGTGCGGGCTGCCTCGGTCGAGCAGCACCTGCTTGCGTGTGCGACGTGCCGCAACGCTGTGTCGACGGCGACACCAGTCGGCTTCGTGCGGGACTCATGGACACGTGTCGCGGACGTCATCGACCGCCCGCCGGGCCGGGTTGTGGCGGGCGTGGTGGACCGTCTGCTCCCGGACCGCTACGCCCGGCCGGTATCGGCAACCCTGGGGCTGCAGTGGGCGTGGCTTGCGTCAACGATTGCACTCGCAGGGGTCGCCGCGTTGGTCAACCGCGTCGCAGAAACGGACCGCCTGTTTTTGTCGATCGCTCCGCTCGTGGCGGTCGCGATCGTCGTCGCGACGTTCGCGCCGGCGGCTGAACCTGGGGGTGAGGCCTCGTACGCAACGCCCGTGTTCGGCCTCGGACTGATCCTGCGCCGTCTCGTCGCCGCGCTCGTCCCGGCACTGATCGTGCTGGTGGTCCTGGCCATGCTCGTGGCCGATCTCGACGTCGACAGCCTGGTGTGGTTGCTCCCCGCAGTCGGACTCGTCTCGATCACGCTGGCGCTGTCGACCTTCGTCGCCGTCCCGGTTGCCGCAGGGGGTGCATCGACGGTCTGGGTGGCAGCGGTCATCCTCACCGGGCGTGCCACTCGGCTCGCCGCCTTCGATCGCTGGAGCGGCGTCGACGTGTTCGACCAGCGCAGTCAGGTCGTCGCAGCGTTGTCGACGGCCGTCGCGATCCTGGTCATCTCGCTCCGCAGGGAGCACATCGCCACCCTGGAGGTCACATGGTGAACACACAAGAGATACGCGTCGTCGACGTGTCCAAGCGCTTCGGCTCCACCATTGCGCTCGATGACATCAGCATCGAGTTGCATTCGGGGATCACCGGGTTGCTCGGCCCGAACGGTACCGGCAAGACGACGTTGCTGCGAATCCTCGCAACGGTGCTCGCGCCCGACCGTGGCGAAATCAACATCTTCGGTCTCCGACCGGATCGCGCGAACGGTCGGGCCGAGATTCGCCGGAACCTCGGCTACACACCACAAGAGCCCGGGTTCCACCGTTCCTTCACCCCGTTCGAGTTCGTTGACTACCTGGCGATCCTGAAGGAATGGGGCGACCGGAAGAGGCGTCGAGACGAGGTTCGTCGCGTGATCGCGCTGGTGGGTCTCGAAACCCAGATGCACGTCCAGATCAAGAAGTTGTCCGGCGGGATGCGCCGCCGCGTCGCGATCGCGCAAGCGTTGATCGGCGACCCGGCGCTGCTCGTTCTCGACGAGCCGACCGCCGGCCTCGACCCCGAGCAACGCCTTCGATTTCGCGAACTGCTGTCGGACATCGCCACGAACTCCACCGTGGTGCTGTCGACGCACCAGACCGATGACGTCGCGGCGTTGTGCAATCGCGTCGCGGTATTGCTCGACGGCACAGTTCGATTCGACGGTCGGCCGAGCGAATTGGCCCACCTGGCCTCCGGCAAGGTCTGGTCGGCTTCCACACGCGATCCGAGCGCCGGATTGGCATGGATGACCGGCGACGGCAACGTGCGCCACGTCGGTGAACCACCCCCCGGCGCAGAACTCGTCGCACCGACGATCGAGGACGGCTACCTCACGTTGACGGGCGCATTGGCGGGTTCTTTGAGGGAGCCACCGTGACCGCGGACGACGACCGATCCCGCACAGTGCTTCGCTACACGGCACGCTCGCTTCCGTTGGCGACCGTCGCGGTGATCCTCACGACGGCCGCCATGCCGACGGTCTGGACGGTGGCGCGTGGGCGCTCGAGCTTCGGTCTCCCTCTCGTCGCTGCATCGTTCATCGGCACGTTGGCCGCCTTTGCCGTCGACGATCCCGCCGGGGAGCTCACTGCAGCGAGCGTCGTCCCGCTCTGGCGTCGGCGCGTGACGAGGCTCCTCGTGGTCGGCCTGCCCGGCTGCGCCGTGTGGGCCGTGTTGCTCGTGGTCATCGTGCTCACCGAGGGTGACCCGATGTCGAGCTGGGCCATTCCGACACGCGAGATCGTCACGATCGGGGCGATCGCGTTCGGCCTGGCAGGTCTCGCCCACCGACGCGACGAACGCTCGGCCGCGCTGGCTGGAGCATTCGGTTCCGCGCTCGCCACGCTGCTGATCTCCACGTTCGCGTTCCGCTACCGGTGGCTTCCCTCGCTCGGGATGATCGATCACCACGAGAGGTGGTGGTTTGCAGCGGGCATCGGCATCGTCGCCGCAGCGCTGTCGTCACGCGACGCGGCAGTACCGGTGCATCGTTTCCGTTTCCTTGACCGATCGGACACCCGATGATGGACGTTCCAGCCGCCTCGACCACCCTCGAACCCCCGAACGTGCCGGTCCCACGGCCGACACGCCGCGATCAGGTCCGTCTGATGCGCCGGCTCCTGAGCACTTCGCAGTCTGCGCTGGATGAGGTGGCAGCGGCGTCCGGTCCGATCTGCGGGCTCGGTGCCGGACCGCTCCGCATGACGATCATCGGTCAGCCATCTCTGATCCGGGAACTGCTGATGCTGCCCACCGACCCATTCACCTACGACATACCGATCAGTCCGTTCGGATTCGTCGTTGGCGATGATCTCGTCTGGCGGCGACGACCACAAGCGCCGGATGATCCGCGGGTCAGCCTCGCGTCGGCGGCGAGTCGATCTGCGCCGTCAGAACGACACAGAGCCGACCGGTGGTCCCACAGCGGAACGTGTGGATCGGTGATGACGCACCAGTGGAGCGAATGTCACCCGGTGCGGCCCGGCTCATCGTCAGTCAAGACACGGATGTGATTTGAGCGCCCGACCCTCGGACGCCCGTCAACAGACAGGAGTAGATCATGAGCAGCAGTACCAGGCGAGTTGCGATGGTGTGGGCAGCGACGGTCTCGGCCGCTTCCATAGCGATGGCTGGTAGCGCCTCGGCAGGTGCCGAGCGTGCCAGTTCGTTCCATGCAGTGTTCACCGAGACGCCGGCTGGTTCAGCGGCCGGGTACGACATCCATGGCTCGGCCAAGATGACGATCGACCCGGCCGGAACGTTGGTCAGAGCGAACGTGGCGGGCCTGGATCCGGCCAAGGTCTATGGTTCGCATCTGCACAATGGGACCTGCGCGTCAGGTGGTGGCGGTCACTACCAGGACATCGAAAGAGGGTCGGTTGTCCCGCCGAACGAGTTGTGGCTGACCACGAACGGGGCCGGATTGGTCCCGAACCCTGGTGGGGTAGCCCATGGCGCGGGCTCGGCGGCGTGGATGGCCCGAGTCTCGAGCGTTTCCACGAACGCCCGATCGGTCATCGTGCACGAACCGGGCAGCGGCGCCAGGATCGCGTGCGCTGATCTGAAATGAGCCGAGTCACGGGGGTCGCGATGGCGCGTGTCTGCCTGGGAGTGATCGGGCTGTTCATGCTGTCGGCCGGTGTGCAGGCGGCGTTCGCGCCCCGGTCGTTCTTTGACGACTTCCCATTCGGTCGTGGCTGGATCGCTGCGGAGGGCGGATCGTACGACGAGCATCTCGTGCGCGATGTCGGCGTGTTGTTCCTGGCGTTGATCATCGTCACGCTCTGGGCGGCCTGGCGTGGCGAGTTCCTGGTGCCGGTCGCGGTCGCGTGGCTGGTGCAAGGCGTCGGGCACTTCGCCTATCACGTCGGTCACCTCGACGGGGTGGCCGACGCCGACCGCGTCGGGCTCGTGGGGTCGCTGGTGGTAATCCCGGCGCTGGCGGCGCTCGCGCTCGGCGCGATGGTGGCCTCGCCTCGGCGGTCAGTGCCGTGATGGCGAGGACCCACGGGCCGGTCGCCGGGACATCCCTATCTCGGTGTGCAGCCTGATAGACAGGGGCCTTCCGGATCTATCACTTGACAATATAGCGAAAAGCGATAGATAGTGGAGCGGTGAACGCGCCCCGATCCGGTCCGAACTCGTTCCTCCCGCTGCCGCAAGCCCAGTTCCATGTGCTCGTCGCGCTCACCGCAGGCGACCGACACGGCTACGCCATCATGGGCGCCGTCGAGGAGTCCTCCGACGGCCTCGTCCGAATGGGTCCGGCCACGCTCTACGGAACGCTCGCCAAGCTGGTCGATCGCAAGCTCGTCGAGGAATCGGATCGGCGACCGGCCGACGACGACGCCCGCCGGCGCTACTACCACCTGACCGCGCTGGGGCGCGAGGTGTGCCAGGCCGAGGCCGACCGCCTCGCCGCACTCGTCCGCATCACCCGGTCCAACCTCCGACCTGGGCTGGCCTGAGATGGCGTCCGGCATTGCTCCCACGACGTACCGGTTGCTGTTGGCGCTCTACCCGCGCGACTTCCGCGACCGGTACGCCGAGGACCTCGTGCAGGCGCTCGCCGACCTCTCAGGCGACCTTGGTGCGCGCCGCGCTTGGCAACGCGTGGCGCTCGACGTGGCCGTCACCGCTCCCCGCTACCGAATGGAGACACTCATGAACGAACGACACCAGCCTGCCGTGCTCACCGCCGGGATCGTGGTGCTCGCCGCACTCGGGATCCTCAGCGTGCCGCTGGGCCTCCCCCCCGGTTTGGCGTTGTTGCCGATCGCGGTCGTGCTCGGCTTGAGTCAACGGAGCAAGCTCGCGCAGTCACTCGACACCCACGGCGGCACGGACCTCCGACGGCGACGACTCAGGATCGCCACGATCCTCACCGCGCTCCTTCCCATCGTGTACCTCGTGAGCCTGCCCATCCTCGGCGACGACTGGGGTGCCGACGCGACCGTCGCATTCGGTCTGTGGTTCGCCGTCCTGATCACGGCGGTCTACTTCTTCATCGCCGGGTTCAACACGCCGAGACGGCCGCCGATCCCCCACTGACCTCGCGCCGAACTCGTCGAGGGAGAGAGCGGCGCTCTCAGCACGAGTCCACCGGTGGCCTTCGGCCGCACGAGAGCGGGCGCCGGCTGACCGTCCAGCGCACAGCACAGCCGGCTAAGCCAAACCGGCAGGTGTCCTCGGCCAGCCGAGTGCACGGCAACGTCACTACGAGGGGACTCGTCAGTCGAGCGGGCTGAACTGGGTCCGGTCGGCAGTGAAATAGTTCCTCGAAAGCGTCGAGCGATGACGTCATCGGTCGGGCCGAGCCGCGGAGTCGGCCGCCGTCGCTGACTGCTTCGACGGGTTCTGCCGAAGCCGAATGTCATGCTGGAGGACCAGGCGGCGGACTATCTCACGAAAGATCGGGCGGTAGGACGAGGCTTCAGACGGTCGCAGCATCGCCCAGGCGAAGGTGACCACGTCCGACGGTCGGCGCATCAACCCGAGAACCGGAGATGAGCACTCGGTATCGCTTTCCATCGACCAATCTGCGGCCACTCGGCAACTGGCGATATGCGGGTGAACGGAGCGCGCGAACGTGCGCCGATACATCCGCTCATAACAGCCAAAGCGCTGCGTACGATCGCACGGCGTCGACCACCCGGGTTCGGCCCATACCTGGCGCCCGATATCGCGCGTCGACTTGCGTCAGACCCGCTGCATCGTGCCCGATATGCACGGAACGATCCACGGTCACGGTCCGGTTGTAACGGGCGAGGTGCAGCCTGGTTGCCGCTACTACATCCGCCACCACGCGCGTGACTCAGCCGCGAGGCCGCGGCCGCTCACGGGTTGGATCGCCATCATCGTGACCCGAGGCGAGCGTCGCCGCCGGTGGGCAGATCCTGGCGGCCCCTCACATGCGGTGCCGAAGTGCTGCTCCTGCTCCCAGGGGCGCACCGTCATCGGGTGAGCAGTTGCCCATCGTCAGCCCGCCAACCGACCATGCGGGGACGGCTCATGGCGCCAGCGTGGCAGGCCTCGGCCGATGCTGACCGTTCAAGACGGATCGGGGTCGGTGGCGCGCTCATGATCGTGACGGTGGTGCAGGTCGGGCACATGGGGGTCTTCGTGGCGCTGCTCGTCATGACCATGCTCATGGGTATGGCGCCGCACCGACCGTGCAGACCGCGCTGACCGCGCAGACCGCTCCGGGTCGTGATGCGCCGAATCGTCATGATGGGCGTCGGGGTGGCGGTGCTCATGGACGTGACGCACCGGGGGGTGGTGATGGGGATGGGCGTGCGCAGAGGCCAACGACAACAGCACCCCCACCGCGGCCACGGCCATCGCCACCCCTTGCGAAACGGTCGGGCCTTCGCTGAACGTAACCCAGGCCAGCCCGGCGCCAACGAACGGTGCGGTCGAGAAACACACCTGCGCTCGTGCCGCCCCCAGGTCCCGGGCGCCTTTGACCCACAGCAAGATCGACCAGCCATACCCCGCGGTACCGATGGCCACCGCGGCCAGGACGGCCCCGACGCCGGGCACGCCGTCGTTGCCATAGAGCCCAACGCCCAGCAACACGTTGGCCCCGCCGGCCACCAGCCCCTTGGTCACCACCACCTGGGCCGGGCTCAGCCGCTCAATCCGGGCCGTGACCACATTGTCCAGTCCCCAGCACAGGCAAGCCCCGCCAACCAGCAGCGCCCCGGCATCAAGCGACGCCCCCGGCGCCCAGGCCAGCACCGCCCCCGATGCCGTGATCAACATCGCGGAGCCGCCCAGCACCGGCCCCACGTGCTCGCGGAACAGCGCCCAGGCGAACAGCACCGTCGCCGCCAACTCCAAGTTGAGCAGAATCGAGGCGCTGGCGGCACTGGTGCGGGCCAAGCCGGCCACCAACAACACGGGGCCCAACGCCCCACCGGCCAACACTGCCACCGACAGGGCAACCCATTCTGAGCTGACCAACGCACCGGAGCTCCGGGCGGGACCGCTCCGCCACCGCCTGACGAACGGTGCCACCCCCAACCCGGCGCCCAGGTACAGCAAACCGGCCAGGGTCACCGAGGGAACGGTGCCGGCCAGCTTGGACGCCGCTGGCGCGCTGGCCGCGAACAGCATTGCCGCGCCCAGACAGCGCAGCACAGGTATCCCCAATCCTGCCCGGGCACGCGGGCTCACCGGTCACCTTCCACGGCTGCTCACTTCCCCCCTCGGCGAAGCGACAACCCCGAACACCCCACGCCGGCGTATTCAGTTCTGCAGCGGTAGCGCGTGCTCGGCCAACCAGTCCAGCTCCACGTCCCAGCCTTCATCGAGGGTCATCGGTCGCAGCACGAACTTGGTCAGCCCGGCGTCGAGGTGGGCCTGCAGCAAGCGCTTGAGCTCCGCCGGCCCGAACGGCAGGATCTCCTCCCGGGGCGCGGCGCAGTCCCGCATGGTGGCGGCCACCAGACGATCGGCCACCGGCACCCGGGCGTAAGGGATGGAGATACCGAAGTGGTCATCGTCGATGAACCGGCCGGCAGCCTCGGCGGCGGCCTCGATGGTCTTGCGGTGCCCGGCGGCCTCACCGGGAGTGGCCCGTGACGCCAACCATCCGTCGGCATACGTGCCGGTACTGTGCAGCGCCTTGGGGCCGTTTCCGCCGAGCCAGATCTCCAACGGCTCCTGCACCGGGGCGGGGCGCACCGTGACCGCCTCGTAGCTCCAGCCGGCCAGCTCGGCGGTGACGGACTCTCCCGCCCACCACGCCCGGCACAGCGCCATGACCTGTTCCACCCGACGGTTGCGATCAATGCCCACCGCCCCCAACGCCGCCCGCTCCAACGGCGAACCAATACCGGGCATGAACGCCAACAGCAACCGCCCGCCGCTTAGCCGATCCAGATGGGCCAACTCCTTGGCCAGGTGCAACGGGTTGCGGCCGGGGATGACCACATTCGTGCCCAGCTTCAGCCGCTCGGTCCGGGCCGAAGCCACCGCCAGCGCCATCAACGGCTCCACCGCGGGGGACATCGGGGTGTCCGATAACCACACGGTGTCGAACCGCCGGCTCTCGAGCCCGTCGATGAACGCCGCCAACTGATCCCGGTCAGCAGGAGTGTTGGTGGAGGCCACCGCAATGCGAATCTTCATGGAAACATCACTCTCAATCGTCGTTGCGGCCGAACACGGTTCTGATCATGGCCGCCACCGCGCCCGGATCGGAAGCCAGCACCTGATCGATCTCGCCGGCATCGAAGCCCAACTCGGTCATCACCTCGGCGGTGTGCTCACCGAGCAACGGGGCCCGCCGGCGGATACCGGTCGTGGGCGTATCACTCAGCCGCACCACGTTGGTCACCACCCGCCCCGTGCCGAAACCGGGCACCTCGACCTCGGCCAGATACCCGTTCGCTTCCACCTGCGGATCATCAAGCAACTCCGAATAATCCTGGATGCGCTCATAGATGATCTCGGGCTGTTCGGCCAGGAACTCGCTCCACTCGGCGGTGCTCTTGGAGGCGAACGCGTCACGAACCAGTTCGCGGATCTCGTCGACCCCGTCAGGATTGCCGCGGGCGCCGATGCGTTTAGCGGCGGTGTTCCAACGCTCATCGAGCACCACCTCGGGCCGATCAGCGAAGATCCAGAAATCGTCCCATGACTGATTGGACATGGCCACCGCCAGCAGGAAAGCCCCACCGTCGTTGGTTTGATAAATGCCGTAGGGACACAGGATCAGCGGATGATGGGCCCCGGAGCGACGCATGGGCTCGGTGGTCATGGAGCTATGGGCGATCTCCCAGGCCTGGGTCCACATGATGGCACCGAGGGCCGAAGTCTCCATCAGCTGACCCCGGCCGGTGCGTTCCCGGGCAAACAGCGCGGTCATGATGCCCAGCGCGAACTGCATGGAGCCGGCGTGATCGGCCACCGCGGCCCCGGGGGGCATGGGCAGCCCATCGGCCGGGCCGGTGATTGCCGACAACCCACCCCGGGCCTGGGCCGCACCGTCCAGCATGGCCTTGTCGGCATCGGGCCCCAACGATCCGAAGCCGGACACCCGGGCGTACACCAGCTTGGGGTTGAGGGCCGACAGCGCCTCATAGCCCAGCCCCATCCGCTCCAGCGCCTCCCGCCGGTAGTTGCTGACGAACACATCGGCCCCGGCCACCAGACGGTGCAGTACCTCCAGGCCCAACTCGGTGTGGGCGTTGACCACGATCCCGCGCTTGTTGCGGTTCATGGCCACGTACTGGGTGCCCATGACCTCACGGGAGGGCTCGAAACCGGGCTGGCGCACGTAACGGTTCAGTTCCCCACCGGGGCGTTCCACCTTGACCACATCGGCGCCCATGTCGGCCAGGTAGGCGGTGGCGTGGGGGCCCTGGATGGCGACGGTGAAATCCACCACCTTGATGCCGCTGAGGGGACCGTTCGCCAGGCTCGGGCCGGTGTCTGCGTCGGACGGGACTGCCATGGGTTCGTCGGCCTTTCCGGGATCAGGAATCCGTTGCCAGACCGGCCATCATCGCACGAATCGGACCGCCCCGCGATGCACACCCGCCGCACGAATCGCCCGCCGGCCATACGTTCAAGTACGTCCCATACCGTATGGGATTGCTTGGCGTTACATCGTGCGACGAAGATGCGCCAGCGCGGCGCGGTCACCCGGGCCATCGCGGGCTTCGAGTTGAGCTGCCACGGCCAGGCGATGGTCCACGTCAACGTTGCCGCCGTACTTGAACTTGGCCCGTACGTCCTCCAACCGAAGCCGGATACCGCGGATGGACCGGAGCCGGGCACCGTGTTCCAGCGGATCCACCAGTTGGTCGGGCGTATCCACCGCCCCCAGCTGCACCCGCAGCAACGCCGCTATCTGCTCGGCATCTTCAACCAACACGCACGGACCGCTCACCTGCACTGCGGCGTAGTACGTGGTGGGAATGCCCAGCCGGGGATCCTCGGACCCGATCGACTTCCAGGCCCCGGGGATGTAGGCCCAATCCCCAGCGACGCTGAGCACCGCGTGAGGATGGGCCCGCAACGCCGCTACCAGGGGGTTGGCCGCCACCACGTGAAACAGCACCTCGTCGCCGTGCACTGCGTACTGCGTGGGCAGCACCACCGGAAAGCGGGCACCGGCAGGCCCACAACAGGCCACCTGCCCGAAGCCCTGGGCCACCAGAAAGGCGCGCCATACCGCGGGGTCTGTCTCGAGGTCATGGGGGTGGATGAACACGGGTCCATGGTAGAAGTCGGCACCTCCCACGAGCGCTACCGTGTCCCACGTGGTTGACCCGTCACTTCGTCAACAGCTCGACGCCGTGGACATCACGTCCATGGCCCGTTACGTCGAGCAGGGCTACCCCTGGGCGGATTGGGACCTGTTGCGGGACCACGCCCCGGTGTACCGCTACGCCGGGCGGCCGCGGTTCTCGCCGTTTTGGGCCGTCACCCGGTATGACGATGTGCGTTTCGCATCCAGCCACCCCGAGCTTTTCTCCAATCGCGGCGTGATCCGGCTGGATACCGACAACGGGCTGGGCCGGCTGGAGACCTACAAACGCAAACGGGCCGAGCGCCACGGGTGGGACCCCGCCACGCCCATGGACCTGTTGTATATGGACCGGCCCGAGCATCTGGATCTGCGCTCATTGGCGGTGCGGCGATTCACGCCCCGGGCCATGGCCGCGCTGGCATCGCACCTCGACGGGTTGGCCCAACAGTTCGTCGAAACGTTCATCGCCGGGGCCCGGGCCGCCTCCCCCGAACCCATCGACGTGGTGGAGCAGCTGTCGGTCGGCTTGCCCATAGCCACCATCTGCGGGCTGCTCGGCGTTCCCACCGATGACTGGCACACCATCCGGCGTTGGTCCGATCAGACGCTGCTGACCCCGGACATGCACCATCCCGACGTGCGCCCCGGGGAAACACCGGCCGATGTCCGTCGCCGCGCCGGGCAGGAATACCACGACTATCGCCAACAGCTCATCGACCACGCCCGATCCCCCACGCTCGGGGACTCCTCCGGCAATCCCTTCAACGAGACCTTCGATGTGGTGTCGCTGTTGGCTCAGGCCACGATCCACGGTCGGCCGCTCAGCGATCAGACCCTGCACGGCTACATCGAGTTGTTGGTGGGCGGGGGCAATGAGACCACCCGGAACACCATCACCGGCGGGGTGCGGGCCTTGTTGGAGCATCCGGATCAGGCGGCGCTGCTGGCAGCGGACCCCGACGGCGTGGTCAACACCGCTGTCGAGGAGATCCTGCGCTGGGTGTCCCCGGTCATCCAGTTCGCCCGCACCGCCACCGTGGATGTGAGTCTGGCCGGGGAGCGCATCGCCGCGGGGGACACCGTGGTGCTGTTCTACCCCTCGGCCAACCGGGACGAACGGCAGTTTCCCCACCCGTACCGTTTCGATGTGCGTCGTGACCCCAACAGCCACGTGACGTTCGGCCACGGCGAACACTTCTGCCTGGGGGCCAACCTGGCCCGCTGGGAACTGCGGGCCCTGTTCCGCCACCTGGCCCCCCACCTCGCCAACCTTCGGGCCGCGGGCGAGCCCCAGCGCCTACCCGGCCTGCATGTGGGTGCGGCGGCCCACCAAGCGGTGCGTTGGGTCGGACCCGACCAGTTGGCGTAAGGTACATCTTACGAATAAGGTGGCGGCGCCAGGAACACCGATCGGAGGATCTGTTGGACGAAGCGTTGCGGGCCGTTGCTGACCCCACCCGCCGGGCCATCTTGCGCCTGGTGCGCCAAGACGAATTGGCCGCAGGGGAAATCGCATCCCATTTCACCTCCATGAGCCGACCAGCGGTGTCCCAGCATCTGAAGGTCCTTTCCGACGCCGGTCTGGTGGATGTGCGCACCCAGGGCACCCGTCGGCTGTACCGGCTTCGGCCGCAGGGCCTGCAGGACGCAGCCGTGTTCCTCGACGAGATGTGGTCCGATCGCTTGACGGCGCTGGCCCGGGCGGCAGAGCGCGAGGAGTGGCCCCAGCGCACCCGTGAGCGACTGCAACCGGACCACCCCGCCGCGTCCCGGATCGACGTGTCCCGGACCGATGGGCCGTGAGCGAAGTGGCAGCTGGCACCGACGGGGTCCTCGAACAAACGCTGCGCATCAAGGCCCGGCCCGAGACGGTGTGGCGTTACTGGACCGATCCCGAGCGCCTGTGCGATTGGTGGGGCAGCGCCGCGGAACTGGCTCCCGAACCGGGCGGAACCTGCCGGGTTGAGATGGGCCCCAGCGACGCGCCGGTGATGTCGGGCCGGTACCTCGAGCTCGAACCGCATCACCGGCTGGTGTTCAGCTTCGGTTGGGAACGAACGGCCACGGACAGCGAGCACGCCATGGACGACGTACCGCCCGGCTCCACCCGCGTCGAGGTGACCTTGGTGGCGGACGGCCAGGACACCATCCTCACCCTGCGCCACCTCGGCCTCCCCCCCCGACATACCGATGCGCATGGCGGGGGATGGGCCCATTTCCTTGGGAACCTCGCCCAGCACCTGGCCACCATCGCCGCCCCCACCGAGCCCGGAGCCACGCCGTGAGCTTCCCCAAGGCGACCGAACAGGACCGGGCCCGGTTCAGGTCCATCGTGCCCGACATTGCCGAGGTCACCATCAAGCCGATGTTCGGCAACGTTGCCGCCTTTCTCGGTGGACACATGTTCATGGGCAGCTTCGGGAGCGTGATCGGGGTGAAATTGGCTGACGCTGACCGCGCCCGGTTAACCGAGTTGCCCGGCACCAGCGCGTTCGGGCCTGAGGATCGGCCAATGACCGGTTACGTCAGCTTGCCTCCCGAATGGGGACCAGCCGAGGCGGAGCCTTGGGTGGCATTGGCCGTGGCGCACGCTGCAGCCTTGCCACCGAAAGCACCCAAGCCCCAAGCCCGCAAGGCGGCAACGGCCGGGAAATCGTTGAAGACGCCGCCACCCCGACGAACGTCCGAACCCACACCGGGGGCCTGACCGTGCACGTTGACGTGGAGACTGAAGCAGACATCGATGCCCCGGTGACGGCGGTGTCGACGTACGCCGCGGACCCGTCGAACGCGCCGGAGCGGCGGCACCCACATGACGCTGCGCAACCGCGGCGAGCCCAGGGGCTTTTCCCGCCTCACGGCCCCGCTCATGGTGCCGGCCATGCGCCGGGCCAACCGAAAGGACCTGGCCCGGCTCAAAGCGCTGCTCGAGCGCCGCTGAACCGCCCGCCGCCTACGCTTCGTTCACGTGGGCCCTTCGAGCCAGATCGCGATCCAGAGCGAGACCGGTGAGGCCCACTTCTGGGCATTGGTAGCGCCGTTGCTTCTTCAGCCCGGCATCAGGCGTTCGATGATGATGGGCTACCGCTGCGTTCAGGTCGAAGGGGCCATCTTCGCCATGTGGGATCGGCGTGAGCACGCCATGGTCATCAAGTTGCCGGAGGCACGGGCCGAGGAGCTTCTCGACCGGCGTCGAGCGCAGCCCTTCGCACCGAACGGCCGGCCGTTCCGCCAGTGGGTGGCGGTACCGGTTCGTCGCCGCCGTTCCTGGGGCGCGTTACTCGAGGAGGCCCACCGCTACGTGCGCTCCCTGCCGCCACCAAAGCCCCGCCCCCGCCGGCCACCTCGGTCCTGACACGTGGCATCTTCATCGCACCATGCCGCATGGTACGGCCGGGTCCCACTTGCGCTGGCATCACACCGGCCCACCATTGGGTCGTCGAACTCGACCAGAACCACGGACCGATCTTCTACAAACTCGACGGTACGGTCCGCCACCACCAACCCTGCCGACCACGTCCGGTCCCAGCCCCATCCCTTGCCCGACGCAACGCCAATAACCACAGCAACATCATCAACGTCCGGGGACCATGCGCCGCCGGCGACCAGTCCAGCTGGCAACCTCACGGTTCGTACTGATCGTGCCGACAAATCCACGCCATGGACCACGGCAGCGCATCCTCGTTGCGGCCCCGGGGCGCCACATCGAGCAGCTGGTAGGCGCCGTTGAGCGCGTCAAGACCCCGCGAGTAGCAGGAATAGGTGTGGTAGATCACCCCATCCTCACCGCGCACGAAGGCACTCAGGCCCGGAGCCTCCTCTCCCGGGCCTGAGGCCGGCGCGAAGTTGTACTCGGCGCCTTCCGCCTGTTGGGTCTCGGTAAAGGAGACCCCATAGTCGAAATTGAACGTGCTCTCAGCCGATGAGTACCACGGAAAGCTCCACCCCATGCGGGACCGGTAGGCCGCCAGCGATTCCAACGGGGCCCGGGACACGGCCACCAACGTCACATCGCGTTGCTTGAGGTGCACCACAATCCCGTTGTAATTGTCGGCCCAGAACGAGCAGCTGGGGCAGCCCTCCTCCCAACCGGGGCCGAACATGAAGTGGTAGATCAGCAGCTGACCCCGCCCCTCGAACAGGTCGGCCAAGGCCAACCCGCTGGCGCCTGTATCGACACTGGAGAAACGATACGGTTGGGTCACCTCCACCCACGGCAGCTCCCGGCGGGCGGCGGCCAACCGGTCCCGCTGGCGGGTCAGCTCCTTCTCCTGCTCCAACAGGGCCACCCGTTCCGCTCTCCACTGCTCCCGGGTCCCCACCCGATGACCGGCCCGTCCGTGGTCCATCAAACCCTCCCCGTGTCCACATCCGAAAGCCGGAGCTTACACGCCGGGCGGACATGACGCCGCTCACCTACCATTGACGAAATGTCAATGATGAGCGGGTCCTTCACGGCGCTGGGCCACCGCGACTTCCGCAAATTCTGGTTCGGGTCGGTGGTCGCCACCACCGCTTTCATGATGTCCTTCATGTTGGTGCCCAGCGTGGCCTACGCCATCAC
>JBJXFH010000158.1:0-4190 GCA_046155365.1 Acidimicrobiales bacterium | reverse complement strand
GCCATGGTCAACGGCACCGTTGTCACCGCAACAGCAGCCGGCATCTACCCCACCGACCCCAACCGGTGCGGCACCACCATCGCCATCGCCGGACACGACGGCGCCCACTACCTCTACTGCCACCTCTCACAACTCGCCGTCACCCCCGGCCAAGCCATCACCGCAGGAACCCTCATCGGCCTCAGCGGCGGCCAACCCGGAACACCAGGCGCCGGCAACACCACCGGCCCCCACCTCCACCTGGCCATCCGGGTCAACGGCACCGCGATCTGCCCCCAACTCCTCCTCCTCGCCACCTACCGCCAACAACCGTTCGCCCCCACAGCAGCACCTACCGCCGGCTGCGTCGACGGCGCGCCCCTCACCGACTGGCGGGCGACCCTTGGCAGCGCGTGACCCCGACAGCGATGAGATCACGGTCATCATCGACGAACCCGGCCCACCGGACCTCACTCCGCGACTCGCCCGATCCCTGCTCCGTGCCATGGTCAACGTGGACCGGCAGCGCCGCGCCGTGGCCACCGATGAGGCCAAAACCGAGGAGGCGTCACCTCCCGCCCTAGCCTCCTGACCCATGCGGCGGTTCGCGTTCTACGGCAGGGTCAGCACCGAGGACCAACAAGACCCCACCTCATCGCGGAACTGGCAACTCGCCCGGTCCCGACAGGTGATCGAATCGGCCGACGGACGCATCGTCGAGGAGTTCTTCGACATCGGACAGTCGCGTTCGCTGCCATGGAAGCGACGACCCGAGTCGTCGCGCCTCCTCGACGCTTTCCGTGACGACGGGCGGGGCTTCGACGGGGTGGTGATCGGCGAACCCCAGCGCGCGTTTTACGGCAACCAGTTCGGTCTGACCTTCCCGGTGTTCGTTCACTACGACGTCGAGTTGTGGGTGCCGGAAGTCGGCGGCAGAGTCGACCCCGGGTCCGATGCTCACGATCTCGTCATGAGCCTCTACGGCGGCATGAGCAAGGGCGAACGAAACCGGATCAAGACCCGGGTCCGCGCCGCCATGGCCGCGCAGGCCGCGATCGAAGGACGATTCCTTGGCGGCCGTCCGCCCTACGGCTACGTCATCGCCGATGCCGGCCCCCATCCCAACCCCGGCAAGGCCGCCATCGGCCAACGGCTCCATATCCTCGAACCCGACCTCTCCGCCGCACCGGTAGTCCGGCGGATCTACCAGGAGTTCATCGCCGGCAAAGGCATCTACGCCATCGCCGAGGGCCTCACCGCCGAAAGCATTCCGTCACCCTCAGCGCACGACCCTGCACGCAACCGTCATCGGCTCGGTAGCGGCGGCGCCTGGTCCAAACACGCTGTGCGAGTCATCCTCTTGAACCCGCGCTACACCGGCCGCCAAGTCTGGAACCGCCAACGGCGCGACGAGGTGCTCATCGACGTCGAGGACGTCGCGCTCGGCCACGAGAGCAAGATGCGCTGGAACGACGAGGCCGCATGGGTCTGGTCCCAACAACCGACGCACACACCGCTCGTCGACCTCGCCGAGTTCGAAGCCGCGCAAGGCGTCTTCGCCGCCGGACAGCGCGCCGCCATCCGCAAAGAACGCACGAGACACCCCTACGTACTGTCGGGCCTCATGCGCTGCGGTTTGTGCCAGCGCAAGATGCAGGCCTCGTGGAACCACGGCACGGCCTACTACCGGTGCAAGTTCCCTTCTGAGTATGCCGTCGCCGAGGACAAACACGCCAAGACGGTCTACGTCCGCGAGGACGCCGTCCTTCCCAGACTCGACGAATGGATCTGCGAGCTCTTCGACGAGATGCACTTCGAAGGCACCTGCGCGTCGCTCGCATCCGCCGGCGAGATCGAACCCGACGAAGACCCCGGGCGCGAACTCGTCCTCCGACGCCAACTCAAGGAGTGCGAAGCCAAGCTCGCCAAATACCGGACGTTGCTCGAACAACAGCCCGACATCACCATCGTCGGGTCATGGATCGCAGAGGTCGAACGTGAGCGCAAACGCCTCGAACGAGAACTCGGTCGCAAACCGACCACCAACAAGCTCACCACGAACGAAATCCGCGCCCTCGTCGGCCGGCTCAGAGAAATCGTCTCGGTCCTCGCCGAGGCAAGCCCGCAGGACAAGCGAGCGATCTACGACGAACTGGGTGTCAACCTGACCTACGACCCGGCAAGCAAAACCGTCCGAGCGGGCGCCGGCGATCCCGGTGTACTTAGGGTTGGTGTCGGAGGGGGGACTTGAACCCCCACGTCCTTGCGGACACTAGCCCCTCAAGCTAGCGCGTCTGCCTATTCCGCCACTCCGACTGGGCTGGGAGAGCTTAGCGTGACGTCGCTGCTCAGGAGTCGATGATCAGCGCCAGCGTCATGGTGGAGAAGATGAACACCAGCGCCACGATGATGGTGAGGCGGTCGAGGTTGCGTTCCATCACCGTTGACCCGGCTGCAGCGGAGGCCGAGCCGCCGCCGCCGAGCAGGTCGGACATGCCGCCGCCCTTACCTGAGTGCAACAGCACTAGGAACAGCAGCGTGGACGCCGCAACCACCTGAATGGGCAGGACAAGCCAGATCATCGGTTGGCCAGCCTAGCCCCGCCACGGCCCGCCTCCTCGCCATCACCCCCGACGGGCCTCAGGTGGCCAGCCGGTACTGGATGATGTGGGTGAAGCTCTCCGCTTCGAGGCTGGCGCCGCCGACCAGCGCCCCGTCGATGTCGGGCTGGGCCATCAACTCGGCGGCGTTTTCACCTTTCACGGAGCCGCCGTATTGGATGCGCAACCCGTCCGCCGCGGCCTCGCCGAAGGTTTCGCCGATTCGCCGGCGGATGGCCCCGCACACGGCTTGAGCATCCTCGGAGCTGGCGGTGCGGCCGGTGCCGATGGCCCAGATCGGCTCATAGGCCACCACCAGGCGAGCCACCACGTCCGGGGCCAGGCCGGCCAGGGCAGCGTCGATCTGGCCCAGCACCTTGGCGTCAGTCCCCCCGGCCTCCCGCTCTTCCAGCGTCTCCCCGCAGCACACGATGGGTGTCATCTCGTTGGCCAGCACCGCGCCGACCTTGCGTGCCACCTGCTCATTGGTTTCGCCGAAGAGCTCGCGGCGCTCGGAATGGCCGACGATCACGTAGCTCACGTTCAGTTTGGCCAGCATCGAGGCGGACACCTCGCCGGTGAACGCCCCCTTCGGCTCCCAGTGACAGTTCTGGGCCCCGAGCGCCAGGCGGATCTTGTCGGCCTCCAGCACAGTTTGAACCGACCGGAGATCGGTGAACGGCGGGTGCACCGAAACGTCGAGGAACTCCAGGTCAGCCCGGTCAATGGCATAACCCAGCTTCTGCACCAAGGTGATGGCGTCGAAGTGGTTGTGATGCATCTTCCAGTTGCCGCTGATCAACGGTCTGCGCATAGGGCTTGGGCCTATCTTTCACTGGGCCACTGACGACCACGTCAAGCGGCGAACTACATACGGGAAGTGAAACCAGGGAATCGAGGAGCGGGCCGAATCGACGTCGATTCGCCCCTACGGTGAAAAATGTAGGGTGCTGACCGCTGAGGGTGTTCAGGCGCCGGGAGCGGGGGCGGGGGCGTTGGTGGCATCACGGAGCGCGGCAAGGCCGGGGAGATCGCCTTGCTCAAGAAGCTCCAGGCTGGCGCCGCCGCCGGTGGACACGTGATCGATCTGGTCGGCCAGCCCGAACTGCGCCACTGCCGCCGCCGAGTCTCCGCCGCCGATCACCGTGAACCCGCGACACGCCGCCACGGCCTCGGCTACGAAACGGGTCCCGGCCTCGAAACGGGCATCCTCGAACGCCCCCATCGGCCCGTTCCACAAGATCGTGCGGGCCTCGGCGATGAGGTCCCCGTAGATGGCCGCGGTGCCGGGGCCGATGTCGCAACCCATCCATCCCTGGGGCAGGTTGGTGCCGGCCTGGCGGACCTCTCCCCCGGCGCCGGGATCGAACAGCTTGCCGCCGGGGCCCAGGGCGGTGATGTCCTCCGGCAGCACCAGACGATCACCGGCTCGCGCCAGCAACCCCCGGCAGTCATCGACCCGGTCCAGCTCCACCAAAGACGCCCCCACGCCCTTGCCCTGCGCCTTGAAGAACGTGAAGCACATGGCCCCGCCGATCAGCAGCTGGTCGCATACCTCCAGCAAGGCGTCGATCACGCCCAGTTTGTCGCTGACCTTGGACCCGCCGAGGA
>JBJXFH010000150.1:0-4839 GCA_046155365.1 Acidimicrobiales bacterium | reverse complement strand
TGGTTGTGCGGATGGACAAGAACGGGCGGCCACAACCAGACGGACCAGTACCGGCGGGGGCGTTCTGCGACAGCGCGTTCATGCGGCTGGTCCTCGGCGCGGACGGGGAAGTCCTCGACATCGGACGAGACACCCGATCCTGGCCGGACCCCATCGCCAACGCCATCCGCATACGGGACCGGCACTGCACCTACCCCGGCTGTGATAGGCCACCCTCCTGGGCAGACATTCACCACTGCCACCCCTGGGAGGACGGCGGCGAAACGAAAATCACCAACGGCACCCTGCTCTGCCGGTGGCACCACACCTACATCCACCGGCACAAATGGACCGTCGAAATCGACCAACAACAGAAACCGATCTTCTACAGACCAGACGGTACGGTGCTGCACCACCAACCCTGCAGACCCCGACCGCCGGACTCCGAGACCCCGATCAACCGCACACAACGCTCACGCTGCTGAACGGCTCGCCCAGGTTCCAGCAACGCGGGCCAGCCGGTGTGCCCATCACACCCCGTGCTGCGGGCGTCTCTCGATGGTGAGCGCAGCGGCGGGGAAACCTCGCGCACCGACACCCCCGCCGCCTCTGTCACGGCTGCCGGGAGCGCACTCCTCGTCGCCTTCCCGGGTCCGGCCAGACCGGCTTGATCGAACAGCGACGGGCGCGGCCCTGCTCGGTCAGTGGTGACGGTGACGGAGCTGATGGCAGAGACCAGCGAACCGTGGTTCGACACACCTTCACCAGCCCGCCTGGCGTGGATCCCACCGGCGCGGGGGCTCGGCCACCACGCGCTCGTCCCGATCCGTCGGGGTCAACCAGCGAGCTGATCAAGCGGGTTGGTTCTAGTGTGCGGCGCCAGGGCCCCACCGCGCACGAAGCCGCCCCCGCCAGCCAACCCGCCCGCACCGACCGGCCCGACCCGACCCCGACCGCGACCCCGCCCCACCCGACCCCAAGGACCCGACCGTGACCGACCCGATCGTCACCGACCCGCACACCCACCCCGACGCCGACGCCCAAGCGGCCGACGCGCCGCTGCAGGGCATCAAGGTGGTGGAGCTGTCCATGTACGTCCAAGGCCCCGTGGGCGGCCTGGTGCTGGCCAGCCAGGGCGCCGACGTGATCAAGATCGAACAGGTCGGCCGGGCGGACATCATGCGGTCCATGCGCAGCGTGTATGGGGTCCGCCTCGACGAGCGGGGCCAGGCTTGGCAGTACGCCGCCCTCAACCGGGCCAAGCGTTCCCTCGCACTGGACATCACCTCCGAAAGCGGTCGCCCCGTCTTTCACCGCCTCATCGACCAGGCCGACGTGCTGGTCACCAACCTGCGGGAGGATGCGCTGGCGGCCATGGGTGCGGACTGGACCACCCTCGCCGCCCGCAACCCTCGTCTGATCTACGGTCGAGGCGGCGGGTTCGGGTTGCGGGGCCCGTTGGCCAATGACCCCTGCCAGGACACGGTGGGCATGGCCTACGGCGGGTTCATGGACCTCTCCTCCCCCAGCGAGGATCCCAACTACCCCCCCGGCGCCCTCTCCGACGTACTGACCGGTACCTCGCTGGCCAGCGCCATACTCGCCGGTCTGGTACGGCGTTCGATCACCGGCAAAGGCTGTCTGGTGGGAGCCTCCCAGGTGCAGTCACTGTTGTGGATGCAGCTCCTACCGGCCGGTATGGCCGCCACCCTCGGCGCCCGCATGACCCGCTTCGATCCCGCCAACCCGCCCAACCCCCTCTTCAGCGTGTACCCCACCGCCGAGGGCTGGGTGGCTATCGCCGCCATCCACCCCGCGCAGTGGCCGCCCATCGCCAAGGTCATGGGCCTGGAGCACCTGCTGGAGGATGAGCGCTTCGCCACCTTTGAGCAGGCGGTGCGCAACCGGGCCGAGTTGCGTCCCATCCTGTCGGAGCGTTTCGCCCAGCGCCCGGCCCGGGAGTGGTGGGCGGATCTGCGCGCCGCGGGCGTGTGGACCTCCCCCGTCAACCGCCTGGAGGACCTGGCCACCGACGAGAACATCATCGCCAACGAACACCTGGTGACCTTCCCCGACGGCTTCACCGGCCCCCCGGCACCGTTCGAGGTGGGCGAGTGGCGCGGCACCCGGGCCCCCGCCGCGGACTACGGCCAACACACCGATGCCGTGCTGGCCGAACTGGGCTACGACGAAGACGCCCGCACCCAGCTGCGCATCGACGGCGCCGTCTGGTAACCCCACCCGGCGCTGACCGATCCCTTTGAGCGGCCCGCTACGATGCACCCACACGCGTCCTGGGGGGCGCGCCACATCAGGGGGACCCTTTTCGATGACACGTATCGTCGACGCCGACTCGCACCTGTACGAGATGGCAGACCTCTGGCGGGACCATGCCGACCCCGCCGATCGGCACCTGGCCCTGCACTTGGAAAAAGACGACAACGGCTGGGATTGGGTCACATTCAAAGATCAGCGCATCCTTGAAACCTGGATCAGCACCGCCGGGGATTTCCGCACCATCGGCCCCAGCATGGAAGCCTGCCGCACCGGTCAGCCCTGCCCCTTCGATTACACCACTGACGTCCCGCTGCACTACTGGGAGCCCAAGGCCCGGGCCGCGGCGCTGCAGGGTCTGGGCGTGGACGAATCCTTCATCTTCCCGCACTGGGGCCTGAACTGGAGCCGGGCCCTTCGGAACGAGCCCCACGCCCGGCTGGTCAACGAAGCCGCGTGGAATCGCTGGGCGGTCACCATCCAAGCCGAAGGTGGCGGCGTGCTGCACCCCGTCGGCCACCTGGAGCTGACCAACCTGGACTGGTTGGAGCAGCAGCTGAAGATGCTGGCCGCCGGCGGGGTAAAGCTGGGTTGGATACCGGCCGGTCTGGCCAACGGGATGCGGCTCAGCCACCCGGACCTCGATCGTGCCTGGTCCATGTTCGACCATTACGGCATCAACCCGGTGTTCCATGTGGGCGCCAACCCGGTGCGGCCCTTCGAGGACGGCTGGTACGAGGGCCACCACTCCGACTACGTCCCGCTCATGTCCTTCCCGTTGTTGGGTTTCGACGTGTTCGTCTCGCTGTGCGACCTGGTGCTCAACGGGGTGATGGAACGCCACCCCAACCTGCGCTTCGGGGTCATGGAGGTGATGACGGACTGGGTGCCCATGTTGTTGCGCCGGCTGGATACCACCCCGTACTCCGAGCTGCAGATAACCGGCCGCAACGCAACGAAACTGTCCTTGACCCCCAGCGAGTACATCCATCGCTCGGTGCGCATCTCCAGCTTCGCCTCCGAACGGCCCGGCGCCACCATGGACAAGGCCGGCCCGCTGCTGATGTGGAGCGCCGATTACCCCCACGCCGAGGGCGAACCGTCCGTCGAGGTCTACCGTCGCAAGGCCGGCGCCATACCCGATGGTTCGGTGGACGCCTTCTGGGGCGCCAACGCCGAGTTCATCCTGGGACGCTGACACCCGCCAGTTGCTACGGTCTGGCCCCATGGACAACGACCTCACCGAACGCAATCTGGCCACTGTTCGTCGCATCTGCGAGGGCTGGAACGTGCTGACCCAGGACGAGTTCCGCGAGCTGTGCGCGCCCGATCTGGATTATCGCAACATCCCCATCGCGGGCGATGAACACCACGGGCCCGATGAGGCCCACGCCATCCTGTCCCGCTTCGCCCAGAAATGGAACATTCGCCTGCAGATCGACAACATCGTGGGCAACGAATCAATGGTGATGACCGAACGGACCGAGTTCTTCGAGCACCGCCCCGGTTCCAAAGCCAGTTTCGCCCTGCCGGTGATGGGCGTGTTCGAACTGAAAGACGGCAAGGTCACCAACTGGCGGGACTACTTCGAGCTGTCCCACCTGCGGATGCGCTGACCACCCCTCGCAGCGTCGGCGGCGTCAGGACCGTCGGGGCCGTCGGGGCCGTCGGGACGCTCGCGGGTATCCGAGCAGCGCCACAACAGCACCTCGGTGGGCTCATAGGGGTCGGCCCAAGTGCAGCCGGCCAAGTGTCGTACCACGGCATCGGTCAGTCGTTTCGCGGAGCCTGCCATGCCGGGCAGTATGAACCGGTCAGGTGAACCCCACTTGGCCGGGTGATGCACACCTGGCGAACCATCCCACCGACAGCCCAACCGACAGCCCAACCGAGGGCGCGATCAGCCGGCGGCCAAAACCTCTGCTGCCGCCCTTTGCACCACGGTTCCCTCGAAGAAGCGAGGGTTGCCGCCACCGAAGAACCGTACGGCGTTCGCAAAGGCGAAATCCCGGAAGTCCCCGTCGCTCATGAGCCCGTCATCCACCAGCTCGTGGGCTTCGGGGATGACCCGGCTCATGTCGCTCACATCGAAATGCCCGATATCGGAGCCCAGCGTGGCCTGCAGGCGGGCGCCGTGGGCGTTGTGTTCGGACTTGAAGGCCCACGCCGCCAGCCGGTCTTCGGCCTCGCAACCGAACCAGAACGGTTTCACGAACAACTCAGCGATGTCCGCGGCCTGCACGATCCCGCAGGCGGCGAAATCGTCCGGGGCCGGCCTTCCGCCCACCAGCCCCTCCTTGGGGTTCGCCGGACGCAGCCGCCGCGCCGCCACCGCCTCCGCCATGGCCTCGGTGCCGTAGGTCCGGGCCAGCTCCTCCAGACGGTCCCAATCGAGGTGCTTGGGGTTGAGCCGATCAAGCGCATCCACGTTGCGCAGCTCCCAGTGTTCGGTGATATCTGACAGCAGCTGGCAGGCCCAGGACACCCCGCCCTCGAGAAAAGCGAAACGCAAGGACGGGAAACGCCGGGTGACACCACCGAAAAACAACGCCTTGCACACCGCCTCATCCGCCGCCGCGAAGTGCC
>JBJXFH010000120.1:0-5441 GCA_046155365.1 Acidimicrobiales bacterium | reverse complement strand
CCCCAACCCCCCTCCAACAACGAGCCTTCGACCTCATCGGAACCGCCATCCCAAACAGACTTGCCACCGGGTAGCCAGAAACCACAAACCAAAAACACAAGAACCCCCTGCTCAGCAGGGGGTTCTTCCGTCCCAGCCCACGTAACTTCGGGCTAACTCAATGGTGGTGGCCGCCAACGTGTCGTCATCGCCCTCGAGCCGAGCGACGTACGCTCGCTCAACCAATCCCATCGCCCTGTCGTGATTCATGTCGTTCAGAAGGTGTAAGCGTTGTGCGGCGCCCACCGAAATCGATCGGTCAGTGGAGCGGCCCGCACCGATGATCTCCCATGAAATGACCCCTGCGCCGATCGTGAGGGTCGCGCCCACCGAGCCGCACGCCAGCAGAAAGCGGCTGCGGAGGGTAAGGCTGGAAAATCTCGTCGGTTTCACAAGTATAAGATCGAGGTCGCGCCCTGATTCCTTGAGTCCAGCTGAGCGTCCAGGCGAGTCCAATTACATGTCCAGGTGAGGCCAACACCGTCCAGATGTGGGTTGGCCCGGCGTCAGATCAGATCAGACATCGTGACGTAGAGCGGCGGCGATCACCTTGGCCGCAGCGGCCGTGCCGGAGCCGGCCATGGGTGCGTCAAGCGCGCCGAGGGCGGCTTCGATGGTGCCCAGCGCGCCGAGCACCATGGGCGGGTTGAGGTGGCCCATGTGCCCGATGCGGAACGTGTCGTTGGTGTCACTCAAGCCCACGCCCAGGGTCAGTCCGGCGTGGTTCTCGCAGAGCCGATGCAGCGTGTCCACGTTGATCGAACCGGTGCGGATGGTGGTCACGGCGTTGGAGCGGGCGGCGGGATCGATGATGTTGAGCTCCAATCCGCCCGGGGTGGCCCACCCGTTTACCGCCGCCCGCACCGCGTCCGCCAGCACGCCATGGCGGGCCCAGACGTTGTCCAGGCCTTCCTCGGCAATCATGGTCAACGCCTCGGCCATGGCGTACAGGTGGGAGATCGGCGGGGTGCCGCAGTAGCGCCGGTAGTGCACCTCGGGTTGGGAACGGGCGGTCCAATCCCAATAACCGGTGCGAAGGTCGGCCCGGCCGTGCGCCTCACGGGCCCGTTCGCCGGCCCACACGAAGCCCAGCCCCGGCGGCACCATGAGGCCCTTCTGGGAGGCGCCCACGGTGACGTCAACCCCCCAGGCGTCCATCTCGAACGGCTCGCAGCCCAGCGAGGCGATGCAGTCCACGAACAACATGGCCGGATGATCCGCGGCGTCCAGGGCCCGGCGAAGGGCCCCGATGTCGTTGCGTACCGAGCTGGCGGTGTCCACCTGCACCACCAACACGGCGGTGATGTCACGGTTGCGGTCGGCGCGAAGGCGTTCCTCCAGGGCTGCAGGATCCACCGGGCTCCGATCGTCCCCGGGCAGGGTCAACACCCGCACCCCGCTGACCCGGGCCATGTCACCCCAGCCCCGGGCGAAGCGGCCCGACTCCGCCACCAGCACCGTGTCGCCCCGGGACAGGGTGTTGGTCAGCGCCATCTCCCACGCGCCGTGCCCGTTGGAGATGGCAACGAAGGCCTCGGCCTGGGTGCGCACCAACCCCGGCAGCGCCTCCAGCACCCGCATCGACACCTCGATGAGCTCACCGTCATAGATGTTGGGCATCGGGCGGCTCATGGCTGCCAGCACCCGATCGGGGATCACCGAGGGGCCCGGCATCACCGTCAGCGGGCGTCCATGGTTCAGCGACATGCGCACCTCGTTTGCGTTGGCAGCGAGCCGTTGACGCTAGTGCGCCGTCATCGTTTCCACGGATTGGCGGGTGCGCCGCGTGCAGGCGCTGCCGGCCAGCAGGGTCGGTTTGTCAATCAGGCGCGCCATCGCCCGGCCACGTTCGTGAGTGCGCAGCCGGGCAGGCTCGGCCCGGTCCTCACTGTCGCGGCTTCCTGGACGGGGCCGCTGACCGGCGTGTCGGACTCAGCCCACCTGCAGGCCCAGCCAGTCCTCCATGTCGCGCCGGGCCCGTCGGGAAACGGCCATACCAGGCAGTAGGGTATCGAAGCCGTGGGGGGCGCCGGGATAGACGTGTAACTCCACCGGCACCCCGGCGTGGCGCAGGCGCAGGGCGTAGTCGATGTCCTCGTCGGAGAACCCGTCGATGGCCCCCACCGAGATCAGCGTGGCCGGCAACCCCGCCAGGTCCGTGGCCCGGGCCGGGGCGGCGTAGATGGGAATGTCGGGACCGCCCGGTTGTTGGCCCCGCAGATACGCGCCCCAGCCGTAGGTGTTGGCCGAGGGGGGCCACACCGGGTCCGGCCAGTGACTTGACGGCGTGATCTGGCGGTCATCGATCATCGGATAGATCAGCAACTGGAACTGCAACGGCACCTCGGCACGGTCCCGAGCCAGCAGCCCCAGCCCAGCGGCCAGGCCGGCCCCGGCGCTGGCCCCGCCGATGCCGATGCGGGCGGGGTCGATGCCCAGCTCGGCGGCATGGTCAAAGGTCCATTTCAACCCGCCGTAGGAATCCTCCATTGGCCCCGGATAGGGCGTCTCGGGGGCCAGGCGATAGTCAACAGACACCCCGATGATGTCGAATTGTCGGCACCATTTGTCGAAGCGGGCGTCGTCGCCGGCGGCGCTGCCCAAGACCATGCCCCCGCCGTGCATCCAGTACACGCACGGCTTGGGGTCCCGCCCCGCCGCTTGGGGGCGATGAACCCGAACGGTCACCCCGTCGGTGCCGGCCACCTCGTGCACCGTGACGTCGACCTCACCCGACACCGGCAGGGGCGGCGCGGCGGCCATGGCGGCGCGGACGCTGGGCAGCGTCTCATCGGACAGGGAACCCAGGTCGAGGGGGAAGTTGGCCAGCGCCGCCACCGCCTCGGGGTCGAGCAGCGGCCGGGAATCGAGATCGTTGGGGTGAGCCATGGGTCGCAGTCTGCCAGCCCCGGTGCCGCCTCGCATTTACAGGATGATGCTGATGCGACCGTGGGGGCGTAACTCCTCCAACGCCAGCACCGCCTTGCGCATACGGATGTGGAACCCGGCGTCGCCCCCGGCTTCGAGCAGCATCTCGTAGTGCCCGGGATAGGTGTCCACGGTGGATTGACGGGCCCGGGTGACGATGAAGTTGGCCCGGACCTCCACCGCGCCCTCGCCCAGGTGGGTGGCCCGCACGTTGGACACCAGCCGCCGGGTGGTGGAGTGCGGTGATTCCGCCCAGGCGGTCTTGGTCATCAGGGACTCCACCCGTTGTTCCAGCAGGAACCGGTCATCTTGCACCAGGAACAACTCCTTGAACGGGTCTCCGTGGGGCCGGTCCGTGGCGGGGATCAAAAAACTACATTCGGCGGTGAACAGCGCCAGCCATCGGTCCAGTTGCCAACTATCCAGCAGGTCCGCTTCGTGGTAGAGAAAATCCTCCACGGCCCGGCGCAGCTCGATGCTGCAACCGCCCACCGGGCCGAATTGGTTGATGTCCATCAGGGCCATGGTTCAGCGGGCCGCGGGGCCCATGGCGGGGCGGCCGTCGGTGGCGGGGTCGAACAGCACATGGCTTTCCGGTGGCAGGGACTCACCGGTGATGAGCTCATTCCAGCGACGCCAGAACACCCGCATCTGGGCCTCGCTGTTAACCTGGCTGCCGGCCATACCGCGCGAGATGTCGTTCCACGGTGCGGCCTGATAGGCGGCGAACCCCTTCTGGCAACGTTCCAACGCTTCCACATCGTCAGGGGTGGCCAACCCGGCGGGTCCCCAAAACGTGAGGAAGTTTCCCATCCGCAACTGGCGCAGGGCATCGGGCTCACCGTTGGGTACCAGCTCCCAGGCGGTGATCTCCATGTAGTCGGGGTTGTCGGGGTAAAAGGTGCGAATGGTGCAGCCCATGACCAGGTCGATAATGAACAGGTTGGGAAAGATGAGGTGGTTGCGCCCGCCGAGGATGCGGTTGGTCCATGCCTCCCCGTACAGTTCCACCAGCCGGGCCCGGCGATCCTTGTGCTGTTGTTTGACCGACTCGTCGGGAAAGGCCCGGCCCAACGCCCCCAGGACCTCGCCCTCGCTGGTGTCCACGCTGCCGGTGACGGCGTGGCCGTTGCCCAGATCCAGCGGACCCCGACGGGCCACCCCCGCCGCCGCCGGCCCGATCTGGCGGCGGCTGAAGTCCCGCCCGGAGGCCTTGATCATCTCGATGTAGCGCTGGTGGGTGGTCATGGCGTGGTACGCGTCGAAGCTGTTTTCCACCAGCAGCTTCCAGTTGGCCCGCATCGAATAGAGGTGCGTACCACCCAGTACGGACATGCCGTGCTCGGACTGGTCCGCCACCAGATCGATGATGGGCTTGGAGTTGCCCAGGTAGGTCTCCAGATCCGGACCGGTGGGGGACCAGTTCAGGAACACGAACCCGCGGTAGCTCTCCACTCGGGGCGGGCGGGCCAGGCACAGGTTGTGACGATCGAAGTTGGGACCGTAGGCCTCATCGTCGGGCATGGCCACCAATTCACCGCCGGTGTCGAAACTCCAGCCGTGGTAGAAGCACTTGAGGAAGCGGCCGTGGCCCTCGGAGCGGGTTTCCACCGCCATGCCCCGGTGCGGGCAGGAGTTGATGAACACCCGCACGTCCCCAGCGGCGTCCCGGGTCATGATGATGGGCCGGCCGCCCACCCGGCGGGTGCGGAAGTCGTGCTGGTTGGCCACCTCGGATTCGTGGCCCACGTAGAGCCAGCAGGTATCGAAAATCTTGGCCCGTTCCTGGGCCAGCACCTCGGGGTCCACCATGGCGGCCCGGTTCACCCGGAAACGCGGCGTCTCCCGATCATCGATGACGTACAAACTCACCGGTCCTCCCGCACTGTCGGGGTCAAGTCGCCAGTCTCGCACGGCTCTTGACCGAGATCGCGCCGAATGCCCCCGAGTTACCGCCCGACCTGCGGCGAGATAGCCGCTCCGAGGTCTCGGCGAATCATACGTCGATTCGCCCCAGCCCACCCTCGAGCGTGGTTGGAAACATATGAAAGGTAATGAACCGGATTCTTTCTGGCGGATTTTGGACATCGCCGAGCTCCGACAACCCTGAAAGTTCGACGCTGCGTGGTTCCACAAGCGCGCTTTGTCGAGAATCCGCGCCCCTCCCGCCTGGCGCGTGTCCAAAATCCGCCAGAAACCTCAAATTCTCCCCGAACCGTCCCACCCGATCCTGCCAGCACCCGCTTCGCCCCGTTGTCGCGCCGAACCCGGCGACGTTGTCTGACGACGCCGAACCAGCCCAACCTGCGCTGCAAGCATCGGGGCTCCTCGCCGCCGCCCCGCCCGACGCGGACCCGCCCCGCCCGACGCGGACCGACCCGACGCGGTCCGGCGCGGCTCGGCCCGACGCGTTCCGACCGCGGTCCGGCGCGGCTCGGCCCGACGCGTTCCGACCGCGGTCCGGCGCGGCTCGG
>JBJXFH010000115.1:0-6231 GCA_046155365.1 Acidimicrobiales bacterium | reverse complement strand
CACCGTGATGACGTTATCGCCACCTCCGACGGACCCGGCTAACGTCCGAGCCGCACGCAGCACAGTCACGCAGCACAGTCACGCCACACACACGCAGGGGAGCGGCCATGAAGATCTCGATGGGGATGGGGTTCTTCGACGGGAATCCCGACAAGTTCGCCCGGCGGGCCCGGGACCTGGAATCGGCCGGGGTGGACCTGCTGTGGGGCGGGGAGATCTACGGGTTCGACCTGGGATCGTCCCTCGCCTATTTGGCCGGGCAGACCACCACCATTGAGCTGATGACCGGCATCTTCCCGGTGTACAGCCGCACCCCCACCCTCATCGCGCAGACCGCGGCCACCATCGATGCCCTCTCCGGCGGTCGTTTTCATCTGGGGCTGGGCACCTCGGGCCCGCAGGTCATTGAGGGTTGGCACGGCCTGCCCTATGACAAGCCGCTGCAGCGCACCCGGGAAGTGGTGGAGATCTGCCGCAAGGTGTGGAACCGCGAGCCGGTGATCTATGACGGCAAGGCCTACCACCTGCCCCTGGATGCGGCCCACGGCGGGTCCGGGATGGGCAAGCCGCTCAAGTTCATGGGCAACCCGTACCGGGCTGACATCCCCATCTGGATCGCCGCCATCGGCCCCAAGAACGTGGAGCTCACCATCGAGGTGGCCGAGGGTTGGCAGCCGATCTTCTTCGTGCCCGACAAGTTTCGTGAGGTCTGGGGCGAGTCCATCACCGCCGGGCAGGCCAAACGTGACCCGGCCCGGGGTCCGCTGCAGATCATGGGCGGGGGCCCGGTGGCATTGGGCAAGCCCGATGATCCCTACGTGCGCGACGCTCGCGAGAAGGCCCGGGCCAATGCCGGGTTCTACGTGGGGGGCATGGGCGCCCGGGACAAGAACTTCTACAACGACCTGTTCTGCCGCTACGGCTGGGAGGCCGAAGCCAAGGAGATCCAGGACCTGTTCCTGGGAGGCAAGCGCGAAGAGGCGTTCACCAAGATCCCCGACGAATACCTCGACTTGGCCACCCTGTGCGGGGACGAGGGCTTCGTGCGGGAGCGGATCTCGGTGTTCAAAGAGGTCGGCGTGACCCACCTCAACATCGAACCCTCCGGCGAGAACACCCTGGCGGTCATCGAAAAGGTCAAGGCCTGGGCCGAGTGAGCCTGCGCCCGTTCGTTCAGCACCAGTACTTCTCGAAAGGCACATCCCATGGCAGATGAAGTTCTCAGCGAGGCGCGGGGCAAGGTCCTGCTGATCACCCTCAACCGGCCCGACGCCCGCAACGCCGTCAACAAGGCGCTGGCGGAGGCCATGGCCGCGGCGCTCGACCATCTGGACGCCACCCCCGAGCTGTCCGTTGGCGTGTTGTGCGGCAACGGGCGGGGGTTCTCCGCCGGGATGGACCTCAAGGCGTTCGTGGAAGGCGGCATGCCCAACCTGCCGGGCCGGGGGTTCGCCGGGATCACCGAGCGGGCCGCGAAGAAGCCGCTGATCGCCGCGGTGGAGGGCTTCGCGCTGGCCGGTGGGCTGGAGATCGCCCTCAGCTGTGACCTGGTGGTGGCGGCCAAGGGTGCCCGGTTGGGTATCCCCGAGGTGGGCGTCGGTCTGTTCGCCGGCGCCGGGGCCCTGTTGCGACTGCCCCGCATGGTGCCCTACGGGGTGGCCATGGAGATGGCGCTGACCGCGGATCCCATCACCGCCGAGCGGGCCTTCGAGCTGGGCCTGGTCAACCGGCTGGTGGAGCCGGGGGAGGCGGTCAACGCCGCGCTGGAGCTGGCCGAGCGGGTGGCCCGCAACGCCCCCCTGGGCCTGCAGGCGTCCAAGGAACTGATCCGGGAGATGCAGGGCCGCACCGAGGCCGAGTTCTGGGAGCTGCAGAAGAGCCTGCTGGGCGGGGTGTTCGGCTCGGCCGACGCCATTGAGGGCGCCACTGCCTTCGCCGAGAAGCGCCCGCCCAACTGGACCGGGAAGTAGGACCCGCCCACCGTGACCTGGCAACCGGAGATCGACGAGCTGCGCGAACGGCAACGGCTGGCGGCGGAGATGGGCGGCGCCGAACGGGTGGCCCGCCAAAAGGCCGCCGGCAAGCTCACGGTGCGCGAGCGCTTCGAGCTGTTCTGCGACAAGGGCACCTTCGCTGAGGTGGGCACCACCGCCGGCGTCGGCACCTACGACGAGGACGGCAAGCTCATCTCGTTCATCCCGGCCAACTTCCTGTGCGGGGTGGCCGAGGTGGACGGCCGGCCGGTCATGGTCTCCGGCGACGATTTCACCGTGCGGGGCGGGTCCAACGAGTTCACCATCCCCGCCAAACGGGACTTCTCCGAGCGCATCGCGGTGGAGCTGCGCCTGCCCCACGTTCGCCTGGTGGACGGCATGGGGGGCGGCGGCTCGGTCAAGATGATCGAGATCAAGGGCCGCACCTCCATCCCGGCCATGAACGGCTGGGAGACGGTGGTGGAGCATCTCGGGGTGGCGCCCTCGGTGGCGTTGGCGCTGGGTTCGGTGGCCGGCATCGGCGCCGCCCGGGTGGCCACCAGCCATTACTCGGTGATCGTGGCTGACACCGCGCAGATGATGATCGCCGGGCCGGCACTGGTGGATCAGGCCTCCCTGGGCGATGTCTCCAAAGAGGAGCTCGGCCACGCCTCCATCCACACCGCCAACGGTTCCATCGATGACATGGTGGATACCGAGGAGGAGGCGTTCGAGCGGGTCCGGCGGTTCCTGTCCTACCTGCCGCAGAACGTGTGGGAACTGCCCGAGCGGGGCCCCGTCACCGATGATCCCGAGCGGCGTGACGAGAAGTTGCTGTCGATCGTTCCCCGTGAGCCCCGGCGGGTGTACAAGATGCGCGAGGTCATTGCCAGCATCGTTGATAGCGACAGTTTCTTCGAGATGGGCCGCAACTGGGGCAAATCCATCATCACCGGTTTCGCCCGGCTGGATGGTTGGCCGGTGGCGGTGTTCGCCGAGGACACGTACCACTATGGTGGGGCCTGGACCGCGGCGGCGTCACGCAAGCTCACCCGCTTCGTGGATCTGGCCACCATGTTCCATCTGCCGGTGGTGCATCTGGAGGATTGTCCCGGTTTCCTCATCGGCAAGCAGTCTGAAGAGGAAGGTACTATTAGGTATGGTTCGATGGCCCTGGCGGCATTGGGCCAATCCAGAAGCCCGTTCTGTTGCGTGGTGATCCGCAAGGCCTTCGGGGTGGCCGGCGCCGCCAACCACAAACCGGGGGTGACGCACTTCCGCTACTCATGGCCCTCCGGTGATTGGGGCTCGCTGCCCATCGAGGGTGGCCTCGAGGTGGCCTACAAGGCGGAGCTGGCCGAGTTCGCCGGTGACGAGTTGGCGGCGGAGATCGACAAGATCCGCACCCGGCTCAACCGCTATCGCAGCCCGTTCCGCTCGGCCGAACCGTTCGAGATCGAAGAGGTGATCGACCCCCGGGACACCAGGCCGTTGCTGTGCCGCTGGGCCAACCTGGTGGCCCCTTCCCGCCAGCCGGGACCGGTTACGTGGGGTTTCCGCCCCTGATTCT
The DNA here is from genome assembly GCA_046155365.1 of Acidimicrobiales bacterium. Taxonomy (GTDB): domain Bacteria; phylum Actinomycetota; class Acidimicrobiia; order Acidimicrobiales; family CAIXPF01; genus CAIXPF01. The sequence continues at coordinate 2,688 of JBJXFH010000115.1, read as the reverse complement.
GGGGTTTTCCTGGGGGCGACCTCCGTCCGGTCCGCTGGAACAGTAACCTAACTGACATGAAACGACTCTCTGTAGCAGGGATGTTGCTCGCAGTGACGCTGGTGTTGGCGGTCTTGGTGCCGGGGTCAACCGCATCGGCGCAAGGCGGGTCGCAGTTCCGCATCACGGTGATGAACGGTGGCCAACCCGTCGCCAACGCGGTGGTGGTCATCAACTCCGCGGCCACGGACCCCCGCGGGTACTTCAACTCCGAAAATGTCACCGGCGTACCGAACGTCACCAATAGCAACGGTTTCTACGTGGTGAACCTGCCGGTGGGCACCTATGACGTGCATGTGGCCGAGCCGTTCACCAGCTACAGCGCCAACAACCTGACCCTGCCCAGCCTGGTCCACTACGAGGTGTACGCCGGGGGCGGCGGGGTGGACATCGGCTTCCAGTTGGGCATCCCCACCGGTGTGATGCAGGGACAGGTGGCCTACCCCGACGGCACACCCGCCGCCAACGTGCAGGTGGACGCCTTCGGCAGCTTCGCCCTGGGTGACACCCCGCCGTTTGGTTGGGGCACCACCACCACCAACTCCGCTGGGTGGTTCACGCTGGCCAACCTCAAGCCCAACCAGTACTACGTGGTCTTCGTGCCGGGGCTGGGCATCCGTTTCGACGGGGTGCCGATCGCCGCCGGTGCCACCACCGGTGACGTGGCGTTGTGGACCACCGGCAACTACGCCGGCGTCGGTCCCGCGGGCCAGCAAGCCAGCCTGAAGCCGGACAAGCGGGTCTTCCGTCGGCGCTGAGCGGTTACGGGCCGTGCGCTCAAGGGGTTCGGGCGGCCACCACGGCGATCTCCACCTTCCACTCCGGACGGACCAGGGCAGCCACCACCACCAGCGTTGAGGCCACCAGATGGTCGCCCAGGTAGGCCGAACGGGCGGCCATCACCGCAGCCAGATCCTGGTCAGGCACCACGTAGGTGGTGACGGAGACCAGGTCCCGGGCCTCGAAGCCGCCGTCATGCAAGATGGCGTCGATGTTGGCCCATACCACCGCGGCCTGTTCCCCGATAGCTGCGGGAACCGAGCCGTCGGGGGCGATGGGAACCACCCCCGCGGTGTGCAACAGCTCGGCACCGGCCGGGCTGCGCACCCCATGGGCGTAACGGGCTGCCGGCGGAGCGATGTCCGAGGGCAGCACCGGTTGATTCACGTGGCGTCACCGCTGGTGGTCTTGGGCGACGCGGTCCTGGTACGCCGACGCCGGGGCGCGGCCTCCTCGGCCCCCTCGGTGCCTGACTCGCTGGTTGCCGCAGCCGTTCCGGTCCCCTCGGCATCGGCGGGGGCCGCGGCCTTGCGGGTGGTGCGGCGGCGTGGTTTGGGCTCGGGCGCGTCCCCGTTGGGATCAGCGCTCACCGGGTCTCCGGTCTGGGCGTCAGTGGCGGCAGCGGTAGACCCAGCGGTAGCCCGGCTGCGGCTGCGAGGGCTGGCGGCCCGCTTGGGGGCACGGGCGGGGGCCGGCTCGGCCTCCGTCAGCACCAGCTGCTCCTGGGTCTCGTCCTCGGTGGCATCGGGCGCGGCAGCCGGGGTGGCTCGCCGAGCGCGGGTTCGCACGCTCCGGGGCTCAGGATCGGGCTCATCCGTGTCCGTGTCTCTGTCCGTGTCCGTGTCCGTGATGGTTGCAGCGGCGGCTTGGGGCTGGTCCGGCTCGAACCCCCGCGACGTCGCGGTCGCGGTCACGGCAGGTTCTGGTGCAGCGGGTGTCGCGGTCCAGCCGGGATCTTCCTGCTGATCGCTGTCGTCGTCGGCGTCGGTCCAGCCCGCGTCACCGGCGGTGTCGTTGTCGGTGTCGGTGTCGGTGTCGGTGTCGGCCCAGGCGGTGGCGCTGCCAGTGTTGGGCCAGCGGGATCCGGCGGGCTCATCGAGGGGCGGAGCCGGTTGGGCCGGGATGGCCCAGCTGAGGTGATCGGGGGTGGGCTCGGCACCGTCACCGATGTTGCTGCCCCGACCCCGCCGACCCCGACGTCGCTGCGGCCGCGGGGACCCAGTGGCCTCGTCGGAGGCGGCGTCGTGCTGCTGGGTGGGCCCTGGCAGGGGCGTCAGGTCCGGAACCGCCTGCAACATCGGCGCGGCACCATTGCCCACGCCGTCGTTCGTTGCCACGCCGGGGCGGCCGTCCACCGGGGTGAGCAGGTAATCGTCGGCCTCGTCGTTCCACGCCATGTTGACCACACCGCGAGTGGTGGCGGCCTTGGCGAACTGCAGGAATCCCCCGAAGCCGAAGCGCTTCTCGGAGAACTCCGGATCGGTGCGCCGCAACTGGGTTTTGAGCCCGGACAGGGGGGTGCCGGACCCGCCCCGGCCCAGCCGATCCACCACCGAGGCCAACAGGTCGAACGCCGCGGCCTCCTCGCCGAGCGATTCACCGGTGGGCAATTGCACATCCGGATCGCCCACGCTGGCGCTATCGGTGATCTCCAATACGCCGCGCTCGGCCAGGCTGCGTAACAGCTCGGTGAAGGATCGGAACCCGTAATCGGCCTCGCTGAAGGTGGAGGACTTCCGCAGCACCGCCCGCTTCAGCGAGGACGCCCGTACCGAACCGCTGGCCCGCTCCAAGCCGGCCAGGGTCTGGGTGAGCAACTTTTCCACATCGGTCAGCGTGGCCGGACCGGTGGGTTCATCCCCCACCGGG
>JBJXFH010000137.1:0-6627 GCA_046155365.1 Acidimicrobiales bacterium | reverse complement strand
CCTGCCCACGTCGGCCACCCTGCCCACGTCGGCCACCCTGCCCACGTCGGCCACCCTGCCCACGTCGGCCACCCTGCCCACGTCGGCCACCCTGCCCACGTCGGCCACCCTGCCCACGTCGGCCGTGCTGTCCGGGTCGGCCACCCTGCCGTCGCTGCCCACGCTGCCCACGCTGCCCACGCTGCCCACGCTGCCCACGCTGCCGTCGCTGCCCACGCTGCGGTGTCGGTCACGGGTGCTCCTTCGGCCACGGCGTGATCGTGGTCACTTCGCCACCGCGCCACGTCGTCGCCGGTGCTCGTCGCGGCCACCTTGAGAAGGCGAGGCGACCAGTGTGGGGTCTCGGGCGGTTCAGCGGGCGGCGCCGACCACTGCCCAGCGGCCTGACATCAGCCGGCCCACCAGCACCGTGCCCCGGGCCATCATCAGCACGCACAAGGCCCCCCACAGCCAGCCCAACCCCAACCCTGCCAACGCCACCCCCACGGCCAGGGGGGCATACAGGGCGAAGGCGGCGGCCATCGCCAGGGCCAGGAACCGCTGGTCACCGGCGCCGATGAGGATGCCGTCGAGGGCGAACACCACACCGTTGACCGGCTGCATGGCCCCCACGAACAGCAAGGAGAATCCCACCAGGGCCACCACCCGGGCATCGTCGCTGAACAGTTGGCCCAACGGCTGACGCAAGGCAACGGCCGCCGCGCCCAGCACCACCCCGGACCCCGCCGACAACACCAGCGCTCGTCGGGCCACCGCCATGGCACCGTCACGGTCGGAGGCGCCCAGGGCCCGGGACACCAGGCTCTGCGCAGCGATGGCCACCGCGTCAAGGGCCAGCGCTCCCAGCGACCACACCTGGAAGGCGATCTCGTAGGCGGCCACCTCAGCGGTGCCGATGCGGGTGGCTACCCCCACCCCCACCAGCAACGAACCCCGCAGCGCGGCGGTGCGAACCAGCAGATGACCGCCCACCACTGCCAGGCGGGCCAACTGGCGGGGTCGGGGACCCAGCCGGGCACCGTGACGGCGGGCCTGACGGGCCACTCGCCATACGAACACCCCCGCCGCAGCAGTCTGCGCCGCCACCGTGGACGCCGCTGACGCCCCGATCCCGAAACCCAACCCGAAGATCAGCCACCATTCCAACAGACCGTTCCCCACCGCCGCACCGAGCGCCACCCACAGGGGCGTTCGGGTGTCCTGCAAACCGCGCAGGTAGCCCAGTGCGGCCAGGGACGCCAGCAGCGCCGGCACCCCCAGCAGGCTGATGCGCAGGTAGATCCCGGCCTGTTCGGCCACCTCGCCCCGCCCGCCCAGCAGTGAGATCAGCGACGGCCCACCCACCCAGCCGACCACCGCCAGCACCACCCCCAACCCCGCGGCCAGCCACAACCCGTCAATAGCCTGTTCGCCCGCAGCCCTGGCCTGGCCCGCCCCCAGCAGGCGACCCACCGCCGAGGTGGTCCCGTAGGCCAAGAAGATGCACAGCGAGTACCCCGTCAGCAGCACTGCCGAGGCCACCGCCAGACCGGCCAGCTCGGTGGTGCCCAGGTGTCCGACCATGGCGGTGTCGGTCAGCACATAGATCGGCTCGGCCACCAACGCCGCCAACGCCGGCAGGGCTAAACGCAGCAGGTCCCGATCAGTGGCGTGCACGGCGAAGCTCAGTCAGCGGATCAGCGAGGTCGGCCGGGTCGGCGAACGCGGCCGGGTCAGCGCAATCCGGCGGGTCAGCGCAGTTGGGCGGCTTGGCGGGTGAACGGTGCGGTCAGCGCGGCGTCGGGCGGTCACGGCACGTCGTGACGGCCCAGACGGAACGTGGTGTAGCCGATGGCCACTGCCGCCACCAGCAGCGGGACCACCACCGCGGTCACCGTCGTGGCGTTGGCCAGGCGCAGGGTCACCCCGGCCGTTTCCGATAACACGCTGCTGGTGTAGGCCCGGATGGCCAGCCGGCTGGCGCCCCTGCCGGCCTGGGCCACGAACCCCTCCCAGATGAGGATGTACGCCAGCCCCCACGCCAGCGCCCGCTGCACCCGCAACCCCAACGCCAAGAACAGTGCGCAGTACGTCACCACCCCCACCGTCACCGCCGCTGCCGTACCGATCAGTACGTCGGTGCCGCCGCCGGCCAAGGCGGCCCCCACGCACAAGGGCACCACGGTCAGCGGCAGGACGACACTCAGCGCGCTGACGTACGCCGCTGCCGCCAGCTGCCAGCGCGGCACCGGTCGCAGCCACAAGTACACCAGCGTGGCGTCATCCACCAGGTCCCCGAAACAAGCCGAGGCGAACACCAACGCCACCACCGGCACCAGCACCGACAGCCCGACGCCGTTCACGAACATCGCCGCCGCTCGCTCCGGCCTCAGGGTGTCAGCCAGCCCGATGGCCAGCCCTACCAGCATCACCCCCACCCCGAACAGGCTCAACGCCACCAACCGGGCGCGGCTGGCCACCAGGGGGAGGATGGTGCGGCACAACGCGCCGAACGTGCTCATGACGCGCTCATCGACGTGCCCTCATCGACGCGCCACCAGGTACCGGAACACGGCCTCGAGGTCCTCGTCGAGCGGCTGCAGTTCGCTGAGGCGGGCCCCGCGCTGCACCGCCAGGGGGGCCAGGCCGGCACGCAGGCGGGGGGCGTCATTGGTTTCCACCACCAGCGAACCGTCCGCGGTGTACTCCACCCCGCTGGCCAGGCCGGATCCGAACAGGCAGGCGCCGAGGTCCTGGGGCTTATCGGTTCGCACCAGGAAGCGGCGGGGTCGATCGTCCATCAGGTTGCGGATGGCCCGGAAGTCCCCCTCGGCGGCTAAGCGACCATGGGCGATGACCAAGATGCGATGACCGAACCGCTCCACCTCGTCCAGGACGTGGCTGGACACGATCACGCATCGGCCCTCATCGGCGAGGCGGGCGAACAGCTCGATCAGATGCAGGCGCTGGCGGGGATCGAGACCATTGAGCGGTTCGTCCAGCACCAACACATGGGGGTCGTGCACCAGTGCCTGGGCCACCTTGAGCCGTTGGCGCATGCCCTTGGAGAAGGTGCCCACCGGCTGGGGCGAATCGGCGTCGAGTTCCACGATCCCCAGCGCCCTTCGAGCGGCGCCATCGGGATCCGCAACGTGGTGCAGCACCGCCGCCAGCCGCACGAAAGTCAGCGCCGATTGTCGGTCGAACAGCCCGTCTTGTTGGGGCACCAGGCCGATCTGGCGGGTGGCTTCGACCTGCTGGCGAGGGTCGGCACCCAGGATGCGGACCTGACCCTGGGACGGCGCCGTGAGCCCGCACAGCATGCGCAGCACCGTGGATTTGCCGGCACCGTTGGGCCCCAGCATGGCCGTGACCCCCGGGCCCAGGGAAAAGGACACTTCCGACACCGCCACGATGTCCCCGAACCACTTGGAGATCCCCTCAACCTGTACCGACGGCACCGGGCCCACGGGAAGGGCAGGGAACGTCGGTGCAGGCGGGGGAGGCGGGGGAGCTGGTGTTGGCACCGTCATCGGGTCACCTGCAGGGACCGGTAGCGCCACAGCACCACCGCGGTGAAGATCGTCACGTAACCCAGTGCCGCGTTGGCCATGATCGTCGTGGACAGCTCGCCGATTGAGCCGGTGCTGCGTTCGCCGTACACCCGCCGCACCAACTCAAAGGGAAGCTCAAAGAGGTCCGCCAGCTTCAACGCCGCCGGCAGGCCGCTGCTGGCCAGCGCTGAGGTGATCGACGTGGAGATCAACACCGTGAGGATGATGGCGGCGGAAGCGAACGCCCGCCGATCGGTCAGGCTGGCCACCGCCATGGACAGCGAGGTGTACCACACGGTCACCACCGCGGCGGAGGCGACGATGCGGACCAGGGTTTGCAGCAGCTCCACCACTCCATTGGGACCGTCGTCCGCCAACGTCAAACCCACTAACAACAACAGGGTGGGACCCAGCGTGACGGTGGCCAGGACCGAGCCGATGGCGGCGGCCTTGGCGGCGAGGTAGCGCAACCGGTCCAATGGGCCGGATAGGTACAACCCCAACATTCCGCTGCGACGGTCGGTGCACAGGACCTCGGGTGCCACGAAGGACACGAACAACACGATGGCCGCCGTCACGAAGCCGTAGTACTCGGAGTAACCGAAGTTCAGCTGGTCGAACCAGTCGGCGGGCAGCAACGCCGCCATCCCGATGAACACCACTGCCGGGAGGTAGGACAGGACGGCGGTCACCAACGGCACCACCTTGAACCGTGCCGAGCGCTTGAGCCCGAACGAACGCTGCATGGTGGCCTTGGTGACCGCCCGCATGGCCGCCGCGCTACCGCCCCGGGGCCCGTCATAGCGCCGGTAGCCCTGATCAATGATGCGCGCCGCCGAACCAACGCCCGACGACGGTGGCGGTGGCGGTGACAGGGGTGTGACCGGCTCGCTCATGTGGTGGCCTCCAGATAGACCTCTTCCAGCGTCGCTCGCCGGGCGTGCAGGCGGCGGATGGACGCCCCGGTGTGGGCCACTGCGTCACGAACCGCGTCGAATGCGGCGTTCTCTTCACTGGACGCCGCGGTGACCTCCAGCCCGGTGCCGAGCTCGTTGACCGTCCATCCGGCTTGGCGCAGCACCGATGCCACCGCGTCCTTCCCGTGTTCGAGTTCCACCACCACCCCCGAGGAACCGCGTCGCAACTCGCTCAACGAACCGGCGGAGATGATGGCACCCTGCGCCAGGATGGCCACGTGATCACAGGTGCGCTCCACCTCATCGAGCAGGTGCGAGGACAGCACCACGTCGATGCCGAATTCGTGGCCGATGCGCCCGATCAACGCCAACATGGCGTCGCGTTGCGGCGGGTCCAACCCGTCGGTGGGTTCGTCGAGCAGTAACAGGCGCGGATCATGGGCGATGGCGGCGGCCAACTTCACCCGCTGCCGTTGCCCGGTGGACATGGTGCCCACCGGTCGGAGCCGTTCCTCGCCCAACTCCACTTGCCATAACGCGTCCGACGCCCGGCTCATCGCTTCCCGAGGGGGCAAACCGTGGACCTCGGCCAGGTGGCGAACCAGGTCCAGGGCCTGCACATCGGCGGGCAGGCGATGGTGTTCCGGCGCGTAGCCGATGCGTTCGCGCACCGCCGGCCCGGACCGACCGGGGTCCAGGCCCAGCACCCGCAGCTCTCCGCCGTCCACCTGATGCAGTCCCAACAGCAGCCCGAAGAAGGTGGTCTTGCCCGAACCGTTGGCCCCCAACAGCCCTGTGATACCAGACGGTATGTCCACGGTGACGTCGCGCAGCACTGGGGCGGGCCCGTACCCTTTGACCACCGATCGAGCCGAGATGACCGGTACGGATCCGGCTGCGGTCACGGCTGACGCTGGCTTTGGTACCGGGCTGGGTCCGTCCAAGCCCCGGTGCGGCGGTCGAATTCCCGGGCCTCGGGCAGCATCCACTCGGTCCGGCCGTTCCGTACCGCACTGGATGATACCGACAGGTACTGGGCCGGAAGATCCAGCTCCATACCTTCCGGTACTGACATGCCTGACGGTATGGTGAGATTGGGCACGGCCGCACGGGGGGCCAGGGCAATCTCCGGTAAACGGGCCAGCGCTCGGTCACGATCAGCAGCGTCTGCGTAATACTGCACATCGTTGACCTGGGCCCACTTGTCCGCGCCCATGAGGACCACATCGTAGCCGTCGGCAATATCCACGATGAGGGTGGCTTCCGTTACCACCACCGCCAACCAGCCCACCCGCCGGGCCACCGCTTCCAGCACCAGCACCCGATCTTCGAACGTGGGCACTTCAACGTGCTCCTTGTTGATGGGCCGCCGTGACAGGGCAAGATCGACCCGGTCCAGAGCCCGTTGGCGGCGGGCGGCATCCGCTACCGCCAGGTGCGCTTCGGTGGGGGGGTTGAAGGTGCCGGGGTAGACCCCGAGTCGTGGCACCGCTCACCACGCCAGGAACGCCACGACCAGCACGACCATGGCTATGACCAGCCCCACGGACACCAGCCGGCGGATCAGTTGCCACGGCCGGGCCAGCCGCTTGGGTTGGCACCGGTCCAGGCGGCTTTGGAGGACGGCCAAGCCGGCTGCGGGATCGTGTTGCAGTTCCACCGGGGCCACGCGCTGTAAGTAATAGGACAGGTCCTCGGGCAGCACGGCGGGGTGCACCACCACCGGCATCACCGTGGTGCGCTCGGCTCCGGCCAGGTGCACCTCCCGGTGTACCCGTGGTGAGGTGGTGGCCGCGTCCGATACCAGGAACAGCACCACGTCGGTGCCCCACATGGCTTCCAGCAGCCGACCGGCCCAGGGGTCGGGCTGCCCGTCCACCGGTTCGGCCCGTCCGGCAGCGCCGTTGGGGGCCCGACCGGTGCCCTTGGTCGGGCGGGGCGAGCCCGGGGTGTTCCCCGTTTGCGATGGCGGGCGTCGGACCTGGTGACCGAGCCTGCTCAGCCACTGCGCCAGCAGCCGGGCGGCATCTTGGTCGGCTTGATCCGCACCGATCAGCAGGCGCAAGGGTCTGCGGGCGGGCACCTGCGGGGCCTCAACGGCGCGTTGCAGGGCCGCCAGCCACGCCGCCCCCAGGAGTGATTCCGGCGCGCCCACGGGCTGGGGGCCGGGCACCGCC
>JBJXFH010000091.1:0-7238 GCA_046155365.1 Acidimicrobiales bacterium | reverse complement strand
GGCAAGCGCATCTCATCGGTGGGCCTGTCCGCGGTGGCCGGGTTCGACGGCGGGCCCTTCCCGGCCTCACCCAAGGGTTTCGACGACGCCCACCCCGGTTCCTTCGACGCCAACGAGCGCCTCAAGTACATGGACTCGGTGGGGATCTGGGCCCAGGTGCTGTACCCCAACGTGGGCGGTTTCGGCAGCCAGGTGTTCCTCCGCCTCGGTGACCCCGAGCTGATGTTGGCCTGCGTGGAGGCGTACAACGACTTCCAGACTGATTGGGCCTCCGCCGATTCCCGCCGCTTGCTGCCCATCACCGCCACCCCGTTCTGGGACGTGGGGGCCTCCGTCCGTGAGATCCAGCGCTGCGCCGACAAGGGCCACCGCGGGGTGCTGTTCACCGGCGAACCCCAGGCACACGGCATGCCGTACCTGGGTGACGCCCACTGGGACCCCATCTGGGCCGCGTCCCAGGAAGCGGGGCAGTCCATCAGCTTCCACATCGGCTCCGGTGACATGTCCAAGATCTTCGACAAGGACCGGGTCCGGGCCCACGGTTCCGCCGCCACCTACGCCACCAGCACTGTGACCCTCACACTGGGCAACGGGGTTCAAGTAGCGGATCTGCTCATGTCCGGCGTCCTGCCCCGTTTCCCCGATCTCAAGTTCGCCTCGGTGGAATCCGGTGTGGGCTGGGTGCCCTTCGTGCTGGAGGCCTGCGACTACGCCTTCATCGATGGGCAGGTGCGCCAGCAGAAGCCCATCTTCGAGATGATGCCCTCGGATTACTTCCGCCGGCAGGTGTACGTCTGTTACTGGTTCGAGCAGTTCGCGCCGCAGGACCTGCTGGAGAAGATCGGCGTGGACAACGTCCTGTTCGAAACCGACTTCCCCCACCCCACCTCGCTCTACGCCGGCGACGTGCGCACCCGCATCGATGGTGCCCTCGGCGCCCACACCGACCAGGTCCGCCGCAAGATCCTGTGGGACAACCCCGCCGCCCTGTACCGGGTCGAAGCCCCCAACGCCGCAGACCTTTCGCGCCTCGACGCCGTACTCCCCGGTATGTCAGCGCTTCCGGTGGGCGCCCGCGGCTAAACCCAGCCAGTCCAGGCGCGCAGGAGCCAACCACCGGCTCGTGTTGCGCCCGGTTTTGCACGGTTGACAGCACCAGGGCAGGACCAACGCTCGCCGACACACGCAGCGTGTGGGTCCCGCCACTCTCCGGGTAGTTTCGGGACGGACCAGTCGCGGCGCGTCCCGGTCAGATTTCCATTGGGCGGATTTGGGCCATCCGACCCGCGGCACCCGGGCTGTTCATCGACGTTGTGTGCCCACGAGGTCACGATGCGTCGAAGATTTGGCGACGTTGCGCGGCTCGCATGGGCAAAATCCGACCAATGGATGCCGATTCACTACATTTCATGTAGTTTCAGCCCATGGTTGAGTTCATTCGTGCCCGCGATCTCCCCCGGCCGGAACTACGCCGGCGCCTCCGGGCCGGGTCTCTGGTGCGGATGGGCCGGGGGGTGTACGCCACCGCCGCGATCGCGTCGACCATGGGTGCGGCCGGGGACGATGCGGTAGGGCCGCAGCTCGGTTCCGCCGGCAGGCAACCCGGCCCGATCGTTCGTCGACACCCGGGAACGTTCGGCGACGGACCAGGCGACTCGCCACCCGACTCGCCACCCGACATGCCTACCGACATGCCTGGCGACGTGCTGACCGAACAGCGCGGGTTTGGTACCGCGGGCCGTACGCCCCCGGACCGGTCACCGTCGCTCGCCGCGTACCTGGAGCAAGCGGCGTTCCGTTGGCGGCGGGACCTCATGCTGCAATGCGTGCAATGGGGTCCGGGGGTGGTGGTGGCCCGATCTGCGGCGGCGGCGCTGTGGGGCCTGGACGGGTTTGAGCCACCGGTTCCGTTACTAGCCAACGTGGCGCGATCCTCGGGGATTCGCCATCCGGCGGTGCGGCGGGTTGCGCCGCTCGAGCCCGTGGCCACCATCTCCGGGTTCGATGTCACCGGGGTGGCCCAGACCTTGGTCGAGTTGGGCGTGGGCCTCACCGCCCGGCAAGGGGCCATCAATGATCGGGCTCGATTGCGGCCCGATGAGCTGGTGGAACTGGCCGTGGAGTCGGCCCTGCATCTGGGGTTGGTGAAGGAGTGCGAGCTGCTGGACGTGCTCGCCGGTTGCGGAAATCGCCGGGCCGGGGCGGGGGTGCTGCAGGCGGTGCTCGAACGGCGGCCCTACGGTGCCCCGCCCACGGAGAGCTATCTGGAAACCCGGGGTATGCAGGTGCTGCGCAACGGTGGGGTGGAGCCCGGTCAACGTCAGGTGGAGATCCGGGACCGCCGGGGCCGTTACCTCAAACGGGTGGACGTGGTGCTCGACGGTTGGTTGATCGTGGAGTTCGACGGCGAGGCTTACCACGATCCCGAACGGGACCGGGCGCTGCGCTCAGCGTTCACCGCCGCCGGCTACCTGGTGCTCCCGTTCGACTTCGAGCAGGTGACCCGCTTCCCGAAGGTGGTGGTGCAGCAGGTCACCGACGCCCGGTGCGGCCCCACTGGCGGCGGCGTTACGCTTTCTGGATGAGACATTGTCTTGCCGTGCTGTTCTGTGTGGGGACGATGGCGATGGCTACGGTGACGTTGTCCTGCGGCGACGGAGCACCGTCAGCGCCGCAGATCACCTCGTCCGCGGCAGGGGCGAACGTCACCGCTGCCAGCTCAAGTGCGGCCCGTCCCGCCGATGCGGGTCGCGTCGCTGGCGAACTACCCGGCGTGGATGTGAACCCAGCCTTCGGGGACCTCAAAGTGGAAGACATCAGCGACTCGTCCCTCAATGGCATGAGGTCCATGATCCCGCCGCAGGTGTCAGAATGGAGGTGGATCTCTTATTCCGTTCTGACTTCAGGGACCACCGGCTCGCTGAGCTCCTTCGACCTCATCGTTACCGCGGCGCCGATTCCCTTCAATGGTGGCACCACGGAGGAACTGGTGGTGGGGGGCAGACCAGCGCTCCTGGGCACCCGTTACCTGGGTGACAGCGTCAGCGGGCCGGCGTTGGTCCTGTGGCTGTGGACCGACGCCGTGGTCGAGATACGCGCCGGTAGCAGCGAGACCCCCCTCGAGCCACTGCTGGCGGTGGCGGCGGCGTTGCAACCGCTGACTCCGACACATTGGCGAAGCCGGGTCACTGACTACAGCTACCCGACCCGGGACGCCACCGCGGACCCCAACAGCACTCGCGTCGAGCTCGGCCGCCACCTCAGCGAGGGCGTGGAATGGGAGGCCGCGCTGCTGGTACCGCCGGATTGGCGGGCCAACCCCAACGATCAGCGTCGGGCGTGCCTGATGGTCACCCATGCCGGGGTGGTGCTACCGGAGAACTTCTGTGGCGACGCCTGGACCATTCGACTTTCCAACGGCGTGCGCTTCGTTTTCGGGTTGACCGGCGCAGACGTGGCGTCGGTGACGTTGACCCCCGCGCCGGGGGCCGATTTCCCGGTGGTGGTGCCCTTTGAGCGAGTGGTCCCCACGCTGCCAGCCACCAACGGCGTGCGGGCGTTCGTCGCGGTGGTACCCGCCGAGCAGTGCTATCTCACCTTGGCCGGGTCTGATCGTTGGCACGAGTCCAGCACCATTCGCCCGATCGGCCGTCCCGGATTCCCCGATCCCTGCGCCCTCAACGGATTCCCGGTGCCACCCACCACCGGCGCCGCAGTAACCGTACCTATCAGTACCGTACCGTCGGGAACCGTTCCCATCAGTACCCTACCGTCGGGAACCGTACCCATCAGTACCATGCCCATCGGTACCATGCCGGTCGGTACCCAGCCCTCGGGTGGGACGTCGCGATGAGGGCTGCGGGGGCGCTATGGCGCGGAGGCCGCGGCGCGGGCCAGGCTGAGGGTCATGGATCAGCAGGAACCGGGTGGCTCGAAGGACCAAGGCTCGTGGAGTTGGTGTCGGGTGGACTTCGACGAACCGACGGCCACCATCGTGGTTCGTGAACGGATCCGGCTGGCGGACACCGATAGTTCCGGGAGGATCTACTACGGCACCGTTACGGAGTGGTTCAACCGGGCCCAGGCCGAGCTGTGGTTCGCCCTCGGGTTCAACCAGGCCGGGTTGCTGCCCACGCCGATGATGCCCGTGGTCAATGCCAATGTCAGCTATCGGGCGGCGCTGGTGTTGGGTGACCAGTACTCGCTGCGGGCCTGGATCGAAGCCGCCGGACGCACCTCACTGACCGTGGGTTTCGAGGTCACCAAGGACGACGTGGTCTGCGTGGAGGCCACCATGACCCACGTGCATCTCGACCCCGCCACCATGGAACCCGCCGCCCTGCCGCGCCCGTTCATCGACGCCGCCCGCCGACAACGCTGACCTCTGCGCCCGCAGCCCGACCCCACCGAAACCGAAACCGATCTTGGGCTGACGGGAGGGGTGCTGCGCTAGCGTGCGGGGGGTTGCACGTTTGCACCAGTGACGGCCCGCAGGCCGAGCCGAGCCCGAGGTCGCCGTGGCAGTCCCCACCCGAATCATGATCGACGCGCCGACCGTGCGCCTGGCCGGTTGGGACTACGGCAACCCCACCGCGCCGCCGTTGGTGATGCTGCACGGGCTCACCGACCTGGCCTGGTCCCTGCACCCCGTGGCCGAGGCGCTGTCGGACCGCTTTCGGGTGCTGAACTTCGATCTGCGGGGCCACGGGGACTCCAGCCATCCGGCCCGGTACACCGTGCACCACTTCGTGGCTGACCTGCACACGGTGATCAACCAGCTGAACCTGCAACGTCCGGTGTTGTTCGGCCACAGCATGGGTTCCATCGTGACCTCGATCTTTGCCGGCACCTGGCCCGAGGTGCCGCGGGCGTTGGTGATGGTTGAGGGGTTGGGGCCGCCGCCGCGCTTCGGTGAGCACGATCCGGCGGGACGACAGCTGATCCGCCGAGCCCAGGTGGAGTCCTTGCTGGGGGACCCGACCCGGCCACCGATGGCGGATATCGAGGTGGCCCGCAAGCGCCTGCGTCAGGCCCACGCCGGGCTCAGTGACGCCCGGGTGGCGGAGTTGGCCGAAGCGGGCACCCGGCCCGGCCCTGACGGTGGGCTGGTGTGGAAGTGGGATCCGCATGTGCGGGAATGGTCCGCCGTGTTCGATCGGGAGCGTTTCGAGGAAAGCTGGGCCGCCGTCACCTGCCCCACCATGGTGGTCACCGGCGGGCAGGCCTGGGAACGCTGGTGGAAGCCCACCATGGCGGTGCGGCCCGGCCCCGGTTTCGACGGGCCCATGTCCGAGCAGGAGGAGCAGCGGCGGCTGGCGTTGTTCGCCGATGTTGAGCACCACACCCTCGAAGCCGGGCACATGGTGCATTTCGACAAGCCGGACGAGCTGGTGGGGCTCACCGCTGACTTCCTCACCCGTCGAGTCGGCTGATCGGATCGCGCTCAGCCGCCCAGCTCGGTGGCGCAGATCCGGTAGCCGTTCACCGAGTAGGTGGCATCGAGCTCCAGCACCGCCTGCAGGTGAATCACGGGGCGGTCACCGAGGTAGGCGATACCGGTGCGGTCGTGCGGGCCCCACGTTTGCAGCGGCGCCCATTCCCAGCGCAGGGCCGAGGGACCCTGCCCCAGCCAGCGCAGCGCCCGGCCCGACAGGAAGTGCTGCACCGCATCCTCGGGGGCATCGAGCGGCGGATCGGTGACCATCACCGGGAAGTTGTGCTCGTTCCCGATGATGGGATGCGGATCAACCGCCTGGCGTTGCTCGCCGGGCAGGCACGTCAGCACCTCCGGCATCGAGAAGGACGGCCGGTAGAACGGCGGCTCGCCGTCGGGCGCCACCTATCCGAACCATACCTATCCGTACCATACCTATCCGCACCATACCTATCCGTACCATACCCGTGCGTACGTAAGGACGAGTACGGGCGGCGGCGGGCCGGACCGATGCGGGGTCACGGGCGGAACCAGCCGGCGCTCGGGCCCACCGGTCCTGACTCCAGCGTGTGGTAGGCGGTGGCAACCCAGCGGCACAACTGCGGCCTGGTGTCGGCGGGGTCGATGATGTCCTCCACGCCGAACAGCTCGGCGGTGCGGAACGGCGAGCCGACCGATTCGAAGCGGGCCATCAGCTCGGCCCGGGCGGCCACGGGGTCCTCGGCGGCCTCCAGGAACTGCCGGAAGGCGGCTTCGACCCCGCCCTCCAACGGCAATGAGCCCCACCGGCCCGACGGCCAGGCCACCCGGAACGTGTGCCGGGTGGGATCCCGATGGGTGGCCCCGGCGGCACCATAGGCCCGCCGCACGATCACCGACGCCCACGGCACCGACGCCTGATACACCGCTGACAGTGCCCGGCAACCGGCCCGCAACGTACCGGCCCGTTCGGCGTCGAGGCCGATCAGCAAACCCGGATGGTCGATGAAGCTGACCACCGGGATATGGAAGGTGTTGGCCAGATCCACCATGCGCACGAAGAAGTCGGCGGCGTCAGCGGACACGCCGGCCCCGTCGAAACGGGCGTCGGTGGCGACACATACCACTGGGTATCCATCGAGGCGGGCCAGGGCCGCCACCACCGCCCGGGCGTGATTGGGGGCGATCTCCAACACCGATCCCTCATCGGCCACGCTGTTGAAGAGTCGTCGCACGTCATGGGGGCGGCGGTTGCGGGGCACGAGCGATCGCAAGGTGGGATCGGTGCGGGCAGGGTCGTCGTGAGGCACCGCGCGCGGCGGGAGTTGCCACACGTTGGACGGCAGGTAGGACAAGAACCGCCCGATGATCTCCAGCGCCTCGAGCTCGGTGTCCACCGCGTTGTCCACCGAGCCGCAGCGGGTGGCCACCTCCCAACCGCCCAGCGTTTCTTTGTCGATGGGGCTGCGGGTGGCGGCCTCCACCAACGGCGGCCCGGCGATGAACACCTGCGCCTGACCTTTCACCATCACCGAGAAATGGCTGGCGGTGACCTCAATGGCCGGCAGCCCCGCCAGCGGACCCAACGCCGCGGCCACCACCGGCACCCGCGACAGGTTGGCCACGGAGACCTCATACCCGGGGATCAACGGCACATAGGTGGCGCCGATCGCCTCGATGGAACGCACGCTGGCCCCCGCCCCCTCCACCAGGCGTACCAACGGCACCTTCTGATCATGCGCCATGCGTTCGGCATAACTGCGCTTGTCCAGCAACCCGCCATCGGTAGCGCCGCCCCGCACGGTGTAGTCGTACCCGGCGATGA
>JBJXFH010000076.1:0-7023 GCA_046155365.1 Acidimicrobiales bacterium | reverse complement strand
CCGAAGTTGTACACCGTGGCGTTGGCCTGGACGAACAGCCAGCCGGTACTGACGTCAGCGCGGCCAAGGATCTCGGCCACGGCGGACGCGCCCGCCAGATCACACTCTTCGCCGCCCACCTGAGCGGGACCGCAGACGCGGAAGAGGTCAGCGTCGACCAATGCTTGGTGCGCGGCGGGCGTCAGGCGCGCCCCACGGTGGATCGCCTCGCTCTGCGCCGCGATGATCCCGGCGATCGCCTCGGCCCGCTCGGCTGGACTGTTCTGCAAGGTCCCCATCGCCGCAGCCTAGGACGGACCACGCCCGGCGAGTTTGCTGCGGCGGACACGTGCGTACGTTGGTCCCAAGTGGTGTTCTGTTCTAGCCTCAAAATATGTCATCGGAGGAGTCGCTATCGGAAGACGACAAATTGGCGGCGGCCCTGCACGGTTATAGTCCACGACAACCTGATCGACGCTCGAAGCTCGGTGTTCCCCATGATCGTGCCAAGGCGGCCTTCGCTCATCTCGGTGTTCCGTGCTGGGCGATCTTCACTCCGCTGGTTCTTTGGGCGACGGCTGGGCGCGGTTCGTTCACTCGGATGCACGCTCGGCAGGCCTTTGCCTTTCAATGCATTGTGCTGGCCGGTCATCTCTTCAACACCGCGACGATGACGCCGGGTCGGTTTCCGGCGCGAGTCTTCGCCTGGCTCGGTTTCGCGCTTGCACTTGAGATACCGCAAGTGATTCGAGCGCTCCGGGGACTCCCGCCCTACCGGCTCATCCCGCTCCAGCTGCCAGAATGAGGACCAAATGCAGACCGGCGAAGTCGTGCGGACCGGAACGCCTTCCTCCGTCATCCCGCCAAGCGGACCTGGGACATCTCGAAGAAGTCTTTCCAGTTCGTGATCTTGCCGTCGGCAAGCTGAAAGACACCGACCACAGGGAGATCGAAGGGACCCTTGCGCCCGGCCCGATGGCTGAAGTGCTCGGTCCGCTCGATCATCACCGTGCGCTCGTCGCCCACCACGGTCTCAATGTCCACCGCAACCGCCCACCGCTCGGCCATGGCGAGCAGGGACTTGCCGATGGCGGCGGGCCCGACGGTCAGGTCACCTTCGATAGGGACATTGCGGAACTCGCAGTCCGGGGCGAGTACCTGATCGAAGTCAGCCTGCGTCATGGAAGTCCACTCCGCGCACAGTCGACGGACGGTTTCAATGTTCCGGGCGATGTTGTCCATGCGCGCAGCGTAGCCGCCATCCGGGTCCCTCTTGACGACGTGTCTCACCCGCAGGGGCCAACAGCTCCGTCCGACCCGCCGATGCTGCGATTTCCCGGAAGGGTGGTCAGATGGTCTCGATCGTCAGTCGGGTGCGGGCGGCGTCGGCGATCTTGCGGATATGGGTGGGGTCCGAGGTGACGACGGCGTCGTGTCGGCGGAGGGCTCCTTCGACGACGGTCACGTCCACCATGTCATCATGTCCGGCTCGCGCAGCAAGCGCGCCGACTGCTTTGGCCTGCTCCTCCGTGAGGGGCTCAGGAGTGCACAGGGTGAGAAGGCGGGACAGGCTGGCGTGTCGGGGTCCGCCGCGCCAGGCCTGTGCGAGCACCGGCGTAGGGACCGTGGGGAGACGTCGAGGGCAAGGAAGCCGGCGTGAAGAGCCCACATGGGGCGGTCGTTGCGATCGGCTGCGATGAGCGCACCCGTGTGGTAGGTGACGCCGTTCATTCAGGCGCTCCGGCGCGACGGCCGCCCACGGAGCATGGCTCGGGCGCGGGCAAGTCCGCCGGCAAGCTCGTCGGTGGTGAACGCCTCGGCGAACTCGCTGAACGCGTTGTGAGCACCGCCAGCCCCCTCGGAGCGCCCACCTTCGTCGGCTGGCGCGATCAGCCACTGCCCTCGGTCGGGCCCGCCCGAACGTTCCAGCTCTGCCAAGTGCTGCGGGAGCTGGGGTTCGCTCGTCACGCCACCGCGGTGATGGCCTCGGACATGAGCCCCCTCGCCGATGCCCGCAAGGAGATCGAGGCTGCCAGCAACACGTTGCATGCGGCAGACTTCAACGTCCTCGTCGAGGACGAGCGGGACGAGTTCCGCACGCTCGCCAAGGCCGCACTCACCTACGCGTCCCCCAAGCTCACCCCCTCCACGAGGGCCGCACTTCCCAAGGATTGATCATGGAAACAGACGGCAAGACCACCATCGATGTGGCTTCGGTGGACCAAGCGCTCACCACCACGCGGGCCGTTCGCCGACGCCTCGATCTGGACCGCCCGGTGGATCAGCAGATCATCCTGGACTGCATCGACATCGCCGAACAGGCCCCCTCGGGCGGCAACCAGGGCAGTCGCCGTTGGATTGTGGTGCGAGACCAGAACCTGAAAGTGCAACTCGCCGAGCTGTACATGGCCTCCGCGGGGCAGTGGATGATCCAGGCGCATGACAACCTCGCCGGCTCGGGTCACCCCCAGGAGAAGGTGATGGCCTCCGCCGCGCATCTGGCCCGCCATCTGGCCGAGGTCCCCGCCATTGTCATCCCCACCATCATCGGCGTCCATGACGGCAGCGGCCGGCCCGGTTTGTTCGACTCGGTTATCCAATCGGTCTGGAGCTTCTGCGTGGCGTTGCGAGCACGGGGGCTGGGCACGGCATGGACCACCGCCATCCTCACCCGCCAGGCCGACATCGCCACCCTGCTCGACATACCGGATGGCATGACCCAGATCGCCATGATCCCGGTGGCGTGGACCAAAGGCACTGACTTCAAACGGGCACCGCGTTACCCCGCCCGTGAGATCACCTATGTCGACGGCTTTGCCCGCACGTGGGAGCGCGGGCCGAGCGATCCGCCCCGCCACGCCGACGGCCCCGGCACCGTGGTGGAGGTCGACATCAAGGCCCCGCCGGCTGTGGTGTGGCCCTACGTGAGCGACATCAACTTCGGCGCCGCTTCGAGTACGGAGTTCGTCGGCGCCCGCTGGGCCGAGGGTTACGACGCAGCGGCGTTGGGCGCACAGTTCGTCGGGTCCAACACCCACAAGGCCATCGGTCAGTGGGACGTGCCGTGCTTCGTGGACCGCTACGAGGAAAGAAGCGAGTTCGGCTGGGTGACCTCCGATCCGGAGAACCCCGGGGCCCAGTGGCGTTTCGAGCTCGCCTCCATCGCCGGAGCCACCCGCTTGCGTTACCGGGTTGTGCTCGGCCCCGGCCCCTCCGGGATCACCGCCGCCATCGAACAGCTGCCCGACAAGGAGCCCCGCATCCTGGCCCGCCGTATCGAGGAGCACCGCGCCAACATGCAACGGGTCATCGACGCCATCAAGGCCGCCGCCGAAGCCGACGCAGCCACGGCCCGTGCGGCACGGGGCAGCTCCGGCCCGCGCCCCCCGCTTTCCTAAACCCTGCTCCACCAGTGGGTTGTGGTGGGGCACGAACGGGGCCATTGTTCGGGTTTCTTCATCGGGGTTGTTGCGTGAAGCGGCGGCGTTGGAACACATGGCTCACAGCCAAGCCGCAGCCCGGGCCGGGACGTTGTTCGGTGCGGATATCCGGTTGTTGACCGATTGCCAACGTGGAGATTCCGCTCGGTATGACGAGCAGATCGACGCCACGTTGGTGGCATTGGCCGGTACCCGTGATCTGGCGAACGCGGTGCGACACTGGGAGGGTGTGGCCATCGATTTGCGCTCAAGGGGCCGGGTGTGAGCTGAGCCTTGACCGCCGTGACTCGTTCCAGCGTGGCCGTTGTGCGCTACCTCGATGGGAGCACGGTGCCACGCACCCAGTAGCGGCGGACCGGGCCGTCTGCGAGGACGGGGTTGTCCACCCGTACGTCGGCTGCGTTGATGTCCATCAGCCCTGCGTCGTGCTGCCACGATGCGAACGCCAGGTCAGCGTCATCCGCGGGTAACGGTCCGACAACGAGATGGAAGTGCGTCGTGGGGTCGTTCCGCAGTAGATCCAGGAGATAACGGCACGCCTCAGCCTCCGTGTCGAACTCGCGCCGTCCGGTTTCGAGCCCGCGTTCGGAGTAGTAGACAACCCACCCGGCAGGTCGGAGGTCGATGACGTACCGCTCGCTGGGGTGACCGCCCTCAAGGGCGTAGGCGTTGGGATTGATGCCCTCGCGGCGAAGGATCTCGCCCAGTTCCTGCCGGTTCGTCAAGGCGCGCATCGTGCCCGGACCGGATCCCCAGCGCAAGTCGGGTCGATGTCGAGGCGCGGCCGTGTTTCCCGGAGGGTCGTGCGGGCCGACCGCCGACAGTACGGTAAGGGGCCGACCGCCGGGGGCGGCACGGATCGAGCGGCCGATCGGGGCCGGAGAAGGAGAAACGACATGCTGCAGTGGAAGGTTGGCGAGGCCACCATCACCTCGATTGCGGAGACCCAGGGGCCCACGTCGCCCCGGTTCTTGTTCTCGGGCATCGGCAAGCAGGAGGTCCTGGCCCGGGCGGAGGCTGCCAGTTGGCTGCGGCCTCATTTCATCAGCGATGACGGGTACCTGCTGATGCGCATCCAGTGCCTGGTGGTGGACATCGGAGACCATCGCATCGCGGTTGACACCTGCGTGGGCAACAACAAGGTGCGCCACAGCCCGGACTGGAACAACCTCCAGCTCCCGTTCCTTGAAGATTTGACCGCGGCCGGGTATCCGCCGGAGTCCATCACCCACGTGGTGTGCACCCACCTCCACGTGGACCACGTCGGATGGAACACCCGCCTGGTTGATGGCGCATGGGTGCCCACCTTCACCAACGCCCGCTACTTGTTCGCCCGGACCGAGTACGACCACTGGAAGAACACCCCTGACCTGTTCGGTGATGACGTGTTCGGGGACTCGGTGGCGCCCATCCACGATGCCGGGCTGGCGGACCTGGTGCCGGTGGATCACCGCATCAGTGACAACGTGTGGTTCGAGTCCACGCCCGGGCACACCCCAGGGCACATCTCGCTCATCGTGGAGTCTGCGGGTCAGCGGGCGGTCATCACCGGGGACATGGTGCACACGCCCATGCAGATCGACGATCCCGAGCTCGCCCCCGTGGTGGACTCCGATCAGGCGCAGTCACGGGCCAGTCGACGCGAGGCCTTCGCCCGGTGGTCCGAATCCGGCGCTTTGGTCATCGGCACCCATTTCCCGGAGCCCACCGCCGGTCGCATGGTCAACCTCGGCAACGGCAAGTTCCGACTCGACGTCTAATTTGAACGTGCAACGCAGCGCGGACCCGGCCTGCGTACCGTACCGTACCGTACCGTACCGTACCGTACCGTACCGTACCGTACCGGGTCCGCCAGCACCGCAACGTGGTCACCAGATCGTGCCGGCGATGCGTAGCTCTGTGCGTTGGTCCTCGCCGTAGCCGAGTTCGGCGAGGATCTCATCGGTGTGCTCGCTGTAGTCCGCGGCCACGCTGCGGGCGCCGGTCCAGCCGTTGACCTCGAACGGCGCGGGGGTGGCCACGAACCCATCGGGAAACGTGGCCAGGTACTCGTTCTCCAGTATCTGCGGGTCCGTCGGTAGGTCCTCCACCCGGTTCACCGGCGAGCACCACACCCCTGCTTGGCGCAGACGGTCGCACCAGTCCGCGGTGCCGCGTTGGGGGAAGGCGGTTTCGAAGATCGCCGCCAGCGCGGCCTTGTTGGGCTCGATGTCCTCGAAGCGGGCGAAGCGAGGATCCTCCAGCAGGTGCTCGAGGCCGAGGGTGCGAGCGAGCGGCGGCCAGTGGTGGACGTGGATGGCGGCAATGGCGATCCAGCCGTCGGCGGTGGGGTAGACGCTGTAGAGCGGCGTCGCCTCCTCGCGCACAAAGCGCGGCATCCGTTGCCCGAGCGACGCCATCATCCCCGCCGACAGCAGTTGCATCCAGAGCATCGTCTGGAGTTGCGATGTGCGTACCACGCCGCCGCAACCGGTGGTCTGACGTTCGATCAGCGCCGCCATCACGGCGTAGGCGATGTTCGATCCGGTCAGCACGTCGCTCATCGAGCCCGGCGGGTAGTTCGGCGTGTCGGAGGGCGCGACGTGGTCCATGAAACCGGAATACGCCATGCCGATGGTGTCCTGGCACGGTTCGGCGGCCAGCGGGCCCTTGGGACCCAGCCCGCCGCCCTGGGCGTAGATGAGGCGGGGGTTGATCTCCAGCAGGGTGTCGGCGTCCGCGCCGATAGCGGCCAGGCCCTGGTCTCGTAGGTTGGTGACGAACACGTCGGCCCGTTCGATGAGTTGGCGGAAGATGGCGCGGCCGTCCTCGCTGGTGATGTCCAGGGCCAACGCTCGTTTGCCCCGGTTCACTGCGGCGTACAGCCAGGCCTTGCCCCGCTCGTCGAGCAGGACGCCGTGCAGCATGGCGGCGTTGCGCATGAAGTCCTTCTGGCCCACCAACTCGATCTTGGTGACCTCGGCGCCCAACGAGCCGAGGACCATTCCCGCAACCGGCCCCTGCACGTATTTGGTGATCTCGACCACGCGCATCCCGCGCAGAGGTCCCCCCGTTGATGCCTCGAACACGATGTTGTCCCCCTGTGAATCCTCGGTGCTGCGCAGACGCTACGCGACCGGCGCCGCGTGGGGCCTCGCTTCAGGCGGTTCGTCGCTGGACTTACTCCCGCATGCCCCGGCCGGCCAGGATCTTGGCGGCGTATTTGTCAATGCGAGCGTGGCGGGTTGCGGCCTGTTTGGCGTCGGAGAAATGCATGTTGTACTCGCGCTGACGGCCGGGGGTGAGTGCCTCGAAGGCGGCCTTCAGTGCCGGGTCTACCGCGAGTCGTTGTTGGAGTTCCTCGCCCAACACCAATGGCGGCGCCGGGGCAACCTGCAATCCTCGATCCTCCACGCTGATGGCCTCTCCCACGTAGGACCTGACCACCCCGGCGGAGCGGTCAACCTCATCGACGGTGGTGAACACCATGCGGCGCGCCGAGCGGGAGTTCGGTCCCTGCTCGTGCAGCACGTTGTGGGGATCGGACAGCAGGGCACCTTTGAAGAACATGAGCGCAAGGAACTCGTTCATTTCTTGCATGATCACGATGTTGCGGTCGGTGGCG
>JBJXFH010000134.1:0-23686 GCA_046155365.1 Acidimicrobiales bacterium | reverse complement strand
CGGCTGACAACTGGCGCGCCGCCGCAGCGGAATTCGATGCCCGCTACCAGGCGATCGCCAAGGATCAATGGGAAGCATCCACCCCCTGCTCGGAATGGAATGTGCACCAGCTCGTGGCCCACGCCGTGGGGGTGCAGGCCTCCTTCGGTGGAGCGCTCGGTGCGGACGCCCCTGCTGACGCTGACTGGAAGACGGCCCGGGCCGCCATGGAGGCCGCCATTTCCCAGCCCGGCGGCACCGACGGCATCATCAACTTCCCCCCGCTGGGCGGCGATGTGCCCAAGGCCATGGTGTTGGGGATCTGCACCACTGACCTGCTGATCCACACCTGGGATCTGGCCCGGGCCATCGGTGCCAACGAGCAGTTGCCCGAGGATCTGGTGGCCGGCGCCCACCACGGTTTGCAGTCCCTACCGGCTGAAGCCATCCGGGTGCCGGGTCGCTTCGACGCCGTGACCGAGGTGCCGGATGATGCCGACGCCCAGACCAAGATGCTGGCCTTCGCCGGCCGCAAGCCCTGACGAAGAACTGCCGCGGCGCGGCCGGGTTCGCTCCTCAACGGGCGGGTCCGGCCGTCGGGTGCCAGGATGGCGGTCATGAAAGCCAAGGCAGCAGTTTTTCGTGAGATCGGCGGGCCCATCAGCATCGAGACCATCGATGTGGATGATCCCCAACCCAACGAGGTTCGGGTCACCACCGCAGCGTGCGGGGTGTGCCATAGCGATCTGCACTTCATGAAGGGCTCCATCGCCGGGGCGTTGCCCACCGTGCTCGGTCACGAACCCGCCGGTGTGGTGGAGGCGATCGGCGCCAACGTCACTTCGGTGGAGGTGGGGGACCACGTCATCGCCTGCACCTCGATGTTCTGCGGCGGTTGCGTGCAGTGCCAGTACGGTCGCCCGCACCTGTGCACCGACCGCCGTGCCGTCCGCCGTGCCCGAGGTTCCGCGCCCCGCCTGAGCGACAGCAATGGCACCGCCCTGGCGCAGTTCGCTGACCTCTCTGGTTTCGCTGAGGTCATGCTGCTGCACGAGCGGGCCGTGGTCCGCATCGACAAGGACATCCCGTTGGACCGGGCCTCCCTCGTCGGTTGTGGGGTGACCACCGGGGTTGGCGCGGCACTCAACACTGCCCAGGTGACCCCCGGTTCCGCGGTGGCGGTGTTCGGCGCTGGCGGGGTGGGTAACTCCGTCATCCAGGGCGCCCGCATTGCCGGGGCCCGTCAGATCATCGCCATTGACATCACCGCCCACAAGCTGGAGGTGGCCAAGGGCTTCGGCGCCACCCACACCGTGCTGGTGGGCGACGCCAACCCTGACGTCGACCCGGTGCGCGAGATCAAGCGGCTCAGCGGCGGCGGCGTGGACTTCGCCTTTGACGCCGTGGGCTTACCGCAGTTGGCCGCCCAGTGCCTGTACGCGTTGGCGCCGCGGGGCAAGGCCGTGATCGTGGGCGCCATCGCCAAGGGCCAGACCCTGACCTTGGAGCCGGGTCACTTCTATCTGGAGAAGACCATCACCGGCTCGTTGATGGGTTCCAACCGGTTCCACATCGACGCGCCCCGCTATCTGGAGCTGTACCGCCAGGGCAAGCTGGACCTTGACGCCATGGTCAGTGAACGCATGCCGCTGGACAACATCGACCAGGCCATGGCGGCCATGGCGGCTGGTGAGGTCACCCGATCCGTGATCATGTTCTGACCGGGACCGGGACAGGGACAGGCACCGGGTCACCTGCCGGTAGCGTCGAGCCGGTGAGCGCGCCCGACCACGAGCCCTCCAACCGCCCCACCTTCACGTTCATCCAAGTGGTGATCGCAGCACTGGCCTGCCTGCTGCTGGGCGTGGGCGTGGGGCGAGTGTGGACCAATCGCGGGGAGGGGCCCAGCTCCGTGGACGTGGGTTTCGTGCGGGACATGATCGACCACCACGACCAGGCCATCGCCATATCCCTCGTCACGCTGGCCAAGGACGACATCAACCAACTGGTCCGGGATTTCGCCACCGAGGTGCTGATCTTCCAACGATGGGAGATCGGCTTGATGGACGCCCGTCTGGGTGAGTGGGGCGCGGCGCGAGGTGACCTGGACCGGGTGGCGATGACCTGGATGGGCATGGGCGCCGCGGTCCCCACCATGCCCGGCATGCAACCCCCCGAGGCGATTGAGGCGCTTGAAGCGGCCAGCGGTGCGGAGGCCGATCGGCTGTTCCTCACCATGATGGGCGAGCACCACCAGGGCGGGGTGCACATGGCGGAGTACGCCGCGCAGCACGGCAGCGACGATCGCATCGTGGCCCTCGCGGCGCGGATGGCCGCCAACCAGCGCGTCGAGGTCAACGAGTACCGGGCGTTGCTGGACCAACTCACCGGACCCGGCTGAAACCGCACGGCCAGGAAGCCTTGGCGGTGACGCGTGTAGGTTGTCGGCGCCGCGCCCCGCTCGCTCACTAGGCGGGCTCCATTCGCCTCTGGGAGTGATGCTGTGAAGTTCGACGTCAGTGACGTCAGGCAGGAGCCGTACCCGTGACGGGCAGCGAACTGTTCCTGCAACGCATCCTCGATGGTCTCTCCAACGGCGCCCTCTATGGTGCCTTGGCCCTGGCGATGGTGGTGGTCTACCAAGCCAGCGGCCGGCTGAACCTGGCCCAGGGCGAGTTCGGCACGTTCGGCACCTACGTGTCGTTGGTGTTGTCCTCGCCGGCGTCGCCCGCCCTGGCCGGTTCGGCGTTGGCGGCCAAGTGGCTGCCCGGATCCGCCTGGCCGTTGTGGATGTCGATCATCGGCGCCATGGTGATCTCGGCGATGCTGGCGGTGGTGGTGGAACGACTCATCGTGCGGCGGGTCTCCACTCGGGACGTGCGCTCGGCGGTCAGTGTCACGATTGCCCTGCTGCTGGGGGTCAACGCCTTCGCCCGGTGGTACTGGGTGGCCCGACCCCGGGGCTATCCCACACCGTTCCCCAATCACCCCACCGATTACGTGCATCTGGCGGGGGCCCGGTTGCGTTACACCACCATCGGAACCTGGCTGACCCTGCTGGTGCTCATGGGCATGCTGGCGTTTCTGGTGCGGCGTTCCAAGGCCGGCCTGGCGTTCCGGGCGGTCTCCTCCAACCTCGACAACGCCAAGCTGATGGGCATCCGGACCGGCAGGGTGCTGAGCGGGGCCTGGGCCATGGCCGCCGCCATCGGCACCCTGGTGGGCTGTTTGTTGGCCTCCCGGCTGGTGCTGGAGCCCAACATGATGATCCGCCTGATCACCTACTCCTTTGCCGCTGCCACCATCGGCGGGTTGTCCAGTCCCGGTGGGGCGTTGTTGGGTGGCCTGCTGGTCGGGGTGGGCCAATCGATGGTGGCGGGGTACATCGGGTTCATCGGTACCACCATGACCCTCCCGGCAACGGTGGCGGTCATGGTGGCGGTGTTGTGCATCCGGCCGTGGGGTCTGTTCGGGGTGGCCAAGGTGGCCCGTTCATGAGCGCCGTGACCTCCCCCCCGGGCGCGATGGCCGGTTCCGCAACCCTGTCCCCGGCCCGGTTCCCTTTTCGCGTCGAGCGGTTCAGTTCCCGCTGGCGTGCGCTGCGGGTTGTCGGCGCCGTGGCCATGGTGGCCTTGCTGATCGTGCCCGAGCTGGTCCTGCCGTTCCTCGAGCGGGGCGAGTGGACCAAGATCATCGCCCTCTCGGTGGCGCTGTGGGGACTGGTGTTGTTGCTCGGTCCGGCCGGTCAGTTGTCCTTGGGTCATGGCGCCTTCATGGGATTCGGGGCGTTTTTCACCGGCATTTTCGCCACCCGTTACGACATGCCGGTGTTCTTGGCGCTGGTGCCGGTGGCGTTGTTGGGGTTCGCCTTCGGGGCTTTGGTGGGCCTGCCGGCGCTGCGGGTGCGCGGCCAGTACCTGGCCATGGTCACCCTGGCGGTGGCGGTGGCGTTTCCTCAGGTCATCCAGCGGTTCTCGTGGTACACCGGCGGGGCCAGTGGTCCGGCGCCGATCGCGGATCAGCTGGCCCCTGGTTGGTTGTCCTTTCTGCGTGATCACACCTGGTTGCATCTGCAGATCTGCGCGGTGGCCGTGGTCGCGTGGTTGATGGTGCGCAACGTGTTGAACAGCGCCACTGGTCGGGCCATCAAGGCCGCCGCCGCCAACGAGGACGCCGCCGCCGCCATGGGCATTCCCGTGGGCCGAACCCTGACGTTGACCTACGGCTTCGGGTCCATGCTCGGTGCCATCGGCGGCGGGCTGTGGGTGATCCAGGTCCGAGGGGTGTCCACCGACGAGTTCGATGTGCTGCGTTCGATCATCCTGTACGCGGTGGTGGTGTTCGGCGGGTCCTCCTCTTTGGGGGGCGCCTGCATGGGGGCCGTGCTGTTCGTGTCCGCGGGCTGGCTCATCGCCAAGTTCGGGTGGCGATTCAGCCCCAACATGATCTACGCCGTAGTGCTGCTGGCGGTCACGGCGTTCTTCTCCGGTGGGTTGGCGGAGGCGGTGTCCAAGGTGCTGCGCAAGGTGGTGATCATCGTGGATCCCATTCCAGATCCGGTGAGCCCACCCGCAATCGCCGATTCCTGACCGTCGGACCCGACGCCGACGCCGACGTCGATGCGGGCCCTGTAGCGAAGATGGGCGTTGCCAGCGAAGACGGGCGTTGCCAGCAAGATGGCCGCTGGCGGGGGCGGTAGCGTGTGGCGGTGCTGACTGACACCGAGATCCGTGCGGCCCTGGCCACCTTCCTGCAGCCCCGCAAGGCCGGCGTGCGTACCAGTGCGTTGGGCGCCGGCAGCGACGATCTGGAATCGGGCCGGCAGTATCTGGCCGGGGCCGCCGCCGCTGGTGGCTGGGCGGTGCCGTCCTGGCCGACGCATCTGGGCGGGCGGGACGCGCCACCCGAAGAAGTGCGGGCCCTGCGTGCGTTCCAGCGTGAGTTCGCCATGCCCGACCTGTACGTGTACTCGGTGGGCCTGGCCATGGTGGGGCCCACCTTGTTGGCCCATGGCACCGAATCCCAGCAACAACAATGGATGCCCCACATCGCTGATGGGTCCGAGATCTGGTGCCAGATGTTCTCCGAGCCCGAGGCCGGTTCGGACCTGGCCAACGTGGCCATGCGGGCCGAGCGTGACGGAGACGAGTGGCGGCTGGAGGGCCAGAAGGTGTGGACCAGCCGGGGCATGTGGGCCCAGTGGGGTCTGGTCCTGGCCCGCACCGATCCCGAGGTCCCCAAGCACAAGGGCCTGACCATGTTCGCGTTGCGGATGGATGATCCCGCGGTGGAGGTCCGTCCGTTGGTGCAGATGAACGGGGACAAGCACTTCTCCGAGGTGTTCGTGTCCGGCGCCCGGGTGCATGACGATTACCGCATCGGCGAGCAGGGTACCGGTTGGAATGTTGCGGTGACGGTGCTGGCCCACGAACGGGCCGCCGCCGGTGGTGGGGGAGGCGGCGGTGGTGGCCGCTCGGGGACCGCCGCCGGCCCGGTCGGTCCGCCCGGATGGTTGCGGGCGTTGCAGCCTTCTGGTTTGTTCGATGACGCGGTGGCGCGCCAGCGGGCCATGGCCGCGCACGCCGCCGATCAGGCCGCGGCGTGGACCAACCGCCGGGCCGCCGCCACCCGCACCCCCGGCCCGGCCGGTTCCGGCGCCAAGCTGCGAGGTACCCGCCAGTATCGTGACCGGGCGTACGTGACGCTGTCCGCCGCCGGACCGGACGGTATGTTGTCCGACGCCGAGGGTATGGTGGAGTTTCTCACGTCCCCGTCCATGTCCATACGGGGCGGTACGGACGAGATCCAACGCAACATCGTGGGCGAACGGGTGCTGGGCCTACCATCGGAGCCTCGGGTGGATCGTGACGCCCCCTGGAGCCGCAGCCGCCGCGGCCTTCTGGGCCCCGACAGCGGCTGATCCCGGCCTGATGGCGCACCCGGTGTTGCACTACCGGCGTGAGTGATACACTTGTGCGGTGCCGACTGCTCGCCCCCGTCATGTCTTGACTGAGACCGAGGATCTGGCCGATGCCATTGATGCGGCGTCCGCGCTCTTTCCCGGCGAGAGTCGGGCCGACATTTTGCGGCGGCTCGTGAAACTGGGGGCCGCTACCGTCGCCGAGCAGCAAGAGCAGCACCGGCAGGCCGTGCGTTCCCATGCCGGAGGCCATCCCGGGCTGTTCCCTGACGGTTACCTCGACGACCTCCGTTCCGATTGGGACGATGATCGTCGTTGATGCCAGCGTGCTCATCGCGTTCCTGGACCCCAACGACGGGCATCACTCCAGTGCGGTTGAGCTGCTGGCCGAGGCCTCGCCCCCGCTGCTCGTGCACCCCATCACCGCTGCCGAAGTGCTCGTCGCGCCGGCGCGCAACGGGGTGGCTGACGCCGTGTGGGCGGATCTGGAGGCCATCGGTGTCAAAATCGACGATGGCCCAATCGATCCGTGGCAACTTGCCGAGATCCGGGCCCGGTCCGGTTGCAAGATGCCAGACTGCTGCGTCCTCGCCGTGGCCGCCACCAGAAGGGCACCGGTGGCCACCTTCGACGATCAACTCCGCCGCCACGCTCCCCATCACTGAGCAGGCGCGTCCCGCCAGCGGCCGGCTGATCAGCGCCCGTGGGCCGGATCGCCGGGGCTGTTGACGGGCGAGTCCTGTTGCCGCGCTCGGAAGCGTCTCTGGCGGCTGGGATCGACTCCAGTCGCGGTCCGTTGGCCGGGTGCGTCGGGGCTGGCGCCGTCGTGCGGATCGGGCACTTACAGCAAACCCTGGTACTGGCCTCCGTCGACGATGAGGGAGGCGCCGGTGATGAAGCGGGCGTGGTCGCTGCACAGGAAGGCCACCACGTTGCCGAAGTCCTCGGGCCTGCCGACGGCGCGCGTGGGGATCTGGGCGGTGATGGCCTCCACGTTGGCGCCGAGCTGACGCATGCGGTCGGTGGCGTGCACCCCGGGCTGGGCGCAGTTCACGGTGACGCCTTTGGGGCCCACCTCGTTGGATAGCGCCCGCAGGAACCCGGTGAGGCCGGCCCGGGCGGTGGCCGAGGTGATGAGGAACGGCGACGGTTGGCGAACAATGTGGGAGGTCACCGCTACCACCCGACCCCAGCCGGCCTCGCACATGGCCGGCACCGCGGCCTGGCACATGGCAATACCGGACAGTAGGTTCAGGTCGATGGCGTGTTTGTAGCCCTCGAAGGTGGTGCGTTTGAAGTTGCCGGGGGGTGGGCCGCCGCCGTTGAGGACCAGGATGTCCACCCCGCCCAGCGCGTCGGTGGCGGCGCTGACGAAGCTGTGGGCCCCGGCCTCACTGGAGATATCGGCCACCACCGCAACGGCTTCGATCTCATCGTGGCCGTGGCTGGCGGCGTGGCGGTTGACCTCGGCCGCGGCGGCGTCGATGCGGGCCCGGTCCCGCCCGCAGATGGCCACCAGCACGCCGTCTGCGGCCAACGCCTTGGCGGTCTCCAACCCCAACCCGGCCGATGCTCCGGCCACGGCTGCACGCTTGCCTGCTATTCCCAGATCCATGAGCCCGAACCGTAGCCGGCACCACCTGGGCCCCGTCGGCCGGCCGGCCCCGCGATCCGTCTGGCCCGAGAATGGTGAGTTAGTGGTAGACCTGGCCTTCAGGCGTGGGTTTTGTCAGAAGACGGTGCAGGTCATGGCCTTGGGTTCCCGAAGGCATCGGCTGGCCTTGCCACCAAATCACCATTCCTGGCGGCGGAGCGTGAGGTGATGGCAGCCTGAGCCGGCCTACGCCGCCGTCCAGCCGCCGTCAGCGGTGATGATGGCCCCGTTGAGGTTGGAGGCTTCGCTGCTGGCCAACCACGACAGCAGCGCGGCGATCTCGTCGGGTTCGGCCAGCTTGGTGCCCAGGGCGTGGAACGGCTGGGCCCGTTGCAGTCCCCATTTGGAGGTCTTGGCCGGGTTGGAACGCAAGATGTTGGTGCGCACCCCGCCGGGGCAGATGGCGTTGCAGCGGATACCTTCCGGTTGGTACGTGAAGGCGATGTTGCGGGTCATGCCCACCACCGCGTGCTTGGAGGCGGTGTACGCCAAGCCCGAGGCGCCGCCCCCGATGCCGGCGATGGAGGCGATGTTCACGATGGCGCCCCCACTACGTTCCATCATCCCGGGTAGGACCAGCCGGCACAGACGCATGACCGCGGTGGTGTTGACCGCCATCACCTTGTCCCAGGTGGCGTCGTCCAGTTCGTGGGCGCCGAGGAAGGCGTCGTTGATCCCCGCCACATTGCCCAACACGTCGATGCGGCCGTGGGTGGCCAACACCTCGTTCACCGCGGTGGCCAACGCCGCCCCGTCGGTGATGTCCACCTGACGGAAGGTACCGCTGGGTATGTCGCTCTCGAGGGGGGCGTTGACATCGAAGCCCACCACCGTGGCCCCCTCCGCCGCCAGACGTTGCACCGTGGCCAGGCCGATGCCTGATGCCGCGCCGGTGATGAGGGCCACGTTGCCTTGGTGTCGCGTGCTGTCCATGACCGGTTAGTGTCCCAGATATGACCGACACTCATCTCTTCACCGTGGATGCAGACGGGCACGTGCTCGAGCCCCGTGACACCTGGGAGAGCTACATCGATCCGGCGTTTCGGGATCGGGCCATCCGCATCACCCGGCAGGGCGACGATGAGGTGCTGCTGGTTGACGGTCGTCCCATTGAGAGCCTGCGTAACTCCTTGGCGGCCCTCGGCGGCATCGAGCTGGATCCCACGGTGGCGCTGGACCCGAAATCCCGCCTGTCCTACGAGGACGGCTGCCCTCCCGGTGGCTATGACCCCGCGGCCCGTCTCACGGTGATGGACGCCGAGAAGATCGACGTGGCGTTGTTGTACCCCACCATCGGCATCTGCTGGGAGGGATCGGTCACCGAGCCGGCGCTGGCCAACGCCTACACCCGGGCCTACAACCGTTACATCGTTGATTTCTGCTCCCATAACCCCAAGCGGCTGGTGCCGGTGGCGCACATCTCGCTGCTGGATCCGGACTTTGCCTGCGCCGAGGCCCGCCGCGCCCGTGAGGCTGGCTGCAAGGCCATCTACCTCTCCCCGGACCTTGCTGCTCGCGGTGGCAAGCACCTCATGGACCCCTCCTACGACCCGTTCTGGGCCACCTGCTCCGAGCTGGAGATGCCGGTGGGGTTCCACGTGGTGGTGCGGGACAAGCCGTTCTTCCGGCCGTGGATGCCGGGCCGTAATGACGGCAGCGGGCTGTTTTTCTTTGCCTTCCTGGCCATTGACGTGATGGCGGCGTTCACCCAGATGTTGGCCGGCGGCGTGTTCGACAAGCACCCCGGTCTGCGTTGCACGGTGTTGGAGTCCGGGGCCACCTGGATCGCGGCGTGGTTGGACCGCATGGACCACAAGTATGAGGTCATGCGCAAGGTCACCCCCACCGAGCTCAAGCCCAGCGATTACTTCTACCGTCAGTGCCTGGTGTCCGCGGACCCTGACGAGACCGTCATCGCTCCCATCGTGGAGGCGGTGGGCGCTGATTTCTTCGTGTGGGCCAGTGATTATCCCCATATCGATGCCAGCTTCGGGGTGGTGGGGGAGATCCGCTCCCGCATCGCCAGCCTGTCCGCGGAGGACCAGGGCAAGGTCATGGGTGCCAACGCCGCCCGTTTCTATCAGCTCGACCAGCCGTACTGACCGGTACGGGTTGATTCGATGAGCGACATAGACGCCACCAGTCCCAAGTTCTTGCGCCACAAGTACGCCATCGTCGGGGTGGGCGAGACCACGTACCGGCGCGGCTCCAGCGAGACCACCCGCAACCTGGCCACCTGGGCCATCAACAACGCCCTCGACGACGCCGGCCTCGACGCCGATGACGTGGATGGGATGTTGTCCTATTCGGGCAATGACTCCACGTTCTCGCCGATGGTGGCAGGAGATCTTGGCATCCGGCTCAACTTCTTCATGGATTGTTGGGGCGGCGGATCGTCGACCGAGGCGCTCATCGGCATCGCCATGGGGGTCATCGAGGCCGGGATGTGCAAAACCGTGGTGATCTTTCGTTCGATGAACGGGTTCACCCAGGTTCGCATCGGCGGCACCGGGTCCCGGGCGGCGGCGCCCATCAGCGGGGACGCGTTACACATGCGCTCCTACGGGTGGCAGTCCGCCGGGCAGATGTTCGCCCCGGCGTTCATGCGTCACATGTACGACTACGGCACCACGTCCGAGCAGGTGGCGCACGTGAAGGTGGCGCACTCCAAACACGCCTCCAACAACCCCAAGGCGTTCTACCCCCGCCGGGTCAGCGTGGAGGACGTGCTCAACAGCCGCATGATCTGCGAGCCGTTGCATCTGCTGGATTGCTGTGTGGAAACCGATAACGCCACCGCGCTGATCGTGACCACCACCGAACGGGCCAAGGATCTGCGCCGGCCGTTGGTGTCCATTCGTTCCGTGGTGGGCCGTTGCTCCAAACCTCGCTTGGACAACCATTACCAGCACGGGCCGATCTCCACCGTGGCGGGGTATTACGCCAAAGAGATCCTGTGGCCCAACGCCGGGGTGGGCCCGGAGGAGATCGATATCACCGGCTCTTATGACGCCTTCACGTTCACCACCACGTTGCAACTGGAGGAATACGGCTTCTGTCCCAAGGGTGAGGGCGGGCAGTACGTGAGCTCGGGCATCATCGAGCTGGGTGGGGCCCGGCCCAACAACACCAGCGGCGGGCACCTGTGCGAGGGGTACACCCACGGCATGTCCATGGTCATCGAGAACGTGCGCCAGCTGCGCGGCGAGGTGGATGACTCCTGCCCCATCGGTCCCGACGGTCGGCCGCAACATACCTATCAGTATCACGAGGGGGGATGCCGGCAGGTACGCGACGCCGAGCTGACCGCCAACCTGGGTTGGGCCACCCCCGCCACCGCCTCCTCGCTGGTCATGCAGAAAGGCACCGGCTGATGGACGGCACCTACTTGGGTATGAACCTGTCCGTGGATGAAGCCACCGACAAGGAGAACGCGGCGTACTTCAAGTTCTGCGCGCAAGGGGAGTTCCGCCTGCAACGCGGCCGCAAGTCTGGCCTTTTGCGTTATCCGCCCACCACCGCCTGCCCCTGGAGCCGGGACCGCGACTACGACTGGGTGGCGGTGGAGGGCAAGGGGGCGGTGCACTCCTACAGCAAGGTCCATCACGCCATCCAACCGGCGTTCCGGGCCCATGTGCCGTACCTGATCCTGCTGGTGGATCTGGACACCCAGTTGGCTCAGCCCACCGAGCACGAGGCGCTGCGCATCGGCGGCAACCTGGTGGACGCCCACGGCAACCTGGCCGGGCCGGACCTGGTGGACCGGGTGGGCATCGGCACCCGGGTGCGGCTGGTGTTCAGCCGGGTCAACGATGAGCTGGCCATCCCCAACTGGACCATCGACGAAGACGCGGTGCAGCCCACCACCCCCTGGCGGTACCCGGGCTGAAAACGCTGCGCCCGCCTACCGGTGGCGGCGCCCGGTCGCGCTGGTTGGTCAGTTGAAGGTGGCCCCCTGCAGGCCCGCGTGCGCAACAGCGTCGATAAGGCAGGACCAGCCGCCGTCCTGTGCGGGGACCCAGCGGGTGAGGTGCTCCAGGCGCATCATCTCGGCGACACCAGGCTCGGCCGGGTCCATACTCACGAGTAGGTCCACGAAGCGGGTGGCCACCGCCTGGTCGAGGGCCGGGCCGGCGGTGAAGGCGCAGTGACAAAACGGCTCGCTGCGCCACACCACGGTGATGTCCTCGGGGTCCAGACCGCGCTTTCGGATCAGGTGGGGTAGCCAGGTCTCGAAGATGAGCCCGGCGTCGGCCCGACCGTCTTTCACGGCGTCGAAGATGAGGAAATCATCGATCCATCGCACGCCGTTGGACGCCGGCCGAGGGTCGATGTCGGCATGGCGGCAGTCACGCTCGAGATCGAACCCTGCAGCCCGCAACTGCTGGGCGGGGATCAACCGCAGCTCGGCCGAGGTGGGCACCCCCACGCCCAGCACCCGGCCCCGCAGATCTTCCACCGTCTCAATGCCCGAGGACGTCAAGGCGATGATCACCGTGGTGACATCCTGATCGGTATCCCGCATGGCCAGGGTGTGGCAGGCACCGCCACTGACCATGAGGCTCTGGGCGTGGGCCATGGGTGCGTTCCACGCGATGTCCACTGCACCGTCGAGCAGGGCGGCGCCCAAGGCGTCATACGTGGAGTACAGGGCGTAATCCACCGCCAGGCCATGGTCCCCGAACCACCGGCGGAGGGCGTTCCAGATGATGACGGCGTTGGCGGGGTCCGCGGCGGTGGCCCCGATGAGTAGAGACTTCCTGGTTGGCATGAATCGGCATCCTCTCGAAACTGGGGTCAGGCGGGTCAGGCGGGTCAGGCGGGTCAGGCGGGGCCGGCTACTCGAGCACCCCGGCGGCGGCGATCTCGGAGATCCGTTCGCCGTCGTAGCCCAGGATGTTCTCCAGCACCTCGAACGTGTGTTGACCCAGTGAAGGCCCGGCATCGGTGACCTGATCCGGTGAACGGGACATCGAAAAACGGGGGCCCTCGATCCAAAACGTCCCGTGATCGGCGTGGGCGACTTCGCGGAAGTGTCGCCGATGCACCAATTGGGGATCTTGGGGAAGGTCGGGCGCGGTTTGGATCATGTGGGCGGCGATAGTGGCCCGCTGCAACGTCTCCTGCAGTTCGAAGCCGTCAAGTGGCGCGGTCCAGGCGGCGATGGTGGCCTCCAGTTCGTCCTCGCGGACTCGCCGGGCATCGCGATCGAGCGACGCCAGCTCATCCCCGAGGTCGGCTACACGGCACAGCGCACGCCAGCGCTCGTCGTCCTCGACGGCGATGGTGATCCAGCGATCCTCGCCAGCCACCGGAAAAGCACCGTGGGGCACCATCTGCGGGTGACGGTTGCCGATGGCGGCGGCCATGGCCCCGTTGGCTTCGTAGTGCAGCACCGCCGGAGCCAGGAACCCCATTGCCGCTTCGGCCTGGGACATGTCGAGGTATTGGCCCTCCCCGGTGCGGTCCCGATGTTCGAGCGCCGCCAGCAGCGCGCAGGACAGATAGCGGGGGGACATGTAGTCGGTGTAGGCGCCGAACACGCCGGCGGGCGGGCGGTCGGGCCAGCCGGTCATCTCGTAGAACCCCGACAGGGCCGCGCCCATGGTGCCGAACCCGGCCAGGCTGGACAGCGGCCCGTCGTGCCCGAACAAACAGGTGGAGGCCACAATGATGTCGGGCTTTATCGCCACCAGATCCTGGTAGCTCAGACCCCACTGTGCCATGGCCTTGGGCGAGAACGAATCGGCCACGATGTCCGCCCAGCGCACCAGATCCTCGATCACCTCACGGGACCCCGGTTTGTTGAGATCGAGGGTGATGCCGAGCTTGCCGGCGTTCATGTTCTGGTAGAGCCCGCTGTTCTCGGCCCCGCCCGCGTCGTTGAGGAACGGGCCGATGGTGCGGGCGGTCTCGGTGCGGTTGGCCGACTCCACCCTGATGACGGTGGCTCCCTGGTCCGCCAACACCCGGGTGGAGCCCGGCCCGGCCATCACCCACATGAAATCAAGGATTTTCACCCCTTGCAGCGCGCCGCCGGTGCGCGCCGGTGTGCGCTCGGGTGTCGCGGGCGTCTCCGGTCGCCGGGTGGTGTCCGCCAGCACCGCGTCACCGTGTTCGCCGATGGCCGGTGCCGGTGACTCGATCACCAGCGGGGTCTTGGACATCTTTACGAAAGGACCGGGCACCTTGATGGGATGATCCAGCGTCGGTAGCTCCACCGTTCGCCAGAAGTGGCGCGCCTCGTAATGCTCGGTGTGCACCACATCGGCCACGTTGGCGATGGGAACCATCAGCAATCGTCGCTCGAGTGCCGCCGCCAACAGTTCAGCCTTGGTTCGTTTTGAGGTGAACGCCTCGGCCACGTCTTGGATGTGGGTGTAGTCATTGGGTGACTTCTGCCCGGCCATCACCTTCGCCACGAAATCAATCCATTCGAACTCCAGATCGGCCAGCTCGCATTCACCCTCGGCATAGATCCATTCGAACAGACGCCAACCGAAGGGGCCGATCGCTTCACCGAACAAGATGGTGTTGGACACGAACCCGTCCGCGGCTTTTGAGCGCAGGCGTACGTGGAACGGCCCGGCTTTGGTCCCGCCGCTCATGCGGGTGGTTTGGGGCGCGCCCACCAGGTGGCTGAGGGCGTAGGACTGGGTGGCCGCCAAGATGCATTGCTGGGCGCTCACATCAACGTGTTGTCCCAGGCCCGATGCCCGACGTTCGCGCAACGCGATGAGTGACGCCGCCGCCGCTTCGGCCGAGGCGTGCAGGAACGCCTGATCGAGGGGAATACGCAACGGGGCGCGGTCGTCATCGCCCATCATGCTCATCTGCATGCCGGCGGCCACCACGGTCAGATCGGTGGCGGCCCAGGCGGCTTTGGGGCCGTCCTGACCGAAGGGGCTGATGGAGGTGTAGACCAGCGCCGGGTTCACGGCGGCAAGGTCGGTGGGGGACAGGCCCCGGGCGGCCATCACGCCGGGGGTCTCCGATTCGATCAGCAGGTCGGCGCTTGCCACCAGCTCCAAGAACCGGGCCCGGTCGGTGGCGTCGTCGAGATCCAGGACCACGCTGCGCTTGCCACGGTTATAGGACCAGAACCACAACGAACTGTTGGGGTCTCCCTCGTGGCCGGCCACGAAGGGGCCCACGTTGCGTGACGGGGACCCGCCCGGAGGTTCCACCAGGATAACGTCGGCGCCCAGATCAGCCAGGATCTGCCCGGCCAACTGGCCCCGGTGGTCGGACACATCGAGGACACGGAAGCCAGACAGCATGGGGCTGATCTAGCCGACAAACACCGCCACCGCCCAACCGATGCGGTCGGTGCTCTGTCCGCTGTGCTCCGGTGACGTGGCATCAGGGGGAGGTCCCGCCGGCCTGAGCTGCGTGGACGGCGTGCAGTTCGGTGGTGATGCGGGTGACCCACGGTTGGAGGCTGAGGTCTTGGACCACGCCGAGGGCCTCCGACAGCAAGGTTTCGGCGTCCTCGAATCGTCCCTGGTGGCGGGCGACCAGGCCGCGGATGCGTCCGATGGTGCCGTAGATCGCCCCGCCGCCCATGGCCACCAGCTCCCGGTCCCGGCCCGCCAGCAATCCGTCCCCGAGGGTGGCGACGTCGTCTCGCCCCAACAGCACCGCGGCCTCCGTCAGCCACGCCACCGAGATGGTCCAGAAGCTGTCACGTAACGGCGGCGGGTCGCACAACAACGCCGCCGCCCTTTCGTGATTGCCGCATTTGGCGTGGGCCAGGCAGGCGGCGGCCCGTACGATGGTGGCCTCGGGAACCACCTCGAGCGCCTTTTC
The DNA here is from genome assembly GCA_046155365.1 of Acidimicrobiales bacterium. GTDB lineage: Bacteria > Actinomycetota > Acidimicrobiia > Acidimicrobiales > CAIXPF01 > CAIXPF01. The sequence continues at coordinate 8,324 of JBJXFH010000134.1, read as the reverse complement.
CAGCCGGGCGGCGGCCGCAGCGGGTTGGTCCAGCTCCAGGTAGAACCGTTGCAGTAGCCGACCACCCATGGGCAGGTGACCCGCCCAGGGGCCGGCTTCGGCGAGATCGGCGTTGATCCGGGCGGCGGTGGCGGCCGGATCGCCCGCGGACAGCAACCGCCCGGTGCGGGCGAAGGTCACGAACCACCGCCACGCCGAGGGACCCAGCGGGGCGATGAGCTCATCGGTCTCATCGAGCAGGCGATCGAACCACGGCAGATCCCCCGACGTGAGCACCTCGTCCTGGCAGGCCAGACGGGTGACCACCCGCAAACCCAGCTCGCCGGACAGGTCGGCCTCCTGGATGGCACGCCGGGCCACCTCCAGGCGTTGCGCCAGTGGCGTGTCCTTGGTTTCGAGCACCTGGCGGGTGGCGATCAGCGCCGCCGCTCGCAGGCGGGGTTGGTTCAGTTGCTCGGCCAGGGCCAGCGCCTCGGCGGCGGCCTGGGTGCGCCGGTCCGGGTTGGGATCGTAGAACAGCACGGTGGCCAGGTAGCTGAGCGTCCAGACTCGCATGGCCGGATCATCGAGCAGGCTGAGGGCTTCCTCCAGTAACGCCGCCCGCTCCCAATCGACCTGGCCGTAATCGCTGTGCAGGCCCAGGCCGCTGCCGAAGAGCGACTCGGTGACCGCCTCGGCCATGCGGGTCCCATCCCCGGCGTGGCGGGCCAGGGCGGCAGCCTGCAGCAACGTGGCCCGGGAGGCGTCGCGCTCGCCGGTGGCTAGCTGCGCCTTGCCCCAGCGGATGAGCAGGTCGCAACGCAGTAACTCCGGCAGCGCCCCGACGTCGGCGTCGAGCACCTGGCGGCAGGCCCGGGCGGCGTCGTCGAAGGCGAACACCGCCAACGCCTGGCCGGCCACCTCCAACAGGTGCACGCCCGCGGTTTCGAGGTCCTCGGGGGAACCGGCGGCCAACAGATGGTGGGCGATGATCGCCGGTTCGATCGGTTGGCCGGCTCGGCCACGGCTACGGGCGATGGCCTCCGCCGCGGCCCGGTGCAGCCGACGGCGCCGCAAGTCGCTCATGCCCTCCATCAGCGCCGCACGGATGAGGGCGTGGGCGAAGCTGAAGCGGCCCCGGGGCAATTCGGTGATGAGGTTCAGCTCCAGTGCCGCCTCAAGATCATCGAGCAGATCGCCGCTGTCCGAGGCGCCGCCCAGCCCAACCGGCCCGCCCAGCTCACCCGGCCCGGTCAGCTCAGCCAGCTCGTCGCTGTGGAATTCCCGGCCCAGCACCGCCGCCGCCCGCAGCGCGTTGTGGGCGCGCTCGGGGAGTTGATCCAAGCGGCGGTCGATCACGGCCCGGATACCGTGCGGTAGGGCGTGGGCATCCAAGGAGCCGGCCGCCTGGCCCGCAGCCACCAGCTCCTCGATGAAGAACGGGTTTCCCTCGGTGCGTTCGTGCACCACGTCCAGCTCGGCGTCGCTGGCGGTGGGGTGCAGATGGCGCACCAACCGGCTGACGTGGGCCCGGTCCAATCCTTCCAGGGCCAGGTGCTGCACCAACCGATCACGGCGCAACTCCACCATGGCCTCCGCCGCGGGGTGGGCGCCACGCACCTCGGTACTGCGGTAACTCACCACCATACGAAACGGTATGTCGGCGCCGTGGCGGGCCAGGTGCACCAACAATGACGCAGTGGAGCTATCGGCCCAGTGGGCATCCTCCACTACCAACACTGTCGGTGCGTGGTTCGCCATCGAGCGAACGAAGCGGGTGACGGCACTGAACAACGCGAACTGATCGATATCCCCGCTGCGGTTGGCAACGGACGCGCCGAGGTCGGGAAACAGCAACCGGAGCGCGCCGGTGGTGTCCCCCGAGCCGCTGTCGGAGGCGGCCATGTGCTCCGCCAGCGGACCGAGGGCCTCAACGAACGGTTGATAGCGGGTGAGCGGTTCTGGCGTGCAGCGACCCCACAAAATCCGGGCGCCGCGTTGATGCACCACCGTGGCGAACTCGGTGATGAGGCGGGTCTTGCCGATGCCGGCAGGGCCCTCCACGATCAGAACCGGTGACTGATCGCCATCGTGATGCTGCCATTGCTGCACCAGCGCCTGAAGCTGTTCATCGCGGCCGATGAGCGGTCCCAGCTGCCGGGCTCGCATGGCCAACGGCAGGGACGCGGTCGCCGCGGATCGGCCCTCCACCTCCGAGCGCTCGGCGGAAGGCGGCACCTCGGCGTCAGGACTCGCCGTACTCGCCGTGAGCAACGCCGGGTCGTGGTTGAGGATCTGCAGTTGCACCCGTTGCAACTCCGGTCCGGGGTCCAAACCCAGATCCTCCGACAGCGCCCGCCGTACCTGCTCGAATACCGATAAGGCCTCGGTTTGGCGGCCCAAGCGATACAGCAGCTGCATCTGCAACAGCCGCAGATCCTCCCGTAGCGGCTGGGCCACCGCCACCTCCGCCGCCAGGGCGCTGGCCGCTTCGACCTCACCGAGCGCGGCCAGGGAGCGGGCCAGGCCGATGTCGGCGCGCAGCCGCAACTCCCGCAGCCGTTCAATGGTCAGGGCGGCGAACTGTTCGTAAGCGAAGTTGGTGTACGGCTCACCCCGCCACAGGCTGATGGCGCCGTGGTAGGCGATGCGGGCCGCCCCTGCCCGCCCGGCGATCAGCTCGGCGTCGCCCTGCAACACCAGCCCCTCGAACCGTTCGGCGTCAACAGCCCCCGACGGCAAGCGCAGGCAGTACCCGGGCGATTCCGTGGTCAGCACCGCGGCCGGGGTGCGGGGCCGGCGACCAGGCTCCAACGCTCGGCGCAGGTTGGAGATATAGGCCTGCAGGGTGGAGGCGGCTGCGGCGGGGGGTTCCTCGCCCCACAACTCCTCGATCAGGCGGTCCACGGACACCACCTGGTTGACGTGCAACACCAACACCGCCAGCACGGCGCGTTGGCGGGGCGTGCCCAGCTCTATGAGGGTGCCATCGAGTTCCACCTCGAGAGAACCCAACACCCGCACCTGCATCATCAGGACCGTAGTGCACGCCTGAGGGGGCGGTCTCGGCTCCGTGACCCGTGCCGGTGGTGTCATCGCTACCCAACCGGGGTCAGGTCGGGGCAGGTCGGGGCAGGTCGGGGCAGGTCGGGTCAGGTCGAGTTCAGCGCGTCGTCCAGTGTGGATTGGTCCGGTTCGGGCGGCACGGCGGCGGTGGGGAGTCCACGGAGCGCGCTCAGGGCGGCGGCGGTGTGGGCCCTTCCAATGACGGGGGTGTGGGCGCCGGCGAAGGTGGTGGCCCCCAGCGCGGCGATTCGATCAACGCTGGCCTGGTAGCGGTGCTCCTCGACCAGGCTGACCCAGGGGCTGTGTGCCCGCCCACCCGCCACCATGCCCCGGGCCCACTGCCGAGTGTCCAGGTCGCCCACCGTCGGGACCGGTTCCGTCAGGGACGTGGCGAAGCAGTCCGCCGCCCAGTACACGCCGGTGGTGGGGTCGAACAGGCCACGGGTGGTGGGCGAGTCGTACACCGGTGGCCGTACCGCGTAGAGCCGTCGGTCGCCGATGTCGAAGGATTCCCCGTCCCCCACCCAACGCATGCGGGTGGCGGGGATGGGCCAGGTGGGACCGAGCCGCTGCACCATCAGCCAGGTGAGCACCGCGGTGGCGCCGGGGGCCAGCTCCATGAGGGCGGCGAGGTTCCCGGTGTGATCGATGTCGTCGTGGCTGATGAACACCCAGCGCAGGTCCGCCGGGTCCACGATGGCGCTCACGTCGTGGAGGAACTGCTGGCGGCTCACGGCGATGCCGGTGTCCACCACGATCGGGTTCGGACCCCTGATGATCAGCGAGTTGTTGGCCACGACGCCCGGCGTGAACCGCTCCCAGTAGTGATCGTGATGGTGATCGTGATGGTGATGGTGATCGTGTACCAGGAACGTCTCCGGCGCGATCAGCGTGGGCGGGAGGTGGGCGTGCGGCATGGGGGCCTCTGGAGGATGGGGGACCCGCCCTGGCTGGGGTCCGGCTGCCCCACACCGTGCGCCGAGGGGTTTGACGGTGGCTTGGGACCCGCTTGCAGCCCCGATGACTCGCGCTCAGGTAATGCATATGCGCGGTCGATACTTCTGGTGTGACGGACCCGGTAGCGCCGCTGAGGACGCCTCCCCGCCAGCGGTTGGGATCCCGATCGCCCCAAACCTGTCAGGTCGGCGGATCCCGATCCGTGGCCCCGGGCTCTTACGGCCTGGCAGGGAAAGGCGGCCTCTCCTTGGCCCGTCGGGTGTCGTTGGGCTGTGTGGTCTGCGGGTTGCTGCCGTTGCTGATGTTCGCCGTGGCCACCATCGCTGAGGCCCGCCGATCATCGTCCCAACAGCAAGAGGCGAGGTTGCAGACCCAAGCCCGCATCCAAGCCGACGCCCTCAGTGCGATGTTCAGCGACTGGCAGCGGGCCATGTTGGTCCTGGCCCGCAACGACGCCTTCGTTTCCTGGTACCTCGACCCCCCGTCTCGGGTGCGGCTCGACGGGTCCATCCAAGAGGCGCTGGTGGTGTTGGAGCAGGTGTACCCCAACATGGTGGATGAGGCGTGTTTCATAGACCTCGGTGGTCAGGAGTTGGTGCGGACCGCCGTGGGTCAGCCCGCCGGACCGGAGGAACTCTCCTCGGATGAATCCTCCAATCCCTTCTTCGCTCCCACCGTCGCGTTGCCCGTGGGGTCAGTGCTGCAGCATGAACCTTACATCTCACCCGACAGTGGTCGATGGGTGGTGTCCAACTCCACCATGCTGGCGGTGGCCGGCCAGCCCAAAGCATTGCTCCACATGGAGACCAGCCTCGACAGTGTCCGCACCCGACTGGCGCAGGCGCTTCCTGCGGACATGGTGGTGCAGGTGACCGACGGCGCCGGCCGCTTGGTGCTCGATACGTCGCTGTCCCAGCCGATCGTTGACGCGCCGTTGATCAGGGCCGCCACGCTCCCGCCGAAGGGCACCTCGATCGCCCGCGCCGCGGTGTCCATGCCGGCCAACAATGACATCCGCTGGACGGTGTTGGTGACCGCTGCCGCAGAACCGGCCGTCGGGAGAACGCTGGTGTGGTTGGGCGCCATCGCCCTGACCGTACTGATCGGTGTGTTGGCATGGGCCCGTTACCTCAGCCGCATCCTGCACCGGGCCGGCTCAGGGGTACGAGAGAGCGCCGAGGGCCTGGCTGGTGTGGCCACACGATTGGCGGAGTTGACCGAGCGCCTGGATCGCAACGCCAGTGCCGCGGTGGTGGGCATCGGCGAGGTGGCCACGGCGTCGGGCCGAATCGCAAGTTCAGTGGCTGAGGTGGAACGCTCCACGTCGGAGTTGGTGGCCAGCTTCGGTGAGATCGACTCGGCGGCGTCCACCTCGGCTGAGGTTGCGTCCCGGGCGGTGAGCACCTCTGCCAGCTCCCATCAGCGGCTGGAGGATCTGCGCAGCGCGGCCGGGGAGATCGACTCGGTGGTGACCCTCATCGATGATCTGGCGGCTCGGACCAACCTGTTGGCCCTCAACGCTTCCATCGAATCGGCCCGGGCCGGTGACGTGGGTCGAGGCTTCGCGGTGGTGGCGACAGAGGTCAAGGATCTGGCCCGTCAGACCAGTACCTCGGTGATCGCCGTGACCGAAAAGGTGGGCGCCATCACCGCTCAAGTTGAGGGTTTGGAGCATTCTCTCGAGGGTCTGGGTGAGGTGGTGGAAAACGTTGAATCGTCCCACGTGCGCATCGCGGGGGTACTGCGTCAACAGTTCAGTGTGGCCGCCGGGATCGGTGTGCAGTTGGGGGAGCTGGCGCAGGACTCCGGCCGGATCGGGGACGCCATCGGGGTGGTGAACGACACCGCGGTGGCGGTTGCGGAATCCTCCACTGCCACCGCCGCGGCGGTGGATGAATTGCGCCGCTCGGTGGCATGGCTCACCAACGTGGTCCACCTCATCGACCGGTAGCAGCCAGCCCGGTGCTGGCCCCAGCGGCCAGAAGCCACAGCGACTCGGCCAAGGTTAAGGCAGTGCCGGGATCTCGCTATCCGTTCCTGCCAGATCATGATGTCCCTGTGCCCGCCTACTTCGACGCGACCAGCCTCAGATCCTGCGCCGCGCTCAACGAGGATCAAACCTGACTTCTCATCGCAATGTCAGGGCGCCCGCCACCCACATCCAGCGCGGCGCCCAGCAACGAGCCGCGGTTACTCGCGTTGCGGTGGACCGGGGCTTTGGGCTGTTTGTGGCCGGGGTCTGCAGGGTTGGTGGTGGAGGACCGTACCGTCTGGTCGGTAGAAGATCGGTTTCTGGTGTTCGTCGAGTTCAACGGTCCAGCGGTGCCGGTGGATGTAGGTGTGGTGCCACCGGCAGAGCAGGGTGCCGTTGGTGATTTTCGTTTCGCCGCCGTTCTCCCAGGGGTGGCAGTGGTGGATGTCTGCCCAGGAGGGTGGTCGGTCACAGCCGGGGTAGGTGCAGTGCCGGTCCCGTATGCGGATGGCGTTGGCGATGGGGTCCGGCCAGGATCGGGTGTCGCGTCCGATGTCGAGGACTTCCCCGTCCGCGCCGAGGACCAGTCGCATGAACGCCGAGTCACAGAACGCTCCTGCTGGTACCGGCCAGTCTGGTTGCGGTCGCCCGTGCTCGTCTGCCCGTAGGACCACGACCACCCGGTGTCGCCCGTTGCGGGTGGCCTGTCCGGGCCGGTCCCGTAACCCGAGGTTGGCGAGGTCCACCAACGCTTGGGCTCGGAGTTCGTTGATCTGCGCGCCGGCGAGGGTTTCATCTCCGTTGCGTCGATTCTTCAGGTACCCGGCCACGCCTTTGTCAATCGCCGCTTGGACGATGGCGAAGTTCTCCGCGTTGAGCTCACCTTCGATACGACCGCGACCGTCAAGCAGCGGCGTCAACCGCAACCACTCTGGTTCTTGCTGTGGTGGTTCGGGCTGCAACGCCGGATCCGGATCGTTCACGGCGTGGGCGCAGGCTTTCCAGTGCCGGACCGCGTTCGCCAAATCACTGGTACCGGCCAACGCCACCAACGTGGCATCGATCTCCTCGTCATACCGGACGGGATCCGCACGTTGGCAGTCGGTCAGCAACCGAACATCCGCCCCGCACAACATGCCGGCCCGGGCCGCGGCCTGGCTGTGGGGCATGTGCTCCAACGCCGCCGCTTCACGCAACAACCCCGCCGCTTGAGGGCGCGGCAGACCGGTGTGCGCCGCCACCCACGCCCCGGGTGACGTGAACCCCACCCGGACCCAGTGCTCCTCACGCTGCGCCACCAGCGCCGCCTCGCGCAATACCTGCGCGGCGAGGTTCGCTATTTGCTGCACTTCCCCCAACCGAGATGCGTCACATCCACCATCGCGGATATCAACCAGGAGCTCTTGGAGTGCTGTGACAATGCCCGCCGACATGCACACAGTGTACCGTTCCCCACTCCCGGACCGGAGCGATGTGCGGAAAAGTGTAGTGACTGCATATGGCCGTTGACAGTTCAGTGGCTCTTTGCGTTTGAGCGGGTGTGGGTCCACCGGTAGGGGCCAGAGGTCCGGCCATAGTTCGGGTTGCGACATCTGCAAGCTGGAAAGACGCCCTGATGGCTGTTGACCCTAACGGGTTCCACGAGATCCTCGGTTCTGCCGGTCAGGCTGGCGGTAACTATTCAGCCCGAACGGCGCGGTGAGTGATGGACCGTGGGGTGTGACAGGGGATCAGCAGCGGATTGTTGAGCTTGAGGCGGAAGTGGCGTTGCCGCGGGCTGAGCTGGCGGAGTTGCGGGCGTTGTGAACCGGAATTCGTCGAATCCGCCGGTTTCGCCGATTTCGCCGTTGCCTCGTCGTCGGACACCGCAACGGAGCGGGCGTTGCGGAATGCCCGGAAGCAGTCCTCGCGGACGCGGTCAGGCCATAGACCGGGAAACAACCGGGTGCGCCGGGGTTCGACGCTGCGTCAGATCGACCATCCCGATCGCATCGCCGAATCCCGCCGGTGCTGCGGCGCAACGACGACCGCCACGTTCCCCGGTGAGGCCGTTATTCCGGCGTGTTGAGGCCCGGGGGTGCGGGCGTTGCGCGCGCATTCGCTGATCTACCAACACGTTCCCGCCGCTCGCACCGCCGAGTTGCGTCGGGCGCTGACCACAGACCCGTGTTGCATGCCGATGAGACCTCGGGGCGGGTCAACAACACCTTGTGGTGGGTTCATGTGTGCTCGACCCCCTTGTTGACGTTGCTCGTTCTGGCCTCGGTTGCGGTGCGCGACGATCCCGCACCGGGCCGAGAACTCCACGCTGATCCATGACCGGGCGCGATGTACTGGAACAACGAGGCCG
>JBJXFH010000133.1:0-43221 GCA_046155365.1 Acidimicrobiales bacterium | reverse complement strand
TGGCCTCTACCTTGGCCGCGGTGGGGGCGATGATCGGCAGCCCGTCGGTCCAACCCCGGGAGAGGTACAGCTGCTGCACCTCGTCATCATCGGCGACGTCCAGTTGGCGGGCCTGCAGCTTCACGGGTCCGTTGTAGTGCCTGGCCGGAGCACTGTCCAGGTTCGCGGCCCCGGGGTCACCCCGCCAGCTCGGGCGGGAAGACCAGGCCATCGAAGAGTTTTCGGGCCGTTCGCAGGACCCCGGCCCGGCGTGAGGTCGGCAACCCGGGCGATGTCGACGGCGAGAACGATGGCGCCAGATCCAGTTCCACCACGGCTTCGGTGGCGCCGGTGGGATGCTCCAGCGTCACCGGTCGGTCGGGGGTGGGTCGACCGCTCAGCTCGAACGCCGCGGTGCCGGGGGTGAGACAGGCGGTGGCCACGGAAACCGCCCCCAGCACCCCGATGGCGTCATGGCAGCGATGGGGGATGAACGTCCGGGTGGCGGCAGTGCCACCGTGGCGGGCCGCTGACAGCAACGTGAGCTTGGGCACGGTCAGCGCGGTCACGTCGGTCCCCAAGCCCATGCGGGGCCCGATGGCGAGGCGCAGGTGTTCCAATCGGCGGCGCAACCCTTCGTCGGCCTCCAGCTCAGCGGGGGTCTCGTCTCCGCGCCGGCCGAGCTCGGCGGCCAGCAGGACCACGGTGGGCATGCCGTTGTCCACGGCGGTCACCGTCAGCCCCTCCACCTCCTCCACCATTTTGCCGGTGGGATAGAGCGCCCCGCAGGTGGATCCGGCGATGCCACTGAAGTACAGCGGGATGGCGGCGGCGGTGCCGGGAACGCCGGAGATGGTGGCGGTCCCGTGGTAGCGGACCTGCCCGCCCCGGGTGTCCACGCTGGCGGTGGCCAGGCTGGCGTCATTGCGTTGGAAGATGCGGACCTCGGTACGATCCTGGGCCGGGTCTGGTGGGATCAGGCCCCGTTCGATGGCGAAGGGACCCACCCCGGCCAGCAGGTTGCCGCAGTTCTGGGCGTCGGTGATGAAGGCCCGCTCCACCCCGGTCTGCAGAAACAGGTACTCCACATCGGCGTCGGGTCGTTGGGAGGGCCGGACCACGGCGATCTTCGAGGTCAGCGGATGGGCTCCGCCGATACCGTCGATCTGCCGGGGATCGCCGCTGCCCATGATGGCCATGAGGACCCGGTCACGTTCGGCGGGGTCCGCCGGCAGGTCGGTTTCGAGGAAGTAGGCGCCCTTGGAGGTGCCGCCCCGCATCAACATGCATCGGATGCCGTCACCCATGGCGCGCTTTTCCAATCATTCCGATGGGTATGGCGGGGTCGGAGGGGGTGTTCATGTCGTGAAGGGGTAGAGCCGGGCGGGGTTGTCCACCAGGACCTGTTGGCGCAGGGCCGGGTCGGGCAGCAGATCTGCCAACAGGTCCACCAGGTCCCCGTCGTCGGGTATGTGGCGCACGTTGGGGTGGGGCCAGTCCGTACCCCACAGTATGCGGGTGGGGGCGGTGTCCACCAGAGCCCGGGCGAAGGGCACCACATCGTGATAGGGCGCCGCACCGGTGGCGGAAAGTCGTTCGGCGCCGGAGATCTTGACCCAGCAGCGGGCATCGGTGAGCAGCTCCAACAGCTGACGGAACGGTGTCTGGTCCGGGCCGGCGCTGGCGTTGATCCGGGCCATGTGATCGATCAGGAACGGCACCGGCAGCCGGTCCAGCATCGGTCGTAGCGCCCCCAGATCCTGGGCGTCGAGGTGGACCACGATGTGCCAGCCGAAGGGCACCACTCGGGCCACCAACCGCTCGAACGTGGCCTGATCGGGGGCGCCGCCGAGGTGGGCCACGAAGTTGAACCGGATGCCCCGCACGCCCAGTCGGTGCAACTCCTCCAGCTCAACATCGGTGGTGGCGTCATCGATCATGGCCACCGCGGCGTATCGACCGCGGCCCCGTTCCAGGGCGTCAGCGATGGCGGCGTTGTCCGTGCCATGGCAGCTGGCTTGCACGAACACCGCCCGTTGCAGGCCCAGGCGATCCTGCAGGGCCTCGAAACGCTCGAGGGGGGCGTCGGGTGGGGTGTACGCCCGATCGGCGGCGAACGGGAAGCGCCGGGCCGGGCCGAAGATGTGGCAGTGGGCGTCACAAGAGCCCGCTGGCAGCTCCAGGCGGGTTGGCCGATGGGGGTGGGGGTGCGGACCGGGGATCGCCGGCGGGTCGGTCACGGTCCCGGAGGTTATTCTGTGCCCGCGGACACAGACCGGATCAGCGCCGCACAGGAACCGCCATGGCCACGATGATCACCGACGAGTGCATCGCTTGTGGTGCCTGCCTGCCCGAATGCCCGAACCAGGCCATCTCCGAAGGTCCCGACATCTTTCACATCGACCATGACCGCTGCACCGAATGCGTGGGCTTTCATGCCGTGGAGCAGTGCGCCGCGGTGTGCCCGGTGGATTGTTGCCTACCTGACCCGCAACGTCCCGAGACGGAGACCGTGTTGTACCACCGGGCCCTGCTGCTGCACCCGGGCTGGGAGCACACCTTGTCGCTAAGCCCCCAGACCTCCCGGTTCCGTAGAAGTTGACCCCCGCCCCCGGCTGATCCGCCGCCATCGATTGGAGCAATCGCCATGCTGTCCCAACAAGACAATGAGCTGCTGTGCCGGGTGGGTCCGAGCACGCCGATGGGTAACCTTTTGCGTCAATACTGGGTGCCGGCGCTGCCCAGTGACGAGTTTCCCGGGCCCGACAGCCCGCCCAAACGTATGAAGTTGTTGGGCGAGAACCTGGTGATGTTCCGTGACAGCAACGGGGCCATGGGCTGTTTCACCGAGGCCTGCCCGCATCGGGGGGCGTCGATGTATTTCGGGCGTAACCAGGATTGCGGTCTCCGCTGCGCCTATCACGGTTGGAAGTTCGAGCTGGACGGCACCTGCGTGGATCTGCCCACCGAGCCCCGCACCTCCAAGTTCAAGGAAAAGGTTCGCATCGGCGCCTACCGGTGCCACGAGGTGAACCACATGGTATGGGTCTACCTCGGCCCCCGGGCGGTGCCGCCGCCGTTCCCCCGCTTCGAGATCACCACCCTGCCCCCAGAAAACGTGGCCCGGCCGTCCATCATGATGGAAGAGGCCAATTGGGTGCAGAACATGGAGGGTGATCTGGACTCGGCGCATCTGGATTGGATCCACAAGCGTCTCTCCAAAGATGCGCCCCCGCCGCCAATCGGCACCCAGGGTTTCTACAATCCTGATCCGGACCCGCCCCGGCTGGATGTGGTCCGCACCGATTACGGCGCCTATTACAGCGCCCGTCGCCGCCTGCCCGACGGTACCGATTGGCATCGCATCAACCAGTTCATCTTCCCGTTCCACACCATGATCTCTGTCGGTGACATGGTGAACCTGCGTTCCTTCGTGCCCCTCGATGACCACTACGCCATGCTGATCTCGCACTCGGCGTACCCCAACAAGGTGTTCCCCGAAGCTGACGCCCTGGCCGCCGCGGACGCCTTCGCCCCCGTGGGCGGGTACCTGCCGCGTACCAATGACCCCCGCAGTTACTTCAACACCGCCGCCAACAAACGCAACGACTACCACCGCAATCTCGAGGTGGAAAAAGAGTCGATGTTCAACGGCATCCCGTTCGTGTTGAACCTGCAGGACCGGGCCATGACGGAGTTGATGTGCGGCCCGAACGACGAGCCGCTCTATGACCGTACCCAGGAGCATCTCGGGTCCTCTGATGCCATGGTCATTGCCGTGCGCCGGCAATTGCTCAACGCGGTGAAGGAACTGCAGTCGGGCACGGTACCGGCCAACGTGGATCACGTGGAGCTGGACCGGGTCCGGGCCGCCACCTTGGTGTTGGCGGACGGCGCGGACTGGAAGGCCATCTCCGCTGAGGCCCGCAACGCCGATTCGGGCTTGCCGCCCAGCGCCGACGTGCCGCTGATCCTTTAGGTTGATCCGGTAAGACGTCTGTGGCCGGTCGGTGTGCTAGGACCACCGCATGGCCCTACGTGGAACGCCGGTGGCCCGGCGCGAAGATCATGCCCTGGTGACCACCGGCGGGTGCTTCGTCGGTGACCGGGTGCTGCCGAACATGGCTCACGTCGGCTACGTGACCTCGCCCTACGCCCACGCCCACATCACCGCCATCCACCTCGACGCCGCCCGCGCCGCGCCCGGCGTGATCGACCTCATGGTGGGCAAGGACTGCACCCACCTGGCCCCATTCGCCGTGCCCAACCCCGACATCGACAAGGGCATGGTCCGGCCGTTGTTGCCGATCGATACCGTCCGGTTCGTGGGGGAGGCGGTGGTGGCGGTGGTGGCGGAGACCGCGGCGCAACTGGCCGACGCCATCGAGTTGGTGGAAGTGGACTACCAGCCGCTGCCGGTGCTGGTGGATCCCGAGGTGGCCATGACCAGCGAGCTGCGGCTGTTCGAGGGGGCGGCGTCGAACGTGGCGCTGCACCTCGACGCGCCCACCATCGCCGCTGATTTCGACGCCTGTGAGGTCATCACCGAGGTCCGGGTCATCAACAACCGTCTGGCCCCTGCCCCTATGGAACCCCGGGTGGCGGCGGCGCAGTGGGTTGATGGTCGGTTGGTGCACTACTCCGCCGGGCAAGGCGCCCATCCCATCCGGGCCGCGCTGACCCGCACCTACGGCATGGAAGCGAGCCAGATCCGGGTGGTTTCCGCCGACGTGGGTGGATCCTTCGGGGCCAAGGGCACGCCGCACCCCGAGGAGTTGTTGTTGGGGCTGCTGTCCCAACGGATCGGGCGACCGGTGCGCTGGGTGCCGCCCCGCAGCGCGGACATGGTGGGCCTGCACCACGGTCGGGGCCAGATCCAGTACCTCAAGATCGGCGGCACCCGGGACGGCAAGATCCTGGCCTACGACGCCCACATCGTGCAGGACTCCGGCGCCTACCCCGCCGGGGCCACCGGGTTGCCGTCTAACACCAAGGCCATGTTGACCGGTTGCTATGACATTCCCACCGCCGGGTTCCGGTCCGATTCGGTGGTCACCAACACCACCCCCACCGGTGCCTACCGCGGTGCCGGCCGACCCGAAGCCGCCGCCGCCATTGAACGGGCGGTGGACGTGTTCGCCGCCGAGATCGGCATGGACCCCGCCGAAGTGCGCCGCCGCAACTTCCTGCAACCCGAGCAGTTCCCGTTCTCCACGCTCGGCGGTATGAGTTATGACTGCGGCGAGTACGAAAAAGCCCTTGATATGGCCCTGGATGCCGCGGGGTATGGCGCGTTGCGGGTCGAACAACAACGGCGCCGAGACGCCGGTGACACCGTACTGCTTGGTATTGGGCTGGCCGCTTACGTGGAACGCACCGCCGGTATCTTGCGGCCCGATTACGGCTCGGTGGCCCTCAACCCCGACGGGTCCCTGCACGCCCTGACCGGTTCCTCACCGTATGGGCAGGGTCATCACACGTCGTGGGCCATGCTCATTGCTGATCGCACCGGGGTGCCCATGGAACGCATCGAGATCGTGCACGGGGACACCGACGTGGTGCCTCGCGGTGGGGTCACCGGTGGCAGCCGTTCGGTGCAGTCCAACGGGGTGGCCATGTGGCAAGCGGCCGGGCTGTTGGTGGACCAGGCCCGCCAGTTGGCCGCTGACCTGCTGGAGGCCAACCCCGACGATGTGGTGCTCGATGCCACCAGCGGGCATTTCCACGTCACCGGCACCCCGGCCCGGTTCCTGGACTGGTCCGCCATCGCCACCGCCGCCGCCGAACGCGACGGGGGGACCGGCAGCGAGCGAGACGGCGGGGGCAACGAGCGGCGCCTCCTGCATGCCGAAACGGATTTTCAGGCCACCGCGCCCACGTTCCCGTTCGGGGCCCACGTGGCGGTGGTGGAGGTCGATACCGAAACCGGCCGGGTCACGCTGCAACGACTCATCGCCTGCGACGACGCCGGGGTTATCCTCAACCCGCTGCTGGCGGACGGGCAGGTCCACGGCGGGCTGGCCCAGGGCGCGGCCCAGGCGCTGCTGGAGGAGTTCGTCTATGACGCCGACGGCAACCCGCTCACCGCCAACTTCGCCGATTTCGCGGTGATCTCCGCCGCGGAGTTGCCCAGCTTCGAGCGCATCGTGCTGGAAACCCCCACCCCCCGTAACGAGTTGGGGGCCAAGGGCATCGGTGAGTCGGGCACGGTGGGGGCCACCCCGGCGGTGCAGAACGCAGTGGTTGACGCCCTGGCCCACCTCGGCATCCGCCACCTCGATATGCCCCTCACCTCCGAGCGGGTGTGGCGGGCCGTCAACGCCGCCGGCTGACCCCGCCACGGCTGACCGCGCTGCGCTGGGGGGTCAGGCCCGGGAGGTCTCCGCGGCGATGAGCTGGTCGATGTGGTCCAGTGTGTAGCTATGTGGGGGCTCGTGGTTGGCGGCCATGTGGTTGGCCAACCGTTGCAGGACCGCGTTGACCGGGGTGGGCACACCGTGCAGCCTTCCTAGCAGCACGATCTCACCGTTGAGGTAATCCGCCTCGATGGAGCCGCTGCCTTTGAGCAAGCTCTGCCAACTGGAGCTACCCCGCTGGGTGATGCCCTCGATGGCCACAATGCCCACGTTCTTGACCCGCTCGCCGTACTCGGCCTGGCCCTCGCAGGCGATGCCGGCGGCCACGAAGCAGTCCCTACCCTCACGTCGAGCGGCCTTGGCGGCCCC
Organism: Acidimicrobiales bacterium; assembly: GCA_046155365.1. Lineage (GTDB taxonomy): Bacteria > Actinomycetota > Acidimicrobiia > Acidimicrobiales > CAIXPF01 > CAIXPF01. The sequence continues at coordinate 36,517 of JBJXFH010000133.1, read as the reverse complement.
GCTGCCCATCGCCCCGCGGCCCACCGCAGCGTCCAGGGCGTTGGCCAGATTGCCCAGCAGCTTGGCGTGTTTGATGGCCATGATGTCCGCTTCGGCCTCAGATTCGAACCCGGCGTCACGCAACGCCGCTGCCATCGACACCGCCGTGTCATCGACGCCGCCGGGATAACAGCCCAGATCGAGATGGGCCAGCGCCGGGGATCCGTGGCAGGCCACCACCCCCGGCTCCAGGAACGTGCCCGGCAACTGCACGCACAGCCCGTAGACCCGCTCGAAACGGCGCAGCGCCTGGCGTTCGTTGTCCACCCCGTTCTGGGCGCACACCACCGCCCCCCGGAACCCGCACGCCGCCAGGGCCTCCAGCGCCGGGCCGGTGTCCTGGGATTTCATGGCCAGCAGGACCACGTCTTCATCGTCGAGGTCCAGTTCGGAGGGGTGGGTCACCACCGGGATCGGCAGGCGGACCCGTTGGGTTGGCGTCAGCAGATCCAGGCCGATAGCGGCCATGACCTCGGCGTGACGGCCCCGGGCGATCAGCGCCGTGGGGTGACCGGCCTGGTGGAGCAATCCCCCGATGGAGGCCCCCACCGCGCCGGCGCCGTACATGACGAAACGCATACTGCCTCCCTTCCTCGTTCCATGCGGGTGCGATGGCCCGCGCAATCTAGCCGTCCGCAGACCCGACGATTTCTCCGACATTCCGGTGCTCCGGTCGAGCTACACCGTCGGGTGGGTCGGGTGGGTCGGGTGGGTCGTGCGGGTCGTGCGGGTCGGGCGGGTCGCGCGGGGCGTGCGGGTCGGGCCTGCCGGCGATCACGTCGCTGAAGCGGTCCACGTCCCGCAACGCCGGGAAGCGCCACCACCAGATGAACACGATCAGCAACGTGGCCACCCCGCCGCTGGCGATGGCCCCCACCACCCCGAACAGTTGCCCGGCGACGCCCGATTCGAACGCGCCCAGCTCGTTGGAGGCCCCGATGAACACGTTCTCGGTGGCCAGCACCCGGCCCCGCATCTGTGGCGGCGTCACCAGCGGCACCAGGGTGGCCCGGATGAACACGCTGATGGCGTCGGCCCCGCTGAGCACCGCCATGGCCAGGAAGGCCACGGCGTAGGTGCGGGTGAAGGCCAGCGCCAGGGTCCCCACCCCGAACACCGCCACCGCGATCAACAGCACCCGACCCACCCGGCGTTGCACCGGCCGCCATGCCAACAGCAACGTGGTGGCCCCCGCGCCCATGCCCCCGGCGGCCCGCAACCAGCCCAACCCCACCGCGCCCACCCCCAGGCGCTGGTCGGCCACCGCCGGCAGCAGGGCCACCGCCCCGCCGAACAGCACGGCGAACAGATCAAGGGAGATGGCCCCCAGCAGGATCGGGGTGCGGCGCACGAAGGCCAGTCCCTCCACCGCCTCCCGCAGCGCCCCTCGGCCGGCGTCCTGGGTGGTCCCCGGTGGGCGGGCGGTGACCCGGGTGTGGTGTTCCTCCAGCTTGCGGGGGTCCGGCGCCCACAGGATCAGCCCGGCGCCCACGGTGGCCAGCACCACGGCCAGGTAGAACGGCCATTGGGGACCGACCACGTACAGGAACCCGCCCACCACCGGGCCCACGATGACCGCCAGCTGCCACGCCGCTGAGCTGAGCGGTACCACCCGGGCCAACTGATCACCGGACAGGTCCGCCGGCAGGGCCCGCAACGCCGGCGCCACCGCGGCCCGGGCGATGCCGAAGCCCACGATGAGCGCAAAGATGGGCCACACCCGGGTGGGACCGGTGCGGGTGTACAGCGCCAGCCCCAGCGCCGCGACCGCTTCCAACAGCAACGCCACCGACACCACCTTGCGCCGGTCGTAGCGGTCGGCGATGGGTCCCACGATGGGGGCCAGCAACGCCGTGGGCAGGAACTCCGCCAGGCCGATAAGGCCCAGATCCAGCTCCCGACCGGTGATGTCGTACACCAGCAGGCCCAGCGCCACGTTCATGGCCAGCGTGCCGATGGTGGAGATGCCCGAGGTACCGATCACCTTGAGCACCCCCTGGGGCAGTGACCAACGGCCGGGAGCGGGGTGCGCGGCGGGGGTGGTGTCGGTCATGGGCGGGGTGCTCGCAGGGGTGACGGGGCGGGTGACGTGGCGGGAGGGGGGCTTGCAGGGCCCCCGAGGTCGCCCCGGACAGTAGTGCAGGCCCGGTCGCGCATCGCTTGGCTGTCACAGGGGACGTGTTAAGCAGAAGGGCGTGAACCAGGACGAGTTGGCCGCGGATCTCAGCGCCCGGGCGGATCGCATCGTCACCGAGATGGGTGGCGTTGATCGGATCGAGCGCATCCATGCCCGGGGCGGGTACACGGTGCGGGAACGGATCGACACCCTGGTCGATGACGGCTCGTTCCGGGAGATCGGCCGTTTCGCCCGCTCCGCCAGACCCGAGGACGCCGATTCCACCCCCGGGGACGGCAAGATCGGCGGGCACGCCACCATCGAGGGTCGCCCGGTGGTGATCTTCGGCGATGACATCACCGTCCGCCAGGGGTCCTCCAGCCAGGTCGGCGCCCGCAAGGAGGAGCGGCTGTTCGAGCACGCCTACCGCCACGGCACCCCGGTGGTGCACTTGGGCGAAACCGGCGGGGCCCGCATCCCGGACATCTTGGGCTCGGAAGGGATCTCCTCGATTGTGCCCTTCCCGCTGGCCGCCACCCGCTGCCACAAGGTGCCCATGGCCACCGTCATCGTGGGCAAATCCTTCGGCGGTTCCTCGTTCCTGGCGGCCATGAGCGATTTCACGGTCCAGGTCCGAGGGTCCTGCCTGGCGGTGACCTCGCCCCGGGTGATCGAGGTGGCCACCGGGGAGCTCATCGGCTTCGAAGAGTTGGGCGGGGTTGACGTGCACGCCCGGGACAGCGGCCAGATCGACCTGGGCGTGGACAGCGAGGAGGAGGCCTGGGCCGCGGTCCGTCGGTTTTTGTCCTACCTGCCGTCCAACGCCTGGACCCCGGCGCCCAGAACACCGGCGGGAGGGGCCGCGTCCTCAACGCTGCAACCGGACCCGTCCATCCGCCAGGTGGTGCCCACCGAACGCAAACGCGGCTATGACATGCGCCGGCTCATCGCCAAGATCGCGGATCCCGACAGTTTCTTCGAGCTGCGGCCCACCATCGGTCGGGCGTTGTGCACCGGGTTCGCCCGTATCGATGGCTGGCCGGTGGGGATCATCGCCTCCAACCCCATGTTCAACGGCGGGGCCATTGACGGGGACGGTTGCGAGAAGGCCACCCGGCTGCTGGTGTTGTGTGACAGCTTCGATATCCCGGTGCTGTTCCTGCAGGACGTCCCGGGGTTCCTGGTGGGCCGCCAGGTGGAACACGATCGGCTGTTGTTCAAGGCCATGCGTTTCCGGGAGGCGCTGTCGAACCTGGCTTGTCCCACGCTCACGGTTGTGGTCCGCAAGGCGTTCGGGCTGGCCTTCAAGGCGCTGAACGGGTCCGGGGTGGTGGCCGACGCCATCTACGCCTGGCCCGGTGCGGAAATCGGGTTCATGGACCCCGACGTGGCGGTCAACGTGGTGCGGCCCAACGCCACCGGGGCCGATCGTGACGCCGAGTTCGCCCGCCAGGTGGGCTCCACCAACCCTCTCGGCGCGGCGGGCGTCATGAGGCTGGATGATGTCATCGACCCCGCCGACACCCGGGTGGTGCTGGCCGCGGACCTGGCCCGCCTGGCCACCCGCCAGATCCGCCCCCACCATCAGCGCCCCCTGGCCACCTGGGCCACCTGTTAAGCCGAAGGTACCGAATGAGCACCGACACGACCGACAGTCTCCCCATCGACCCCGTCGCTGACCTGCACCAGCGGGCCGAGCGAATCCGCCACGACATGGGCGGCGCGGACGCCGTGGCCCGGCTGCAGGCGCGGGGTGAGCGCACCATTCGCCAGCACATCGACGGGTTCCTCGATCCCGGTTCGTTCAACGAGCTGGGCACGTTCGCCCATTCGATGCGATTGGAGGATCGGGCCACCACGCCCGGGGACGGCAAGATCGGCGGGATCGGCACCATCGACGGTCGCCCGGTGGCGGTGGGCGGGGACGACATCACCGTCAAGCGGGGCTCCACTGCGGTGGTGGGCAGCCGCCGCATCGACCGGTTGATGGGGCTGGCCATCGAGCGGGGCTATCCGTTCGTGTACTTCGGGCAGACCGGCGGGGCCCGGGTGCCGGACATCATGTCGGCCGAAGGTTTCGCTGAGCTGTCCTCGATGATGGAGATCGCCCAGCGCAACCATCGGATCCCGGTGGCCACCGCCATCGTGGGTCAGAGCTTCGGGGCGTCCAGTTTCACCGCGGCCATGAGCGATTTCGTGGTGCAGGTTCGGGGTTCCTGCCTGGCGGTGACCTCACCCCGGGTGGTGGAGGTGGCCACCGGCGAGCAGATCGGTTTCGAGGAGCTGGGCGGGGTTGACGTGCACGCCACCCGCACCGGGCTCATCGACCTCGCCGTGGAAACCGACGATGACGCCTACCGGGCCATCAAACGGTTCCTGTCCTACCTGCCCCCCAACGCCTGGACCCCCGCGGCCCGGACCCCCGCTGGAGGCCTTGGACCCATCGAGGCCGATCCCGAGCTGACCCGCATGGTGCCCACCCGCCGCAGCCGGGCCTATGACATGCGCAAGCTGCTCGACCGCCTGGTTGACCCGGGCTCGGCCTTCGAGATACGGCCCGGCATGGGGCGGGGGCTGTGGACCGGGTTCGCCCGCATCGACGGTTGGTCGGTGGCCATCTTGGCGTCCAACCCGTTGTTCAATGCCGGCACGCTGGACCCCGCCACCTGCGAGAAGGGCATCCGGCTGTTGGTGTTGGCCGACGCCTTCAACATCCCGGTGATCTGCCTGCAGGACGTGCCGGGGTTCCTGGTGGGCCGCCAGGTGGAGCACAACCGCATGTTGTTCCGGGCCATCCGATTCTTCGAGGCGTTGATGCTGTGTTCGGCGCCCAAGCTGACGGTGGTGGTCCGCAAAGCGTTCGGCCTGGCGTGGCAGGCGCTGGGCGGGCTGCCCGGATTCACCCACGGGATCTACGCCTGGCCCGGCGCCGAGATCGGTTTCATGGACCCCGCGGTGGGCGTCAACGTCCTGTACGGGGATCGCCTCAGCTCCGAGCAGAAGGCGCAACGGGCGTTGGAGATCGCCGATGTCACTGCGCCTTACGGTGCCGCCGGCGTCATGAACATCGACGAGGTCATCGACCCCGCCACCACCCGCCAGATCCTGGCCCGGGACCTGGGCCTGCTGGCCAACCGCCCGGTTCCCCCTATCGAGGATCGTCCCTTGGCCCGCTGGCCCACCTGCTGAGCTCGTGCGGGCCGGCGCGGGACCGGCGCGGGACTGGCGCGGGGTCAGCGTGGGCCGGACTCCAAGATGGTGGCGGCCTCGATGAAATCGGCGGCGTCGAGGGTGGACACCGCAGCGGCGTCCAACTCCGGCAGGGGACCAGGACCGGAGCCGCTCAGACGCAACGCCTGGCGGTTCATGGCCTGTTCGAACAGGTTGCGGGAGAAACGGGCGTTGCCGAAGCGGTCGTTGCGCACCGCCCGCTCGAAGATCTTTGACAACACCTCATGGGTGTCCGGCCCTAGGCGGTATTCGGCGTCTTTCACCATCTTCTCGGTGATGGCCACCAGCTCGTCGCTGGCGTAATCGTGGAACGTGATCTCCCGGGCGAATCGGGACCGCAATCCCGGGTTGGAGTTGAGCAGGTTGTTCATCAGGCGCGGGTACCCGGCCACGATCACCACCAACCGATCCCGATGATCCTCCATCCGCTTGAGCAGGGTCTCGATGGCCTCGGACCCGAAGTCGTTGCTGGCGGGACCCGCCGGTTGCAGGGCGTAGGCCTCGTCGATGAACAGCACCCCGTCAAGGGCCCGCTGGATCACCTTGTTGGTCTTGTTGGCGGTGTGGCCCACGTATTGGCCAACCAATCCGGCCCGGTCCACCTCCACCAGGTGGCCCTTGCGCAACAACCCCAGCGAGCCGTACATCTCCGCCAGCAGCCCGGCCACGGTGGTCTTGCCGGTGCCAGGGTTGCCCAGGAACACCAGGTGCTGGCTGGTGACCACGTCGCGCATGCCGTGTTCGCGTCGGCGGGCCTGGACCTGCAGGAACGCCACCAGCGTGCGGACCTGCTCTTTTACTGATTCCAGGCCGATGAGGGCGTCGAGGTCGGCCTGGATCTCGCTCAGCGGTCGGGGCCCGCCCACCCGTTCCCGCAACTGCCGGGTCAGCGGTGCCGGGACCCTGACCCGACCACCGGCCAGGCCCTTGTCGGCCCCCCGCAGCACCGCTTCCCCGGCCCTGCGAAGTCGGTCGTTGAGCGGGACCGTGGGGCGAGGGCGGCGGGGCACCCTTATGACGCTACCGGCGCCAATGGCGGTGATCTGACCGCCGTGGCCGGGCGTTGGCCCGGGGCGGGTGGGTCAGGCGGCCTTGGAGTACACCTGATCGGCCAGGGTGACGTGGAGAGTTTCCACGTACTTGGGCTGCCCGGCGAAGGCTGCGGCCCGCTCGGGGGAGGCTATGTAGGTCTCCTCCGCGGCTTTGAAGGCGGCCTCGTCTCCGTCAAAGCTGACGGCCCAGGTGAACTGGTTGGTGCTGCGGTCCGCAATGCCGAATTCGACGGTGAAGCCGAACCCGGCCCGCACACCGATGATGGTCGGCCACCAGGCCACGAAGGGATCCATCATCCCGTCCACCAGCTCGTAACGGCGCAATTGCACGGTCTTCATCGTCAATCCCCAATCGTTGGCAACGTCATTGATGGTCGGCATCCTGCCACGCCGGCGGGTGGCTTTTCTTCGGGGCCGGCGCGCTCAGGGAATGACCCGTACTCCGAGTTGGTCCAGTTTGGCGCGCAGGTTGTACAGGTCCAGACCCAGTTCGCCGGCGGCCAGTTGGGTGCGGGTCTGGGCTTCTTTGGTGGTGCGGGCCCGGGACGCTCCCAACACTGCGGCGGCGGCGTGCTGTTCGACCACCACCACCCCGTCGTCGTCGGCCACGATCACATCACCGGGTTGCACCAAAGCCCCGGCGCACACCACCGCCACGTTCACCGAGCCGGGGGTGGCCTTCACCGTGCCGTGGGCGGACACCGCACGGGCCCACACCGGGAAGCCGATGTCGTTGAGTTCGACCACGTCTCGCACGCCGGCATCGATGATGAGCCCGATCACGCCGTGGGCCTGCAGGGAGGTGCCTAGCAGCTCGCCGAACATGCCGTCGGTGGAGGGCGACGTGGTGGTCACCACCAGGATGTCACCGGGTTCGCACACCTCGATGGCGGCGTGGATCATCAGGTTGTCCCCGGCTTGGCACAAAACGGTCACGGCCGAGCCGGCGATGCGGGTGCCGCGCTGGATGGGGCGGATCTCCGGACGCAACAGCCCCTGTGGCCGGCCCATCGACTCGTGCACGGTGGAGACGCCCTCGGCGGCCAACCCGGCGATGACGGCGGGATCGGCTCGCTCGATCCGGCGGCGGATGACGTGGTCGATCACAGGTGGCTCCGATGCTCGGGGGTGGGGGTGAGTTTGTCGGTAGCTGCGGTTAGGTGAGCTCGGTGGCGATCTGGGGGAAGAGGCGCTGGAAGGCTTCGGCCATGGTTTGGGTGCGGTGGCCGAGGTTGGGGCCGGAGTTGCGCGCCGCCTGCACGCCCCGCCGCTTGGCCACGTCGGTGTAGTAATCCCACAGGTGTTCTTGAGCGGCCATGGTGTGCATGGCGGCCAGCTTGCGCTCCCACACCTCGGAGATGTCCAGCAGCAGGTCGGGGCGGAACTGGCACATCTCGGTTTGGTGGGGTTCGAAGAAGAAGACCGGTGGGGCGCCCAACACCGCGGTCTGGGCCTGCTCGGCATGGTCACGATCCACACCGGGGGCCTGGGCCAGGACCCGGCTGTCCAACGTCAGGCGGGAGGCGGTGGCGTGGTCCTGGTTGTAGGGGTCAATGGGGGTGTGGGTCAGCACCACGGTGGGTTGCAGCTCCCGGTAGAGCCGCACCAGGCGCAGTTCCAATTCCGGGGTGGTGCGGATGGGGTAATCGTCCGCGTCATAGCAGCGCAGGTCGGTGACCCCCAGCGCTTCCGCAGCCGCCTCGGCCTCGGCGTGGCGGGCCATCTTGATGTCGGGCAGGGATAGACCTTGACGCCAGAACCGGGCCGACTCCCCACGTTCGCCGTAGCTGAGGCAAACCACGCAGACCTGGTGACCGCGTGACCGATAGAGCGCGATGGCGCCGCCCGCCCGCCATACGAAATCCGCCGCATGGGCACTGATCACCAGCAGCGACTCGGCCACCGATGCTCCTCTCTCGCGATTCTGATGACGCCGGGCCCCGCTCGAGCGCGCGGTGCGGCATCGTAGTTGGAGCGACGAGCGGGGTTCGACGGTCTTACTGCGCCCCGGTCAGGCGGCGTTGGGAATCGGCAGGTTCGCCTGAGGGTGCACCAGGCGGTACAGGAACAGCAGCGTTGCGGTCTGACGATGGTGATTATCGGTCAGGAAGCCGTGCAGCCCGCCGGCGAGGACGTGTTTGAGGTGGGAGAGGTCTGCGGAGGGGTCGATGGGGTGGGTAAGCGGAAATCGACCGGTCACCTCATCGCAGGTGCGGCAGGGCCTTTGGTGGCTCTGCGGGTCTCCGAAGTACCGACGACCGGGGTGAGGCAGGCAGTAGGTGCCGCACAGGGTTGGTCGCTCGCCGTTGTGGTTGGCGGGTCCGTCAGGACGCAGGGCGTGCAGGATCTTGCGGTTGCGGCCGCCCTCATAGCGCGGCGGTACCGGTGGGCGACGGGAGGGGACGCCGCTGGGCAGCACCGGGGTGAGGGTTGGCGTGAGGAGGCGATGGTGCACGGCCGCCCGGCGCCTGGCTTCATAGGCCCGTTGGCGGCAGGTCCGGCTGCAGTAGAGGGGCCGGCGCCCGAGGGCCTTGGGTTCGAATTCGCGTCCGCATCGTTCACAGCCGAACACTCTGTAGGCAAGCTCCATGCGGCCATTATTCATAGGGGGTGTGACAGCGAAGGTGGCCCGAGCGCCTCGTTTCATCCTGCAAGTGCAGCATTTCCCCGCAGCACTATCGACCCAAACACCCAAACAACACATAGGGGTTTCTCCGGTGACGAAATGTCCGCCGCCGCCCAGGCCCAATTCCCCTACCGCCGCTCGGCGCCGATTCCCACCGTTGCGCAGCCTCGCCGCCACTGTCCGCAGCCGCGGTCGGCCACCGACTCCGACTTTCGTCACCGGACAAATAGCCACCGAGGTGCAAAGAGCCACCGAGGTGTCGGTTGAATTTCGTCACCGTAGAAACGGTTAAGTACGCCGGAGGGTGGCGGGGTTCGAATTTCGTCACCGGAGAAACGGGTAAGGGTGCCGGAGGGAGGGCGGGATGGATGGAATTTCGTCACCGGAGAAACCCAAAAGGTGACGGGGAAGGCTAGCTGGGGGTGGGTGGAGGTTGGGCGGGCTGCTGGTGGGGTGGGGCGCCGAGCCGGGTCAACCTCAGCTTGGGTTGGGTCTCTTCTGCTGAGGTGTGGGACGCCGTAGATTGTGGACCTGTGGGGGCATTGCCGGGGCGGAGTGGGCGGCGGGGGACGATGGGGGACCCCCCGGTGGTCGGCTTGGCGTTGGGCGTGCTGCGCGGGGTCAGCGACGACGGCATCAACCTGTACCGGTCGGTACGGTATGCGGCGCCAGCGCGACGGTGGAGCCCGCCCCAGCCGGCTGAGCCCTGGGTGGGGTTGCTCGACGCTGATCAGTGGGGGCCGGACTGTCCGCAGGAGCCCTGGAACGGGTCGAGGGCCCCCCGTCTGGACGAGGACTGTCTCACGCTCAACATCTGGTCCCCTACCCGTGACCCTGAGGCCCGCCTCCCGGTCTTGGTGTGGTTTTTCGGTGGATCGTTCCTGTTCGGCTCGGCCAGCTCCCCCAAGACGGACGGTACGGCGCTGGCCCGTCGTGGCGCGGTGGTGGTCTCGGTGAATTACCGGGTCGGGTTGTTCGGGTTCTTGTCCCATCCGGGCCTCACCGCCGAGTCCCCGCACGGGTCGTCGGGCAACTACGGGTTGCTGGATCAGATCGAGGCGTTGCGATGGGTGCGCCGCCACATCGGGGCCTTCGGGGGAGACCCCCACCGGGTCACGGCGTTCGGAGTGTCAGCGGGGTCCGCCTCCCTGGCGCTGCTGACCACCTCACCGCTGGCGCAGGGTTGTTTCGACCAGGTGATCCTGCAGAGCCCGGGTGCATTCCGGTCGTTGGCGTCCCTCGCCGACAGTGACGCCGCCGGAATGGCCATCGGCCCCGACATCGAGGAGCTACGGGCCCTGCCCTGGCCGGACCTACTGGGCCGTACCGCTCGGTTGGTCCCCAAGGTCCGGGCCCTCACCGCGCCCCGCGTCCTGCGCCCGATCTGTGACGGGTGGGTGATCCCGAACGATGAGCGCGCCGCCTATGGCACCGGCCGATTCCATCCGGTCCCCACCCTTGTCGGTACCAACACCGACGAGGGTCGTTCACTGACAGCAACCTGGACCACGCCTCGCGACGAACTGTTCGCCACCAACTTTGGAACCAGCGCCCACGAGGCGACCGGACAGTGGTCCACGGTGGCCGACGCCTTCGCTGACACCCAATTCAACCTCGGCGCCCGCGGGGTGGCCCGGGCCCAAGCCACGGCGGGACAACCTACCTGGCGGTATGTCTTTACTCGTCGGGCGCCGGGCCACGCCGATGGGCCCCATCACGGCGGCGAGGTGGGCTACGTGTTCGGATCGCTGGAGCACGCCGAGGAGGACGAGACCGGTCATCAGCTGGCGGACACCATGGGCGCCGCCTGGGTCCGCTTCGCCGCCACCGGAGACCCCAACGGCGGAGACCTCCCGTCATGGCCCCCGTACGCCGCCGCCACCGACCACCACCTCGAGTTGGGCGAGCACATCACGGTCGGCTCCGGCTGGCGGCGCGCCCCATTGGACTTCCTCGATCGGTTCTACGGGTAGGTTGCATGCTGTGAGCGAACCCACTGCCGCACCCACGCTGCTCCCACCCCACGAACGGGGTCACGTGTGCCTGTCGTTCGATTTTGACGGGCCCTCGTTGTGGATCCAGCGCCGCATGACCAGCGCCTCGCAGATCTCCCGGGGCGAGTTCGGGGCGGTGGCTGTGCCGCGCATTTTGCGACTGCTGGCCCGGCGCAACCTGCCGGCCACGTTCTTCATCCCCGGTCACACCATCGAGACCTACCCCGAGATCTGCCAAGCGGTGGTGGACGCCGGGCACGAGGTGGGCCTGCACGGTTACGCCCACGAATACAACCCCACCCTCAGCGCCGATCGGGAGCGGGCGATCATGGCCCGCAGCATCGAGTTGATCGACAAGCTCACCGGTGCCACCCCGGTGGGTTTCCGGGCGCCGTCGGGAGATGTCACCGAGCAGACCATCGACACGCTGGTGGAGTACGGCGTGCGCTACGACTCCTCGCTCATGGGCCACGACTACTCGCCGTATTGGATGCGCCGGGGCGATCGTTGGCCCGATGACGGTCCGGCGCAGTTCGGCGCGCCAACCGAGATCGTCGAGTTGCCGTTCAGTTGGACGCTGGATGATTACGTGCATCTGGAGTTTGTCACGTTCCGCAAGATGTTGATGCCCGGCCTGCAACGGCCCCAGACCATGTTCGCCAACTTCCGCGACGACGTGGCCTGGATGGCCCGCGAGGTCCGTCACGGGGTGTGCAACGTGGTGTTTCACCCTCAGGTCATCGGCCGGGGCGGTCGGCTACTGGCCATGGAGGAATGGCTGGACGATCTCGGTGAGCTGGGGGTGGCCTTCGCCCGGATGGACCACGTGGCGGCGGCGTTCCGGGCCGGTCAGCCATTCGGTATCGAAGGGGACTGAAGCGGGTTGGGCTACAGCCGCTGGTCGAGTTGTACCGGGTTGCCGTCCTGGTCCTTGACGATGCAGGTCAGCACCCGGCCCGAGCCCTCGGCCTCACCGTAGGCCTTGGCGTCGGAGGGGGTGGGGGAGATGACCACCCGGAACCCCTCGGCCACGATGCGCTCGAACCGTTCCACCAGATCGTCAACCCAGAAGCTGAAGTGATGGGTGCCCAGCTGCAGGATGCGGGGCGGTTTGCCGAACGGTTCCTGACTCAACTGCTGATCCAAGACGATGAAAAAGGCGTGGGGATCAGCGGCGCCACCGTCCGCTACCGGTTGGCGCAGATAGACCGCCCGCCGATGGAAGGACCCGTCGCCACCGAAGCCACCTTCGATGGTGTCCAGGTTCACCTCCAGGCCGATCAGGTCCCGGTAGAACGTCAGCGCCCGGTCCATGTCACTGACCCCGACCGCCACATGTGAGATACCCAACGTGCTCATAAGGTGGCTCCTTCGTTTTCGTTTACGGCTTCACCGTCACCGAACATGACGGCTTCCCATTCGGCACGCACCCATGCCGGTTGCCCGGCCTGGAAGATGTAGCCCTCGGGGAACCCGGCCTTGCGCAGTAACGCTTTGCGGGCTTCGAATCCGCTGCGGCTGAGCGGTCCGGCCAGTTGCTCCCGGTTGATGATCGGCAAGGCGATGGCCACGTTGGCGGCGGGGTCGCGCACGATGGCCTTGGGATCACCGCCGGCGGCCACCACGTCCAGATCGTGCAGAAAGCGCCGCCGGATGGCCACCACCCCACGATCGGAGGCGCCGAGCAGTTCTTGCGTGCGGTCGGCAATGACCCCCTGCCCGGTCCAGGCCAGGAAATCCTGGTTCATCACGTGGCTGATGATGAACTTCCCGTCATCATCCGTCACCGGCCCAGTCCACGCCGGTATCCGTACCTGATGGTATGGTTGGCGGTCCTCGGGGACCTTCTCGAAGGCCCACATCACCGAAAGGGTGTGACCGTCATCGATGGGCACCCGCCATTCGAAGTGCTCCCCGGTGAACAGCGCGTTGGGCCACAGACACACCCGGCCGATGGTCCACAGCGGGTTCTGCTCGTCGGTGTCCGCCCGTACCCGACGGTAGGTGAAGCCGTGATCGATCTCGTCGAAGGCCAGCTTGGTGTGGGTGGGGGCACGGAAGTCCGGGCGACCGTCAAGGGCCGCGAACCAATTGTCGTGCAACCACTCGAAATGCACCGGATCGATGGAGTTCTCCTGGCACTGGAACCAGTTGCAGGGAATCTCGGCGAACACGATCTGCACGAACCCACCGCTCCAACTGAACGGCTCGTAATCGGGGATGAGCGGCGCCGGGTCCGGCCCCAGATAGGCCCACACCAACCCGGCGTGGGCTGCGGCCCGGTAAGCGGTGATGGCGGCTTGGTCCCGGAAGCGCGAGCCGGGGTTGACCGTCTGTTCGTAGGGCTGGGACACGCAGGCCCCGGTGGCATCGAAGGCCCAACCGTGGTAACTGCAGCGCAACCCGCAGTCCTCGACGTACCCGTGGCTGAGATCGGCCCGGCGGTGGGGGCAGCGGCGCGCCAGCAAACCATACCCACCGGTCCGGTCACGATAGATCACCAGGTCCTCGCCAAAGAGGCGAATGGCCCGCACCGGGTCCTCGTCGAACTGGCTTTCGGCCGCCACGGGATGCCAGTACCGGCGCAACAGGGCGCCCATCTCGGTGCCGGGGCCGATCTCGGTCAAGCGGCGGTTCTCTTCGACGCTCAGCACGTTGCTCCTCCCTGTTGATCAAGCGCCCCTTCAGCCATGCAACAGCTCCTCGTAACTGCGGCCCATGATCACGGAGGGTTGAGCACCGTCGCGGATGGAACGGGCCATGGCCGCTTCCCGGGCGAAGATCTCCTCCGCCGCCGCCAACACCGCTTCGATGTCCCTGGCGGCGACGAACACCACGCCGGATCCGTCTGCCAACACCGCATCACCGGTTCGCACGACGAGGCCGTCGCCCACCGTCACTGACTCCCCCCAGGATCGTTCCACGGCCCGGGCCCGAGCGGTGAGTGGCACCCCGGCCCGTCCGAACAACGGGAAATCGAGTTCGCGGGCCTCGTCCAGATCACGGCAGGCGCCATCCACAATGACCCCGGCCACGCCCCGCAGTTGTGCCGCCAAGGACAAGATCCCGCCCCAACCGGCGCAGTCGGTTTTACCCTGATGGGCCACCACGATCACGTCACCGGGCGCTGCGGCCTCGATGGCGGCGGTGCCCAGATGACGCGGGGAGGGCGCAGGCGCGGACGTCGGGGCCGTCGCCACTGGGCCCAGTTCGACCGTGACCACCCGGCCGGCGAGGCGACGCGGTGGCCAACAGCTGAGCGATTGGACCCCGGTTAGCACGCCGGTAAGCCCCAGCCGGTCCAAGGCGTCGGACACGGCGCAAGTGTCGAGCTGGGCGAGGCGGTGCACTGCATCGGACCGTGGTGGGCCCGCAGCCGGGGAGGCCATCTACTCCAGCACCCAGCTGGCGAACCCGCACCCCACGCCGGTACCGGCCGGGCTGCGCCGTACCGGAAGGTATGTCACCCAGTCGGCGGGGCGGGGTTGCACGGCGCCGGCCACGGTGATCCAGTTGCGGATCTCGGAGCTACCGGCCTCCAACAAATGCGCCGGAAGGTCCCGTAGGCCGCTGCCGTCCCCGGATTGCAACGAGTGCAGCACGATCTCATCGAGTGCTTCGTCCACCACGAAATGGCTCCAACCCCCCGAGGCCACCAACGCCACCCGCAGCGGCTCGGGGGTTCCGTCCTCGAGATCCGCCAGCACCTCCGCCAGCGCCCGACCCAGATCGTGGCAACGCGCCGCTGACGGTTGATTGGGCGGGTAGAACGTGTTGAGCAGCACCGGCACCACCGGGATGGAACGCTCCCCGAGCAGCCGTTTCAGCACAAACCCGTACGCATGCCCGTAGCCCACCGCGGTGGTGGCGGCGTCAGACCCCGGTTCCGGCACCGGCGGTCCGCACACCGACGCCACGTCGAATCCTCGTTGCAACAGCGCACCGATGAGGGCCTTGGCCAACTGGGGGTGACCGGGAAAGTCCGTGGCCCGGTCCATGGCATACCCCGACCAGATCTGATCGTTGAGCGGTGAGGGCGGGGCGTGGGAGCGGCCGGTGGCCAATCGATCCGCCCACCCAATGGCGATGGCCGGCTGGTTGGTTTCATCGAACAACTCGTGCTGATCGTCCCCGACGATGATGACCACGTCGGGTCGGGCCCGTTGCAGATCAACCGCCAACCGGTCCAGGGCGTCCTGGCAGGCGCGGTGCAACTGGGCCAGGTGGGCGGGGGCGATGGCATCGAGGTAGCGATCACCGGCGGCGGACGCCAACTCGTCATAGGTGCGATGGGACCCGTTGGCGTCATAGAGCATGGGGTTGGTGCGATCGCGCTCGGCCAGCAGCGGCCACAACGCCACGTCGGTCACCAACAGCGGCGTGTGCGAGGTGCCCAAGGCGGCCACCAGTTGTGCCATGACGTTCCCCCGTCCCCCGTCCCCGTCCCGATGCGCCGGAGCCTAGCCACTGCCTGCCGGCGGGTCTGCGCTGACCGGTAGCCTTCCAGCGGGTTGCTGCGCTCGCCGAGCGACACTGGCCCGGGGAGTACGAACATGGCCCGGTTTTGGGTTGGTCTGGCGTTGGTGGTGGTCAGCGCGGTGGTGCTGCTGGCCAGCCGTCGTGGTGGTGGCGCTCGGGCGGTACCGATTCGCCCCGGTGCCACCTCGGTGCCGGAATGGGCTGAGCGGCTGCCCCGACCACGGGCCAACGCCGGCGTGGGTGCGGTGCTGTTGGTGATCGGCCTGGGGTTGGTGGCTTCTTCGTTCGTGCGGATCGTGCCGGCCAACACCATCGGCATTCCCACCATCTTGGGCAAGGTGGGCAAGCCGTTGCCGGCAGGGTTCCATCTCACGGTGCCGTGGACGGAGATCACCGAGTTCTCCACCCGCACCCAGGAGCTGTCCATGCTGCGCGCCCCTGACGAAGGGGACCTGGCCAAAAACGACAGCGTCACGGTGATCGCCCAGGGCGGCGGTTCCATGGCGGTGGATATCACGGTGCGGTTCTCCCTGGCGGCGGACCAGGCCGACGAATTGTTCAAGCTGGCCGGCAGCATCGAGCTGGTGAAGGATCGCTTCGTGCGGCCCGACGCCCGTGAGGTCACCCGCAACGTGTTCGGTACCTACACCGCCGAAGAGGGCTATTCCTCCAAACGGGCGGAGATCTCCGCGGCTATCGGGGCGGAGTTGGCAACGCGGTTGCGGCCCCGGGGCGTGCTGATCGACAGCGTCAACGTGCGCGACGTGGGACCCGAACAGCAGGTGCTGGACGCCATCAACTCGGTGCTGCAAACCCGCAACGAGGCCGCCCGGGCCACCGAGGACCAGATCAAACAGGTCACGGAGGCCGAAACCCGCAAACAGGTGGCGGCGCTGGACAAAGAGGCCACCATCACCAAGGCCGAAGCGGACGGTGAAGCGGTGCGCATCGCCGCCCAGGCCCAGGCCGACGCCAACGCCAAGGTGGCCTCCTCGTTGACCCCGGCGCTGGTCGAACTGGAGATCGCCAAGGCCTGTGCCGATGCCATCGCCCGCAGCGGTGCGACCGTCATCAACGTGTGCGCGGCCACCGGCGCCGGCACCACCACGGGGGCTGCGTCCTCCGTCATCGTGGATGGTCGGGCGGCGCCGGCGGGCACGGTGACCACCGGCTGAACCCGCGCCGCGCCAACTCCGGTGACGGGTTTGCGAGCCGAGCCTGCCAGTGACCAGTACGGTCAGGGGCGATGCAAGAACTCGCCGGGACCACGCCGGTCTCAACGCGGCCCGTGGGTCGGTACTACGGCTGGGTCATCGCCTGGACCAGCTTCGGGGTGCTGACCCTGGCTTACGGGGTGCAGTACTGCTTCGGGGTGTTCCTGCCGTTCATCGAGGCGGACCTGGGCATCTCGCGCAAGCAGGGCACGCTGGCGTTCGCGGTGTACGTGTTCATGTACTCGGCGCTGTCCGCGGTGTCCGGCAAGTTGACCGATCGTCGGGGACCGCGTTTCGTGCTGGTGCTGGGCGCCTGCTTCTTGGGCGTGGGCTACGTGCTCACGTCAATGGCGCAGAACCTGGTGCAACTGGTCCTGGCGCTGGGCCTGGTGGCCGCCACCGGGATGAGCGCGGCCTTCGTGCCCTGCAACGCCACCGTGGTGCGCTGGTTCGTGCACCGCCGGGGCAAGGCGCTGTCCATTTCCACCAGCGGGTCCAGCTTTGCCGCGGTGATCGTGCCGTTGGCCATGGGCAACCTGGTGGATCGCTTCGGTTGGCGGACCCTGTATGTGGTGGGGGCCGGGGTGGTGTTCGTAGCACTGATGATCGGCTCCCGATTGATGGTGCGCGATCCCGAGGCCAAGGGGCTGTCGGTAACGGACGAACTGGGCGGCGAGGCGCCACCGGAGCCGTCGGCGGGCGTGGTGGTGGACCCCGTCAGCTTGAACGTCACCCAGGCGGCGCACACCATGGACTTCTGGTTGATCGTGGGCGTGTTCTTGTTCACCTGGTTGGTGGTGTTCGTGCCGCTGGTGCACCTGTCGCCGTACGCCAAAGACGCCGGTGCCGGGTCGGGGGTGGCGGCCACGTTGGTGAGCGTGGTCGGGTTGGGCGGGTTGTTCGGCCGGGGTCTGTCGGGCAACGCGTCGGACCGGTTGGGTCGCCTGGCCACGCTGGGGGTGACCCTGATCATGCAGGTGGTGGCGTTCGTGCTGTTCGCCACCACGGCGTCGTTGGTGGTGTTGTTGCCCGCGGCGGCACTGTTCGGTATGGGCTACGGCGGGTCCACGGTGCTGTTCCCGGCGCTGGCCGGTGATCGCTTCGGCCGGGCCCACGCCGGGGCCATTGTGGGCGCGGTGTTCGCCTCGGCCGGTTCGCTGGCGGCGGTGGGTCCGTTCGTGGCGGCGTGGATCCACGACTCGACCGACAGCTACCGGTGGGCCTTCCTGCTGGCGGCGATGGCCAACGCAGTGGCGCTGCTGTTCGTGTTGGGCCTGCGATTCTCACCCGGCCCGGCGGTCCCGAGCCCCCTTGACGTCACCGCTGCTTCCCGCCCCCATGACGAGACGGTGGGGATCTAACGTTCGCCCCTATGACGGTGGCCAACGATGTTGATGGATCGGTGTCCGGGGCGGGGTTGCGGCTCCTGCTGCTGCACGGCATGGACGGGACCGGGGCGGTGTGGGACGGGGTCATCGGCCAACTTCACGGCCCGGGACTGACCACCAAGTTGTCCACCACCCTGACCACCACCCTGACCACCACCCTGACCACGCTGGCTCCGGATCTGGCCGGACACGGCCGTGGTCCTCGCCTGGCCCATTACAGCCTCGATGCGTTGGCCAAGGACCTCCTCGAGCGCTTCCCCGAACTGGGCCGGGGCGAGGGGCGGTGGGTCATCGTGGGCCACTCGTTGGGCGGTGCGGTGGGCCTGACGCTGGCGGCGCGCCATCCCGAGCTGAACTGGGCCCAGGTGATCGCCGCAGGGTGCAAAACGGTCTGGACCGACGAGGACATCGCCATGATGGCCCGGGTTTCGGCGCGGCCGCCGCAGATTTTCGACAGCGAGGACGAGGCCCGTCACCGGTTCTTACGGGTCAGCGGCCTGGACGGGTTGTTGGCCCCCGAAGCGGCCGGGAGCGGCGTGACCCGCCACGAACAGGGCTGGCGGCTGGCGGTGGATCCGCCGGTGCACGGGGTGGCCGGCGGGGACTTCGCGGCGCTGTTGGCGAAGGTGGCGGTGCCGCTGGTGCTGGTCACCGGCGAGCAGGACCCCATGGCACCCCCGGCCGATCTGGCCCGCTTCGATCGGCCGGTGCGAGTGGTCCCCGGGATGGGTCACAGCCTGCACGTACAGGACCCCGCGGGGTTCGCGCAGCTGATCGCCGTGCTGCTGCAACGTCCCGATCAGGGCGAGGGGTAGCGTCTCCCCGTGGCCGAAAGCGAACACCAGCGCCTGACCCGTCTGGCCAATCTGCTCTTCGATGCTGCCCGCCGGGGAGACACCAACCTGCTGCGGGAGGCCACCAGCGGAGGCGCGCCACCGGACCTGTCCAACCAGAGCGGGGATTCGCTGGTGATGCTGGCCGCTTACCACGGTCACGCCGAGGCGGTGGAGGTGTTGCTCCAGGCCGGCGCCCAGGTTGATCTGATGAACGACCGGGCCCAGACCCCCTTGGGTGGAGCCACGTTCAAGGGCTACCCCGACGTGGTGCGGACCCTGCTGCGATTCGGCGCCGATCCCGCCGCCGGCTCCCCGTCAGCCATCACCATGGCGGTGATGTTCGACCGGGAAGACTTTTTGGCGTTGTTCGACACCTCCCGAAGCGACCCCGCCGGACCTGGCAACTCCGCCGGACCCGCCAGCGATCAGAGGAGCTAGCGCCGATTCAGCCGGCGCTGCGAGGGAGCCCGGAGCTGGTCCCCGGAATCCGCGGGGAAGGTGTTCTCTGGGAGCTGCTGAGGGCCCAGCCGGCACCTTCGGCCTGGACGGACTCCAAGTTGGAGCCGGTGCCATGCCCGTTCCCGGTCCCGTTGGTGGTGTCGTGAGGTACCGCAATATCGTCCTCCTCGTCACCAGGGACGGCCGTGGTTGAGCGGCTACGAGCCCGGCGGCGGGGCTGATAGAGGCTCATCGAGAGCAGGTCCAACAGCGGGAGCGCTTCCTGCAGCAGCCGCTGCTGGTCGGCATCGAGCTGCGCCAGCGCGTCGGTCAACACATCCGCCCGACGACCACGCCAGCGTTCCAGCCGCCCGGAAGCCTCCTCGGTCAGCAACAGCCGGGCCACTCGTCGATCACCGCGGCTGAACTCCCGATGCAGCAAGCCCAAGGTCACCAGCTTGCGGATGAGCGTGCTGACGGTGTTCGGCGCAGCCCCGAGTTCGCTGGCGGCCGCCGCTACCCCGATGCCGGGGTGCTCCGCCACCAGCAGCAGCAACTCCACCTCGGTGGGGGACAGCGCTTCGGGGTCGAAGTTGGCCCGGGCCGAACGTTGCATGGCGCGACGGAACCTGGTCACCGCTTGGGACAGATCCGTGGCCAGCGAATGCGGTTCCACCGAAGCTGCCACCTCAGTTGGTCCCTTGTCCTGACCACGAAGATCGATCGGCGTTGCGGGATCGGATTGAAGGTCCTCGGCGTCCACAGAGAGCCATTTCCCCTCTGACCCCGATATCAACCCTCAGCGAGACAAAAGCGCCTTCAAGGCGTCGAACGCCACGCAGCTCCCCTAATCGGAGGATTGACCAGAGGTGGGTTCGTCTCCCATCAAGAGCTGTGGCCGAAGCGTCGATCCCCCTCCTGCCACCTAGGGACCCAGGGAGCGAGCGCAGGATGCGGCCTCCAATCGTGAGCAGCCTTATCAGCCCCAGCGAGAGCCGGGCATCGCGCCTGTTCGCTGTGCTGGGATGTGCGCTGCTCATCGCCGACCGCGCTCGGCTCTTAGGCCCGCTGGCGGAGTTCACCTTCGTGATTGTCGGCGCAGGGACAATGGCCGCCTGCGTGGTTGGCGTGCGTCGACACCATCCTCGCTTGCGATGGCCTTGGGCCGTGGTCATGTGTTCCATCGTTGTGTTCGTAGCGGGTGGTGCCTTGCGGCTGGTCGAGGGCACATTCGGGGATCTCTCGCCGACCCGCTCCCTGCTTCCGGACTTCTTGACGATCCCGGGCTACGGGCTGGTGGCGGCGTGCTTCATTGGCATGATGCGGGCCCGCAACGCCAACGGTCGGCGGGACCTCGACGCCTTGCTGGACAGCGCAGTCGTCGGGCTCGGCCTGATGACGCTGGCGTGGAGCTATCTCATGACCCCGGCGCTGTTCGCCGAAGATGTCACGCTCAAGGTGCGTCTGAGCTTGGTGGTGTACCCGCCGATCTCCATGTTCATCACGGCGCTGGGCATGCGAGTAGCGGCGGGAAATGGGTCGCGTGTGGTGGTGGCGCAGCGTCTCATTCTGGTGACGGCGCTGGGCTTGTTGACCGGTGATGTCCTCACGACTGTGGGCGATGCCCGCATTGCCGCGGTGCCATTGTCGATCGCTGAGGTCCCCTACATTTTGGCCTTTCTGGCGTTCGGTTCCATGAGTCTGCACCCATCGATGCGCGAGCTCACTGAGCCGGCTGGTGTGAGGGGTGATCCGCCGATGCGGGCACGCCTGGTGCTCACCGGCGTAGCGCTGGCGCTTCCGGCGTTGGTGGCACTGGCCGGTGGCGGCAAAGCCGGAGGTGAACTGGTCGTACTGGCGGGAATGGTGCTGGCCATGACCGCGGCGTCCGTGTTGCGAGTGTTGCGAGCGCTGCGGGCACAGGCGGAATCGCAAGCCCGCCTTCGATACGAGGCCACTCACGACATCTTGACGGGCCTTCCCAATCGCTCGATGGCTATGTCGCTGCTTTCTGAACGCATGTCAGATGAGCATCGCGCGTCCCTCACCGTCGTTTTCCTCGACTTGGACCGCTTCAAGCTCGTGAACGACAGCGGTGGTCACGCGCTTGGGGACCAACTGCTGGTGGGGGTGGCCGCACGACTCCGGTCTGCCAGCCCCGCCGGCGCGCTGATCGCCCGGATCGGAGGCGACGAGTTTCTTCTCGTGTTCGAAGGACTTGGGAGCCAGGCTCAAGCGGTTGAACGTACGGAAACGGTGCGGGCAGCGTTCCAGCAACCGTTCAGCCTGGGCGGTAACGAGGTCTTTTCTTCGGCCAGTTGCGGACTGGTGTACCTCGACGAGCGGAGCCCTCATTCCTTTGAGCCTGATGGGCTCATCAGGGATGCCGACACCGCCATGTATCGAGCCAAGGCAGCCGGGCGCGATGGAATAGCGGTGTTCGACAGTCGGATGCGTGACGAGACCTCGGAGCGGGTGAGGCTCGAACAGGACCTTCGTCGAGCGTTAGAGCGGTCCGAGTTGGAAGTGCATTTCCAATCCATCGTGTCGCTGCGAACCCACGTCATCGAGGGTTTCGAAGCGCTCGTGCGCTGGCAACATCACAGCCGCGGGCTTATCAGTCCAACCGTGTTCATCCCCATTGCTGAGGAGTCCGATCTCATTATCGAAATAGGCGACTGGGTGCTGCGGGAAGCGGTTGGTCAACTGGCGCGATGGCGGCTACTCGCACCGGAACATGCCGGGCTGTATGTTGCAGTCAACTTCTCCTCTCGCCAGCTCAGAATGCCCTCCGTCACGCAGGTTGTGGCCAGTGCTCTGCGGGATTCGGACCTGGCTCCCGATGGTCTTTGCATCGAGATCACCGAGTCGTTGTTGATGCAGGACACCGATGCCGTGGCCGAGACCCTGCGGGACCTTCGCCGTCTCGGCGTAAAGCTGTCCATCGATGACTTCGGAACCGGCTACTCGTCGCTTTCCTACCTGCATCGATTCCCGTTGGATCAAGTAAAGATCGATCGGTCGTTCGTGGAGGATCTCGAATCTAAGGATGGTGTGGGCGCCAAGCTGGTAGCGGCAATCATCGCCATGAGTGGAGCAATGGGCATGCGAACAGTTGCTGAGGGGGTTGAGACCGCCCGCCAGGGTCGACGGCTCTTGGAGATGGGCGCGGATCGTGCGCAGGGTTACTACTTCAGTCGCCCGCTGCCGGCCTCTGCTGTACCGGCCTTGTTGGCGGGGCGATCGGGTGTACCGTCCTCCACTGCGGCCGAAGCCCAAGGGATCAGGAGATCATCGACCCTGTCAACAGTGAATGCACCTCATCGCTAGCCGGCACAAAGGTCGTGATGTCTTCGGATCCGGTTGCATTGTACAAGCGCTGATATTTGTCCGGATGCTCTACGCAAAGCCGTGTTCGGTAACGTTCCGCTAGACAGAAGACCGGAACTGAGACTGAACCGGAGTAGAGCGCGGGACTGGCTGATGGCCATGGTTCGAACATACAATTAAGCCGCGCTCGCAGCATTCTAAATACTCTCACATCCTGGATCGAAACCAACCAGTTAATGCCAATCTCTGTAATCGTCCGAAGCATTAATTGGTAAAGAATCATGCTTACCACGCCCTGGCGCGATCCGGGTGCGACGGCCAGAGTTGCCACATCCCATGTGCGGGACAGTGTGGCTGGTGCCGCGCCAAGCAGTTGCATGTCCGCAACGGTCAAGCCCCAAGTCCGCTCCGTGTCGTTGAGGCTGATGAAGCCGGCAGGGTTGTCCACGATGATCCGGGCTACCCCCTGGACCTCGGTGCGGCGGGTGTCGGTCACGGTGAAAAACAAGCTGCCGTTGTCGTACGGCCCGTAGGCGGCATCGAACTGTTCACGAGTCACCCCGAACGAGGCGCGGAAGACCTCCGCTTCGAGCAGCCGGGCCGGTTCGCTTGCGGGGTCGGCGGGATGCAGCAGCTCGGCCCGGAAAGGAGGGTCGCGAAGATCGATGAGCGCAGCGCCGGAACCGCCATCCGTGCTGGCATGGATTCGTGGGAGGTGAGGTCCGCCTACCGTCACCAAGGTCGGAAGGGCCAGCGGCCCGCCGGTCTCGACGGATTTCATATGTGGGCGGTGACCTCCTGCTGATGGGCGAGTCGGCAACGTAACAGCTGCATCGTGTCGGGCGGATAACAGGATCGGGTCGTATGGGTAAAAGGTCCCGGGCGATCACCGATCATCCGCAAACGGCGGTTCGGGTGGCACTGCGGCGGGTACCGGTGACGCGATGCGCGGTCCTCGAACAGTTGATCCGACTACGCCATTTGTTGGCAGGCGCGGTCAGGTCAGGTCATCCACGGGCGCAGCTGCAGGTCCACGCCCTCCCGCAGACGGGACATGAGATCCGCAGGCTTCAGGTACCCGCCGTAGCGGCACTGCAACAGATAGAAAAACAAAGCGTAGAGGTTCACCCCCAGCGTTGTGGCCCGCACCCGAGTGGAGAGTTCGCCTTGAGCCTGAGCCTCACGCAACACATTGGTCAGCCTCTTGGACCAACCCTCCATGAACTCGCTAACGCTATCTCGTTCCAGCTCGCCCACGAACATCACCTCCTTGACGAACGCTCGCGATAACGACGGGTTCAGCTCGTGGTCGGCGATGACATGACCGAAGAGACTAATGATCCTCTCGGTAAGTGGATCATTGTCGTTCACGGCGTCGAAGGCATCATCCCACAGAACCTGCAGTTCCTGACGAAACACCTGTACCAATAAATCGTGCTTTGACGCCACGTACAGGAACAGCGTCCCGGCCCCGATCCCTGCCGCTTCGGTGATGGCCGCGGTAGTGGTGGCCTCGAAGCCACGCTCGTTGAACAACGTGCGGGCGGCGTGCAGGATGCGGGCCCTCTTGTCGGCCTTGGCCTGCTGGCGTCGTTGAGGGCGCGCTGGTGGGCCGGCGGTGGGTTGGGGCTCGTTGTCGGGCGCCGCCGCGGTCCCTCGGTCCATGGTCCACTCAGCGTATCGGGGGCTTGTGGTCCACTCACCTCTGGCGGGGACCGATCTCAGCCCCCCGCGGCGGAGAAATGCTGATAGTCCAGCGGTTCCCCCCAGCGGCCGCCCCAGTCCCACCCCATCGCATCGAACGCCGCCACCACCGGCCCGATTTCCACAATGACCCCGGTGCCCGCTTGCCGTGACAAGAACGGGACCGACGCCGGGTGAGAGGTGCCGCCCCCGGAGACGTACGGATTTTCGAGGGGGTTGATGTCTATGGCCCCTCCGAAGGCGTGATTGGACCAGCGGCTGGTGCCCTCCACGAAGCGACAGTTGAAGGCCGAGGTGTTATCGGCCTCGATCGAGCGGTAATCGTCCCCGCCGAAGTCATCGATGAGCCGCATGGAACGAATCGGGAATCGCGCCGTCCACAACGCCGAGAACACCTGGAACATGGCCTCCACATGGTCTCGATGCACGATGAGCTCACCGGTGGCCGGCGCCCCGTCGAATCCGTGGTGGGACAGGCGCAGGTAGCGCAGTTCGTGCAGTGCCACCGGGCAGCCGGGCCGCCACGAGGTGGGCTCAATGCGCTGGCGGAGCACGGGGTCGATGCCGGCGATGTCGAAGCTGAACCCCTCCGGGCCCGATCGATGCTCAACCGTTGCCGGCCCTCCGCCGCCGCCGTCAGGGCTGGGGGTGGTGTCGGCGGTGGTCGGCTCGGGGACCGAGCCGTCGGCGGGGCTGTCCTCCGGTTCGGAGCTGGTGCCGGGCGTGGCCGTTATCGGCACCTGCGGCGGTGTGCTGTCAGTGGTCGGCGCCGGGTTGGTGACGGGGGCAGAGCTGGTTGCCGTGGCGCCGGTGGCAGGAGTCGCTGCTTTCGACGTTGGCGAAACGGCCGCCTGGGGATCGTTGGAGACCACCGTGGCTGCTTCGTCGCTGGCCCCCGAGCACGCCGCCATGGCGCCGACCAGGGCCATCGACACAACCACCGAAACGCGCATCGAAACGCGCACCGAAACGCGCATCGGACCGATTCGACGTCGATTCGACGTTCGCGGTGGGGTGGAGCTGGCCATGGCTGGCTTCGGAGGCGATACCGGCCGGGGGCTCACGGTTCAGCGTTCAGGGGCCAGCACGAAGTCGTGATCGAGCTCGAAGATCGGCTTCCCGTCGGGACCGGTTCCGGGGGAGAACGTGCGGATGAGGGAGGCTTTCACCCCGAACACGGCGTCAGAATCCAGATAATCCCGCTCGCCGTCGAAGATGTGGGTCACCACCCGCTCATAACCGGGGGCGGACACGATGGCGTGGATGTGCGCCGCTCGCCAGGGGTGACGTTGCTCGGCCCGCAACAGATCTCCCACCGGACCGTCGGTGGGGATGGGGTACTCCACCGGCCGCACCGTCACCAGCTCGTAGCAACCGTCGGCGTCGGTGCGGTAGCGGCCCCGAAGGTTCTGCGGCGGCTGGGAATCGGGTTCTTGCACCGCGTAGAAGCCCTTGGAGTTGGTCTGCCACAGATCAATGGTGGCGCCGGGGATGGGGGTGCCGTCGAGTGCCAGCACCCGGCCCCGAACCACCGCCGGGGTGGCGTCGTCCTCTTCGGCCATGGATTCGCCGTTGGCCCGCTCGGTGGACGCCGGCACGTAGAACGGGCCCAGCACGGTGGATTCGGTGGCGCCGGCGGGCTTGTTCTGGGTCAGCACATCCACCAGGGAGGACAGTCCGTGGGTGTCTGACAGCAGGATGAACTCCTGGCGGGTGGGGGTGCACTTTTGGCCGACCGCGGTGAGGAACTGAATGCCGGCCATCCACTCCTGTTCGGTGAGTTGCACCTCTCGGGCGAAGGCGTGCAGATGGGACACCAGCGAGGTCATCACCTCCCGCAATCGGGCGTCGGGCGTGCCGGCCAGGTTCCGCAACACGGCCTCGGTGATCAGTCCCGCGGCGTCGGCTCCGGTGTCAGCGGGGTGGGCGGTGGCGGTACCGGCGGAAGGAGTGGCCATGCGGTCAGCCTGGCACACAGCCGGAGCTGCATCGATTGGCGGGCATGTTGATTGGCGGGCGTGTTGATTGGCGGGCGTGTTGATTGGCGGGCGTGGTGTGGTCTCCTCCGCTAGAACCTCCCCATGGACACTCGTCGACTTGGAATTCTGGACGTCTCCGTTGTGGGGCTGGGTTGCAACAACTTCGGCATGGCGATTGATGCGGACGCCACCAAAGCGGTTGTCGACGCCGCCATCGACGCCGGCATCACCTACTTCGACACTGCTGAGGCTTATGGCAAGGGCCAGTCCGAGGTGTTCCTGGGCCAGGCGTTGCAGGGGCGACGGGACCAGGTGGTGGTGGCCACCAAGTGGGGCCTCGACGTGACGCTGAAGGAAGGCGAACGGGGCGGGGATCCGGCCATGGTTCGCCGCAGCTTGGACGCCAGCCTCACCCGGTTGGGCATGGACTACGTGGATCATTACCAGTTGCACCGACCCGATCCAAAGACCCCCATCGCGGAGACGTTGGGTGTGCTGGAGGAGCTGCGGGCGGCGGGCAAGGTGCGCGAGATCGGTTGTAGTGCCTTCAGCGAGGCCCAATTGCGCGAGGCGGCCGCGGCGGCCGCGGCGGGGGTGGGCGCGGGGTTCGCGTCGGTGCAGAACCACTACAGCATGATCACCCGGGACCCTGAGACGAACGGGGTGCTGGAGTTCTGCTCCCAAACCGGCACCGCCTTCGTACCGTTCTTTCCGTTGGAGTCGGGCCTGCTCACCGGCAAGTACCGGGCCGGCGCGCCGCTGCCGGAAGGGTCCCGCCTGGCCAAGTGGGGCGATCGGGGCAAGGCGTTCATCGACGACGACAAGCTGGTCCTGGTGGGCAAGCTTGAGGCCTGGGCCACGGCGCGGGGCCACACCCTTTTGGAGCTGGCCATGAGCTACCTGGCGTCCAACCCGGTGGTGGCCACCACCATTGCCGGTTGCACCACCCCCGAGCAGGTTCGCACCAACGCCGCCGCCGCCGGTTGGGCCATGTCCGACGCCGAGCGGGCCGAGGTCCGGGCGGTGCTCGCCGCCGGCTGAGCCAGTCCTTGGCCGCCCTGGCCCCCGCCGGCATCGACGCCCTCGGTGGTGGTGGGACCGCTGCCGGGGACACGTCGAATCGAAATCGAATCGCCGGATCAACGCTGTGCACTTTTCGCGTCACCACCCCTCCGAAGACCCGGTTTTGGGACGTTCCGTGGTCGCCCGGGTGCGGATCGTCCACAATCTTGGTGCTGGACGATCAGGTGGCGCGAAAAGTGCCCACAGTCTCGTCACTTCAGTGTCGTTTAGTATCTTTCGGTATCTTTTGTGCTTCACCACCGGGCCGGCGGCGAGGTCCGGGAAGAGCTGTATGTACGGGGCGCCGTCGGCGGCGCCGCGTTGGTCCGGCGGCGACCGTTAGTTTGTTCCGGCTGCTACCCCAGGGGTGCAGCGCGCCGGCGGCTCGACGCTGCCCGGCGGACCCCGGCAGCTCCTTGCTGCCCAGAAAAGAAGGACCCATCAAAGTGGCAGTCAACGTTGGCGACAAGGTTCCGGATGTCGAGATCCACACCATGGGCGAGAAGGGCCCCGAGAAGGTCAGCACCGGCGATGTGCTCGGCAAGGGCAAGGTCGTGCTGTTCGCGGTGCCCGGTGCCTTCACCCCCGGTTGCTCCAAGGTCCACCTGCCCGGTTACGTGCAGGACGCCCAGAAGCTGGTGGACAAGGGCGTTGCCACCATCGCCTGTATCGCCGTGAATGACGCCTTCGTCATGCAGGCCTGGGCCGACGCTCAGGGTGTGGATGGCAAGATCCTCATGTTGGCGGATGGCAACGGGAAGTTCACCGAAGCCATGGGCCTGGTCATGGACGGCAGCGGCTTCGGCCTCGGCTCCCGCTCCCAGCGCTACGCCGCGGTGATCGAGGACGGCGTGTTCACCCAGCTGGCGGTGGAGCCCAAGGGCGGCGTGGACGTCAGCGCCTGCTCCGCCATCCTCGAACGCCTCAGCTGAGCGCGCCCAGACCGTTGACGAAGCGCTGATGCACCAGCGCTGATAAGAGGTGGTGGTAGCCCGGCTCGGACGGTTCGGGATGCGTTCTTTCACGCGTCGCCGACCGCCGGGCTGACCACCGCTGGTCGGGCCCCGCCGCGCCGGGCGGGATGGCCGTACCGGGCGGTGTGGTGCGAGGCCGGTTATCCCGGGTTTGGCGGCCTCGATCGGTGCCCGTGGGGGGGATGCTGTCAACGGGATTGGGCTCTGAGCTGGGGGAATCGCTGACGCTGGGGCGTGACGCCGTAGAGTTCCTGGCCTGATGGCACGCCTCCCGAACCAGGAGACCCAGTGAGCTTCCCCTCCGATCTCGAGATCGCCCGCGGCGCCAAGCTGGTGCCCATGCAGCAGATCGCCGCCGACATGGGTTTGCCGGCGGACCTGCTGGAAATGCACGGGGACGAGGTGGCCAAGATCCGCCTTGAAGCCGTGGAGCGGTTGGCGGACCGGCCTCGGGCCAAGTACGTGCTGGTGTCTGCCATCACCCCCACTCCGCTGGGGGAGGGCAAGACCACCACCACCGTGGGTCTCGGTCAGGCCATGAAGCTGATCGGCAAGCGGTCCACGTTGTCCTTGCGGCAGCCGTCCATGGGTCCCACCTTCGGGATCAAGGGCGGCGCCGCCGGTGGGGGATACAGCCAGGTGGTGCCCATGGAGTTGCTGAACCTGCACCTCACCGGCGATTTCCACGCTGTGACCGCGGCCCACAACCTGCTGGCCGCGGTGTTGGACAATCATCTGCATCAGGGCAACGAGGCCGGACTGGATTTGCACAACATCAGCTGGCGACGGGTGTTGGATGTGAACGATCGGGCGTTGCGCAACATCATCATCGGGCTGGGCACCAGAGAAGATGGCGTCACCCGTCAGAGCGGCTTCGATATCACCGCTGCCTCCGAGGTGATGGCGGTGCTGGCGTTGGCCACGTCACTTTCGGACCTTCGGACCCGGCTGGGCCGCATCGTGGTGGGCTACACCAAGTCCGGTGACCCCGTGACCGCTGAGGATCTGCACTGCGCCGGCTCCATGGCCGTGATGTTGAAAGAAGCCCTGAAGCCGAATCTGATGCAAACACTGGAGAATACCCCGGTGTTGGTACACGCCGGACCGTTCGGCAATATCGCCCACGGGAATAGCTCCATCATGGCTGACCTGATCGGCATCCGTACCGGTGAGTATCTGATCACCGAGGCCGGGTTCGGGGCGGACATGGGGGCCGAGCGGTTCTTCAACATCAAGTGCCGCGCCTCGGGCCTGGCGCCGGACGCTGCGGTGTTGGTGGCCACGGTGCGGGCGCTCAAGGCCCATTCGGGTCACCACCGCATCGTCGCCGGGCGGCCGTTGCCCGAGGCGTTGTTGGCCGAGAACCCCGACGAGGTGGCCGAGGGTGGGGCCAACCTGGCCAAACAGATCGAGAACATCCGCATCCACGGCGTGTCCCCGGTGGTGGCCATCAACGCCTTCCCCGGTGATCATCCCTCTGAGCATGACGCCATCCGCCGCTTGGCCGAAGCCGCCGGTGCCCGGGTGGCGGTGTGCACGCACTTCTCCGACGGGGGACGCGGCGCCATGGACCTGGCCCGGGCGGTGGTGGAAGCCGCCGAGGAACCCTCCAACTTCGCGGTGCTGTATCCCGACACCGCCACGTTGAAAGAAAAGATCGAAACCGTGGCCGCCAAGGTGTACGGCGCCGCGGGCGTGACCTACACCCCGGCCGCCAACCGGCAGCTGGAGTCCTACGAGCGCAACGGCTTCGGCAACCTGCCGGTGTGCATCGCCAAAACCCACCTGTCCATCTCCTCGGATCCCACCTTGCGCGGCGCCCCCACCGGTTGGACCATGCCGGTGCGCGAAGTGCGGGCCTCCGTGGGCGCCGGGTTCGTGTATCCCATCTGCGGTGACATGCGCACCATGCCCGGCCTGGGCGCCAACCCCGCAGCGCACATCGTGGACCTGGACGAAAACGGCGAGATCTTGAACCTGAGCTGACACCTTGCGGGCCTTCCTCCGTGGCTGAACGCAGCACAGCGTTCACGGTTGCGGGCGCGGTCAGCGGGGCGTTGGTGGCGATACTGGGGGATGCATCGCACGGTGTCTTGCGTGATGACGGCCGAACTCCGGGACACGAACGGGGCGGGGCGGGTGGTGCTGGCCATCGCCCCTGCCACCGGGCCGGCGCCGGTTGAGGAGTCGCTCGAGGTCACGGTGGACGGGTCGACGGTGGGTGCCGGTGAGATCGCGGACGAACTGGGCGGCCGGCTGCACGTGCTCGACGGCGTCAGCGACGGTCGGCTGGAGGTGCGTTACCAGGCCACGGTGGCCGGCCGGATTGAACCGGCGCCGCCCGCGGAGATTGACCTGATCCGTTTCCTGCGACCCAGCCGCTACTGCGAATCGGACCGCCTCATGGGTTTCGCCCGGGGCGAGTTCGACCACCTCGAGGGGGTGGCGCTGCTCGATGGGGTAACGCAATGGGTGGGTCAACGGGTGGCGTACGTGTCGGGATCAAGCCGATCCACTGACGGCGCCGTTGCCACGCTGCTGGGGGGTCAGGGCGTCTGCCGGGACTTCGCTCATCTGGTCATCGCCCTGTTGCGCAGCTGCGACATACCGGCCCGTTTGGCGGCGGTGTACGCCCCCGGTCTGAGCCCCATGGACTTCCACGCGGTGGCCGAGGCCTACGTGCAGGGGCGCTGGGTGGCGGCGGACGCGACCGGTTTGGCGCCGCGCTCCACCATGTTGCGCATCGCCACCGGACGCGACGCCGCTGATACCGCCTTTCTCACCTCGATGGGATGCTCGTTGGAGCTGCTGGAGATGGAGGTCACCGCCACCAGCGACGGGCTGCTTCCCTCCGACGATGCACTGGTGGCCGTGCAACTCACCTGAGCGAACCGCGCCGGACCGCGCCCGGCCGCGCTGGAACACCCCTGGACGCGCCGGGAAACATGCTCGTGGGTATGTACCGCCGGTGCGGTGGGGCCGTTAGGGTGCGGGGGATGGGCGCTCCGCTGCTGATGCTCAACTCTGGCGCGGGCATGCCGCAGATCGGGTTGGGCACCTGGCCCATGAACGACGCCGAGGTGGCCGACGCGGTGGTGAGCGCCATTCAGGTGGGGTATCGGCATTTTGACACCGCGCTGGCGTACGGCAACGAGGCCGGGGTGGCGGAGGGGGTGCGCCGATCCGGCATCGACCGCGCCGAGGTGTTCATCACCACCAAGCTCAACGGTGACTTCCAGGGAGAGGATCGGGCCATCGCCGGGTTGCAGGCCTCCCTTGACCGGATGCGCCTGGACTATGTGGACCTTTTACTGATCCATTGGCCGCTGCCGGCTCGTGGGCAGTTCGTGTCCACCTGGCACACATTCGAACAGCTGTATCACCAGGGCCGTGCTCGCTCCATCGGGGTCTCGAATTTCAAAGCCGAACATCTGGCCACGTTGGCCCAACACGCCTCGGTGGCGCCGGCGGTCAATCAAATCCAGCTCAACCCGTACATCACCCGGGACCAGCAACGTCACTACGGCACGGAACACGCCGTCACCACCGTGGCCTGGAGCCCCCTCGGCGGTGACGGGGCACGAATACTCCAGAATGCCACGGTGGCTGACATCGCCCAACGCATCGGTCGGAGCGTGGGCCAAGTGGTGCTTCGGTGGCATGTCCAGCGTGGATGGGCCGCGGTGCCCAAGAGCGCCAACCCCGCCCGGTTGGCCGAAAACCTGGCGGTGTTCGATTTCGCCTTGTCCGACGCCGATATGGCCGCGCTGAACGCCTTGTCCCGCGGTCCCGATGCCGGTGTCGACAGCGATCAGGCCGGGCACTAACACCAACGGACTGGAACGTTGGTTCAGGCGCCGGGACCGGGGCGGGTCGTTCCAGTTGGAGACCACCGAGCGGGCCTGACGCCGCTTGGTGATCACACCCTTGGGTCCGAACAGAATGAAGGCGGCCACCACCGCCACGCCCAGCAGCCTCAACCCGGTCCCTTTCGCCATGGCCGTGAGGCTCCTGGAGGTGGCGTTCGGCTCGCCCGCCGGTCGGAATGAAGCTCGGTTTCATCCGGCGTACGGTGTTGGCCCTGCTGCCCGTCCAGGATCTCGTCGGCCTCCACCAGGTTCAGCTCCGCAATCGTGCGCTGAGCATGTGCATTGGTCCAGTCGGCCCCGGTGATGGCACTGGTTTCCACCAACTCCCAGCCGGCCACCGGGAGCGCCACCAACTCATCGAGCGCAATCGGCGTCGGTGTTGGTGTGGGTGCGGCGGCTCTCGCGTGATCAGTGGAAAGCGCCAGACCCAACACGGGCAGGGCCATGATCGTGACAAGGCGCATGGCGATTCCGAACCCTCACCCAGCGCAGCATACCGAACGGTCTCCCGCGCTCCTCCCAGCAGCGGAGATGGCCGCCCGGTGCGCAGTGCTCCGGCCAGTCCCTCGCTTCTTCGGGTCGTCCCTATCGGGTGGCAAGCGGTGAGCTGCAAGCCGTCGCGAGTGCTGCTTGTCCCGGAACCTCGGGCGATCAACGATCACCGGGCTGCCGGGCTGCTGGGTCAGTCAGTGGGTCAGAGAGCCGGGGGGGGATCGAGAGTTGGCGGGTCGGCGGGGGGAACGGTGGTAGCGGGCGGATCGGCTGGTGGGTCAGCGGGCGGAAGCGTGGTGGCGGGTGGATCGGCTGGTGGGTCAGTGGGCGCAACCGTGGTGGTAGGGGCTGGAAGGGTGGTGGGAGGCGGCGGATCGGTGGGTGGCGGACCGGTGGTGGGCGGGGTCGTAGTGGTGGGCACTTCGGCCGGGGGGAGAGCGTCGGGGCCCGGGTCGGTGGTCGTGGTGGGAGCGGCGGTGGGACCCGGGGTGGGTGAGGTCTTGGCCGGCGGGGCTGCCCTGACGCCGGTTCTGCCCACCGGCGCTCTGGAGGCCGCTTGCCCGGTGTCGTTCGAGCTGGCAGCAGTGCCGCTGTTCGGCGTGGTCGCGGTGGACGCACCCGTGCTAACCCGGCCGCCGCTAAGGGATGCGGAGCCGGTGGATCCCACCGAACGGGGTTGGTCTGCTGCAGTCCCGGCACCAGCACGCTCCGCCGACCCGTCTGCCGATCCGTTCGCCGTGCCGTCCAGGGCGGGTTCGCGTACCGTGACGGACACTGACGCCCGGACCGCTCCCGACTGCGCCACCACCACCGAGCGGCCGGCCCGGCGACCGTGCAACTCGACCGCTCCGCCGGTGAGCGCGGTGGCTCTGATAACCGACGGTTCGCCCGACACCACGGCCGTACCACTAAGTATGGTGAGATCGGCGGGGCGACCGTCAGTGAGAACCCCCGCCAACATCAGCGTCACTACCGACCCCGCATCGAGCTCAATTGCCGATTGCTCAAAACTCAAGCTCTGCAGCGACACGGCCGGCTCAGTGGTGCGCACCGCAGCCAAGCGGTCGCGGTCTCGGCCCCATTGCCCCAAACGGTGTTGCGCCTCCGCAGCTTCCACGGAAACCGGCAAACTGTACGAAAATGACGTTGCAGCGCCGGGTGCCAGATCGCTCACGTGGTAGCTGACGCTCAGGTTGGATTGGTCCAACCGGTCCGGGATCGGGGTGAACTCGATAGCACCGAGATCCTCCACCAGGGTGGATGGAAAGATCTCCTCCACCCGCCGAGACCCGGGAGTGGTCCCATTGTTGCTCACGGTCACGGTCCCGACCAGCCGCTGTTCCGCCACGTGCAGCGTCCACAGCCGGGCTTCCACAAACTGGTCAGCGAACTGCATCACCGGCGAGGCGTAGCGGGCAACGGTCAGCGGTTCATCGGCGCCTGCCAGGGTGGGCGACCCTGCCCGGGGCCGAAGCGCGAAACCGCCGACCATCATGACCATGACGGCCAACATCGCCGTAGCCAGCAGCCCCAGCCGGCGAGGGTGAGGGCGAAGGCGCGGGCGCGATGTGCGCTGGCTCCGCTCGGCGCTGGCCCCGGACGCGGACCGCACCGCCACCGCGTCGGTGCCGCCGGAGCGCGCCTTCGGTGAGGGCTCGGCGCGAACCAAGGTGCCGGATGGGGTGTTGCCTCGTGCGGTGGCGCCAACCTGAGCTCGTTCATTTCTGGCGGCGAACATTGCAGCGCCACAGGCCACCGCGGCCTTGGGATCAGCGTCCATCACCACCGGGAGCCCCAACTCCTGGGCCAGCAGGTGACTGAGCAGCGGCACCCTGGCGGACCCTCCGGCCAGAAGAATCTGCGTGGCGGCACCGTTAGGGGGACCGATCACGCCCACTGACGAGGAGTCGGTGGCGAGCAGCGTGTCACCGCCGCAACGGTGCTCCCAACCGCCGGTCATGGGCAGACTGGTCACGGACCGCGTCAGAAGACCGGCGCCGTTGAGGGTGTCGGTCCCCATCCTTGCCAGCGGCGGCTCCGCGGCAGACGAGGTGAACTGCGCCCGACTCACCACGCCCACCGCCTCCGCAATGTGTGACCGGATCGCCTGCTCGAACTCTGCACGGGTCACCCGAACGCTGGGCGGCAGATCGGCCAACGGCAACGGCAACTCCACTGACGTTTGCTCCGAAAGCTGTTCCTTGGCCGCCACCAATTCGACACGCAATTGCGACAAGCCCGCCCGTGTTGCCGCGTGGCTGTCATCGAAGCTCACCAGCGATCGACCGATGAGCCGCTCCACCACGCCGCGAAGTGACTCGTCCAGGTCAGCACCGCCAACCTCGATGCCCGCCACTGCGCCCAAAATCGGAACCGGCGACGTGTACGCAAGGGACGAGGCGCCATCAGCTGCACGGGCGAGCTGCGGTTCGACCTGCACCATGCTCACGGAGCCCGAACTGCCACCGAGGTCCAAGACCAAGGACGTGGTGGTAAATCCCGAATGGCGGCGGCCGTCTGAAGGTGATTCGGCGTATCGCAACGCAACGGCCACCGGCTCCGCCACCAGGTGGACCTGGCCCAGCTTTGCCAGCCGCGCCGCCGCTCGCAGCCGATCCTGCTTGTAGGGGCCCCACGCGGGGGAATAGGTCAGCGCCACCGAGCGGGGTGCGGTACCGACTGTGGAGGTAACCAAGTTCATGACATGTTGCAGCAGCGCGGCCAACAGCGCCTCCGCACTCCACATCTGGTCACGGACCAAGGAGCCGACGTCGTCGCCGAGCCGCCCTTTGAACGCTCGCATCACCCCTTGGGGGTCAGTGACGGCGCGACGTTCGGCGGCGTCGCCCACGCTGAGTTCCCCCCACGCCGAGATGTGCACCACACTGGGCATCTGCGCCCGGTCCTCACCCAGCTGCACGATCTCCGTCCGACCGTCGCGATGCATCGCGGCAGTGGTGAACATCGTTCCGAGGTCGATTCCGAGCCAGTAGTCCGATTCCACGAAACCACCCGTTCCCGGATCGAAGGCCGATTGCTTGTTCCTGCGCTCCGCAACCTACCAACCCCGGGGCGAGCCTGAATGTCGAATTCGTTGCTGAATGGCTCCGACCGTGAGGCAAGCTCGCTACGGCGTGGGGGCAACGTGGCCGCGGTGGCGTGGCGACAGCCCGATGCTGTCCGTCAGCTCCACCCGATGGGCGCGGTCGCGGTGAGGTCCCGCCTGCTCAGCTGCAGGTGCCGGCCGCGTCCGATAACGGGAGTAGTCCGAGTTCCACTCCAGCAAGATCAGCTTTTGTGACCGGCGGGGCACTCGGTTGGTCTTGTGAGTGCCGAGGGAGCGGTGTTCGGCGGTGATCATTCCGTTGTGGGCTCGGCCGACGGGGTCCACAACGAGCCGCATGGCGCGCGGGCCCTGAGCTTGTATCGGTGGGCCTGCCGTGAGGTTCCCCTGGTTGCCCGCGGCTCGGGGTTGCGGTTGTGAACCCGGTCGACCTGTTCGATTTGCGGATAAAGCGAAATGCAGTGTTGCGAGTTGTTCCCGGAAGCTATGGTGGGGTTCCTCGTGGAGATACCGGCCGGGGCGGCGGCGGCCATAGGCGCAAAAAGCACAACGCACGCCCGCACGGTGTCCGAAGTCCCCAGACGGATAACCCCGAAACGATGTGCTGCTCGCAAGCGGGCGGCCACCAAA
>JBJXFH010000050.1:0-20443 GCA_046155365.1 Acidimicrobiales bacterium | reverse complement strand
AGCTGTCCATGATCTGGGACACATGGGCGCCTGAGTCCGAGAAGGTGACCACGGTGCGGGGGTGACGCATGATCGACAGCAGGTGCTCCGGATCACGGTTGGCGATGGCCTGCACGAAGAACTGCTCAAAGTTGGTGTCCAACGCCAGATCGATCATCAACTCCACGGGGTCTTTGCCCAGACGCTCGGCCCGGGCGGCCACCGTTTCATTGGGCGGCACCGGGCTGTCCATGATGCGAATCCAGCGGTAGTCCGGTTTGCGGGCTTCCGCGCCAATGGCCCGGCCGTAGTTTCCGGCGTGGGCGGCCTCGATGAGCCGGGCCCGGACCGCGGGGTCCCGCAACTCCCGGGCCTGCGCCTCAAGCGGCAACGAACGAACTTCTTGCCATTCCGGCAGATTGTCGAACGGAAGGCGGGTCTTGAAGGACAGCAGCACTGAGAACTCCCGGCAATGCGCCTGGCCGATCATGCGACCACCGGCGGCGGCAGCAGCGTCGATCATGTCCAGTTGGCCCTGCCAGTCACTGCCGTCACGGGTGGTGGACAGCACCCCGAACGTGAAGGGCACCCCGCTGGACACCGACAGATCGACCATCCGGCCGAAGAACTCCTGGCGTACCGCGGGGTCTGCGGAGCGGGCGGTGGGTTCCTGGGCGATCTCGAACAGGCCCACGCCCAGCTCGCCCATCACGTTCACCAGGCGGGACACCTCCGCCCAATCGGCCAGGCGGGAGGCCACCGGGCGTTCGTCTGAGGTCTCATGGTTGTTGGTGCGCGAGGTGGTGAAGCCGATGGCCCCCGCCCGCAACGCATCACGCAGCTCCCGTTCCATGGCGGCCAGGTCAGCTTCGGTGGCCGGTTCGGTGAAGGCCCGCTCGCCCATGGCCCAGGTCCGTAACGCCGAATGGCCGATGTTGGAGGCGTAGTTGATGCCCTTGGGCAGGGCCTGCAGCGTGTCGAGGTACTCGGGGAAGGTTTCCCAGCTCCACTCGATGCCCGCAGCCATGGCGTCCGCGGAGATGTCCTCGGCTCGTTCGAGGTTGCGGACCACCAGGTGACGCTCGGCGGCGCGGGCGGGGGCCAAGGTGAACCCGCAGTTACCCATGACCACGCTGGTCACGCCGTGCCACGCCGAGCAGGTGCCCAGCGGATCCCACATGATCTGGGCGTCCATGTGGGTGTGGGCGTCAATGAAACCGGGGGTGACCACATGGCCCTCGGCGTCGATCTCCCGGTCACCCCGGTCCCGGATCCGCCCGATGGTGGCGATGCGGCCGTGGCGCACCCCCACGTCAGCTCGGTAGCGGGCCACCCCTGACCCGTCGACCACTGTCCCGTTCCGAATGACCACGTCGTAACGCACGATCGGCACCCCCTGTGTCCCGCCCGACACTATCGGGCCGGGCCCAGCGTGGGGCGCCGAGGTGGAATGGGATCTCGGGACGGCGTGGGCGGTGGCTGGTCCTGCTCGCGGCGCCGACTGCCGTCCTGCCAATGTGTCGATCTCAGCACAGGGCCCGACCGGGGGCGGATGTGCTTCTTTTGACACATCAGCTGTTGCCGATAGGCTGTGTCGATATGAGCACACGGACGTATCGGGTGAGGTCAGGGGCGGACCTCGGGCGGGTGGTGCGAGACGCCCGCGCCGAACAGGGCCTCACCCAACAGCAGGTCGTGGACCAGCTCGGCCTGAGCTTCGATCGCACCAGGCTGGCCCGGATCGAAGCCGGCGAGGGGTTCCAATCTCTGGACCGGGCGCTGTCGGTACTGCGACGCCTCGGTGTTGAGGTGATCGCCACCGTGCCCATCAGCGGCAACCAGCCATGAGCCCCAAGCGCCTCGGGGTCTGGCTCGACGGCACCAAGGTGGCCACGCTCGAGGCCCGCAAACCGTGGGATCTGCGCTGCCGTTACGAACCGGCGGTGGTGGCCCAGGGTGAGGCCAATCGTCCGCTGCTGTCCTGCTCACTGCCGGTCACCCGCCAGGCTGCGAACGCCACGGCCTGGGTCCGGGGCCTGCTGCCGGAGGGCAACCACCTCCTGGCCCTGGCCACCCGGGCCCGGTTGCCCACCAACCACTTCGCCGGCCTGCTGGAACGCTACGGCCGGGACATCGCCGGCGCCTTCAGCATCAGCGCCGAACCACCGGAGCCCCGCGCCTGGGCGGTGGAGCCCTACAGCGAGGACGAGCTGGTGGCCGAGCTGCGTGACGTGGTGGACGCCCCGGGCTTCGCGGTGCGCGACGACAGTGAGCTGTCCATCGCCGGGTTGCAGAACAAGCTGCTGGTCAACGCCCTACCCGACGGTCGATGGGGTCGGCCCCGCAACGGGCAACCCTCCACCCACATCATGAAACTGGCCGATGGGCGCCATGACGGTCTGCTCGCCGCGGAACACGCCTGCATGCAGTTGGCCCGGGCGGTGGGCCTCACCACGGTCAACACCGATCTGGCCAACTTCGACGGGATCGACGTGCTGATCGTGCCGCGCTATGACCGGGACGTGGATCCCCGCACCGGGGACGTTCGTCGAATCCATCAGGAGGACTCCTGTCAGGCCCTGGCGGTGGACATCGACGCCCATCAGGGTCGGGGAAAGTACGAGCGGTTCGGCGGACCGTCGTTCGGGCAGATCGCTGACCTGCTCGATCGCTACGGCGACCCGGCGCTGCACCATCCCCGCCTGGTGCGCACCATGGTCTTCACCGCCGCCATCGGCAATGGGGACGCCCACGGCAAGAACGTGTCCCTGCTGGTTGACACCGCCACCGGGTCAATCGCGCCCGCTCCGCTCTATGACACCGTGCCCACCGCGCTGTGGCCGCAGCTGCGTGAGGCACCGGCGATGTCGGTGAACGGCACGTTCCGGCGCCCGTCATTCCAGGATTTCATCGGTGAGGCCCGCCGCTGGGGCATGGGCACCGCCGCCGCCGAGCAGGCCATTACGGAGGCCACCGCCGCCATCCGCGGGGCCCTCGGTTCCTGTCCGCACGTCGCTGTGGCGGAATTGGTCAGCGCTCGGCTGGACGGGATTGATGCCAGCCACCCCGGGGTCTGACCGGCCCGGACGGCCGCATCTCAGCGACGGGAACGATGCACGTGCAGGGGCGCGCCGGCAACGCCATGGGCGACCTCGAGGAACGCCTCGGAGATGGTGGGATGGGGGTGGATGACCCCCCGGAGGTCCTCGACGGTGGCGGCCATCTCCACCGCCAGGGCCGCCTCGCCGGCCAGTTCGGACACGTGGGGCCCCGCGGCGTGCACCCCGATCACGGTGCCGTGGGCATCGGCGATCAGCTCCACGTGCCCGGCGGTGGCGCCCGATCCCGCTGGCGCAAGGCGGGCCCGGGCGTTGGCCCCCAACGGGAAGCGGAAGGACTGCACGGCCACACCGGCGGCCTGTGCCTGCGCCCGGGTGACGCCCACCGAGATCAGCTCGGGGTCACAGAACACCACCAGGGGTATGGCCGCCGGGTCAAAGCGGGCCGCCTCGCCCAGCAGCGCCGCCACCGCCACCTCGGCCTCGGCGGTGGCCTTGTGGGCCAGGGCCGGACCGTCGGTCAGATCCCCGATGGCGAACAGGTGACGGCTGATGCGCCGGTCCGGTCCCACCGCCAAGCGACCGTCGGGCCGGGGGGTGACGCCGGCGTGGTCAAGGGACAGCGTGTCGCTGTTGGGCACCCGACCCACGGCCACGATCACCCGCTGCGCCGCCACGACCTGCGCCGATCCCGCGTCGCGGGGTGAGGAGGGGTCGGAGGCCGCGACGCCCGGGCCGGGGTCGGGGCCGGGGACCGGTTCGATGCGCAGTCCGGGACCGGCACCGGGACCAACGCGGTGATCGTTGTCGGTCAGCCCGGTGGCCCGGTGGCCGGTGCGCACGGTCACCCCCAGCTGGCCCAACCGGTGGGTGACCACCGCGGCCAGGGTGGCGTCCAGCTCGGGTAGCAGCCGGTCGGCCTGCTCCACGATGGTGACCGCCACCCCCAGCTTGGCCAGCGCCGTGCCCAGCTCCACGCCGATGTACCCGCCGCCGATCACCGCCACCGATGCCGGTAGGTCGGCCATGAACAGCGCCCCGGTGGAATCGATGATGCGCTCACCGTCCACCGGCAGCGCCGCCAGCGTGCCAGGCCGGGACCCGGTGGCCACAATGGCGTCGGTGAACTCGTAGTGACGCAAGCGACCGTCGGTTTCCACCGCCACCCGGGTGGGGCTGGTGAAGTACGCCCGTCCGCCCACCACCTCCACCTTGGCGGCGCGAAGGAGCTGACCAACACCGCCGGTGAGCTCGTTGACGGCTCGTCGCAGATGGGCCTGCACCCCTGACCAGGCCACGGTAGGGGAGGCCACCACGCCCATCTCGGCGCCATGGCGGGCCTGGTGGAACAGCTCAGCGGCGGCGATGAGCGCCTTGGAGGGGATGCACCCCACGTTGAGGCAGGTGCCACCCACCGCGTCCCGTTCGATGAGCGTCACCCGCCGGCCGGCCTGGGCGGCGCGCAGGGCGGCGGCGTAACCCCCCGGACCGGCCCCGATGACCAGCACGTCGGTGGCTTCGGGGATCTCGCCCACCACCATCTCAGGCGCCCAACAGCAGTCGCAGGGGATCGGCCACCAACGCCAGGACGTGTTCTTGGAACGCCACGGAAAGGTCACCATCGATGATGCGATGGTCGGCGGAGAACACCACCGGCAATGTGGGCCGGGCCACCACCTGCCCCTCGATCACCAGCGGCCGGTCCCGGATGGCGCCGAACCCCATGATCCCGGCTTGTCCCGGCAGAATCAGCGGGGTGGCGAACCGGCCGCCGAGGGCGCCGTAGTTGGTCAGCGTGAACGTCCCGCCACGCAGCTCGGCCGCGGTGATCCGGCGGTCTCGGGCCGCGCCACCCAGCCGGGCCATTTCCACCGCCAGGTCCCGCAGGCTTCGACGGTCCGCGTGGCGCACCACCGGCACCATCAGCCCGTTGTCGGTGGCCACCGCCACGCCCAGGTTGACGTCGGGGTACACGATGACGCTGAGCCCGTCCTCGGTGACCGCGGCGTTGACCAGCGGGTAGCGGCGCAGGGTGCGGGCCACCGCCGCGGCCAGCAGCACCAGCGGGGTGAGGGCGGCGGCGCCAACCTCATCGCCGTCCTCCCGCAGTGCTTGCCGCAGCCGGGCGCGGGCATCGAGCAGCGCGGTGGCGTCCACCTCGTCCATCCCGGTGATGTGGGGGATGGTGGTCCAGCTTTGGGTCATGGAGGCCGCGGTCAGCCGCCGGATGCCTCGCAGCGGATGGGTGCCGGCCGCAAGTTGCCCCAGGGTGGAGCCCGCCGCGGCCCGGGCCGGCGCGTCCTGTGCCGCGGTGCTCGGCGTCCCCGGGCCGGTGGGGGAAGGGTCGAGGCTGGCGGCGTGGGCAGATCCGGGGTGGCTGGTAGCGACGGCTGCGACGGTGGGGGCGGCTGCGGTGGCGGATTCCACGTCGGTGGCGAGGATGCGGCCGCCGGGTCCGCTGCCCGTTACCGAGGCAAGGTCAACGCCCAGGCTGGCGGCCAGCCGGCGCGTCGACGGGGACGCCTTTGGCCTGGTCAGAGCGGAAAACCGTAGGGCCGAATCGACGTCGATTCGCCCATTCGCCGGATCCGTCGATACCGCGACGCGTGACTGGTTGGGCACTGATGGTGAGGGACGGGTGAGGGGTGGTGGGGGAGCGGGTGAGCCGTCGTCGATCTCGATGAGGACGGTGCCGACGGGAACCACGGTGCCCTCGGCCACGGCCAGGGTGCGAACCACACCGGCGGCGGGGGAGGGCAGCTCCACCTGGGCCTTGTCGGTGAGGATCTCCACCAACGGCTGGTCCCGGGCCACGGTCTCACCGGGCACCACCAACCAGCGCACGATCTCCGCCTCGTGCAGTCCCTCGCCCACGTCGGGTAACGCGAACCGAACGCTCACGGTGCCAACTCCAACACCCGGCGGCAGGCTGCGGTCACCCGGGCCACTGACGGGACGTAGCGGTCCTCCAACAACCCGGTGGGGTAGGGCACGTCATACCCCGACACACGCACCACCGGGGCTTCCAGCTCGTAGAAACACTCCTCCACCAAGGTGGCCACCACCTCTCCGGCGAATCCACCGGTCTGGGGGGCCTCTTCCACCACCACCGCCCGGCCGCAGCGGGCCACCACCTCCACCAGGCCCCCGATGTCCAACGGCACCAGGGTGCGCAGGTCCAACACCGCCACCGAATGGCCCTCCTCGGCCAGCGCTGCCGCCGCTCGGCGGGCCACCTCCACCTGGTAGCTCCAGGCCACGATGACCAGGTCGGTGCCGTCTTGGATCAGCTTGACCCGGCCCAACGGTTCAATGATCTCCATGCTGTCGTCCTCGGGGAACTCATCACGCAGGGACCGGTAGCCCCGCAGCGGTTCGAGGAACAGCACCGGGTCCGGATCGCGGATGGCGGCGGCCAGCAGCCCGGCGGCGTCCCATGCCGAGGCCGGCATCACCACCTTGAGCCCGGGGATGTTGACCAGCTGACCTTCGATGGCCTCGGAGTGCAGTTCCGGGGTGCGGACCCCGCCACCGAAAGGCGCCCGGATGGTGATGGGGGCGTCGAATCGGCCGTGGGAGCGATACCGCAACCGGGCCACCTGCCCCGCCAGCTGATGAAAGGCCTGATAGGCGAATCCCAGGAACTGGATCTCGGCCACCGGCACCATGCCCGACGCCGCCAAGCCCACCGCCGTGCCCACGATCAGGCCCTCGGCCAGGGGGGTGTCTACCACCCGTCGGGACCCGAAACGATCGATCAGCCCGTCGGTGGCCCGGAACACCCCGCCGTTGGCCCCCACGTCCTCGCCGAACAGGACAATGCGCTGGTCACGGGCCATTTCCCGGGCGAGGGTGCGGTTGATGGCCTCCACCATGGTGTGCGAAGTGGTGGCGGTGGCGGCGCTGGGTGTGGTCTGCGTGCTCACAGCTCACCTCGTTCGTGGGCGTCGAGCAGGGCGGCCCGTTGGCGGTCCAAGCGTTGATTGCCTTCGGCGAACACGTGCTCGAAGAACGTGTCCGGTGCCAGCTCGGTGGCCAGGGCGGCGTCCACCGCGGCGTCCACTGCGGCCAGTGCGGAGGCCTCGATGGCGGCCTGCTGCTGGTCGTCCCATAGGCCCAGTTGGCGAAGCTGGGCGGCGAAGGTCACCACCGGATCCGCAGCCCGACCGGCGGCTAGCTGTTCGGCGGGGATGTACCGGGTGGGGTCATCGGCGGTGGTGTGGTGGCCCAGCCGTTGGGTGACGGCCTCGATCAGGGTGGGTCCCTCACCGGCGGCGGCGCGGGCCCGGGCGGCTCGCACCACCTCCCACACCGCCACCGGATCCCGGCCGTCC
The DNA here is from genome assembly GCA_046155365.1 of Acidimicrobiales bacterium. GTDB lineage: Bacteria > Actinomycetota > Acidimicrobiia > Acidimicrobiales > CAIXPF01 > CAIXPF01. Next base: position 13,071 of record JBJXFH010000050.1, on the reverse strand, counting down.
ACCCGCACCCCGGGCATGCCGAACGCTGCGGCTTTGTCGGCGAAGGTCACCGCCGCGGTCTGGCGGGAGGTGGGCGTGGAGATGGCCCAACCGTTGTTGACCAGCATGAACAGCACCGGGGCCTTGATCACGGCGGCGAAGTTGGCCGCTTCGTAGAAGTCACCCTCGGAGCTGGCGCCGTCACCGAAGAACACCACCGCCACCCCCGGGTCCCCCTGCAGCATCAACCCCCAGGCCATACCGACCGCATGAGGGATCTGCGCCGCCAAGGAGATCTGGGCCGGGAACACGTTGAGGCCGGGTTCGAAGTAGCTCCCGGCGGGGTGACCGGCCAGGTACAGCGCGTGGCGGCGCATGACCTCGGCCCCATAACGCCCCAGCCCGTACTGCTCCCGATACTGGGGGAAGATCCAGTCGTGCTGCGGTTGCAGGGCGAACGTGGTGGCCACCACCACCGCCTCGTTGCCGTCGATGGGCGCCATGGTCCCCAGCCGGCCCTGCCGTTGCAGGTTGAACGCCCGGGTCGAGAACACCCTGGCGGTGATCATCTCGTGCAGCATTCCCACCAACTGCTCATCAGTGAGCTCGTTCATCGGTGCCTCGTCATGGCCCAGAGCTTGGCACCGCTCCGCAGCCCGTGCCGCACTGCTGGCACCGGCGGGGCACAGTCGGCGGATAGTCGGCGGGTCGGCCTCGGTCAACGGCGCGGTAGGCGACGCAGCACCCGGGGCGCGTTGCCCAGCTGATGGACCAACTCCCGGGGCAGCTCGTAGGCCAACGCCTCATAGATGCGGTCCACCATCTCGGCGTGGCAGCGCAGGTCAGCGTCGGTCAGGGTTCGCCAGGGCAACGGTCGGGCCTCCGCCACCACCAGGCTGGCCCGCAGCAGTTCCGCGCCGTACGCGTGCAACGCCAGCAGGGTGGCGGCGTTGGCCAGATCCAACGGGGCGGCACCAGCCACCCGGGCCTGGCGGACCCGATCGCCCACGTCATCGGTCAGCCGGTCGCAGATCATCGGCACCAGAAGTTCCCAGCTCTCACGGCTGGTGCCGGGATGACGCAGCAGCATGGTCTGCACCGCGCTGCGCCCGGCGTAGCTGGCCAGGAAACGGATGCGCAGCCCCACGCCCCGCAGCCATGCCTCCTTGCGGGTGAGCACCACCACCTCACGGCGCCCATCCGGTGCCGCCGGCCGCACGAAGGTGACCGGGCCGCGGCCGTGACCGCCGGCGGTGCGCCCATCGAACCTGCCCGGGGCGCCACCGGCGGGGGTAACGGCGCCTGCTTGCTGCCTGCGGGCCAAGTCGTAGGCGGCGCGGCGCTCAGCGTCAGACAGCACCGACCAGGCCTCATTGATGCGGGCCATGACCAGCTGCGGATCCCCGTCGGCTCCGGTGGGGGCGCCGACGGGTGGGCGGACAACGTCGGGATGGAACACCCGGGCCAGGCGACGGTAGGCGGATCGCAACTCCTGCAGATCCGCGTCGGGGGTGACCTCGAGCAGGTCGTAGAGGCTGCGGTCGGCGGCGTCGAATCCGCCGTTATGACCCGTGCCGGACCCCATCGCCCAACAGTAGGCCCGCCCCACCCACCCGGCGCCGCCACCGTCATCACCCAGCCCGGCCCGCCGGCCTAGTCGAGCCCGAGCCTGGGCCGAGCCAGCCCGCTTACTGGTGCAGCCCGCTGACCCCGTCGGAGATGGCGTCCAGGACCCCGGCGGCGTCACTGACGCTCACCGACATGGTCTGCGCCGCCGAACTCTGCTCCTCGATGGCGGCGGCGATGGCGCTTTGGATGTGGTTCAGCTGATCGAGCTGTTCGGCGATGTTGCGGATCACCGCGATGGCTTCCTGGGTTTCCTCATGGGTGGTGGTCACCATGGTGGCGATGTTCTTGGCCGCGGTGGTGGTCTCGCTGGCCAGGTCTTTCACCTCGGTAGCGACCACCGCGAAGCCCCGGCCGGCCTCCCCGGCGCGGGCGGCCTCGATGGTGGCGTTGAGGGCCAGCAGGTTGGTTTGTTCCGCGATGCCGGTGATGGTGGACAGCACTGTCGAGATTCGGTTGGAGGTGTCTCCCAGGCGGTCCATGGTGTCGGTCGCGGCCACCGCGGACTCCGCCGCGATCTCCATCAGGGCGGAGGCGTCCACGGTCATACGGGCGATGTCGAAGATGCTGCCCGACATCTCGTTCACGGCTGAGGCGGTGACGTGCATGTTCTCGTTGGCCACGTTGACCTGGTGGTTCAGGTGTTCGGCTTCGGCGCGCAATTGCTCGGTGCGCGCCGAGCTCTCCGTGGCGTACAGCTGGGCTTCGGAGGTGGCCTGCGCCGCGGTGGCGGTGCTGCGGCGTCGTTCGGCCGCCACCGTGGCCCACATCACCATGATGGCGGCGGCCTCAGCCAGCATCAACGAGCTGTGGATGAGTGCCCACAGCGCCGGTTTGGCCTGGCCTGAGGAGTGGTTGAACACGCTGGATGGGGCCAGCAGGCCGACGGTGAGGTGATGCACCAGGGTGAAGCCGATGCCGGCAGCGAACGCCCGCACGTCCACGTACAGCGCCACCACGGTCAACGCCAGCAGGAAGTGGAAGTGGGCCTCGATACTGCCACCACTGGCGTGCACCACCGCTGCCGACGCGCTGAGCAGACCCACACTGGCCAGCAACGCTTGTAGGGCCCGCTGGCGAACCACGCTGGCCAGTAACGCCATCAAGGTCACCGCCGCGGCGTCGCGCAGCAGGTGGATGCCGGAGGATTGGCCGCTCAACACCCCCACCAGCAGCACCACGGGAATCTGGAGCCACAACACCATCAGGATGCCGCGATGACGTCGGCGGTGCTCAGCCTCGTCGAGGGTTTGCCCAGTGGGCCAGTAATCGCGCAACTGCATGCATCAGACATCGGATGGTGCTGCTGGTCACTTGACTGAACCGGCGCAGTTGACACGTATTCGATGGCCCAACGTCCCCTTGTGATGCCGTCGCTGGTGGGATCTGGTGACCCGATGGCTTCTCCGTCGGTGCAACAGGCCCGCCCCGTGCATGATGAGTCTGCGCCGGTGGGATCCCGGGCCAAGCGAGGCCTGGGTCTGCGCTTCGAGGCCGGGTTCAGTTGTGCGGTCGAGGGCGGGAACGATCAGGCGCCGGCCGCGGGTTCCTCCGGCGGGGGCGAGCGGGTCACCGGTTCGGCCCGTCGCTGCCAGCGTCGACTCGCCGTCCATCTGCGCCAGCACCGTGACCTGCTGTCCTGCAGCGCCAACAGCCGTCGATCGTTGCAAGCAGCCCTCGAGGATCTGGGCCGCTGGGATCGTCGCCAGTATTGGAGCCGTCAGGTGCTCATCGAAAACCTCCCCGTCACCTACTGGCTGGGTCCGGTTCCGTCGGCCCCGAAGGCGCCCGCCAACGGGTAGCCGGACGGGTCAGGCTTCCTCGTCGGGACCGGCCTCGTCCTCATCGTCGTCCACGCTGGCGCGGCGCCGGGAGCGTCGCAGCGGTGGACGGCGGCCCTCACCCCGTAACCGTCTGCCCTCCTCCTTGCGGCTTTCCACGGTCTGCAGCTCGGCCCGCAGGTTCCGGTATGCGTTCAGACGAACGGAGCTCAGCCGACCGTCCCTTACCGCCGCCCGCACTGCGCAGCCCGGCTCGTCGTGGTGGTGACAGTCCCGGAATCGGCAGGTGGCGGCCAGTGCGGCCACATCACCGAAGGCCTCATCCACCCCGTCGCCGTCGCTCCACAGCCCCAGGGACCGCACGCCGGGGGTGTCGATCAGGGACCCACCCCCCGGCAGCACGAACAGCCGCCGGGCGGTTGTGGTATGCCGGCCCCGGTGGTCCCGTTCGCGGACCTCGCCCACCTCAGCCCGATCCCGGCCGGTGAGGGCGTTGACCAGCGAGGATTTACCGGCCCCGGATTCGCCCAGCAACGCCACGGTGCGGCCGGGCGTCAGGTAGGTCAGGAGGTGGTCCAGCCCCTCGCCGGTCTTGATCGACACCACATGGCAGGCCAACCCGGCCAGCACCGCGGGGTCCGTCACCACGTCCTGGGGGGTGATCCCAGTGGGGGAGAGGTCTCCCTTGGTCAGCACCAGCACCGGCTCGGCGCCGCCCTCGTGCACCAGGGCCAGCACCCGGTCCAGTCGACGAGGCCGCAGCTCCCGGTCCAGCCCGAACACGCAGAACACGGTGTCGATGTTGGCCGCCACCACCTGCGCCGTCACCCGCTCGGAGGGATCACGCCGCACGATCACCCCGCGGCGAGGGGCGATGGCCACAATGGCGGGGCTGGATCCGTCATAGGCCACCGCCACCCAGTCACCCACGGCGGGGGCCCCGTCCCGAATGGCGCCGCGATAGGCCGCCGTGGACCGATCCGCCAGAAGTTCCCGGCCGTCCTCCACCACCACCGTGTCAAACCCCCGGGCGACGATAACCACCCGGCCGATCAACGCCCCGTTGCCCCGATGCAAGGCGGCGAACGCCTCGATCTGGTCATCCCAACGCCAATGCCGGGCAGGGGACTCTGGGGCAGCGGCGGCGGGTTCGGGCGGGTCGAGCACAGACAATCGAACCTGACCTCAGGCGACAGGGCCTTCCCAAGGTAGCGCCGATGCCGGTCCATCCTCGCCGTCCCCAAAGGATCCACTACAGAGGGTGCTTGAACGAACGGGGGCGGTGGGCCCTCCTGCGTGGCCGGCTATCCTCCATCTCGGGCGGCGGAACCTTCGGCGGGCGGCGAGGAAAGGACCTCCATGGGTGCCATTGAGACGCTTCCCTCGGCTTCGGGGCCGTCAACCGGCGAGGCTCCGCAGCAGGGTTGGCGCCTTGATCGGGTCAGCCTGCCGGCGGCGGTGGAAAGCCGTGACGCCGTGCTGGTGATGGCGTTTCATCCCCGGCTCACGGTCCTGCAGACGCCGGAGATCCAGGCCACCGCGGAACGTTTGGCGGGGGTGTTTCAAGGGCCCGGCAATGGGGTCCACGTGGAGTTCACGCTGCGTGACGGCCGGTCCTACGTGCTGTTCCGTCCCAAGGGAGCCCGTCATCGGCTGATCGATATCGAGGCCCGGCAGGAACGGCCCGTGCAAGAGACGCTGCCGGTGCTCGCCCCACTGACCCGACCCGGGCGGTCCACCAGCGGGGGAGCGGGCGAGGCGGTGGTCGATCAGCTCTGCCGGGTTGATCAGGTGGTGTTGTGGACCGCGGCCCAGCGGCTCCAGGCGGCCCGGGCGAACGTTCGGCGCGAGCTTGGTCCCGAGACTGCGGACGCTCCGGCCCCGCCGATGCTGGCTCCGGCGCCTCATCGGGCCTGGTTCCGCCGCAAACCCAAGCCGCTGACGCCCTCCAGCGAGCGCGGGCCCGTGGACGAACTGTCGATGGCCGATCAGTACTGGCGACTCTTCGCCGGTGAGATCGAGGTGGCGGCGGCGATGGCGCAGCGGGCCCGTATCGAAGCGGCGGCCGGCCTACTCATTCGGTTGGGTGCGTTCGCCGCGGTCGGCCGGGACCCCGACGCCGGAGAGCCCCCGGCGCCAGCACCACTTGAACCGGCCGATGTCCCGACCGCGGTGTGCGCCCTTGTCCCGGAGAACAACGATGCCGCCGGACCGCATCTGGTGACGATTCCGGGTGATGCCGAACCGGACCCCGCCTCCATGGTGTTGGAGCAACTCTCCAACCTGGGTCTGGACCGCCAGCTGATCGTCGTGACGTCCGCGGAAACCATCATCGAATGGGCCCGTTTAGAAAGTCACGTCCGCCGGGCCAGCCTCTTGCAACTGGACCGCCCCCGTTGAGCGGACGGAGTGGCCAACGGCGGGGCGCGTCACCCGATGATCTCGCTCACGGCTCGGCGGGCTCGCCGCAACACATCAAAACTTGCGGTCTCGACGTGTTCAAGCAAGCGCTCAATGGGCAACGTGCCCAGTTGATTGATCGCGACGACCCGTCCATTCAAGGGAAGGTGCCACGGCATGGCTGACGTGATCGAATCCAGCACGGGAGCGACCACCGCCCGCTCGGCCACCCGGTGAAAGCGGGCGTCGGAGATCACGAACACCAGTCGCCTGCTTTCGCCGCCGCTGTCGGCGAGCCACACCTCACCTGCTGAAACGGTCAACGCAGGTCGTCCATCCAGCCATCGACCTCGGCCTCGATCCGTTTGCGCTCGGCTCGTGCCTCGATGGTCTCCCGGGCCGCCGCCGCCTCAGCGCTCGACCAGAACAGTTGACGTTCATAGGCGTCGAGGGCGCTGACGACCACGTCCTCCAGCGATTGGCCCTCACGGCTGAGGCTCCGGAGCCGGTCACGGGTCCCGGTGCTCACCTTCATGGTTGTCGAATCCGCCATACCGACAGTATACCCGCACCCCACCTGCGAGCCGTTCCCTCGGTTCGATTGCATAACCGAGATTATGCAAAGTGATTCCGGGGCCCCTGACCTCGCCGACGCGAGCTTCTGCATGATCTGTCGCTTGCTCTGTGGGAGCCCTCGGATGATCTCAGTCAGCTTGAGGGCTCATGGCGCTGAGCTACGAGCTTGATCTTGATCAACTCACGGCCGTTGTGAACACGATTGAGGATGTCGGCCAATCGGACTGGGTGACAGCTGGCGGAGTGATCCAATGATGGTTTCGGTTACTCGATCACGGGCTGGGCTCACCTTGACCTAAGCGCACAAGCCGTGTCGATTGCCGATCCCGAGGTGAGGTGCGACGGATAGCGTCGCCGTCAGCCAATATCCAGCAGGTCGCCGAGCACTGCTCGGATCTGGGCCAGCTCGGCTGGGCCGATGTTGCCGTATTCTTGATCGAGGATCCGCTCGACACCGATCACAGCACAGAGGTGGCACTGTGCCACCGACGGTCCATCCAATCCTGACGCCGTGACAACAACCTCGGTCGGTAGGGATCGCCGGACATTGCTGGTGACCGGAACGACATGGAACGTTCGCGGCGTGTGGGCCAGAACGGCGTCGGCGGTGACCACCACCGCAGGACGTGGAAACCCTGGCTCGCTGCCCACCGGAACACCGAAGTCGACCCGTACGAGGTCACCTGCTCGCATGGTTACGAACGGTCGAGACCCCGGCCTCCACCCAGGCTCGATCCTCTGCGGACAGCTCGGAAGCGAGCGCAATGCCGATTCGGCGCTGTCGCTCCGCTCGAGCCAATCGAGCAAGCTCCTCGTCCATCGTCACCCCATCGCGGACCGCCAAGTCACGCAGCGCGTCACGCGTCGCCACGGATACGCGAATCGTAGTCGAATCAGGCATACGTTCTAGTCTACAGGCTGGACGGCGACGCCGGTTGATCTGGTTCTGACGGCAGGTCACTCGATGGCGTGCCCTCACCCACACGCCGGCCCACGATGCGTTGCGCTGTCGAGGGATTGCTGCAATGGACCGACCACCGGGCTCCTCGTGTGGAACTCGCATGACACGGCCGCGGCCGACTGCGAGGTTGCGCAACGTGTCGAGGTTGCGTTCCGACGTTTGAGGCCGATCAGCAGTCCAGTGCGTGGTTCAGCGCCACGCAGACCTGTTCCATGGTGAGGTCGTCAAGCTGGCCGACCCTTCGTGTGAGGGAGGCCTGGGTCACGGTATGCAACCCGTCGCAGTTGACGGCGGACTCCCGGTCCAGACCAACGGACTGATGGTCCACCAAGACTTCGGCGCTGATGCCGCGGATTGACGACGTGATCTCCGCCACGGTGACCAGCGTGCGAACAGCAATCACGTCGGTGCGGGTGAGCACCAACACCGGCCGTCGCTTTCGTCCCACCTGTGCCAGCCACACCTCCCCCCGGTTCATTCCTCACCCCAGGCTTCAGCGTCGGCCCAGAAGGGGTCCGGCTTCTCCGGCGTCCGTTCATACGCAGCCCGGTCCCGCCGCGCCAACGCTTGGCGGACCGCCGCCGCAACCCCATCGCGGGCTGCGGCTGAGATGTTCACGCCCAGGTGCCGGGCCTGATCGGCAAGCTCCTCATCGAGCGTAAACGTCGTTCGGGTCGTCGCCACATCATAAGATGCTAGCACTATGAGATAGCACTATGAGATAGCACTATGAGAGCAGCATGGCGGTCGACCAAGGGTTCGGCGGGCACTCGCTGCCTACGCTGGGTGCGGTGGATCCCCGAGGTGCAGTGGCAATGGGTCAGGAACCGGCGCGCCATATCGGTTGCGATGGTGTGTTCAACCTGCGTGATCTGGGCGGGTATGTGGCGCAGGACCGGCGGCGGGTGCGGTGGCGGGTGCTGTTTCGGGCCGATGGCCTGCACCGGGTAACCGGTCACCAACCAGCCCTGGCGGCGTTGGGCTGGAACACCGTGATCGACCTGCGCACCCTGGCCGAGCGCGAGGTCTCGACGTACTCCCCCGACGCCGCGGAGGGCCTGCACTTCCCGGTGTTGCACGAGCTGTGGGACGCCGAAGCCCTGGCCGAAGAGGCGCACCACCCCGTGCCGTTCCTCATCGCCCGTTACCTGGAGATGGCTGAGCATGGGGCCGAGGCCATTGCCGGGGCCATCGCCGTGCTGACCAGCCCACCGCGGCTGCCGGCGGTGTTCCACTGCTCCGCCGGCAAGGACCGCACCGGGGTGGTGGCCGCGCTGGTGTTGTCCGCGCTGGGGGTGGACGTGGGTACCGTGGCCGCGGACTACCACCTCAGCGCGGCGTCCATGGACCGCTTGGTTGTCTGGATCAACGCCACCCAACCGGAGGCCGCGGAGCGTATGGCCCGCCACCCGAAAGCGTTCCGGGCCTGCCCGCCCGAAGCCATGTCAGGTTTCCTGCAGCAGCTGTCCCATCGCCACGGCAGTACCGAGGGGTATCTCCGCCACATCGGGGTGACGAGCGCCACGCTGGCTGGGTTGCGCGCCGCCCTGCTCGATGGCGGCGATTGAGGGGACGCCACTCAGACCGTTCCCCAGGGTCTCGTGGGGGGTTCCCGGCATGGACGCCGACGCGCCTCCCCCGCAAAGTCCCCTCATGAAGCCTGCCCACCCCCTGAAACAACCCGTCAGCGCCCAGGACCTCGCGGCGGGGACCAAGGCAGACCGCAACCGCGCCGCGGACTTCTACCGGGCGGCGGCGATGGTGGCGGTGGCGGTGGGTCACTGGTGCGCCATGGCCTTCGTCCGTGATGAGGACGGGCAGGTGGTGGGCCGCAATGCTTTGGAATTGGCGCCGCAGATGGGTTGGCTCACCTGGCTACTGCAGGTGATGCCCCTTTTCTTCGTGGTGGGCGGGTTCAGCACCGCGGTCAGCCTGGATTCCCATCTGCTGGCCGGACGCCCCGCTTCAGCCTGGGTGGCGGATCGGCTGCGGCGCATGTGCGCACCGGCCCTCGTGCTGGCCGCCACCTGGCTGGCCATCTTGGCGGTGGGAGGGCTGACCCCGGTGCGGGGATTGGTTTTCAGCGCCGCTGCGGCCGCCGCCATCCCCTTGTGGTTCCTGTCCAACTACACCATCGATACCGCCATCGCCCCGCTGGTCCGGCCGGCGTTCAAAGCCCATCCGGCACGCGTCGGGGCGGTGGCGGTGGCGCTGTTTGTGGTCTTCGAAGTTTTGCATAATCACGGGGTGGCGCTGGTGGGTCATCTCAACTGGGTGCTGGGATGGTTGCTGTTTCAGTTGCTGGGCTTCGGCTGGAAGGATGGGCTGCTGGGCGACGCCCGCCGGGTCGCTGGTCTCGCTGCGATCATGTGGGCCACCGCCTATGGCACCGTGAGGTTCGGCCCGTGGCCCCAAGCCATGATCCACATCCCGGGTATGGAGTATTCGCCCACCCATCCCCCCAGCGTGGCGTTGGTGCTGTTCGGGTTGGCGTACTCGTTGAGCGCCATCGCCCTGGCGGGGCCCATCAACCGGTGGCTGCAACGTGACCAGCGAGCGTGGACGGTGGTGGTGGCCGCCAACGGCCGGGCCATGAGCGTGTACCTGTGGCACATGACCGCCGGGGTGGTGGCGGCGGGACTGTTCAACCTGTTGGGCCTGCTGCCGGACTCCCCCGTTGGTTCGGGCGCCTGGTGGTGGGAGAAAGTTCCGCTGATGATGACCGCGGCGCTGCTGTTGGCCATCGTGATCAAGCTGGTGGGCGGGCACGAATCCCGCTCGTTGCTGGCCCCCCGGCGGGGCTGGGACGCAGGACCGGTGGCCATCACGACCGTGGCGGCGCTCCTGAGCCTGGCCATCAAGGGCTGGGCCAGCGGCAACGTGGTGCTAGTGGTGGGGGGCTGCGTGACGGTGCTCGCACTGGGCCACGGTGTGCTGCGATGCGGGGCTTGGAATCGGACGGGCACCGCAGCCGCCGCACTGGGCGCGGGAGCGGCACGGCTACGGACACCGGCCTGGACCCAGCGGTTCGGCTGAGCACACCGCGCATTCCAGCGGGTCCGGTCAACGCCGGTGATGCGGGGCCAACGGCCGCTGGGACGGGAACCGCACTACTCCGAGGACCGGGAATGACGCTCACACCGCTGCCGGGGAGTTGGCGCAGCGCGGTGCTCTGACGCTGGCGGGCGCCATCCGGTGCAGCGGGCGGGGTTCGGCTTCCGCCACCCGCCGGATGGACATGATGTCCGCGGTGCGGAAGCTGGCCAGGCGGGTGGACCACGAGTCAATGGTCTGGCGGCTGGAGCCGGTGGCGAAAAACGTGGTGAGCGGGCCCTCCGGCTGGTAGGCGTCAACCCCCTCCACGGTGACGGTCTCTCCGGTGCTCAAGGTGACAGCGAAGCGGTGCATGGGGGCCTCCGGGCAGGGTGGGCGAGGTGGGTTTCCGCCGATGGACAGGTGACTTCCACAGTCTCCTCAGACCCTGTGACAGCGAACGCTCAGTCGGTGGAGAAACCGGTGAGCAGAGACCGGGCGATGACCCCTTTGAGGATGTCGCTGGTGCCCTCCCCTATGGCCATCAGCGGCGCATCCCGGTAGAACCGCTCAACCTCGAACTCCGTGGAATACCCGTAGCCACCGTGGATCCGCATGGCATCGAGGGAGGCCCGCAACGCCAGCTCGGAGGCGAACAACTTGGCCATCCCGGTCTCGGTGTCCGCCCGTTCGGAACGGTCCGCCCGCCACGCCGCCCACCACGTCAGCAACCGTGCCGCCTGGATCTCCGTGGCCATATCCGCCAGCTTGTGCTGCACCGCCTGGAACCCCGAGATGGGCTGGCCGAACGCCTGACGTTGCTTGGAGTACGCCAGCGCGTGGTCGTAACTGGCCTGGGACACCCCCACTGCCCGGGCGGCGACGTTGATGCGGCCCACCTCGAGCGCCCCGAGCACCTGGACCATGCCCCGGCCCTCCTCCCCGCCCAGCAGGTTGGCGGCAGGCACCCGGCAGTCCTCGAACACCACCTCACAGCTCTCGGGTCCCTTGTAACCCAGCTTGCCGAGGTCCCGCAGCACCGTGAAACCGGGGGTGCCGGCGTCCACCAGCAACACGCTCATGCCCCGATGCCGTGGTTCGAGGGTGGGGTCCGTCTTGCATAACACCGGCATGGGGTTGGCGAAACGGGCGTTGGTGATCCAGGTCTTGGTGCCGTTGAGGATGTACTCGTCACCGTCACGCAGGGCCCGGGTGGTGATGGATTGCAGGTCCGAGCCGGCGTCAGGCTCCGTCAAGGCGATGCAGGTCCGCCGCTCCCCCGTGGCCAGGCCCGGCAGGTACCGCTGCTTTTGTTCCTCGGTGCCCCAACGGCCGATCATCTTGCAGGCCAGGCTGTGACTGCCCAGGATGCCAGCGATGCCCATCCAACCCCGGGAGATCTCCTCGAAGGCGATGGCCAGGCTGATCAGATCAGCGCCCATTCCGCCGTACTCCTCGGAGATGGTCAGCCCGAACAGTCCCATCTGGCCCATGGTGGCCACGATCTCCGTGGGATACCGCCCGGCATGTTCCCAGTCCCGGGCCACCGGTTTGATGTCACGGTTCACGAACGCCCGCAACGTGTCCCGGAACAGCTTGTGCTCGTCAGAAAGCTCGAAGTCCACGAGGCGGCACGTTACCCGTGCCCCGGCTCACTGCGAGGGACCATGCTGCAAGGTATGGCGACAGCGCGAGAAGATCCGGAGCCACCGCTCCCCCGCCGTCCCGCCCGTAGGCTGGGTGGCCTCTCGGTCACAACGCCAACGAGGAGACAGCGTGCTTGATCATCTGTCCATCCAATGTGCCGACCTGGCAGCCAGCGCGGCGTTTTATGACGCGGTGCTGGCCGAGGTGAGCGGCCGCCGCATCATCGATCTCGGCAATACCATTGGGTATGGCACTCGGTTCCCGTGCTTCTGGCTGTCGGGGGTGGACTCCGGTGAGGGGTTCCGGGAATCACACATCGCGTTCCGGGCACCGTCGCGTGAAGCGGTGGACGCGTTCTTCGCCACCGCCACCGCCCGCGGCGCCCAAGCACTGCACGCCCCCCGCCTGTGGCCTGAATACCACGCCGGGTACTACGGCGCCTTCGTGCGCGATCCGGATGGCAACAACGTGGAGGCCGTACACCACACCATGACCGATGCAGAGCAGCCGCGGGCCAACTGAGCGGCGGGGACTTCCTACGCCAGACCCGAGGCCTTGTGGCCCTGCCGGTCCCACATGGCCATGCGTACGGTGCAACGCATGATCCACCCCGCGGCCGACACGGTTCGGCGGCGCGGGCCGGGCGCTTGTGGCTTCAGGAGCATGATCGTGGCCGTACTCGCAGGGATGGCGGTGGTGGCGGGCTGCGGCGGCACCGAGGGAGCGTCCCCTGTAGACACCTCGCCGGTGGACACGCCGACCGCTCCCCCCAACGCCACCGGAAGTTCGGACATCCCGTCGGGTACGTCCGTGCCAGTGGACACGTCGGGTCCAACCAGCGATCCTGCAACATCTTCGGCGCCGTCATCGACGCCTTGTGACGAGGCGGGCTTCAGCGAGGCCACCAAGGCCGACCAGACCATGCCGGCCGAGGCGGCGCTGCTGGCGGAGGTCCGGGTGGGTCGCCATGACTGCTTCGAGCGCACTGTGTTGCAGTTCGCCGGTTCCGCCCTCCCGCAGTATGAGGTGCAGGCCTCTGCGCCCCCCTTTGTCGATCCCTCCGGCCAA
>JBJXFH010000029.1:0-4249 GCA_046155365.1 Acidimicrobiales bacterium | reverse complement strand
GGGCTGCGCCCCCCACGGCGCCTGGGGGCGCCTCCCCCCATCGGGCGACCTCGAGCCGGAGCGTGGATCGGTCGGCTGGCGCCTCCCTGGCGGCGCTCGGGTGGGGCCCCAACCCCACCCTCGGGGCCCAGCCCGAGAACGCCAACCCGACGCAACGGTCCGGCCTGGGATGCTTTGCGCGGCTGGCCGAGGTCCAGGTTGCCAGTGCGTGATGACGGGGCTGCGAGATCGAGCGACAAGGCGGGCCGTTCGCACTGGCCTCGGCAGGTGTCACACGCGGAACCAGGCCGGCGCTCGCGCCGCCTGGAGACCTGGGGAACCGGCGCTTGGACGACAGCCAGCGAGCCGCCGACACTTCGCCGACCGACAGGGAGGCGAGCAAATGCTAGGGTGCGTTTCATGACAGGACTAACTACCCTGGGTCTCGACGAGCTGATGGCCCGGGCCCGGTCCGTGAGGGATACCGCGTATGGGCGAAGGGTCACCTACTCGCCCAAGGTGTTCATTCCGCTGACCATGCTGTGCAATGACCGGTGCCATTACTGCACCTTCGCCCAGCCCCCTTCCAAGGTGCCCTCTCCCTTCCTGGAACCGGCCCAGGTGCTGGCCATCGCCCGTCAGGGAGCCCGCCGTGGCTGTCACGAGGCGCTGTTCACGCTGGGCGAACGGCCTGAGGACCGTTACCCGGTGGCGGCCGCGTGGTTGGCCGAGCGGGGCTACGAATCGACCGTGGCCTATGTGGCGGCCATGGCGCAGATGGTGCTGGACCGCACCGGGTTGCTGCCCCACGCCAATTGCGGCGCCCTGTACGCCGAAGAGCTGGCAGCACTGCGTCCGGTCAGCCCCAGCCAGGGCATGATGTTGGAGTCCCTCAACCCTGACCTGGCCTGCCATGAGGGCTCCCCGGACAAGGTCCCCGCCCGCCGCCTGGCCACCCTCGAAGCCGCCGGGCAGGCCGCTATCCCGTTCACCACCGGCATCCTCATCGGCATCGGCGAGAGCCTGGCCGACCGGGTTGAGGCCCTCGAAGCCATCGCCGCCTCCCACGCCCGCTGGGGTCACGTGCAGGAGGTGATCGTGCAGAACTTCCTGCCCAAAGACGGCACCCGGATGCGCTTGCGCGGCGCCTGCCCGCCCGACGACTACCTGCAGGCCCTGGCCCTGGCCCGCATGATCCTGCCGGCGGACATCTCCCTCCAGGCCCCGCCGAACCTGTCAGATGACTTCGGGGTGCTCCTCGACGCCGGCATCAATGACTGGGGCGGCGTGTCCCCGGTAACGCCTGACCATGTCAATCCTGAGCGCCCGTGGCCGGATCTGGACCTGCTGCGTGAGGTCACCGAGGCCCGCGGCTTCGCGTTGGCCCCCCGGCTCACGGTCTATCCCCGTTACATCGCTGATCGGGACCGCTGGATAGACCCCAAGCTGCATTTCGGGGTGATGGATCGCGCCGATGCCGAGTGGCTGGGACGGGACGATCCCGGAGCTCATTTCCCCCAGAAGATCGAAAACGCCACCTTCGAGCAGGGCAAGGACGGCGCCGAGGTCATGTTCGTGGGGGACCGCTCAACCGCGTGGTACTCCGGCGCCTCCACCGAACCGCCCACCCTGTTACCCGCCGCCAGCGCGGTAGCCCACGGACCGGTGCGCGAGGTCCTGGACGGATTCCTGGCCGGCCAGGAGTTGGGCGAGAACGAGATCGTCACGCTGTTCTCCGCTCGTGGTCCGGAGATGGCGGCGGTGGCCGAACTGGCCGATGAGCTGCGCCGCCAGGTGGTCGGGGACACCGTCACCTGGGTCCACAACCGCAACATCAACTACACCAACGTCTGCACCTTCAAATGCCGGTTCTGCGGGTTCTCCAAGGGTCCGCTGTCATTGAACCTGCGCGGCACCCCGTACCTGCTCACCCTGGAGGACATCGCCCAACGGGTCCGTGAGGCCTGGGAGATGGGCGCCACTGAGGTCACCCTGCAAGGCGGTATCCACCCCGATTTCGACGGGGAGTACTACCTGGATGTGTGCCGGGCCGTGAAAGACGCCGCCCCGGAGATCCACGTCCACGGCTTCACCGCGCTGGAGGTCACCGAGGGCGCCAAACGGTTGGGTGAACCGCTCGATCAGTACCTGCGACGGTTGATGGACGCCGGGCTGCGATCCTTGCCGGGCACCGCCGCGGAGATCCTCGATGATGACATCCGGGCCATCCTCTGCCCCGACAAGGTCAACACCGAGGAGTGGCTGGAGTGCCACCGAACCGCGCACGAGGTGGGATTGCGCTCCAACATCACCATCATGTGCGGCTCCGTGGAGGAACCACGCCACTGGGCCCGGCACATGTTGCGCACCCGGGCCCTGCAACGCCAGACCGGTGGGTTCACCGAGTTCATCCCGCTGCCGTACGTGCACATGGCGGCACCGTTGTACCTGCAGCGCAAATCCCGTCGGGGCATGACGTTCCGTGAGGTCATCCTGATGCACGCCATCGGCCGGATCGTGTACCACGGGCTGATCGATAACGTGCAGGCCAGCTGGGTGAAGATCGGCGTGCACGGCTCCCGTCAGCTGCTGCAAGCCGGGGTGAACGACCTGGGCGGCACCCTCATCGATGAGAACATCTCCCGGGCTGCGGGCGCCACCCACGGTCAGCTGATGACCGAAGACGGCTTCAAGGCCCTGGTGCACGGCAGCAATCGCCAACTGGTCCGGCGCACCACCTTGTACGAACGGGCCGGCGCCCCCAGCTGACGCGCAGCCGCACCTCCCCTCCGAGGCCTGGTGGCGAATGGCCCGGCCCGGAGGCGATGAAGGGCACCTAGGGACCTAGGGTTGCGGACAATGAGCAGCAACGAGCCGACTCCACCGGCGGGGACGCCCGGCTCTTTGCCATGGGCCCCTCCGCCACCCGGCGCCCTGCTCTCCCCGTTGCTTGAGGTCCCGAACCCGCTGGCGCCCCCCAACCAACCCCATCCCTGGGCCCCGTTACCGCAGGGCTGGCCACCGCCGCCAGGGCCCCCCGCGACGTCCCCGGGACCCCCGCCAACGTCGCCACCTTCCGATCATCGGCGGGCCCGACGGGTGCTGCGCTGGACGCTGATCGTGCTGGTCACGGCGGTGTTGGCCGGTGCCGCGGCGGTGGCTGCGGGTTCCTGGCGCTACGCCGGGGTCAACCGCCGCGACGCCGAGGCCAACCTGGTCTCCTCCCAGCAATGGCAGCAACGGGCGGAGGCGCAGCAGGTGGTGGTGGACGAACAGGTGGCGCGCCTCACCGAGTTGGAAACGCAGATCGCCACCCTCAAGGCACAGATCGCCGAGCTGGAACGCACCGGGGCCACCGCCACCGCCAGGGCCGATGGTCTGCAGGCACTGCTCGATGACGCCACCCGACGGCTCAACGAAGCGGAGAACCGGGTGGCGGCCCTGGCCGGAGCGCAGGCCCGCGCCGTGGATGACCGCATCGTCGGCCGATGAGGTTGTGGCGGTTCGCGGTCCGCACGGCGCTCACCGTGATCCTGGCAGCGCTGGTGGGGTTGGCCGCGGTGGCCGGGGCGGGGCGGGGCGACGAGCAGGCCGAGGTCTCCCGTTTGGTCACCGCCGGCCCGTCCGATACCTGGTCAGCGCCCACCACCACCGCCGCGCCCACCACCACCACGGCCGCCCCGGTGCCGTTCACCCCACCGGTCCCCCACCCGGCTGAGGCCCCGCTGTCAATGTTCTTCGGTGGCACGTTGCGGTTGCGGGCCTTTCACGTCAACGCCCTGGGGGTGGGCACGGCGTTCGTGGTCGGTGACGGTACCTGGGCGCTCACCAACCGACACGTGGTGCAGGACGCGCTGAGCATCGAGTTGGAGAGCTGGGACGGTCAGTCCCGGGGCGCGGCCCACGTGGTGGCGCTGGCTCCCACCACCACCGACCTGGCCCTCCTGCGGTTGGAGGTGGCGTCGCCGGGAGCGTTGCACCTGAGCGGCCGCCAGGTGGTGGATGAGGTGTACTCCGGGGGCTATCCCGACGCCCAGCAGTTCACGCGGAACACCGGCCGGGTGCGGTTCACCCAGACCGTGGACGGCAAGCGATCCCTGGTCACCAGCGTGCCGGCCGCTCCGGGCAGCTCGGGCAGTCCCCTGCTCAACCGCCAAGGCGAGGTGGTCGGGGTGATCTGGGGCGGCTCGGGCACCGATGCCACCTTCGCCGTGCCCGCCCAGGACGCCATCGCACTGCTCGCCGAGCACGGCATCACCCCCTGATCAAG
>JBJXFH010000013.1:0-7104 GCA_046155365.1 Acidimicrobiales bacterium | reverse complement strand
GGCGGGGATGGGCCGATAGCAGATGCAATGATCGCGCCGCGTCTGATCTGGCCCCGCAGGTTCCAGCGGGCGGCCACCGATTCGGCGCGTGGCGCCCCCGGCTTGCGCTTGGGTCTGCCCGCTGGTCACGACCTGCCCGGTGGTCACGGTCTGGCCAGTCCTCGCGGTGGGGTCGGCGTTCTTGGTTGGGTGGGGTTGGTCCTGGTCACGGCGCTGGTCGGCGGGTGCGCGTCCGCGGCCGAGCGGGTGGTTCCGGCCGAGTTGGCCGCCAGCGCACCCACCGCCAGCCAGCCGCCATCGCCGCCGTCGAGCTCGCCCCAATCGGCACCCACAGGCGCCAGCAGCAGCCCGTCGGCGAACACTGGTGCGGGCAGGGCCGTGGGCACGGTGATCGGTTGGCCGGTGAGCCCGGCGGAGATGGACGGCACGATGTCCGCGTCCGCCACCACTCCCGGCGCGGCCACCACCGGCACCATCGCCAGCCCGCCGGCAACGAACACCCCTGACATGACCCGGGCCCAGCAATTGTTGTTGACCCAGGGGTTCGATGTGGGCCCTATCGACGGGTCCGCCGGTCCCGCCACCAAGGCCGCCATCAGCGCCTTCCAGGCCAAGATGGCCCGGCCGGTGACGGGGCAGTTGGATGGGGAGACGTTCAAGGCTCTGCTCGATGCCGCGGTGGAGGTGGCCGATCAGTTGCCGGTGTCGGTGACGGTGGACCTGTCCGACCAGCGGGTGTTGGTCTACAACGCCCTGGGTCAGCTCATCACATACTGGCCGGTATCCACTGGGGGACCGGGCAACGAAACGCCCACCGGGACCTTCGCGGTGGACAGTCGTCAGTTGGTGGGCACCGCCAGCAGCGACTACCGGGTGCACATGGATTTCTTCACGGTGTTCAACGGGGGCATCGGGTTCCACGGCATCCCGTGGGTCAGCAACCGGGACAATCGCCTGTGGACGCCGCTGGGGGAGTACGGCGTGTCCCATGGCTGCATCCGAATGGAGGATGCGAACGCCGAATATCTCTATTCGTTCCTCCCCGATGGCGCCCCGGTGGTGGTCCAGGACTGATCAGCGGCGGCGGGGCAATCCAGCCCGACGCGCCCAGGGCAGGGTCAGGGCAGGGTCAGCCAGCCGTGCTCATCGGGCGCGGCGCCCATGTGTAGGTCGGTGAGGGCCTTGCGCAGCCGGCTGGATTGCGGTCCCACCCCACCAGTACCCACCGGTATGGTCTGGCCGTCCACCACCAGGTTCCCCACCGGCGCCAGCACGGCCGCGGTCCCCGACAAGGCCGCCTCGGCATCTCCCCGACGGGCCCAGGCGACAACCTCGTCGGTGGTGACCGTCCGTTCCTCCACCACATAACCCAGGTCCCGGGCCAACGTCAGCAGCGAGGCGCGGGTGACCCCGTGCAGGAACGAACTGTTCAATGCCGGGGTGACCACCCGCTCGGCGTCGATCAACATGAAGTTGGCGGCGCCGGTTTCCTGTACCACGCCACCGGGCGCGAAGAGCACCTGATCCGCCCCCAGCCGCTTCTTGGCTTCCAGGGTGGGACGCAGGGCCATCACGTAGTTGGCGCCGGATTTGACTGCCCCGAAGGCGGGAATGGTGCGGGGCTGATCGGTCTCGATGGCGATGGTCAGGGGCCGGATCCCGCCGGAAAAGTAGTCACCCACCGGGCCGGCCAGCACGAACAGCAGCGCGGAGGCCGAGGGAGCGGCGGCGGCACCCACGTTCTCCTCGGTGCCGATGAGCGTGGGCCGCAAATACAGTGAACCGGGGGCCGATGGGACCTCGGCATCGGCGGCCCTGGTGACCTGGCGGATCATCGTGTCCAACATGTCCGCCGGCGGGGGTGGCAAACACAGCACCTCCGCCGAGTTGCGCATGCGCTGGATGTGGGCGTCGGCCCGGAAGATGCGCACCACCCCGTCCTGGCCCCGATGCGCTTTGAGTCCCTCGAAACAGGCGCTGCCGTAATGCAGCACGTGCGCCGCGGGGTGCAACGGGATGGGCTCCACCGGACCGAGGTACGGCTCACCCCAGGCGCCATCAGCCCAGGTGGCCGAGGCCATGGTGGCCGTGAAGAGGGTGCCGAAAGGGGCGGTGGGCGGGGCGGGAATGGCACCCGGCGCCGCACCGGTGGGGGGAGTCGATGTCGCAGTCACCGGGCCCGACGTTACTACCCACCGGGACCCCGCTCGATCCCTGTTTAACGGGCCCGTCTTTGGTGGGCGGGACGAGAGCGGTCACCTGGGTGGGGCTCGACCGATCCCCCGTCGACGGTCTGGCTTCGGATGCGGTCACCCTCGCCATCGCTGCCGGCAGGGCGACCTCGGGAGGGGTGCGGTCTGGCGGGTTGCGGGTTGCGGGTTGCGGGGCCGGGCAGACTGGCGTCATGCCTGAGTTCCTGTCCGAGGAGTTGCTGGCGTGGCGTGCCAAGGCCGAACGCCTGGCGCTGGAGCACCTGGTGGCGCTGCGAGATGACCCTGCGCTGAGCGTGGCACGGCGGCGGGAGCTGACGGTGGCGGCGTCACGGGCGTCGGGCATCGCGGCGCTGACCCAGCCCGGCCACCAGCGCAGCGCCGAACCCGAGCTGCGGCTGCTGGTGGTGCGAGAGACCCTGGCCCGTCACGGCGTGGGTCATCTGCCGGGGATCTTCGGGGCGGCCCCTGGTGTGCTGGCGGGGGTGGGCGAGCCGCTGGCCACCACCCATCTGGCCCCCCTGCTGGCAGGGCAGAAGCGGGCCGGTTTCGCCTTCACCGAACCCGCCGACGCGCCCCGTCCCACCTGGGCGGTCATCGACGGTGACGAGCTGGTGATCACCGGGCAGAAGTCTTACGTGACCGGCGGCGCCGACCCCGGGCCGGTTGGATCCGATGGTCTGAGCGGCGCGCCGGTGATCGCGGTGGACTTCCTGACCGCCACCGTGGACATCGAAGGCGAAGGTCCGGCGATGGTGATCATCGATACCGACCGCCCGGGCGTGGAGTTGGTCCGCCGCTTCACCTCCTTCGACGGTTCAGGCCACGCCGCCTTCCGCTTCGATGGGGTGCGGGTGCCGCGCCACTGTGTGGTGGGCCCGCCGGGTAAGGGCCTGGGTCGGGCGCTGGACCGCATCAGCGAGGTACGCCGAACCATCGCCGCAGACTGTGTGGGCACCGCCATGTGGGTCACGGACCTGTTGGCGCGGCACCTGCGGACCCCCCGCCGGGACGGTCACCGACCAGGGGAGGAGCAGCGGGCCCGCCTGCGCTACGGGGAGGCCCGGGCCATGATCTACGCCGCTCGGGCCACCGCCTACCGCACCGCCCGGCTGGTCGACGCCGGCGAATCGGCGGTGAACGAATCCATCGCTGCCAAGCTGGTGGCCAGCGAGGTGGCCAACCAGGTGGTGGACGTGGCCATCCAGCTGGTGGGCGGGGAGGCCCTGATCGAGGGCCATCCCCTGGAAACGGTGCACCGGCGGCTGCGGACTCTGCGCCTGGCCGAGGGTGAAAGTGACGTGTTGCGGATCAACATCGCCCGGGGCCACCTCGACCTCGACCAGGGCCGGCTGTAACCGGGGTTGACGCGGCCGGGTGAGCCGGGGTCAGGCGGTGAAGGTGAGGGTGCCCGGCGCGCCGCCCTCGGCCACGATGGACGTGTTGCGCATGGTCAGTGTGTGGCTGCCGGTGCCGGGCAGAGGCACCAGGAACCGCAAGATGTTGCGGGGATCCTCAGAGATGTCACCAGGATAAATCGCGTCACAGCAGTACTCGCTCTCGTCGCTGGCCACCACCGACTGGCCGCTTGGGCCGGCCACGGAGAACATGTTTCGATCCACGGAATTGCCGTTGCCCCGACAGGTGGCGGAGCAGCTCACCTTGATCAGCAGATCCAGCGCCGCCTTGCCCTTGGCGCCGGGCTCATAACTGGGGGCCAGGGTGCCGCTGAGCACCTCTACGATGAGCTCGCCGTGGGTCAACGTGCCCACCTTGGTCAGCGCCTTGGGCTGCACCGAGTCCACCTTGGCCGCTTTGGCCAGGGGGATCTTGGTTTGGTTGTCGCTGCTGGCGCCGAACACCAGTGCCGTGTTGGCCAGGGCTTTTTCCACTGCCGCAGCGTCGATGGGGTCGGCGTCACTTTCCACCACGAAGCTGATCGTGCCCTCGGCCTTGCCCTTGCCGGGCACGGTGGGGATGTCCCAGAACCCGTCGATCTCGGCGCCGTCGCTGACGATGGTGCCCTGGCGCATATTTTGTGACTCGTCGGTGAGGTTCTCGAAGGTGGCGGTGAGTTCAACCTCCAGAAAGCCGAAAGAGGCCACGGCCACCAGCGAATCCACCGTCAGCGCCGTGCCCTGCCACCAACCGGTCTTGCCCAGCGCCAACTCGATCGGCTGCGGTTCGTCGGTGGCCGAGGTGGCGTCGGTGCTGTCGCTGTTATCGCTGTTGTTGGAGCCGGCAGCGCCCGATTCCAAGCTGAGCGTGGTGGCGGTCGCTTCTCCGTCGCCGTCATCGCCTCCGCAGGCGCCGAGACCCGCGGCCAGCACCGCCGTGCCCAGCAGGATGACCATCCAACGACCGACCTTGCCGCCCATGTACCGCGCTCCTTCAGTGTGCTTGTTGATCAGGATCCGACATCGGAGCCGGGTGATACGTGGCCCCTGGGGCAGCTGGTGAGTTGGCTGCGGTCACGCCGTCCCGGATCCGGTGACCCGGAACGAGGTGGTGACGTTGCCTTCGAGCGCCTGGTGGAACGGGCAGTAACGTACCGCCTGCTGGCACAGGGCCTCAGCATTGGCGTCGGTGAGCGCCGGTAGCCGTACCAACAGATCCGCCTCCAGATGGTTGGTGCGGTCGGTGGCCCGTCCGATCTTGACCGAGGCCGTCACCTCCAGGCCCTCCAGCACCGCGGGGTCCAGCTTGGCCAGCCGAGCGGCGTGGTCGATGGCGAACACCATGCACCCGCTGTAGGCCGAGCCGAACAGCTGCTCGGGGTTGGTGGTCCCCGCTCGGGGGCTGCCACCGAGCGCCGCCGGCAGCACCAATGCCGCCCCGAAACCGTCGTCATCCCCGCCCCCGCCCCCGCGCACGTCCACCTCAACCGGGCTGGTCCCCGGCCTGGCGGTGGCGGTAACCGTCTCATGGTGAAAGACCCGCATGGGCTCCCACGCTACGGGGTCGGCCCGTCCCAAGACGGCGACGCGGCGCTACCGTGCCTGGCCATGCGCATCGGGGTGTCCCTGGCTTCCTCCCATGACGTGACCGACGTGCGTGACGGTGCCCGTTTCATGATCGAACGAGCCCGCGCCGCACGCCACGCCGGTCTGTGGTGTCTCACGGTGGGCGATCATCACGCCAACGCCACGCCCTATTACCAGAACACCCCGATGTTGGGCCGGCTGCTGGCGGAGTGGGGCGAGGGACCGGCCGGATGCCTCTTCCTCACCCCGTTATGGAACCCGGTGCTCATGGCGGAACAGATCGGCACCCTGGCGGCCATGGCCGGTGAGCCGTTCATCGTGCAGACCGGACTGGGTCACGGTCACGCCGAGCGTCACGCCATGGGCACCGATCCCCGCCACCGGGGCCGCAACCTGGACCACACCATTGACGTGGTGACCCGGTTGTTGGCGGGGGAGCGGGTGGACGACGAGTACTTCGGGCTGTCCCGGGCCCGCATCAACCCCCGTCCGCCCGGCGCCATCGAATGGTGGTTGGGGGCCACCGCCCATGCCGGCATCGAACGCGCCGCCCGGCTGGGGGCCTGCTGGTACGCCGGCTTCGAGATCGAAACCGCCCGGCGGGGCATGGAGTATTTCGCCGAACGCTGCGCCCATCACGGCACCACGCCAGTCCGACACCCCATCCGGCAGGACGTGTTCGTGGCCCCCACCGACGCCGAGGCCCACGCTGCGGTGGCTCCCGCGCTGGCCGCTGGTTACCGCGGCATGGACCCCGACACGTTGATCGTGGGATCCCCGGCGGCGGTGGCGGAGCGGTTCCTGCGTTTCGGCGAGATCGGCTTCACCGACATCATCGTGCGCCAGATCACCGTCCCCCAGCCGCTGGCGGTGCGTAGCTACGAGCTGTTGGCCACGGTGGCCGAACTGGTTGCGTGAGGTTGCGGAGGGTGCCCGCGGCTCAGCCCCGGACCGGCGGATCGAGGGCGGCGGCTCGGCGTTCCTCCCGATCAGCGGCCTTCACGCCATAGCCGAAGACCATGGCCGGGGCCAGGATGATGGAGCCCACCGACAACGCCACGATGATCAGCGTGGTGCCCCACTCCTGGTAGCCGGTGATGTAGCCCTGGATGAACAGCGCCATGGCCACCCCGAACAGGCCCCAGCCGCTGCGCTTGGCCAGCACCACCCACCGGGCGATCTGCTGGCGTCGTTCCTTCACGGGATCGGTGGACGCCACGGTCCTTGACGCTAGCGGCCCGCGGGTGTGCCGGACCGATGGCGTGCCGGAGCGATGGGCGCGGCTAGGGTGCGGCCCCGTCCGGGTGGCTCGGGCGCGGGTGCGCCTGGTGATGGTTCGGGGGAAACGTGGCCCAGGTCAAAGCGGAGATCGCCGCCAATGTGTGGCAGGTCGTGGTCGAGGTCGGGGCCACCGTGTCCGATGGTGACGAGCTCATCATTCTCGAGTCGATGAAGATGGAGATCCCGGTGGTGGCGCCCTGTGACGGCACCGTCACCGAGCTGCGGGTCAAGCCCGAGGACCAGGTCCAAGAGGGCGACGTGCTGGTGGTCATCACCTCGTAGCACCTTGCCTCGATGAGCTGGTCCGCGTTGCCGTATACATTTGGCCCGCGGTCACAGCCCGGAGCCCTGGGCCGGTCCGTTCAGTGGGACCAGGTCCTGGTCATAGAGGGTGCAGACCACGACCCGGTCACCCGCCGCCCAGGTTGATCCGGACGGCCGCAACAGCGAGATCCGCAACCGCGACACCGCGTACTCCCGGCCCACGTAGCGCTCGAAGCCGGCCAGGCAGGCGCTGCGGGCCAACCGTTGTGCCTCTGCCTCGCCGGGAAACGGTGCCTGCAGATCCCCCGGCAGGGTCAGCACTGCGAAGGTTTCCCCATCGTGGGGTTGCGCGCAGGGTTTGGCCA
>JBJXFH010000005.1:0-6844 GCA_046155365.1 Acidimicrobiales bacterium | reverse complement strand
CGCAGCGGCCCCCGCAGCAGGGAACACGCCACCGACCTGACCATCCTGGCTGCCGGCGGCCCGGTGTGGAGCTGTGGCTACGACGACCACGACATTCCCCCGGTGCGCGGCGGCGGCAACCAGGGGTGGCACACCGGCGGGGTATGGGCCGCCAACTCGGTGCTCATCGCCATACTGAACCGTACGCAGTCAGGGCTGGGTCAGCACATCGACGTCAACAGCACCGCCGCCTCCAACGTCACCACCGAGATGGCCAGTTACGGCTATCTGGTGGCCGGCCGGGAAGTGAAGCGCCAGACCGGCAGGCATGCCGCGTTTAACATCACCGACCCCACCCAGGTGCCCTGCGCCGACGGTCGGTTCCTCAACACCGGGGTGCCGCCCCGTAAGCCCAGCGAGTTCAAGGCGCTGTACGAGTGGTTGGTGGAACTGGATTTGCTGGAAGAGTTCCCCATGGCGGTGTTGCTGGAGATGGGCGGCACCTACGAGCACATCGGGGTGGCGGAGATCGAAGAGGATCCGATGATCGGGGAGGTGTTCGGCGCCGGCCGGGACGCGGTCACCCTCATCGCCTCCAAGCTCAGTGCCCAGGATGCCTTTGTGGGCTTTCAACGCCGGGGCATACCGGTGGGTGCGGTGTACACCCCCGAGGACGTGATGGCGGACCCGCATTTCGTGGCCCGGGGTTTCCCCACCGAGGTCACCCACGAGGACCTGGGCCGCACCTTTACCTATCCCGGGGCGCCGGTGAAGCTGAACGGGTCACCGTGGGCCATCTCCCGGCGGGCCCCCCACATCGGCGAACATGACAGCGAGGTGCTGGCGTGACCGAGCCCAGCGCCGCTTCCCCGACCGAGCCCACCGACCCGGTGGCGGAGCTGGCTGAGCGGGCCCGGCGGGTTCGGGAGGACATGGGCGGCGCCGATCGGGTGCGCAAGATGCGTGACGATGCCATCCCCACCATCAGGGACCACATCGACGGCATCTTGGACCCCGGCACGTTCCGGGAGTTGGGCACCTTCAGCCAGTCCATGCGGCTGGAGGATCGCGGCCATACCCCCGGGGATGGCAAGGTGGGCGGCGAGGGCACCATCGATGGGCGTCCGGTGGCCATTGTCGGTGACGACATCACGGTCAAGAAGGGCTCCTCCGCCGTTGTCGGCACCCGGCGCATTTCCCGGTTGTTTGAACGGGCGATGGAGCGGGGCACCCCGTTCGTGTACGTGGGCGAAACCGGCGGCGGCCGCATCCCGGACCTGATCGGTGCCGAGGGCATAAGCGACGTGGCCCCCTCGGCGGAGATCGCCCGGCGCCGGCGCAAGATCCCCATGGCCTCCATCATCGTGGGCCAGAGCTTCGGCGGTTCGTCGTTCGAATCGGCGTTTTCGGATTTCGTGGTGCAGGTTCGTGGTTCGGTGATGGCGGTGACCTCGCCCCGGGTGTTCGAGATCGCCACCGGTGAGATCGTGGGCTTCGAGGAACTGGGCGGGGTTGATGTGCACGCCCGGCTCACCGGCCAGATCGATCGGGGTGTCGAGACCTTCCAAGAGGGATACCAAACGGTACGGCAGTGGTTGTCCTATCTGCCGCCCAACGCCTGGACCCCCGCCCCCCGAGCAGACCATCGGGTATCCCGGGACCCGGATCCGTCGTTGGCGGCGCTGGTGCCGCGGGCCCGGCGTCGCGGTTATGACATGCGCCGGTTCGTGGAGGGTTTGGCCGATCCCGGTTCGTTCTTCGAGTTACAGCCGCTCTACGCCCGCAACCTCACCACCGGCCTGGCCCGCTTGGACGGCCATCCGGTGGGGATCATCGCCAACAACCCCATGTTCAACGCCGGCATCTTGGAACCGCAGGCCTGCCGCAAGGCCATCCGCCTGATGTGCCTGTGTGACGCCTTCAACCTGCCCATCATCTTCCTGATGGACGTGCCGGGTTTCATGGTGGGCAAAGCGGTGGAACATGACCGCATCTTGTCCTTGGCCATCCGTTACGTGGAGGCGCTGGCCAACCTGTCCACGCCCACGTTGACGGTGACGTTGCGCAAGGGGTTCGGGCTGGCGTTCCCGGCCATGAACGGTTCGGGTATGGGTTCGTGGGGGCTGTACGCCTGGCCCGGCGCCGAGATCGGTTTCATGGACCCCGAGGTGGGCGTGAACGTGGCCTTCGCCGCCAGACTGGCCGGTATGTCCCCGGAGGACGCCGACGCCGAGCGGGCCCGCATGGTGCAAGAGATCGCCGGGGTCACCTCACCCTACGAAGCTGCGGGCACGTTGCGCATCGACGAGGTCATCGACCCCGCCGACACCCGCCGCATCCTGGCCGAGGACCTCGAGCGCATGGCTGGCCGCCGCATCCCCCCGCCCGAACAACGCCCGCTGAGCTACTGGCCCACCGTCTAACACTCGCCGCCGATGCCGCCGCCGCGTGTGAAAGATAATGAAATGTACTGATTCGTGAGTCATTGGGCGGATTTGGTCCATCGGGCTCCGACCACGACCGAGTTTTCTTGCGGTGCGTGGCCTACGCGGCACCTGGTGTCCACATTTTCGGCAGGTTGGCCGCCGGCCGTGGACCAAATCCGCCCAATGGGATTCTCAGGCGGTTGTCGGACCGGGTGAACGGCCCGTTCCGACCCGGCGCACCCCTCACCGCACCGTGTTGGGGCCGTCCAGGTAGGGCCGCGGCCCATCGCCCCGCTCCCGGCAGCCGTCAGCCGGCGCATATCTCCCGTTCAACAGTCCTCGGCCGCTGAGCGGCGGGGCTGAACCGGGCGGGGCGCAGCATTGGCCGGGCCGTGGTCGCGGGCGAGTTGGATGTGCTGGCGGGCGTAGTGCACCGCTTCAGCCAGGGCCATGGCGGCCCCCCGGGCCACGTGCTCATCGAAGTTCGCCGGGCCGAGGGTGGCGGTGAGGCGTTGGCAGGCTTGTCGGAGGCCCTTGATTCGGACGGAGGATCCGTAGCGGGTGCTGGCTCCGTAGATGGTGGCGGCGGCACCGGGCTGCGCTCTGCACCTTCGCTGCAGCGGCTCTGCAGGGCTGCTGTAGCGCGGTAGAGGTGTTCAGAAACCCGGCGCCAGCGGATAGAGGTAGGTGGCGCCGTGGGGTTGTCCGTCGGCGAGCATGCCGGACAGCACCAGCGCGGTGGGGGTGGCCGCCATCGGGGTTTCCGTCGCGTCCACGCCAGCGACGACGCTGCCGCTGTTGTGCCACCGGTCAGCGGTGGGGTTATAGAGCAACGCGGCTCCAGTGTTTGTGAGCACGGCGACTGAGCGTCCGGTCCAAGAGGTTCCGTAGCGAATCGAGCCCCAGAACGGCGGGGGTGCGGCCGCGGTGGTGCGCCAACGGCTGGTCTCGAGGTCGAGCAGGTAGGACTCGATGCTCCCGGTGTCCCCGAAGCAGTTGGTCCCGCCACCGACGAAGAGCTCAAGACCAGTCCATGCGGCGGCCTGCCCGCCCACGTGCTGCAGCGGCGTTGCGGGCAGCTCCCTTCAGCGGTCGGTTTTGGGATGTAGGCCCCCGTGACGGGCGACCAAAGCCCCGCACCAGCTGCGGTTCGAGCCGTCCCCGCAGCTCAACGGCACCGGCGCTGGGCGAAACACTGGTCACAACCCTCACAGAGCCCCAGCGCCCCCGATTTCTTACACCTCCCCGCATTGCGTGCCGGGGCGGGCAACGAGAACGGGACCGGGGTGTCAGTCCTCGATGATGCGGTACAGCAGTTTGCCGTTGACGGTGCGGGCGGTGGCCTTGCCCTGCTGGTAGAGGTACTCGAGGTGGGCGAAGGTCTCGCTGTCGGCCATGGTGCCCCATGCGTGCGGCTTGAACAGGTGCTGGGAGTACTCCGGGATGGTCAGCTCGTGCTGCAGGGCGTGAACCGCGGCCTCGGTGAGGGTGGCCAGCCGACCGTCGTGGTGGGCCGCGATCTCCTTGGAGCGGCCGTGCAGATCGTGGAACACCAGCCCGTGAGCCGGCAGCACGGTACGCACGCCGTCAAAGGTCTCCATCCGCTGCAAGGACAGCAGGAAATCCGCCAGCGGCTGCTTCTGGGTGGTCAGCCCCGAGATGTGGGGGGTGATGGTTGGCAGCAGATGGTCCCCGGAGACGAACGTGCCGTCGGTGGGCTCCAGCAGGCACAGGTGATCGTTGGTGTGCCCGGGGGTGTACACCGAGATCCATTCCTTGTCGCCCAACATGAGCACTTCGCCGTCCACCACCCGGGTTGAGGGCTTCGGTGGCTGCCACACCTTGGACATCAGCAGGGGCTTGATCCGCCAACGCAGCCGCTCCCGCCACGCATTGTCGGGGGCCTTGCCACCCCAGGGCAGCGGACGATCCCACGGAGAGTAGCGCTGCCGATGGGTGATTTTGAGCAGCGCCCCCTCGATCAAACCGGCGTGGGCGTCGAACTCGCCGGGTACCGCCACCTCGCGGATGAAGTCATCTTCTTCGTGGGGATCCCAGTACGTCTTGAAGTGTTCGTGGGTGACCAACTCGGCGCCATAAAGGTCTCGCAGCCGTTGGGCGGCACCGTAGTGATCGGGATGGGAATGGGTCACCACCACGGTGTGGACCCGTTTGATGGGCAGCCCGGCCTCGGCCATGCGGTCCTTCAGCACCTTGAGCGAACGCAAGCTGGGGGTGCCGGGATCGATCAGGCTGATGCCCTTGCGATCTTCGATGACGTAGCAGTTGACGTGGCCCAGACCGGGCATGTTCATCGGTAACTGCACCCGCAGCACCCCGGGGGCAACCTCGCTGA
This sequence comes from Acidimicrobiales bacterium, assembly GCA_046155365.1. Taxonomy (GTDB): domain Bacteria; phylum Actinomycetota; class Acidimicrobiia; order Acidimicrobiales; family CAIXPF01; genus CAIXPF01. The sequence goes on along the minus strand of JBJXFH010000005.1, from coordinate 2,083 downwards.
CCTCACGCAGCGGTGGCTGACGTTCCTCACGCATGGTGTAGGACGGCTTGGTCGGTGCTGCGTTCATCAGGGCCTAACGGTACGAGTCGCGAGCCATCGTCGGAAAGCTGGTCGCCCCAATGTGACCACTGACCGCATCTGGATGGTGCACCGTTATCTCCCAAATCCGGGCGAGGCGGAGGTGGGACGAAGGACCTCATACTCGGCCCCGTTGGTGTGGCGGGGCTCCTTGGAGCGGAACAGCAAGGGATCTTCAAACGTGGATCAGGCGACGATGGAACGGCGTGTGGCCGCGGCGAAAGCGGCGGGCGGGGCGCTGATGGTGGCCAGCGCCATCGTCGCCGCCGCCATGACCGGGATGCTCAGCCCGCTGCAGATCGGCTCCCAGCCTGCGGGGTCCGAAGCGAAAGGTGCAGCCTCCGGGGCCGTGGCCCAAGCAGCGGTGGCGGCTCCGGACACCACGGCACCCGCGGCCCAACCGGCCCAACCGGCCACGGCTGCCCCTCCGGCCACGGCTGCCCCTCCGGCCACTGCGGCTCCGACAGCCACGGCGGCTCCACCCCCCACCACGGCATTGTCGGTCGCCCGGGTGCCGAGTGACTGGCCGGCCAACACCCCGATACCGCCGATCCCGGCCAACTGCGCCAACCCGGTGTTGGCCCTCAACGGTCAGTGGGGTTGCCAGTGAACGCCCCGACCAGCGTTGAGGATGCGGCGGCGATGAGCGAGGCCCAGCGGGCGCGGTTGGCGCGCCTGGGCGGCCGGGTTGGTCGTTCGCCGGCGAAGGCCCAGGCTCCCGCAGCCGTGAACCCCGCGGTGCTATCAGCTCCCGGACCGACCGCGCCGTTGCCTGTGGCGCCGTTGCCTGTGGCGGCGATGCCGGCTGGGCCGATGCCGGGTGCGGCGATGCCTGCTGCGCCGATGCCGGCTGGGCCGATGCCGGCTGGGCCGATGCCGGCTGGGCCGATACAGACGGCGGCGATGCAGACGGGGCCGATGTCGGGTGCGGTGATGGCTTCCGCGCCAATGGCGGTAGGGCGCGAGGCGTTGCCCTGGGCGCCATCAGCGCCATCAGCGCCGTCGACGCCGCCGGCGGGCCCGACCACCGCTTCGACGGACGGCCGGCCCAACGTGTCCTGGGCCCCGCCGCCGAATGCCGTTGCTTCCTGGACTGCGGTCTCGGATGCCATTCCGGCACCGCCGCGGTTGCCGGCCCCGCCTCGGACCGTGGTGGCCACTGGCCAGGTGGACCCTGATCGGCTGGACACCGACACCCTGGAGTCCCTCACCCGCAAGGTTGGCGTCGGGGGCATCGCCGCCGTGCTTGCTGCCGCCCCCGCCGCCGCGCCCGCAATCGCCAGCGTGGGGGTTCTGTCACCGCCGGTAGTGGCACCGCAAGAGGCACCGGGCGGATGGGCCGATCCGGGCATGCTTGCCCCCGCGCCAGCCGGTCCGCCGCTGCCGGGTCCGCCGCTGCCGGGTCCGCCGCTGCCGGGTCCGACAGTGGCCGGTTCGGCGCCTGCCGCTGCTCCGGCGGTTGCTCCCGCCGCCCCCGGGCCGGTTTCGATCCCGACGCCGGCGCAGTCGGCCACGGCCGCGGATCTGACCGTGCCCCCCGCCCCCGCCCCCGCCCCGAGCCCCACCCCGACCCCGGCTCCGGCCCTCACCTCCACTCGTTCCGTCCCCGCGACCTCGGCCGGCGCCGGATCCTGGCCGGAGTGGATGCAGCTTCGTCCGACCAAGCGCCGCCACGCTGCGGCGGCCTCCCGGGCCCTCGCCGGCGGCTTGAGTGGCTCGTTGTTCTTTGGGGCAGTGGCCGCCATGGCTGCCAGTCCGCCGGCGTGGGCCTCGGCCAGCGGTTCGGGTGACCAACCCGCCACCACCGGCAGCGATGGCCAGGTGACCGGATTGAACGGGTCCGCCGCAGCCGCTGCCGGCTCGGGCGCCGTGGTCCCCGCCAACGGGCCGGGGGCGGCGGCGGGAACGGCGACCAGCACCAAGCCGGCCGGGGGCGCACCTACCGCACCCGCTAACGGCAATCAATCGGCCGCGGTCACCGTGCCCGGCGCGACCACCACGACCG
>JBJXFH010000211.1:0-56277 GCA_046155365.1 Acidimicrobiales bacterium | reverse complement strand
CCGCGGTCCCGTCGCCAAGCGTTCGGACGGGGTCCCCTCATCACCGTCGCCGCGCTGGCGGCAGTGGTGCTGATCGGTCTGGGCGCAGTGGTCGGAGCGCTTCTCAGCAACCGCGCCAACACCGACGGTGAGCTGGCGTCCCCCCTTCCCGCTACGACGCCTGCCACCACCGCCAGCTCCAAGATCGAAACCCAAACCACCCAGCCCTCCCGCACGCAGCCCCAGCCGTCCACCACCGTCACCGTCACCACCGCCGCCACAGCAACCCCGCCAAGCACCGCGCCCACCACGGCGGGGTCGGCCACCGATCCCAACGCCGTGGTGGCCGATTTCCGCTGGTCTCCGGATCCGGTCACGGCGGGACGGTCCATCACCATCGCTGACGCATCCACCGGCAACCCCAACCGCTGGGTGTGGCGCTGGAACGGCAACACCGTGAGCTCCACCCAACCCAAGGGATTCACCACCAGCCTGCAAGAGGACACCGAGATCACCCTGACCGTCTGCCGGGGTAACGGGCCCAACAACTGCGACTCGGTGACCAAAACCGTCATCGTGGACTGAGCGCTCGAAATGGGCACCGTTCCTTGCGCCGGGGCCGCCTACCCTGCTCGATCGATGCGAACGCTGCGACGGGTTGGGGTGTTCTGTGGTTCCAGCAGCGGCGCGGATCCGGTGTACGCCGCAGCCGCAGCCGCTATGGGGCAGGCGTTGGCCCAGGGCGGGATTGATTTGGTCTACGGGGGCGGAGCCGTGGGGCTGATGGGCGTGGTGGCGGACTCGGTGATGGCCGCCGGCGGCCGGGTGATCGGGGTCATACCGAGCGGTTTGTTCAGTCGGGAGGTGGCGCATGTGGCCATCAGCGAACTGCACCACACCGCCACCATGCACGAACGCAAAGCCCTGATGTACGAACTGTCCGACGCCTTCGTGGCCATGCCCGGCGGTCTGGGCACCCTGGACGAGTTGTTCGAGACCCTCACCTGGGCCCAGCTGGGTTTGCACGACAAGCCGGTGGGCCTGCTCGATGTGGCCGGCTACTTCGACGGGTTGGTCCACTTCATTGAGAGCACGGTGCAACAGGGCTTCACCAAACAACGCCATGTGCAGCGCCTGTTAAGCGACCCCTCTCCCGAAGCGCTGTTGTCCCGCCTGGCCTTGGTGCCGCTGCTCGATAGCGCCCAGCACGCCGACCCCACCCAGATCTGACCCCAATCGGCCTGACACCCGATCGGCCCGATCCGATCCGGCTGGAGCGATCCGCCCGACGCGGTCTGGCTGGAGCGAGCGGTGCCGGGGCCGGGACCGGGTGCGCCGGTTAGCGTCAGCGGGCATGAGCGATCTTGACCAGCCGCCGGCCCGGGCCGGGCGGGGTCCCAGTGTGCAGGAGCTGTTGGCGGCGGACAGCAAGCCGGTGCCGGCCGCTTTGTTGGACCATCCCAGCGCCGACGTGGGCGCCGCCGAGGTGCCGAAGAGCCGGTACACCTCGGCTAGCTTCGCCGAGCTGGAGGCCCGTTACGTGTTCGGTCGGACGTGGCAGATGGCTTGCATGGAGGTGGAGCTGGCCCGGGTCGGTGACCATGTGGTGTACGACGTGGCCGACCAGTCATACCTGGTGGTACGGGGCCGGGACGGCGTCATCCGGGCCTTTCACAATGCGTGCCTGCATCGGGGCACCAAGTTGCGCGACCGCGACGGGCGGGCGGCGTCGTTCCGTTGCCCGTTCCACGGTTGGCGTTGGGAGCTGGACGGCACCTTGGTGGAATTGCCCGGCAGCTGGGATTTCCCCGACATCGTGAACGATCCCACCCGCAGTTGCCTGCCGCAGGTCCCGGTGGCCACGTGGCAGGGTTTCGTGTTCCTGAACCCCGACCCGGGCGCGGAACCGTTCGAAACCTATGCCGGCAAGCTCATCGAGCATTTCGGCGGCGCCTACCGGTTTGATCGCCGCTACAAGGCCTTTCACGCCGTCAAGGAGGTACCGGCCAACTGGAAGGTGGTGATGGAGGCCTTCAGCGAGGGGTACCACTCCATCGCCACCCATCCGCAGATCCTGCCGTTCACCGCTGACGATACCAGTGAGTATTCCGTGTGGGCCGACTCTCCCCATACCACCCGGTTTGTCAACGCCTTCGGGGTGCAGAGCCCCCATCTGGGCACCCTCACCGAGCAGCAGGTGGCCGACGCCTACCTCGGCTTCTTTGCCGGCCGCACCGCCGGGGACACCGAGCTGGCCGACGGCCAGGCGGCCCGCCCGGTGGTGGCCGCCCTGATGCGTGACGCCATGGCCGAACGGTTCCGCTGCGATCTGGAGTGGTTGACGGACTGCGAGGTGCTCGACGCCATCCTGTATCACCTGTTCCCGGCGTTCGCCCCGTGGGCTGGGATCGGCCAGCCGCTGGTGTATCGCTGGCGGCCCGGTGCCACCCCGGACACGTCCTTCATGGACGTCATCCGCCTGGCCCCCATACCGGATGGTGTGGACGTGCCGGACCCGGCGCCCATCACGGTGTTGTCGCTGGAGCAGCCATGGAGCGACGCGCCGGGCATGGGCGGGTTGGCGGGGGTGTTCGAACAGGACATGGCCAACCTGCCCCGGGTCCAGGCCGGCCTGTACAGCCGGGGCAAACCCACCGTCACCTTCAGCCGCTACCAGGAAGGCCGCCTGCGCCACATCCACCAGATGATCGACCGCTACATACTGAGCGGTATTGACGCGGACGGTGGGGACCCGGCCACGGTAGGGCCGTTCTTGGTGCGCTGAACGGCACAGAAGGGCGCGCTGGATGGTCCAGACGATCTGACTTGTGCACTTTAGGCGGCGGCCCGCCAGTGCCGTTTCGCGAAAGCCCAGGTCAGGACGTTGTGGGTGAGGCGGCTGTCCCCGAAACACCGCCAGAACCGCACAAGTCAACTCCGGTTCCTGCGTGGTGACCCCTTGGCGGGCCCGATCAACCACACCAGGCACGAACCGGCCGGGCCGGCGGGACCTAGGATTTGCCGGGGAGGTGCGGCCATGCACGGCGTTACCACGACCACCGTCGAACTACCGGGGCACAGCACACCATTGTGCATCGGCGGTGACCGCAACGCGCCGGCGTTGTTGTGGTTGCACGGTGAGGGCCTGACCAGCGGTTGGGGTGAACTGCATGACCGTTTGGCCAGCCATTTCCGGCTGTACGCCCCGGTATTGCCCGGCTTCGGCGGCACCGCGCTGCCGGCATGGGTGGACACCGCTGATGATGTGGCGCTGCACCTGGCGGACCTGTGCCGCCACCTTGATCTGCACACCATCAACGTGGCCGGGGAATCCCTGGGCGGGTGGATCGCTATGAGCCTGGCCATCTGGCGGCCGCAACTAGTGGCCAGTCTCGGCCTGGTGGGTGCCCTGGGCTGGCGGCCCCTGGAACCGGCCCCGGACCTGTTCATCAAGTCCGGTCCGGAGGCGTTGGGCTATCTCTCCAACCAGATCGACGCCGCCGCCGCTGACCCCCTGACGGGAGACCTCGACCTCGCCACCGCGCTGTGGGTGGAACAAGCGGCGCAGGCCCGGCTGATGTGGGAACGGCCCTATGACCGCAAGCTGGCCCAACGCTGCCATCACATCAGCGCCGCGGTGCACGTGGTGTGGGGCGGGGCGGACCGGGTGCTGCCGCCCAGCCACGCCGAGGAGTTGGCTGCGGCGTTGGCAGCCACCACCACCACGACCACCACCATCGTCCCCGGTGCCGGTCACCTGTTGTCCCTGGACGCACCGGCCGAGTTGGCCGAGGCACTGCGAAAGGCCTTTGCGTGAAGCTGTACGCCTTCCACCTAATGCCGTGGCCCAACATCGTGCCCGACGTGAAAGAAAAGTACGGGTCCTCCTGGGTGGTGTATCCCAACAGTGAGTATGACCCGGTGTTGGGCCATCGTCTCTACAACGAGTATCTCGATCAGTTGGTGTACGCCGACGAGATCGGCTTTGACGCCTTGTGTGTCAACGAGCATCACCAGAACGCCTACGGGTTGATGCCCAGCCCCAATATCATGGCGGCCCACCTGTTGGCCCGTACCAAGGCGGCCAAGATCGCCATCCTGGGCAACGGCATCGCCCTGCGCCGCAACCCGCTGCGGGTGGCGGAGGAGGTGGCCATGTTGGACGTGATGTCCGGCGGTCGGGTGCTGTCGGGCTTCGTGCGCGGCATCGGCGCCGAGTATCACAGCCTGGGTCTGGATCCCACCCGCAGTCGTTCCAGTTTCTTCGAAGCTCACGATCTGATCGTGAAGGCTTGGACCACCCCCGGACCGTTCGAATGGGACGGCGAGCATTTTCACTATCGCTATGTGAACGTATGGCCCCGACCGTTCACCCAACCCCATCCGCCCATCTTCGTGCCGTCCCAGGGTTCATCAGAGACCCTGGAGTGGGCCGCCAAGCATCACTATCCCTTGGCCTGCACGTTCGTGCCGATGGAGCGGCTCAAGCAGTTCTACGATCGCTATCGCCAGTTCGCCGAGGAAGATTTCGGCTACACGGCCCAACCCGAGCAGTTCGGGTTCACCTCCATCGTGCATGTCCACGAGGATCCGAAAAAGGCCCAGGAGCTGATCGATCCGCACATGACCTATTTCCGGGAACGCAGCTTCGCCTTGCCGCTGCCGATCTTCTTCCCGCCCGGGTACACCGAACCGCAGGCCTACCGCACCCGTTTAGAGATCGCCCGGCAACTGGCGGCCAGCGGGGGCCCCACCCTGTCCGCCGGGGATCCGCTCATCGGCACCCCGGAACAGATCATCGAGCGCATTGAACGGAACATGGCCGAATGCGGCGCCGGGATACTCATGGCGCAGTTCCAGGTGGGCGACATGCCCCATGACAAGGTGATGCGCTCCATGGAACTGTTCGCCGACAAGGTGTTGCCGTATCTCTCGCGCCAATCACCCCAGCCGACCCAGCCGACCCAGCCGGCGACGGTGTGATCGGGTGGCCACCGCCAAGGAGTCGATGCTCGTCGAGGTGGCCGGACGGCAGGTGACCGTGACCAAACCATCGAAGGTTTTCTTCAAATCCCGGGGCGAGACCAAGGGTGACCTGGTGGCGTACTACCTGGCGGTGGCCGAGCCGCTGCTGCGGGCCGTGGGTGGCCGGCCCACCATGATGGAGCGCTACCCCGACGGCGCCTCCGGGAAGAGCTTTTTCCAGAAGCGGGTTCCGGCGGACACCCCCGACTGGGTGCAGACCACCGAGGTCTCCACCCCCAACGGCACCACCTCCAACGCCCTGGTGCTGGCCGATGCCGCCCATGTCATCTGGATGGTGAACCTGGGTTGTCTGGGCTTCCATCCCTGGCCCTACCTGGCGGCGGATCCGGCCAACGTCGACGAGCTGCGCATAGACCTGGACCCCCAACCGGGCGTCACCTTCGAGCAGGTCCGGGAGGCGGCGGCGGTGGTGCACTCGCTGCTGACGGAGTTGGGCATCGCCGCCTACCCCAAGACCACCGGCAACCGCGGGCTGCACATCTACGCCCGGGTGGCCGCCGGCTATGACGCTTATCAGGTGCGGGCCGCGGCGGTGGCGTTGGCCCGCGAGCTGGAACGGCGCCGGCCCGATCTGCTGACCGCAGCCTGGTGGAAAGAGGAACGGGGCCAGCGGGTATTCGTTGACTTCAACCAGAACGCCCCCCACAAGACGGTGTTCGGGCCGTGGGCGGTGCGGGCCCGGGAGGGCGGGCAGGTGTCCACACCGTTCGCCTGGGACGAGCTGGCCGACGTGCAACCGGACGAATTGACCCTGGCCACCGTACCGGCCCGTCTGGCGGCCAACGGCGATCCGTGGCGGGCGATGAACGACGCGCCCCAGTCCCTGGCGCCGTTGCTGGAATGGTCCGAGCGCGACATGGCCGCCGGCCTGCAGGACGCACCGTGGCCGCCGGTCTACCCCAAACAACCCAACGAACCACCCCGGGTCGCCCCCAGCCGGGCCCGCAAGGACTGATCGCAAACCGCTGCTCTCGCTGCTTCCATTGACGACGGCGTCTAACACTCTGCCTCGGCGCCGACGGCTAACCGCAAGCGCACCAGCGGCGTGCGTTGTGGTGACCAGATTCAGATGACCTCGATGAGGCAGCGGGGGCCCGGAGCGGTGGACAAACGAGTGTCCGCGGTGACCAACGGGCAGGCCGGCCCCGGGCCAGGTTCAAGACTTGCAGGTCGGCCAAAGGCCCTGGCGAAGCGTCGCTGCCGGGGAGGCGAGTTGGCTCGGGCCCCGCACTGGGCTTGCACCATCTCATGGTCCGTCCGAAAGGTGTCTGGGCGCCCGTAGGGTCGAATCCACGTCGATTCGCCCCTACGGGCAAAAACAGCTCGTTGTATCGACTTGACCGCCCAACGTGGCGGCCCTCATTCGCTGACGGTGGGCGTCAGGCTTTGGCGGGGGCGTTGAGGCGGCGGGTGCCCTGGGTGGCGGGCTTGGTGGGGTCTATGGCGAAGCGGACCGGGGCCAGGTCAGTGTCGGCTTTGAAGCTGAACCCGATAATGGCCCGATCGAGACGGATACCGCCCCGCATGCCCAGCGCGTTGGGATCGGGCAACTCCAGGTAGGGGGTGCCGCGGTCCGCGCTGTGAATGGCGTATTCCGGGTCGATCTGCACGATGGCCGGGTCCCCGTCGGGCAAGGTCACCAGGTGCAGGTTGTCGAACGGCATCAGATCCGAGCCGCCGATGGTCTCGGGGTGCACCAGCTTGGCCCGCACCACGTCCCGACCGCCCACCGCTGCGGCCACCTCCACCCGATCATGACGCACCGACACCGACGCCTCGCCCCGTACCACCGGGTATCCCCAATTGGCGCGCAGGGCCTCGGTGGCCTCCTCGGAATCACACACCGCGCCCAGGCAGAACCCCCGGGGTCGGATACCGGCCCGCACCACCAGGCGCATCTGCACCAAGGTGAAGGCACCCACGGGACTGTCGGGGTACCGGCCGGCGAAGAAGGACAGATACGGCGGGATGGACGGGTGCAGCGCCTGCGGGGTGATGGCCAACGCCGGTTCGTCGGCCACTTCCCAGTTGATCTGTACCAGGGTGGCCTCGGGCAGCTCCCAGTGCGGTCCGTCGGCGAGCTCACCCACCGCCGGGGCATCAGCTAGCGCCGCAGCCAGATCCAGGGTTCCGAATCGGGGCATGTCAGGCCTTCCCGCTGGTGTTGCTGGTGTTGCTGGTGTTGCTGAAGTGGGGCATGACCTCACGGCCGAACAGCCGCAACGATTCCAGCACCTGTTCCTGGGGAATGAGCTCGCTGGCGTTGAGCAGGAAGTTCACCTGGTCAACGCCGGTGGCCTCCCACTTCTTGAGCTCTTTGATGATCTGGTCGGGGCTGCCGATAGCGATGCCTTCAGGCGGCGAACCGGGCTCACCGGGCGAGGAGGCCTGACGGCGGGTGGCCGCCAGCAGACCTGGGGAGGGATACCCCTTGGTGGGGTACGCCTCTTTCGCCATGTCGAGCTGGCCGGCAAGATACTGAAAGTTTGCAATCATGCGGCCACCGATGGAGATACCCTGGGCCGAATCCTCGTGACAGAACAAGAAGTTGGCCGAGGCCAGATTGTCATTCACCACCGCGCTGCAGGGGGTGCAGTTCTGAATGCGCCGGCGGTATTCCTCCACCCGCTCCTCTTGGGCTTTGAAGCTGGTGAAGTTCACGCCCAGGGCGCCCATACCCCGATCGGCGGCGTCCATCTCGGTGCCGGGGGTGGACACCGCCACCCACATGGGCGGATGAGGCTTCTGGTACGGCTTGGGCAGCACCGCCCGGGTGGGCATGGAGAAATACTGGCCCTCAAAGCCGAAACGTTCCTGCATCCACATCTGCGGGATGGCATGCACGTATTCGTCCCAAGAATTTTTGGTTGTGTCAGGGTTGGCTCGGAACCCGCCGAGCTCGGTCCAGGTGGCGGAACGTCCGGTGCCGAACTCCAGCCGGCCGCCGGAGAGGATGTCCAACACCGCGGCCCGCTCGGCGATCTTGATGGGGTGGTTGAACTCGGGCACGCAGATCACGATGCCGTGACCCACCCGGATCTGTTGGGTCTGCACCGCGCAGGCCGTGAGAAACAGCTCCGGCGCCGAGGAGTGGGAGTACTCCTCCAGGAAGTGGTGCTCCACGGCCCACACCGAATGGAAGCCCAACTCGTCCGCCAGCCGCACCTGCTCCAAGGCGTTCATGTACACCTGGCGTTCCGATTCGTGCGTCCAGGGGCGGGGCACGGACAGCTCGTAGAAGATCCCGAACCTCATGGCGTCTGCTACCTCCGGGGGCGCCGCCGGGCCGTGGGGCCGGTCGCGTGTGAGTTGACGGCGCGGTCAATCCCGGAGGTTAGTGCACCAGCGCCGAGTGCTCCGGGGGTTCACACCGAGCCCACGGCCAACAGCGCCACCAACACCCCGGCCGCTCCCAGGCGGTACCAACCGAACACCTCCAGGCCACGCGATTGCAGCCAGCCGACCATCCAGCGCACCGCCAGGAACGCCGAGACCAGCGCGGCCAGCAAACCCAGCAGCGGGCGACCCACCCCGTAGGCGTCCACCATGACCGATCCGTTGGACAGGCCCTCGTAGGCGGTGGCGGCTCCCAGCGTGAGCAGGCCCAGCAGAAAGCTCAGCTCCACGGCCGCCGCCACGCTCAGGCCCACCGCCATACCCGCCAGGATGGTGACCAGGCTGCGGCTGGTCCCCGGCCACATAGCGAAGGCCTGCGCCACCCCGATGATCAGCGCCGGCCGCCATCGCAGATGTTCCAGGGAGAGCCCGCCGGCCCCCACCCGATCCGAGCCCGGCCGATCCGAGCCCACGGTGGCCCGGCGGCGCTCGACGATGAGGATGGCCAACCCGCCCACCGCCCAGGCCAGCGCGATGGCCCAGGGTTGGAACAGCCGAGCCTTGATGGACCCCTCGGCCACCAGACCGATCAGCGCCGCCGGCACGAACGCCACCAGCAGGTTCAGCGCCAGCGTGCGCCCATCCGGGTCACGGCCCACTAGGCCCTGAAGAATGGACAGCACCCGCCGCCAGTACAGCGCCAGCACCGCCAGGATTGCCCCGGCTTGGATGGCGATGGCGTAGCTGTCGAAGGCATCCTTGGCCGCTTCCGCCGCGACGGGGTCCGCCACGTCATTGCCGTCCAGGCCCAGCAGGCGCCCGGTGACCAGCAGATGGCCGGTGGAGCTGATGGGCAGGAACTCCGTCACCCCCTCGACCACGCCCAACACCAGCGCGTCCACGCTGGACATGGCCGGGGTGCCGGTCGAAGTTGCGTTCCCGCCGTTCACCGCAGCCGGTGTGACCGCCGCCGCAACCGCAGACCCGGTGAACCACGGCCCTGCCAACAACAACAGCACCGCCCCCAGAGCCACCATCGCCAGTGCCACCGCTGCCAGAACCGTCTTCGCCAGTACCACCGGCGCCGGAACCACCCTCGCCAGGATGGTCCTCGCCAGGACTGTCCTCGACAGGACTGTCCTCGACAGGGGTGACCTCGGCAGAACTTCGGGGGCCACCGCCTCGGCACCTCGACGAAGCGGCTGTGGGTGCACGACGGGTCAAGCTAGTGAGCGTTACGCTCCGAGGGCGCTGGACACCCCGTCGGCCTGGGCGTCAGCCGTGGGGAGGGGTGGTGATGACGAGGCGGTCGCTGCGGGTCGGAGCGTCGTTGCTGGTGTCGCTGGTGCTCGCCGCGGCGTGCCGGACCGACACCGAAACCCCGACCGGCGCCGTTCGCAACGCAGCGGGCGAGACCGCCGAGGTCGCCAACGACGATCGGCTGGATGTACCAACCGAGCTACCCACCGGCGACGTGCAGTGGCGGACCTACAACGACGTCGAGGCGGCCCGGGCGCAGCAGCGGATCAACCAGGGGGGCTGGGGTGTCGGCGCCGGCGGTGTACTGCGGGGGCCCGATGACTGGTCGGTCCCGCTGGGGGCTTGCAGCACCGACGCCCACACCGGCCTGGACGTCGACACCATCCGTGTTGCCCACCTGGCGCCCAGGTCGCCGGGATCGCCGGGATCAGCGGCGTCGCCGGGCACCTGGGCCGTGATCGGCGCCGCCATGGCCGACGTCGTGGCCCGCGCCGGGCCCATCACCGACTCGATGGGGCGAACCCGCACCGTGGAGCTGGTGGAACGCGAGGCCGACGACGGGTTTTTCGCTTACCAGGTGCTGGCCGAGCTGGACCAGCGCGACCCGGTGTTCGCCATCACCCAGTGGGGTCGCAGCGCCGCCTTGGGTGTCTTCGACGAGGCCAACCGGCAGTGCCTGCCCCAACTCGTGCTCGATGAACACCCGGCCTTCGGCGATCCCGAGCATCATCCCTGGACCGTGGGGTTGGGGCTGGCTGCCAGCACCGAGGCCGAGCTGTGGGGCCGCCACATCGAGGCCACCACGCCCCCCGGCGCCAAGGTGGCCGCGCTGGTCATGAACAACGACATCGGCCGGGCCTACCTCGACGGCTTCGAGCGATTCGTGGCCCGCTCCGCCCACGGGATCGTGTTGGAGGTGGTGACCACCGAGCCGGCCGGCGGCGTGTGGCTGGCCGACGATGTGGACCCGGTGGCGGACATGGGCGCCGACGTGTTCATCGCCATGACCGCCGGAACGGGCTGCCGGACGGTGGTGGCCGATGCCGAGCGCCTCGGTCTGCACCGCACCGTCCCGCAGCGCTGGTTGCCTTCGGGGTGCGCCCGCGGGGCGATCCGCGAAGGCGGCGACGGTTGGTTGGCGTTTCGGGCCACGCTGGCCCGGACCACCGACCCGCTCACCCCGACTGATCCCACGGTTGCGGCGGCTCTGGAGCGAGTGCGCGCCGCCGCCGGGCACGACCTGAGCGGCCCCGATGTGGTGCTGTCGCTGCAAGGACTGCTGGCGGGACACGTGCTGGTGGAGTCGCTGCGGGTGGCAGGCGCCTTGCCGGGCGGGCTGAGCCGGCCCAACCTGCTGCTGGCGCTGCGAACCATGGAGCTTTCCTCGCCGTACCTGCAGCCCGGTGTGACGTTGCGCACCGCCGGCGGCGCGGACCCCTTCGCGCTGGAGCACGCCGAGTTGGTGCGCTACGACGTCGGTGCCGCGGCCTTCGCGTTCCTCTCCGGGCCGCACGGGCTGGCCGAGCCGGCCGCGCCCTGCCACTGGGATCGCGACGCGCTGCGCTGCCGCTGAGACCTGCGACCGCACGTCCGCCGGGCACCGCCGGGCCAGAACCCGTGGCGACCGGCTGACCCGGAGGCTCACCCAGTGGCTGACCCGGAGGCTCACCCAGTGGCCGACCCGAAAGCCGAACCCGATACTGACCCCGCGGTCGGCCCGCCGTGGCAGACTCCGCCCGGTGCGATGGGTCAAGGACGCCGGCTCCGACCCTTCGGTCACCGCGGCCGGTGAGGGCCAACCCGGCAGGGGTCTGCGGGCGCCGCCGTGGCCGGTGGTGGCAGCGGCCACCGCGGGGCTGGTGGTGAACCTCGACACCGCGCTCAACATCGCCTTGCCGGCGGTGTCCGATGCCTTCGATCTCCAGGTGGCCGGGATCACCTGGATCGTGGTCTGTTACGTGTTGACCTACGCCTGCTTGCTGGTCACCACCGGGCGCCTGGCCGACGCTTTCGGGCACGCCCGGATGGTGCGCTGGGGCCTGGCGCTCACCACCGTGGGCCTGGCCGGGGTGGGCTTGGCGCCGGTGTGGGGCCTGGTGCTGGTGGGTCGGGTGGTCCAGGGCGCCGGCGCCGCGCTGATCCTGGGGGCGGCACCGGCACTGGTCACCACCAGCGTGCCGGCCGAGCGGGCGGCGCGGGCGTTGGGGCAGTTCCAGTTGGGGGTGGCGGTGGGCTTCGCCGCCGGCCCGCCGCTGGGGGGCATGCTCACGGAGTGGCTGGGCTGGCGTTGGGTGTTCCTGTTCCGGGTCCCCCTGGCCGCCGGGCTGGCCCTGCTGCTGTGGTGGCGGCTCCCCCGTCCTGCGTTGCCTATGGCGAAACCCGCGACCCCCGCTGAGCCCGGGACGCCCGCCGACGCCGCCATCCCGGCGGCCCCCTCGACCCGCGCCAACCCCACCAAGTCCAGACGGGCCCCCCTGGACCTGGCAGGCACGTTGAGCCTGGGTGCAGCGGTGGCGGCTGGGCTCCTGGCGCTTAACCGGGGCAACCAGGCGGGTTGGACCAGTCCCACGGTGCTGCTGGCGGCGGCGCTGGTCGTACCGCTGGCGCTCACCTGGCTGCGGGTGGAGCACCGGGCCGAGAACCCGGCGTTGGACCCCGCACTGTTCCGTTCCGCCCGTTTCAGCGTGGCCAACGGGCTGACGGCGGCGGCCAACGGCTCCATGTTCATGGTCTGGCTGCTCTCGCCGTACTACCTGGTGACCACGCTGGGCCACTCCACCATCGCCGGCGGATTCCTGCTGGCGGCCAACCCGGCGGCCATGGCCCTCGTGGCGCCGCTGGCCGGTCGGGCCGCCATCCGCTGGGGTGCCGGCCGGGTGGCGTCGACCGGCCTGGCCATCGAGGCCTGCGGTCTGGCCGTCACCAGCCAACTCTCCGACCGCGCCCCAGCCGCCGCCGTGGCCGGCGCCCTGGCGTTGGTCGGGCTTGGGGTGGGCCTGTTCACCGTGCCCAACATGACGCTGGTGATGGGCTCCATCGCCCGTGATCGCCAAGGCGTGGCCGGCGGCTTGTCACAGATGACCCGCACCGTGGGCGTGGTGAGCGGGGTGGCTTTGGGCAGCCTGGCGTTGACCCATCTGCGATCCGGCGAGGGACGACGCCTGGGCGTGGACGCCGTCGATCAGCTCACGTTCCTGCCGGCGTACTCAACGGTGTTTCTGGGCGCGGCGGCGCTGGCGGGCGGGGCGTTCCTGGTCAGCCTCACCCGGTTGCGGGACCGCTGAGGCGACGGCGCTGGCGAGCGTGGTGTCGTACTGGACGGACCAGATGGCAGGAGGTGGCGTCGCCGCTCAGACCCCGTCGAGGGCCACGAAACCGTTGGCGTCGGTGCGGACCTTGTACGCGTGCGGCGCCGAGAAATGCGCCGGCATCAGCATGGCATCGTCCTCAACGCAACGTTCCAGAACGGCCCGCCGGGTGTTTTGGGCTTCGTCGGGCACCATATCGAAGCCGCAGAACCAGTCCGGACGCCACACCTGCAACGGGCTGTGCATGGTGTCCCCGGCGAACAGCCCCCGCTGCCCCTTGGATTCCAGCAGCCCCACACAGTTCCCGGGGGAATGCCCCGTGGCCGGTAGCAGCCGCAGGGTGTCATCCACCGTGTAGCCGTCACCGGACCACAGCTGCACCTTGTCCCGATCAACCAGGGGCTGCACCGAATCCTCGAATACGCCGCTGTTGAACTCCATGGCCGCCGAGGCCGGGTTGGTGGGGTTCCAGAAGTCGAACTCGGTTTGGTTGATGACCACCTTGGCGTTGGGGAAGGTGGGCACCCAGTCCGTACCAGACAGCATGGTGTTCCAGCCCACGTGATCGAGGTGCAGGTGGGTGCACACCACCAGATCGATCTCGCTGGGCGTGACACCGGCTTCGGCCAACGTGTCCAACCACGGTAGATCCAGGTTGCCGAAGCCCTCCATGGCCCGCTGCTTATGGTTGCCGTTACAGGTATCCACCAGCAGCGTGTGCTGGGGGGTCTGCACCAACCACGAGTGGATGGAGATATGCGCGCACTGCGTTTCCGGTTCCACGAACTGGCTGAGCCGCCCGCCCAGACCGTGCAGCTCAGCCAGGTTGGAGGAGGGCAACAGATCAGCCACCGGGAACGCCGGTTGGTAGATCTCCTCGATGCGGGTGATGTTGACGTCACCGATGTTGAAGCGCAGCATGGCCAAACGCTATCGCGGGGCCACGGGATAAGGTGCCGGGCATGCGCTTCGGGGTAACGCTGACCAACAACTGGGGAGTGACCGACGTGGAGGGACTGGTGGCTCTGGGCCCCTGGCTCGAGTCCCTTGGATACCACTCGGTATGGGTCAACCATCACGTGCTGAACATCGGCTACGTGCGCGACCGGCTGGAAGCGGCCCCTTACCATGACGCCTTCACGGTGCTGAGTTGGGTGGCGGCCCAGACCCGTACCATACGGCTTGGTACGAGCGTATTGGTGCTGCCATACCTGCACCCCATGAGCCTGGCCAAGACGCTGGCCACCCTCGATCAGCTTTCGGGCGGGCGGGTCATCGCCGGGGTCGGGGTGGGCAGCTTGCAGGCCGAACATGATCTGCTGAACCTGGTCCCCTTCGAGGAACGCGGTGCCTACAGCGACGAGTTTCTGGAGGTCATGCAGGCCCTGTGGACCCAGCAGGAGCCGGTCCATACCGGACGGTACTTCAGGTTGGAGGGGGCGTTGTTCTCACCCAAGCCCCGTCAGTCACCGCTGCCGATCGTGGTGGGCGGCAATCGTCGACCGGCCCTGCGGCGGGTGGCCCGCTTCGCGCAGGGCTGGCATCCCCTCGGGGTGTCGGTGGAGTCCCTGGCGGCGCGCCGGGTGATCCTGGATGAGGAGTTGGCCAAGGTGGGGCGAACCCGGGCCGAGATCGAGCTGTCCTTGCGCTGGGACATCAAGCCGGATCGTGACCTGCGCCCGATGCTGGACGCCTATCAGGCCGAAGGGGTGGATGAGATCGTGTGGTCCCTCGGCACGCCCGACCTCGACCTGTTCCGTCGCACCTTCGAACGCCTGGCCGCCGAGGTGGTGCCGGCGTTCAGCTGAACCCTGCCCCTGGCCGGCGCCGTCTGAGCTGACCCGCTTGTGCCGTGGCGTCCCGGAGCACCATCATCGAACGCTATGAGCATGGCGCCGGGGAATCTGATGGAGACCTACCTGTTGGAGGTCGTCACCAACGGCCGGCTCGAGCTCATCGAGGACATCGCACAACCCGACATGGTGGACGAGGCCAACCAGGCCTTTGGTGGCCCGCCCGGCCGAGCTGGGCTGTTGGCCCACGTCAAGGGTTTCCGGCGCAATGTAGGCGAGTTGCAGCTCACCATCCACCGCATCGTGGCCGGGACGGACACCGTGATGGCGTGGTGGTCCTTCACCGGCACCCACGTGGGCCCGTGGCTGGATCGGGCTCCCACCGGGAAGGAGATCTCGGGAACCGCGTTCAGCTTCTTCGATCTCCTCGACGGTCGGATCAGCCACTACCGGGTGTGGCTGCACGCAATGTTGGACGAGCCGGTGGTGTTCGACTCCTCCCGCCCGAACGTCAGCCGGCCGTAGCCGAGCCCGCTCACAGGGTCACGTCACCGCAACCGGCGATGCGGCCGGCCTCGGGCGGCGGGGTGGGGCTCTGGGTGGTGGCGGCCCCGTTCGCCAGCAAGAGGTTGCCGTCGCGGGCGAAGGATCGTTCGGTCACGGAGAACCCACCGGCGCTGGCAGTCACCGACAGCACCTCCACCACCATCTGTTGCCCGCCAGCCAACTGGCAACGCAGGCCTTCCTGATGGCCCAGCGAGGCGCCGATCACGAAGCTAGGGCTGGCACCACTGGCATCGGTCAGCGCCACCACCTCGCAGCCGTCCACGGTGAACAGTTCAACGGTCCGGGACGAGGCCCCGCTGCCGGTGGCCACGAACAGCACCGGCCGACTCTGCGTTGCCGGGCCCAGCGGGGCGCTGCCCAGGGCCGCCACCATGGCGGGTCCTGGCTCAACCGATAAAACCAGTTCACTGCCCCCGCCGGCGGCGAAAGCCACCCGCAACCGCCACTGCTCCCCGCTGACGCTGCGGTAGGTGCCCACGGTGTCCGCCCTTCCGTCACCGTCCATGTCGGTGCGCAAGTTGGAGCCGGTGGTCACCCCGGCCGGGATGGCGCCCAGGGTGGCGCAACCGTTGGAGGGCCCGCCGCTGCCCGCCGTGACGGTACCACCGGTCCCGTCCGAGCCCGACCCGCCCGGGCGCGACGTCAAGCCGGTCGAGGCCGTCTTGGCTCCCCCACCTTGCTCAGCGGGGGAACCGAGCGGGCTGAGGTTCGCCGGCCCGTCACCATCGGGGTCCCCGACCTCAGCCGAGCACCCTGCCATACCGAAAAGTACGATACCGAGAAGTATCAGACCGATCGGTATGGACCTGATCAGGGTGGCGGAGGCGCGCCGCACGTTGCGTGGGGGCACCGTGGCGCATGCGGTGGGACTCAGCGGCGGATCTCCGCCTTTTGGACCGAGGCGCTGACCGGGGGGATCTCGTCATCGGCCAGGGCCGGCATCCAGTCCTTGCGGGCCAGGGCGGCCTCGATGTA
The DNA here is from genome assembly GCA_046155365.1 of Acidimicrobiales bacterium. GTDB lineage: Bacteria > Actinomycetota > Acidimicrobiia > Acidimicrobiales > CAIXPF01 > CAIXPF01. Next base: position 40,013 of record JBJXFH010000211.1, on the reverse strand, counting down.
CGGCGCCAACCGTTCGGCCTTGGCCGCCTCCACCGCCGCCCGGTTGGGTTCGAAATCGCCCAACACCTCGCTACCGAACAACTCCAGGGAATGGCAGATGTCCTCGTGACGGTTGAGCCCGCCCTGCTGCAGGAAGATCACCTGGTCCACGCCGCTGGCCTCATAGGCCCGCACCAGTTCGGCGAACTGCGCCGGGGTGCCGATGCCCGGCGCCGGGCGGGACAGACCCCGGTCCGACGCTTGGGCCCAATAGTCACGCCACAACGTGGTGCGGCCGGGGAAGTGATCCTTTTCCACCAGGGCCCGCATGGCGTAGTTGAAGAAACGGAAGCCGTGGATACCATTCTCCACTGCCTTGTCCGGATCGTGGTGCAACGAGAACGGCGCCACCATGGCAATGTTGGCGTTGACAGTATGACCGATCGGCTTGCACTCCTCGGAGCAGATGATCGAGTAGTAGGTGTCCGCCCAGCGTTGGGCCTCATCGGGATCCACGAAGCTGAAGGCCAACGCCCCCAGCCCGTTGCGGGCCGCGGTTTCAATGGTGGCCCGGTTGGTGCAGGCCATCCACATGGGCGGGTGCGGTTTCTGCACCGGCTTGGGCAACACGTTGCGACAGGGCATCTCGAAGTACTGGCCCTGGAACCCGGGATAGGGGTCCATGGCCATCATGTTGGCGATCTGCTCGGCTGCTTCGAGCGCCATGGCCCGCTTTTCCCGGGCGGAGATGTTGAAGCCCCGCAACTCCATGCGGGTGGCGCTCTCCCCTATGCCCAACTCGGCCCGACCGGCGGACACCAGGTCCAACATGCCCACGGCCTCCGCGGTGCGGGCGGGGTGGTTGTACAGCGGGATCACCTGGCGGATGCCGAAGCCCACCCGGATACGTTCGGTCTTGGCCGCCAACGCCGACAGGAACACCTCCGACGCGGAGCAGTGGGAGTACTCATCGAGGAAGTGGTGTTCCACCGCCCAGGCGTGGTGGATGCCCAGCTTGTCCGCCAGGACCACCTGCTCGATGGCCTCTTGCACCAACCGGAGCTCGGCGCCTTCCTCCCAGGGCTTGGGCAGCTGCAACTCGTAGAAGACCCCGAAACGCATGGTTCAACCCCCGTGGTGCCGTGCTCGTGTGACGTGGTGCTGGCGGTTCATCCTTGGCCAGGGCGGCTGGTTGAAGCGAATCGACAGCGGACCCGTCAGGACCGCACCGCCCGGCTGGCCGCCAGCGACTCGAAGTTGGTCAGGGACTCCGGGTTGGCCAACGAACCCCGGCTGGCGACCTTGTCGGGATCGGCCCCTTGCAAGATGCGCTTGACCGGCAGCTCCAGCTTCTTGCCCGATAGCGTCCGCGGCACCGACGGGACCGCCACCATACTATCAGGTATGTGCCTGGGTGAGAGCTGGGTTCGCAGCGCGGTGGCCACCTTTTGGCGCATGGTGTCATCCATGGACACCCCCTCCGCCAATACCACGAACAGGATGAGCTCACCGGCGGTGCCGCCGCTGTCCTCCAGGTGCACCACCAGGCTGTCCACCACCTCATCGAGCCCCTCCACCACCGAGTAGAACTCCGACGTACCCAGCCGTACGCCGCCGCGGTTCAAGGTGGCATCGGAGCGACCGGAGATCACGCAGGAGCCCCGTTCGGTGAACGTCAACCAGTCTCCGTGGCGCCACACCCCGGGGAAGTCCTCGAAGTAGGCGGCGCGATACTTGGCGCCATCGGGGTCATTCCAGAACCCCACCGGCATGGACGGCATGGGCTCGGTCACCACCAGTTCGCCGGTTTCGCCGGTGGGCACGGCGGTACCGTCAGGACCGAAGGCCTCGAGCTTGCACCCGAGGAACGGCGTGGACATCTCACCGGACCAGATCGGGGACAAGGGATTCATGCCCACGAAGGCCGAGGCGATGTCGGTCCCACCGGACACGGAGTTGAGGAACAGCCCGGGGCCCAACTGCTGGTAGAGGTAGTCGAAGCCCTCCGGGGGTAGCGGCGCCCCGGTGGAGCCCACACTGCGGATGGCGCTGAGGTCCCCGCTGTCGGCCAAGCGGATGCCCTGTTTGCGGCACGACACGAAATACGGCGCCGAACCACCAAAGAACGTGACCTTCTCCTCGGCGGCCATCTGCCACAACGCCGCGGGGTCCGGCCACAGGGGGTTGCCGTCCAGGCAGACCAGGGTGGCGCCGAACAACAGCGAGGAGATGACGTAGTTCCACATCATCCAGCCGGTGGTGGAAAACCAGAAGAAGCGGTCCTCGGGGCGCACGTCGTTGAAGAAACCCAGCAGCTTGAGGTGTTCCACCAGGACACCGCCGTGACCGTGGACGATGGCCTTGGGTAGCCCGGTGGTGCCCGAGGAGTACAGCACGTAGAGCGGATGGGTGAACGCCACCGGGTCGTACTGGCCCGGCTGGTCGGCACCGTCGGCGCGGCCCTGTTCGAGCAGCGCCTCGAAGGTGATCGAATCGGGGATCAGGTTCTGACCGGGGTTGAGGTAGGGCAGGGTCACGGTGGTGGTGACACTGGGCAAGGACTGGCGGATGGCGGCCACCTCGGCCACCCGATCCATGACCCGGTCCCCGAAGCGGTAACCGTCCACCACGAACAGGACCTTGGGTTCGATCTGGCCCAGCCGGTCCACCACGGAGCGGGTGCCGAACTCGGGGGCGCAGCTGGACCAGACCGCCCCCATCGAGGCTGCGGCCAGGAAGGCGACCACGGTTTCGGGCACGTGGGGCAGGTAGGCGGCCACCCGGTCCCCGGCCACCACCCCGGCCTGGCGCAACCCGGCCCGGCAGGCGGCCACGGCGTCGGCCAGTTCGCCGTAGGTCATCTCGGTCCGGGCCCGGGTCTGGGACCTGCCCACCAACGCCACCCTGTCGCGGTTGGCGGGGTCCGCGGCAACGGTCAGGATCCGACCGGCGTAGTTGACCTGCGCGCCCTCGAACCAACGGGCCCCGGGCATGGCGCGGTGGGACAGGACCTGCTGGTACGGGGTGGGGGACCGGATGTCGAAGTAGCGCCAGATCGAACCCCAAAACCCATCAAGGTCGGTGGTGGACCATCGCCAGAGGCTGTCGTAGTCCTCGAAATTGCCGATGCCGACCTCCGCCAGCCACTCGACATAACGGCCGAGGTTGGCGTGCTCGACGGGAGGGGTCCACAACAATTGCCCTGCAGCCATGGCGACCGAAGCTACCGCCCGCGCCCCTGACAACACTCCCCGCCCTAACGAAAGGCGACTCCAAAAAGACGTCCCGACCAGCCAATCCAACCCAGACCCTCACCCCGAAAAGGGTTCCGGCCGCCCGTAGGGTCGAATCCACGTCGATTCGCCCCTACGGTCGGCCAAACCGGTTGTGGAGTGGGCGGGCCACTGTGCGCGGTCGGTCGGCTACCGGGTCGCCGGCGGGGTCAGCGGGTGCGTTTGGCGATCTTGGCCCATTCGTCGCGCAGCCCGACCGTTCGATGAAACAGCGCCGGCTGGTCGGGATCGGCGCAGTAGTAGCCCAGCCGTTCGAACTGGACCCGGTCGTACGCCGATACCTCCGCCAGCGCCGGTTCCAGCTTGGCCCCCGACAGCACCTCCATCGCCCCCCGGTCCAAGAACTCCAGGGGATCGCGGCCCTCCTGCGCGTCAGGGTGGGCCTCGGTGAACAGCCGGTTGTAGTGGCGAACCTCAGCGTCGATGGCGTGGGCGGCGCTCACCCAGTGCAGGGTCGTTTTGACCTTGCGACCATCGGGGGCCTGACCGCCAGCGGTGGCCGGGTCGTAGGTGCAGCGCAGCTCGGTGACCACCCCGTCGGCGTCTTTGACCACGTCCACGCACCGCACGAAATAGGCGTAGCGCAGCCGCACCTCGCTGCCGGGTGAGAGCCGGTAGAACTTCGGCGCCGGCACCTCCATGAAGTCCTCGGCCTCCAGGTACAGCTCCCGGCCGAAGGGCACCTGGCGGGACCCGGCGGCGGGGTCCTCGGGGTTGTTGACGGCGCCCAACCATTCGACGCGGTCTTCGGGGTAGTTGTCGACCACCACCTTGATAGGTCGCAGCACAGCCATTCGGCGCAGGGCGGTGCGGTTCAGCTCATCGCGCACGAACGATTCGAGCAACTCGATCTCGTGGGTGGAGTTCACCTTGGCCACCCCGATGTGGGCGCAGAACGCCCGCAGCGCCTCGGGCGGGTAACCACGGCGGCGCAAACCCCGCAAGGTCGGCATCCGGGGGTCGTCCCAGCCGTCAACCAGCCCCTCAGCCACCAACTGGGCCAACTTCCGCTTCGACAACACGGTGTGGGTGAGCTGCAGCCGGGCGAACTCGTACTGCCGGGGACGGCTGGCAGCGGCGGTCGGGGCGGAATCGGCCACCGACGGGGACGGCGATCCGGCCTGGGGTCCATCTGCAGGGACCAGGCCCAGCTCGGTCAACCGATCGAGCAACCAGTCATAGAGCGGACGGTGCGAGTCGAACTCGAGGGTGCAGATCGAATGGGTGGTTCCCTCGATGGCGTCGGACTGACCGTGGGCCCAGTCGTAAGTGGGGTACACCACCCAACGGTCTCCACAGCGGTGGTGATGGGCGTGACGGATCCGGTACAGGATCGGGTCCCGTAGCTGGGGGTTGGGATCCGCCATGTCGATGCGGGCCCGTAGCACCCGGGCCCCGTCGGGGTCCCGGCCGGCCAACATGCCCTCGAACAGCTCGAGGTTCTCCGCCGGGGTGCGGGCACGGAAAGGACTGTCCACCCCCGGCTGGCCGTAGCCGCCGCGCTGCAGGGAGATGGTTTCGGCGTTCTGATCATCCACGTAGGCCAATCCGGCGCCGATCAGCACCTTGGCCCAGCCGACCAGCTGCTCGAAGTAGTCCGAGGCGTAACGGGTCTCCCCGGGATCGAAACCCAGCCAGCGGACGTCGGCCTCGATGGCATCGACGAACTCGGCTTCTTCGGTTTCGGGGTTGGTGTCATCCATGCGGAGGTGACACACACCGCCGGCGTCGGCGGCGGCGCCGAAGTTGAGGCAGATGGATTTGGCGTGGCCGATGTGCAGGTAGCCGTTGGGTTCGGGCGGGAAGCGGGTCTGTACCCGGCCCTCGTTACGCCCGGCAGCGAGGTCACGTTGTACCTGCTCGCGAATGAAGTCCCCCGCCACCACGACGCGTGACGAGTTGGAACCAGCGGGGCCTTCAGACGGGTTGCTCACCGTGCAAGGGTGCTCGCTGGGGATGCCGCCGGGCAAGCACCATCGCCAGAGGGGCTCACGCGACCGCCGGGTTGAGGGCACGAGCGCGCATGGCTGACCACGCGGCAACCAGGGAGCAGGTCAGCCCCACCACCGCCACCCCGGCCCCGAATAGGAAGGTGAGGGCGTAACGACCCTTGTCGGGCTGCTCTCCCAACACCACCAACATGACCTGGATGCCGGACACGATCCCGACGAACAACATCGTTTGGGCCATGCCGGTGGCCACCCCGATGTCCTTTTGGTCCACCGACCCCGCAACCATGGTGGTGAACGCCGGGGCGCCGACGCCGGCCGAGGTGCCGGACAACACCAGCCCGGCGATCACGAACACCAAGGCCTCGGTTTGCGCCCCCAGCGTGAAACTCAGCATTGAGGCCACCATCATCAGTGAGCCGGCCACCATCGGTTTGACCTCGCCCAAGCGGGTGGCGATCATCCCGCCGAATGGCGAGCTGACGGCGAACGCACCGGGCCGGGCCGCCAGCAGCCAGGCCACCCCGGCCAGGCCGTAGCCATAGATGGCGTTGTCGCCCAGCAGGATCGGGGTGACCACGAACCCGCCCATGTAGGCGAACTGGTTGAACGAGTTGGCCATCATCGGCGCGGTGAACGTGGGCCGACGGAAATAGTGCAGTTGCAGAAGGGGATAGGCGGCGCGGCGCTCGACTCGGATGAAGGTCAGCAACGAGCCCACCGCCAAAGCCAACAACGCGCCCGCCAAGGGATCGGTCACACCGCCCCGAACCGCCCGGCTCACCGCCAACAAGGCGAACAAGATGGTGGCCGCCAGCGACAATGAGCCGGCCACGTCCAAGGGGATGCGCTCACCGAGCGGCGACTCCCGCAGCACCTTGTACGCCAACCCGAACGCCACCGTGGAGACCCCGGCGAAGATCCAAAATATGCCGCGCCAGCCGATCTGGCTGATCAGCGGGCCGCCCACCACCAACCCGATGGTGGGAGCGCCGGTGGTGGCGAACTGGAACCAGCCCATGGCCGTGGCCCGCCGCTCCCGGCCGTAGGCGGCCATCATCAGCGCCATGCCGTTGGGTTGGACCAGCGCACCGAACATGCCGAACGCGACACGAAAGGCGATCAACGACAGGGCGTTCCAGGCCAGGGCGCACAGAACGGTGGTGACGATGGAACCGGCCAGCCCCACCAGAAAGACCCGACGGTGACCGCGGATGTCACCGAGCTTGCCGCCCAAGGGGGTGAACACCGCCATGGACAACATCAGCCCGGTGACGATCCAGCCCAAAGTGGTACGGCTGGTCCCCAGATCTTCCGCGATGATCGTGAGGGACACGGTCACGATGGTCATGAGGGACCCGAACCCCATGACCGCCAACATCACCGTGCCGAGCAACCGTTGACGGTAGGCCCGATCGTGCAGCGGCGCGGCGGTGGGGGGATTCGGAGTAGGCGGAGGGACGGTTGGCCCACCGCGCCTGGTCATCAACGGCGATTGCGACACCACACACCTGCTTCCTCGGTGCCCGCGCAGACACCGGCATTCCGACCGGAACGCTCCCGGTCAGGCTAAGGCGGCGGTCCGAACTGCACGACACCGGCGTGACCGACGCCACCTGCGCCGTTGGGTGCCGGTAGCGTTCAGCTGGATGAGCTCCGCTGAGCGTCCGATCTACCGGGTGTGGCTGGGCTTTGGCGTGGCGGCGATGGCGGCGGTGGTGCTGACCGTGGCTGCAAGCCGTGTCATGGGCGCCGGGGACGGCAACGAGCGCATCGTGGTCATACCGGACGGTACCGCCGCTCGGTTGGCTGCGGGCGAACAGGTGAACATCATCCCCGCGGCGTTGCAGTTGCGTCTCGATGACCGCCTGGTCGTGATCAACCAAGATTCGGTTCTGCACCAGGTTGGGCCGTTCACGGTGGCGCCCGGGGGCCGGCTGGAACGACGCTTCGCCGAAGCGGCCACGCTCACCGGGTTCTGCTCGCTGCATCCCAGCGGCGAGGTCAACATCAACATCGCAGGAGCCGCCTCATGAGCGAAGTCTTTGCGTTTGCCGGGGCGGTGCTGCATCTCCAACGCAGCCCGGGCGCGTCCCAACCGATGGAGCACTTGGCGCAGGCCACGCTCGAAGCCGGGGTGGGACTGGCCGGAGACCGCTACGCCACCCGCACCGGGACCTATTCGGCGCGTCATCACATCGATCGTCAGGTCACCTTGATCGAGGTGGAAACGCTGGAGGCGTTGTGGCGTGACCGATCCGTTCGGCTGGAGCCGGCCGAGCACCGCCGCAACGTCACCTCCGTCGGCGTGCCCCTCAACCACCTGGTCGGTCGGTACTTCCGGGTGGGGGCCTGTGTGCTGTACGGCGGGCGTTTGAACGTGCCTTGCAAGTACCTCGAGGAGCTGGTGGCCAAGCCGGTGATGCGGGCGATGTTGAACCGGTCGGGTTTGAACGCCCGCATCATCGTCGGTGGCGTGATCAGACCGGGCGACAAGATCGAGCCGGTGGATCGGGACAGCCTGGACGAAGCGTTGGTGATCGCCAACGAGCAAACCCCGACCCAACCCGCTCCTGACGTGTTCTGAGCCGGCAAACCCGCTGGTCAGCCGCCCATTTCCCGCCAGCCGCCCCCAAAACGACCGGGTTCGAAACCCTCCCGGGACACCGTAGGGCCGAATCGACGTAGATTCGCCCCTACGGTCCGCCAGAAGGGTTTCGGACCTGGTCAGGCTGGGTTTTTGGTCACACGGTTCTTAGTCACACGGTTTTGGGTTAAACGTCGATCTTGTAGAGCTCGGCGGCGTTCTCCTGGAGGATCTTGCGCTGCACGGCGGGGTCGAGGGCTCCGATGGCTTCCCGGACCCGCTCCACGCTGTGGGGATAGAGGCAGGTGGGGTGAGGGATGTCGGTCTCGAAAAGCACCCGATCGGCGCCCAGATGCTCAATGGAGGGGGCCAGGGTCTTGCTCTCGAACCAGAAACATCCGTAGAACTGGCGCCGGAAGTACTCCGAGGGCTTCATCGACAGATGGGCCAGGTGCTGCGGGGCGGTTTCGCCGAACTGGTAGTCAAGCGCGTCCAGCAGGAACGGGATCCAGCCGATGCCGCTTTCCACGGACACGAACCTGAGCTTGGGGTGCAGCTCGGGCACGTCGCTGACCAGCAGGTTCACCATCCAACGGAGGTTCCCCAGGAAGATCGCGGCACCGCCCAGGCTGATCTTCACGTCACCGGGCCAGGTGGAATAGGGCACGGTCCCGGACCAGTTGATGTCACCTTCAGAGGCGCCGATGTGAAAGTTGATCGGCATTTCCAGGCCCTCGCAGATCTCCCAGAACGGGCGCCATTCGGGCTGCGCGAAGTTCGGCATCCCCGAATCGTGGGGGTTGGAGCACATCACGATGCCCTTGGCCCCGTTGCGGTGGGCCCGGTCGACCTCCGCCACGCAGGCCTCAATGTCCCACCACGGCACCAGCGCCATGGGCAGGATCCGCCCGCCCGAGCGTTGTTGCAGATCCGCCATCCAGTCGTTGTAGATCTCGACACAGGCGATGCGCAGCGCCTTGTCATCGACCTTCAGGAAGTTCTGGTTCCCGAAGCCGCCCACATTGGGATAGACGATGCCGTGGCTGATGCCCATCTGGTTCATCAGCTCCAGCCGGGCGTCGCAGTCATAGGAGGCGGCGTGCACCATGTCGATGTCGTGCTTGAGGAACTGCAGGCCCAACATCTTCTCGCCGTCGGGCAGCAGGGCACTGACGGCCGAATCCCCCGCCAGCGGTATGTCACCGTTCACCACCCACTTGCGGCGTCCTTTGTGTTCCTTGATCTGTGGAACCAGGTCCTTGTACTTGGCCGGGGCCAGCGAGGTCCACAGATCGGGCGGCTCGCTCCAGTGGGTGTCGGTGTCGATAATGCTGACGCCGGGGAAGATGGGGCTGATGGCGGGCATGACTCGTGCCTTTCTGGCACCCGGGCGTTTCGATCGCCGGGGCCCGTGCTCACCCGATAGCCCGCTCTGCACCCCGCAGCCCGGGCTGAGATCACCGGGGTTATGGCGCCAAACCATACAGCCCGTCACGGCACGGCGACGCTCCCGCCGCATCCCACCCTGCCGATGCCCGCCGGTGTCGTGGGCACCGGGCCGAATTCAGTGGTGGTGCCGATACCGTGAGCAGCAAGATCGGGCCTGGTCCGGACGTCCGCCGGCAAGGTCCCGATTCCGGGAGGACACCGTGCCAACAAGTCCCGCTCCAGCCGCCCAACCGGCTTCCTCGTCATCATCGCCGCCCGACCGGATCCGGCAACGACGTTCCGGTTCGGACGCCATCCTCATCGATCTCGTCGAAGCGGAGGCTTTCACCACCGAGTGGGCCCTTGCCGACAACAACCGCGGCACCGAGTGAGCCCCGACCTCGCTTAGCTCGGCCGGGGCAGGCCCAGGTGATCACGGAGCGTGTTGCCCTCGTAGGCCGAACGGAACACACCCCGCCGCTGCAACTCGGGCACCAACAGTCTGGTGACCGTTTCAAAGGTGCCCGGGAGACTCGTGGCCGCCACTACGAACCCGTCGCAGGCCCCGGCATCGAACCACGCCTGCATCGAATCAGCCACCTGGCTCGGGGTCCCCACGAAGCGCAATGACTGGCGCAGCGTGGCCCGATGCCCCGCCATGTCCCGCAGGGTGATGGGCCGGTCACCCAGGTACTCCTTGATCCCCGCTACGTAGCCGTGCATGCCGGTGGCGGAGTCCAAGAACGATTCCGGGATCGGTTCGTCCAGCTCGAATCGGGAAAAGTCCAAGTTGGTGGCCTCGCACAGCAACACGATGGAGGCCATGGGCTCCGGGAGGTCCAGCAGATACTGCTCCTCGGCGCGGGCCTGTTCTTCGGTGTCCGCCACGATCAGGTACGTCAACGGCAAGATCTTGACGTGGTCAGGGTTGCGCCCCGCCGCCGCCATCTGCGCCTTTTGCAGCTTGTAATTGGCCAACCCACGATCGAAGTCGGGGTTGTTGGTGAACACCACGTCCGCCCAACGTGAGGCAAAGGCCTGACCACGCCCCGATGAGCCGGCCTGGATCAACACCGGATGACCCTGCGGCCCCCGGGGCACCGTGAGCGGCCCCCGCACGTTGTAGTGCTCGCCCTTGTGGTGTAGCTCGCGGACCTTGGTCGGATCGGCGAAAATTCGCGCTGCCTGATCCCACAAGATGGCGCCGTCCTGCCAGGTGTCCCACAGCCCGGTAACCGCCTCGAGGAACTCATCGGCTTGGTCGTAACGCTCGTCGTGACCCAAATGGCTTTCGAACCCGAAGTTCTGGGCCTCGGCATCGTTCACCGAGGTCACCACGTTCCACGCCGCCCGACCGCCGGACATGTGGTCGAGGGTGGCGAAAAGACGGGCCACGTGAAACGGCGCGTAGTAGGTGGTGGAGTACGTGGCGCCGAGACCGATGTGGTTGGTGGCGGCGGCGATCATGGCCAGCGTCAGGCTCACGTCCAGCTTCACGCACCGGGCGCCGCTACGGACGGTTTCGGCCACCGAGTTGCCGTAGATGCCGGGCATGGCCAGCCGATCATCGAAGAACAGCATGTCGAAACAGCCAGCCTCGAGCACCCGACCGATGTGCTGGTAGTAGTCAGCGGTAAGAAACGCCGAGCTGCTGTCGGGGTGCAGCCATGATCCGGCGTACACGCTCACGTTGCTGGCCTGCATGAAGCCGACCAAGGCCATCTGACGCGAATCACCCATGCGTCCGGGACCCTACCGCGCCGGGCCCTACGCTGGAGCCGTGCCGTCGACCTCCCCGGAAGTCCCGCCCCCTCCCTTCCGGCACGTGCCGCTGTCGGTCCTCGATCTGGCCACCGTCAGCGAGGGTCGCACCAGCAGCCAGGCCCTGGCCGATACCACCCGGTACGCGCAACGGGCCGACGAGCTCGGTTACCTGCGCTTCTGGGTGGCTGAACATCACAACATGCCCACGGTGGCTTCCACCAACCCCCCGGTGCTGATCGCGCATCTGGCCGCCAGCACCCAGCGCATCAAGGTGGGTTCCGGGGGCGTCATGTTGCCCAACCACGCGCCGCTGGTGGTGGCGGAGCAGTTCGCGTTGCTCGAAGCGTTGCATCCGGGCCGGATCGATCTCGGCATCGGCCGGGCCCCCGGCACCGACGGAGCCACCGCCGCCGCGCTGCGCCGTTCCCCTGATGCGTTGGGCGCCGAGGACTTCCCTCAGCACCTGATTGACGTGATGGGTTTGTTGGGTGACCGTCGCTCCAACGGGGGTTTGTGGACCCGTTTCGCCGCCACCCCGGTACCGACCTCAAGCCCGGAGATCCTGCTGTTGGGGTCCAGCGATTTCAGCGCCCAGCTGGCGGGGATGTTGGGGTTGCCATTCGCGTTCGCCCACCACTTCGACATGGGCGGCACGCTGGAGGCGGTCACCGTGTACCAACGCCATTTCCAGCCCTCAGCGGTGTTGGAGAAGCCCTACACCATCGTCAGTGCCAGCGTGATCGCCGACGAGGACTCCGAGCGGGCCCACTGGTTGGCCAACCCCGGGCAGCTGCGTCGCTACGGCATGCGCACCGGTCGGCTCTATCCCCTTTACCACCCCGACGAAGCGTCCCGTCATCCCGAGATGGAGGTGGCCAACGCCATGCGCAGCTACCGCATCGTGGGCACGCCGGAGCAGGTGGTGGCCGGTCTCGGGAACCTGGCCGCGGCCACTAACGCCAACGAGATCATGTTGCACACCGCCACGTTCGACCTCGAAGACCGGATCCGCAGCCTGGAATTGGTGCAACAGGCGTGGGCTGTCCCGCCTGACACCCCGGACACGACGGACACGACGGGCTGAGGCGCTCAGACCGGGAACGTGAGCGGTTGGCCGAGTCGGGTGAAGAAATCCTGCAACAACCGCAGCGTCATGCCCCACACCACCCGCTCACCGGCGATCGCGATCCCAGGAAACACGTCACGCTCCCGCAGGTGGTAGTGGTAGGCCACCGCCCGATCCGGATCACTCAGCTCGCTCAAGGGAATCCACAAGGTGTCCGCCACCTCGTAGTTGGGCTGCAGCTGCGGACGGGCACCCGGCAACCAGAACCCGAAGGCGGACACGGTGATCGGGCGAGCGGCGCCGGTGAGGTCATCGAGGCGACCCAACCGTTCCGCGGGGGTGAGATCGAGGCTAACTTCCTCCCACGTCTCGCGCTCGGCGGCAGCCAGTTCGTGCTCGTCAGTGGGATCGACCCGACCGCCGGGTAAGGCCATGTGTCCTGACCAGGGATCGCCTTGTCGCCGCGCCCGTTCGATGAACAGCAGCTCGGTGCCATCGTCCCCGGAACGGAAGATGGCTGCCACCGCCGCCCGGGCCCCTTCGACGGGTGCTCGAGGCGCGTTGTGGTCATCAAAGATCTGTCGTAACCGGGTCAGCTCCACCGTTGGGGGATCGTATCTGGCAAACTTGACCAACCTGTCGACTCGTAAAGAAGGTCCAGCCCATGACGGTCCAGCCCAAGAGCGTGACGAGCGCCGATCTCATCATCCGTAACGGCACCGTGGTGGACGGCACCGGTGCGCCCGCGTACCAGGCTGACGTTGCCATCAAGGGCGATCGGATCGTGGCGGTGGAACCGTCAATCGCGGCCTCCGCCCCTCGTGAGATCGACGCCACCGGTCGCATCGTGACCCCCGGCTTCGTGGACGTGCACACCCACCTCGACGCCCAACTGGCATGGGACGCGCTGCCCACCTCTTCGTGCTGGCATGGCATCACCAGCGCCGTGTTGGGTAACTGCGGCGTCACCTTCGCACCTGTCGGGCCTGGTCAGCGGGAGTTTCTGGCCGAGATGATGGAGAGCGTCGAGGACATCCCCCGAGAGGCCATCCTGGACGGTTTGCCCTGGGACTGGACCACCTACGGCGAGTACCTGGGCTGGCTGGATCGCATCCCCAAGGGCATCAACGTGGGGGGCATGGTGGGTCACTGCGCCCTGCGGGTGGCGGCCATGGGCGAACGCTCGATGATCGAGAGCTCCGGCAACGCCGAGGAGATCGCCCGCATGTGCGAGATGGCTGAGGAGGCCATGGAGTCGGGGGCGTTGGGCATCTCCACCAGCCGCACCTTGGGTCACAAGGTTCCCGACGGTCGCCCGGTGCCGGGAACGTGGGCCGGTCCCGATGAGCTGCTGGCCTTCGGTGATGTCCTCAAGAAGGTCGGTCGGGGTCTGTTCGAAGGGGCCATGCGCCTGGGCGAGCGGGACAACGACGAGCTGGTCAAGACCCGTGCCGAGGTGGCCGTGCTGGGCGACATCAGCCGCCGCTCCGGCCGCCCCGTGAGCTACGGGTTGGTGCAGTCCGACCGCCGGCCTGACCTGTACTCGCGGGTCATTGACTTCAACCAGGAAGAGAACGACAACGGGGCGTTCCTGCGGCCCCAGACCACCGCCCGGGGCATCGGCATCCTGTTCGGCTTGGCCAACCGCACCCCATGGGATCGCGCCGCGGCGTTCGGTGAGTTGCAGGAGATGGCGCCCGCCGCCCGCATGGACGCGCTGCGCAACGACAGTTTCCGGGCCCGGCTGGTTGAAGAAGCAGAAGCGGCCAACGTGCGGCTCGATCCCGAGAAGATCTTCGTCCTGCCCGAAGGCCCCGCCCGCTACGACTGCAAGGCGGAGGATTCTCTGGCGGCGCACGCCCAACGTCGCGGCACCTCACCTGTAGGGGCGTTCGTGGAGCTGTGCCTGGAGACGGACGGTCGGGTCAACCTCAACATGCCGATGCTCAACCATCAGTTCTCCGCCATCGAGGAGATGCTGGACAATCCGACGGTCACGTTGGGTCTGGCTGACGCCGGGGCCCATGTGGGTCAGATCATGGACACCAGCCAGCCCACATTCCTGCTGACCTACTGGGTGCGGGAACGGCAGCGTTGGACCTTGGAGCAGGCCATTCGGCGGTTGACGTCGGATACGGCCGATCTGTTCGGGTTCCGGGACCGGGGGCGTCTGGCGGTGGGGGCGTACGCCGATGTGAACGTGATCGACTTCGAAGGTTTGTCGTTGCCGCAGCCGGAGTACGTGAACGACCTGCCCAACGGCGCCGGGCGATACATCCAGCGATCCACCGGCTACGACTACACCATCGTGAACGGTGAAGTGTTCATGGATCACGGCGAGCACGCCGGGGCCCTGTCTGGCCGGGTGATCCGCTCCACCGACTGAGCGACGGGCGCCACCCCGCCCCGAAGCCCCCTCCCGGACCTTCTCCCGGGCGACCGTAGGGGCGAATCGACATAGATTCGCCCTTGCCGGCCGCCCGGGAGATTTTTTTCGGGGAGGGGGCTTCGTTGTCACAGGGCGCGTGTGATGATGCCCGGGCCGGTCTCGGAATCGGCGGTGACTCGGGACCAACACCAGAAAACAGTCCTTGCATTCGAGCCTTCAAGACCAAGGTGGTCGACTCATGCATGGACGCGGTCAAGATCCGCTTCGCAAACGCAACCCTCTACACGGAGCCAAGCGGGCCAAAGTGCTAGCAGCCTGTGACGAATTGCTGGACGAAATCGAAGCTGTTGACGAACAACTTGCGCAGTGGGCCGCGCATCGTCATCGGCTGGTGGCCCAACTGAAAGAGCAACGGGACCTGGTCCTACCCAAGCTGATCAAGTTGGCCGGCCGCCGGGTCATGCCTGATGGCAACGTCTATCTGGCCCCTGTTCCCGATGACGTGCCGGCGTTATGGGGCAGGCGGTTGCGGGCCAGCTGCCTGAGATTGCTACAGGCCTCGGGAGAGCTGACGCTGACGGAGCTGCACGTCTTGTTGCATCAGCACGGCCTGCGCATCGATAGCTCGCACCCGGTCAAAGCCCTCGCGGACGCCATGGCCTACGAATGCTCCCAAGGCCGGGTCCGACGGGTGGCGCGCGGTGTCTACTGCGCCAACAGGGCAATCCTGCCGATGCAACCACCCCCGAAGGCCAGACGCCCCGCTCCGACACCGGACCCGGACCCGGACCCGGACACCGAAACCGACCCCAACTACGACCCCGAAGGCGAGCCCGAGCCAGATCCGCCGGGGGACGGCCAGCCGATCCCCCCGATCGAAACCGAAACCGAACCCGAACCGGATGCATCCGCCGATGTGAGTCCCGACGAGGAGGTCGCCACCGCTGATCAGCCCGAAGCGGGTGCGGTTGACCGGTCGGATTCGCTGGCACGAACCGGCCCGAGGCTGCGGCGCGCCGTGAACAGCAGGTCAGATGGGCGCTCTCACGGTGGGAATCCGGATGACCTGTTCGATCGGCTGGAGCAACTGCCGGACGCCATCTTGCCCCGTGCTGCGTGAGCGGCGCCTCAGCCGCCCTGATCCCCGCCGCTGCGTGCCAACAGGGCGTCGATGCGCGACGTCTCCCAACCGATATCGGCCAGCACCTCGGCGGTGTGTTGGCCCCATCGTGGAGCGTGCCGCCTCAATGCGGTGGACAGGGTATCGAAGCTGGCCGCGTCCCGTACCGCTCGGTATTGCCCTTCGGTGGGGTGATCGACGATGGGCAACAAATCCACGGCCGCCAGGTGCGGATCTCGATGCGCGTCGGCCAGATTCATCACGTCGGAGGCGGGTATGGAGTTGGCCTCGCAGAACGCCAGCCATTCGGACACGGTATGGAGCGGGGCTTGATCTTCGACAAAGGCGTAGAGCTCGGCGCTGTTGGCGATCCGGTCGGGATGACGGGCAAAACGGGGATCAACGGTGAGCTCGGCATGGCCCACGAAGCCGAAGAACGCGGCCCAGTTGGCGTCGGTGTACGGCATGAGGCACGCCCAACCGTCCGCGCATCGGTAGGGACGGCGGTACTTGCTCAAGGACCGGACATAGCCCACGTCACCCATCGGTGGCTCAAAGATGGCGCCGCCGTGCTGATCGGCAAGGTTGAACGCCACCATGGTCTCGAACATCGGCACCTCGATGGTCTGACCTTCCCCGAACCGTTCCCGATGGAACAACGCCGCCATCAGCGCGGTCACCACGTGCAGAGCACACACCTTGTCCGCCATCACCGCTGGCGAGAACCCGGGCCTACCGTGGACCCGGCCGATGAGGTCCGAATACCCCGAGGCGGCTTGGATCACGTCGTCATAGGCGGGTCGACCGGCGTAAGGACCGCTGGATCCGAAGCCGTTGGCCACGCAATGGATGAGACGGGGGTGGCGGGTTCGCAACGTGGCGGCGTCAAGGCCCAAACGCTGCAACGCCTGCTGTCGCATGTTGCTCACCACCACGTCAGCGGTGGCGATGAGGTCCGCCACCGCGGCTGCGCCGTCGGGGTCTTTGAGGTCCAATGCCACACTGCGTTTGTTGCGGTGTACGTTCAACGCGAACCAGTTCATCGACGGGTGCCGCGTGGGCGGGGTGCTGAGGAAGGCCTCGCCACCCACTGCTTCAACCCGGATCACGTCGGCTCCATGATCGGCGAGGACCCGGCAGGCGAGCGGACCCATCAGCACCGAGGTCAGGTCAACGACCCGGATGCCGTCGAAGGCGCCCGGACCCGGCTGCACATGCTCAGCGTCGGTCACGGATGGAGAGTCTTCCTCAGCGTGGCCCACCCGACGCATTCGGCGGCCGCCGCGGGAAAAGGGGTCCGGGCGCCAGTAGGGGCGAATCGACGTGGATTCGACCCTACGGGCGGCCGGGAGGGATTGTCCGGTCGGCCAGATGGAGGGTGTCGGCGGGGTCGGCGCAGGTCAGCAGCACCCGCTGACCCTCGGCATGCAATCGTTCGGCCAGCCAACGTCGCACGGCCAGACCGCTGCGGGTGTCAAGCGCCCGAAACGGGTCATCGAGCACCACCACCGGGGAACCGGCCACGAACGCCCGAACCAGCAACGCCCGTTGGGTCTCACCGCCGGACAACGTCCATCCGTCACGTTCCGCTACCGACGCCGCCAGCCCCACCTCGTCAAGCAGCGCCAGGCAGCGTTCCCGAAGCGCCCGGGCGGCGCCGTTGGTGCGGGTGGAGTCATCGCCGCGGGTGGCCGCCGCCATCACCTGTTCGATCACCGCCACGTCATCGATCAGCGCGGGCCGCGCCGCCAGATAGGACAGCTCACGCTCCACGGGCGGAACCCAGATCCCCCGCGCCGGATCATCCCAGACGCTCTCGGGGCCCGTCACGGTCCCGCCAACGGCCCGCAGTTGCCCCGCCACCAGGGCCAGCGCCGTTGATTTGCCGGACCCGATGTCACCAACCACCCCGACGATCTCGCCGTCCCCGACGCGCAGCTCAACTTGCAGCTGAAACGTCCCCTGCCGCACCGTGGCCGCCACCACCAAATCGTTCATTGGACCCGGTCCCCCTGAGCTCGGTGCAGTTTCCATTGGCGGTACTCGTTGGGCAGGCACACGGCACAGGGCCGGTAACCGGCGGCCACGGCGTAGGACTCGTCCAGGAAGAACACCCGGTGGGCTACGTACCCACCCCGGGCCAGCGCCCGTAGCGCCGTCGGGCAGTCCAAGCGGCCGTAGATGCGCGACCGTCGATGCCCACCGAATCCACCCGGCACGGCGCTGTGGTACCCGACTCCATCACGACCCAGCAGGAGCCACATCCCGGCACCCTCGGCGGCCGCTCCCACGCCTAACGCCCCATCAGAACAGCTCGAAGTACTCGCGCTGTTCCCAGTCCGTGACCGCGGCCAGGAACCGGTTCCACTCACTGGTCTTGAGCCGGGTGAGGTACTCCACCACATCATCCCCCCATACCGATCGGTACAGTTCGCTGGCGCCGAACCGCTCGATGGCCTCGCCCAAACTTCGTGGCAGCAACGGCCCGGCATCGGCGCGATAGGGCGACGCGCTCACCGGTGGCGGTTCGATCTTCCGGCGCAACCCGTCCAGCCCGGAGACCAACTGCGCGGCCACGTACAGATAGGGGTTGGCGGCGGGTTCACCCACCCGGTTCTCGATTCGAGTGGAGGGATCGTCACCGCCGCCGATGATGCGCAACATCGCCCCCCGATGCTGCTCCCCCCACGCCACCCGGTCCGGGGCCACCGAATTGGGCCGGTAGCGCTTATAGCCGTTCACCGTAGGGGTGCTCAGCAGACACGAGGCCGTGGCGTGGGCCAGTAGTCCACCCACCCAATGTCGACCCACCGTCGACAACGGCCCCTCCCCTGCCATACCGCTCAGCATGTTCGTATGGTTGCCGTCGGTGAGGGACTGGTGGAGATGCCAGCCGCTGGGGAAACTGTCAGGGCCGGGCGGACGGCACATGAAGCTGGCGATCATCTCGTTGCGGCGAGCCACCTGGGAGATGGCGGCACGGACCAACACCGCCTCGTCGGCCAACTGAAACGCCGAGGTGGGCGCGAAGGTCAGCTCGATCTGGCCCGGACCCTGTTCGATCTCCAGGGAACGGAGTGGCACCCCCAGCGCCTCGAGCATCAACCGCAACGGCTCCAGGCGGGCCTGCACCCGGTCCAGGTGGTTGTCCCCGAGCAACTCCCAGCCGGGATGGATGGGCGCCATGGTGTGGGCATCGAACAGGTGCAACTCCAACTCCAGGCCGACCCGCAGCCGGTACCCCGCATCCGCCAGCGCGGCGACCGCGTCCCGGCACAGCCCCCGGGTGCTGAGTGGGAGTGGTCGGGCCCCGGCGCTGTAGAGATCGCACAGCAACCAGCCGGTGCCCTCCGCCCACGGCACCAGCCGCCAGGTGGTGGGATCGGGCAGCATGACCATGTCCCGTGCGCCGATCATGTCGTCGAGCGCGCCAACCCCCGACGGTCGCCACAGGGGCAGGGCGAACTGATTGCCGGTGTCCTGGGCCAGCAATGATCCGGTCACGCCCACCCCGTCGGCGAACACTTCGGCCAGCCGGGTGACGGCCACGGTCTTGGTCCGCAAAAGCCCGTGCTGATCAACGAAGGAAACCCGCACGCTATGCAGCTTCCGTTCCGCGGCGTCCGCCACGATGGCCGCCACCGCGCTCAGGTGGGCGTCATCCACCACGCCGGCCCGCCGGGCGAAGCTGCCCCGATGGTCCGAACCGGGCGGCCGCGGCGCGGGGCCAGCGACGGCAACCGGATCGAGGTCGACGATCACCGGTTCGTCCCGATCACCGACAGTTGCCACCTCGTGGCCCGATGGCTCCTGCACGCTCACCGCTGCCCACCTCCTGCGCCAGATGCCGCTACGTCGGGACCCCACGCTACGGTGCCACCCGGGGAACCGATCGAATCAAGGGGCCAGCGCATGACCGACACCCAGGACCGATGGGGCCGCCGCGTGTCACCGGGCACCGTCTGAGCGTGCGCCGAAATCGCGACATCGCCCCCGGAGCGGCCGGGCCAACCGCCGCTGGGACCGACAAGGCCGCCGGTATGGGGTGGTTGGATCTGGGGGCGCTGATGTTCGCCTCGGCGGCCATTGGGGTGGCGGTGACCTCAATCATGACCGGGGTCGGGACCTCGGCGTGGGTGGTGATGGCCGCCTGCACCCTGGCCTTTTCCGGTACCGGCGAGGTGGCCTACGCCTCGGTGATCGCGTCCGGCGGCGGGCTCACCGCGGCGCTGGCGGCGGCCCTGCTGGTGAGTTCGCGCTTCGGGCTGTTGGCCATGAGCACCATCGGACGGTGGAAGGCCCCGTGGTGGGAGCGCGTGGCCATGGCCCATTTCACCTCGGAGATCGCGGTGGCGGGGGCCATTGAACGGGCGCCGCAGGGGGAGCGGGTGGCCCGGCGGACGTTCTGGCAGCTCTGTCTGGCCCCCACCGCGGGCTGGATCATCGGCTCGGGCATCGGTCTGTTGCTGGGTGATGTGGTGGGTGACACCAGCCGCATCGGGCTGGACGCGGTGTTCCCGGCGTCCTTTGTGGGTGCCGTGGTGGGCGGCCTGCGCCGTCGTGACAGCGCGGTGGCGGTGGTGTTGGGCGCCACTGCGGCACTGGCCCTCACCCCGCTGTTGCCGGCCGGGCTCCCGGTGCTCATCGCCGCCGGAGCGTCCGTGGTGGCCCTCGCCGCCCCCGCCACCGGTTGGCGCCGAACCCCAACCAAACCCGAAGCAAACAAGGACCGGTCCGCATGAGCGTCACCGGCGTGGTGTTGTTTCTGATCGGCGTGTTCGCGCTGCGCATGATCGGCGGCTTCGCCCTGGGCGGGTTCCTGCGACGCAGCGCCAAGGCCACCCGATTGCTGCTGTTGATGCCGTTGGCCATCGTGGCCGCGGTGGTGGCGGTGCAGGTGTTCACGGTGAAGAAGGATCTGGTGTTCGACGCCCGGGCCATCGGCGTGGGAGTGGCGGCGTTGCTGGCGCTGCGCCGGATGCCGTTGGGGGTGGTGGTGGTCATCGCCGCCGCGGTTACCGCCGCGGTGCGTCTGACCGGCTGGGGCTGAGTGTGGGGTTCGGCTTCGCCCGCTACCGTGCACGCTGGTTCGGGATTGCGCCCTCGATCCCGCTGCCCACCGTGACCACCTCAGGAGCGGGGAGGGCAGGGGCAGCGGCGGGTTCGGCGGCGGCCGAGGAGGGCCGGGTCTTCCAGGCCAGTCCCAGGGCCACGATCGACAGCACGGTGACCACGAGGTACGCCATCCGTCCGCCCCGCACGAACGCCGCTATCGCCCCGGGGTCACCGGCGATTTCCGACAGCGGGATGTCATAGCCATCCGACGCCATGATGCCCACCACCACTGCCGTGGCCAGGGCCTGACCCACCACGTTGCCGAGGTTCCGGGTGAGGTTCATGAAGGCGCCCACCACCCCCAGATGATGGGACGGCACCGAACCCAAGATGGCGCTGCCGTTGGGGACGTTCCACAACCCCAGTGCCAGGCCGCTGCCGAACAGCAACACCATCACCAACCACATCGGCGAATCGGCGGTGACGAAACCCAGACCGGCAATAGCGAGCACGTGAATGGAGAATCCCGCCAGGAACAGCGGCGCTTCACCGAGCCGATCCGCGCTTCGTCCGGCCTGGTTGGCCGCCAGGCCCATGCCCAGCGAGGTCAGGAACAGCACCCCACCGGTGGCGCCCTCGCGCAGTCCCCGCACGCTGATGAGGAAAATCGGCATCAGGAAGCTCACCGCGGTGTACCCCACGAAACCCAGCGTCCGGGAGGTGACCGCCATGGCGAAGGTTGGGTTGGTGAACAGTCGTAATTGCAGCATCGGCACCGGGCGGCGCAGCTCCCACCGCACGAAGGCCACCGCCACCGCCACCACCGCCGCCAACCCGGCCAACGTGGGCGGTGAGGTCCACCCCCAGGCCATGGGGTTGGAGGCCACCAACACCAACCCGGTGATGGCCAACGCCGACAGCAGCGCCCCGCCCCAATCGAAGCCGGCGCTGGTATCGGCCACCTGACGCTCGCTGCGGTCCTCCACGCTGGCGTCGAGGAAGAGGTACCCGGCCACGAAGGAAACGGCCACCGGGGGCAGCAGCATCAGGAACAAGGTTTCCCACGGGAAGGCCTGCAACACGAATCCGCCGATGATGGGCCCCATCGCGGCGCCGATGGCCACCACCGAGGTCTGGCTGCCCAACGCCTTGCCCCGTTCGTGGCTGGGGAACACCGACACGATCATGGCCGTACCCACCGCCTGGCCCATGGCGTTACCCACCGCCATCACCACCCGGGCGGCGATCATGGTCTCGAACGTGGGAGCCAACGCCACGAAGAGGGACCCGAAGAAAAACAGCACCAGACCCACCAGGTGCACGTTGCGGCGGCCCACGATGTCCGCCACCCGGCCCATGGGCAACATCAGGGCGCTGATCACCAGTGACTGCACGATGACCACCCAGCTGACCGCCCGCAGCGTGACCCCGAAGTCCTCAGCGATGGCGTCCATGGACACGAACACCATGGTCATGCTGAACACCATCACCACGAAAGAGATAGCGATGGCCGTGAAGGCCCGCCACTTGTGGGTCTCCTCCGAGCCGGTATCGGGGCCATCGGGGATTTCGCTCACGGGACGGACGGTACTACCCCACCCGGCCCAACTCCGCCGAGCGAGCAATCGTGCACCCCCGACGAGACCCCCGATGAAGCGGGACAGGAGCGTTGGTAGGCTGGGCCGGCACGCGACCGGGCCGAGCTACTGCGACGGGGCCGAGACTGACCATGAGCGAACAGCGCTGCCGGGCCGAGGAGGCCACGGCCAACAACGGGCACTTCGTGTTGCTCTGTGACTGTCCCCGCTGCGCCGCCAGCCCGGTCCCGGAGGATCAGGCCCCCCGGAACTGGCTGCGGGTCAGCGGCCGCACCCAACGCCTACGCGTGGAGGCCATCGATCTGGGTCCCCACGGTCAGGCGCTGCTGGGCTGAGGCCGGCCCATACCGATCAGTACGGATTGAAGTTGAGCTTGAGCCCGGGGCGGGGCCAGGTGAGCTTGCGCAGGGTGCCGCTGTTGGATCCCGTCACCCAAGCGGTACGCAGATCGGGGCCGCCGAAACAGACGTTGGTGGTGAGCGGGTCCCCGGTGGGCACGTGGGTGCTGGTACCGGTGGCGGGATCGATGTCGGTGACCCCACCGTTGCGGATGGTGGCCACACAGACGTGTCCGGCGCCGTCCACCGCCAAACTGTCCAGCAACTGTTCGCCGGGCAAGCCGATGACGAGGTCACCCCGGGTCTTCTTGCCGAACGCCGCCTCGAGTTGACCGGGCCCGCTCAGCGCCCAACGCCGCACCCGACCGGTGTGGGTCTCCGCCACGTACACCGCGTCCTCCTCCGGTGACAGGCCCACCCCGTTGGGTCCTTCGATGGGGAAGATCACCTCGCGCACGCTGGAGCCGTCGGGCTGGGCGTAGTACAGGCCGCCGCGGTCCACGCTGCGATCATGCGTCTTGCCGTGATCGGTGAACCAGAACCCGCCGGTACGGTCGAACACGATGTCGTTGGGGCCTTTGAGCGGGACCCCCTCAACCTCCCGGTACAGCGTTTCGGTGGCGCCGGTCTTGATGTCCACCGCTTGGATGGAGCCGCCCACGTAATTGTTGAGCGTTTCGGCGATGCGGACCTTCCCGTCACGGACCACGGTGTCGAACCCGCCGTTGTTGCACACGTAGATGCGACCGTCGGGCCCGAAGGCGGCACCGTTGGGACCGCCGCCGGTTTCCGCCACCACCTCGACCTTGCCGTCGGGATACACCCGGCTGAGCCGTCCGCCGGCGATCTCCACCAGGATCACGCTGCCGTCGGGCATGGCGATGGGGCCTTCCGGGAACAACAGCCCCTCCGCAACAATCTCCACACCCGGTACTGCGTCAGCCATGCAAACCACTCCCCCGTTTTGAAACCCGCTGATGACCACGAACGCATCAGCGCATGAGGACGTGATCCTAACGAGCGGCCGCCGCGGGCATCGACCGCGTCCAGAGGTACATCAACCGGTGTGCCAGCGGTGTGTGCCGGTGTGTCAGCCGGACCGGCGCGGTGCCGAGCGCAGATAGGCATCGATGGAGGCCGCCGCCTGTTTCCCGTCGGCTTCGGCGGCAGCGAGATCAGCGTGGCCCCCGGCCCGCACGTCACCGGCGGCGAACAGGCCGGGAACGCCCACACAGCCGAGGGTGTCATCGGTGATCACAAATCCGTCATCGTCCAGCGCCGCCACCCCGTGGAGCAGGGCGCTGTTCGGCAGGTCCCTATGGGCGCCGAACACACCCCCCACGTGGAGCGAGGTGATGGTCTGACCATCGAGAGCGGTATGGCGCACGGTCAAGGTGGGGGATCCCGCGGCACCGGTGGTCCCTACCGACAGCACCGGCGCCGCCATGCGCCAGGTGACCTTTCCGGTGCGGCGGAGCGCGTCCACCAGCGTCGGCGGGGCGGTGGGGTGGTCGGTGGGCACCAGCACGATGACCTCACTGGCCATCGGGACCAAGCTGGCGGCTTCGGCCATTGCGATGGGACCGCCGCCGATGACCGCCACCGGCTGGCCGCGGAACAGCCCGGCGTCGCATACCGCGCAGTAGGAGACGCCGTGCCCGTGCAGCTGGCCCTGCTCGTCCCCCGGCACCGGTTCGGGACGGCATCCGGTGGCCACCAACACGGCCCTGGCCCGCTGCGGTTGGCCGTCCACGCTGACCCGCCAGGTGCTGTCGGCAGGGTCAAAGGTCACGGTGTCGGCCTGCCCGAAGATCAGCTCGACCCCGACGCCCAGGACCTGCTCCGCCAACTCGCTGGCCCGGTCCCAGCCCAACATCCCCCGGGACTGGCCGTCCCGATGGTGGAGGTGCTCCACGTTGAGCAGCCGACCGCCCACCCCCAACGGATCAACGATGGCAACCTCACGGCCCGCTTGGACCAGCGCCGCCGCCGCCAACGCGCCCGCCGGACCACCACCCACCACCAGCACATCAACCGGCCCATCAACCGGCCCATCAACCGGCGCATCAACCGGCGCATCGACGCTCACAGGATCTCCTCGGTACCTCGACCGCCATCAGGCCCGTCCGACCTCTGCGGGTTCGCTCGGTCGGTCGGATTCGCCGGATTCGCCGGGTTGGCCGGATTCGCCGGGTTGTCGGTGGCGGCGGGCTGGGAGAGCACTGCCACGGTGACGGCGGTGGAACCGGCACCCCAGCCGGGCACCACGGTGGCCTTGATCCCCGCGCCGCCGGTCACCATCACCAGCACCTCCCCGCAGCCGGCGTCCAGCAGCTCGGCCACCAAGCGGGTTCGATCCCAGCCGTGGCGATGCAGGAACTCGGCACCATCGGGAGGGAGCAGCAACATGGTCTGCGGCGCGGCGAGGGCCGAGATCACCCGGGCCAACCGCTGGGCCAACTTCGCCGGCGTGGTGGTTGGCAGCACCACCTCCACGTTGCCGACCCCGGCCAGCACGGTGACCGCATCCACCTCCGCAGCCACACCCCGGCTCAGCGAAAACGGCTCCCAGGGGCTGGCCAGCTGCCGTTCGGCTACCAGCCAACTGAACTTGCCGGGGTGGCCGTGGGTGGCCATGTCGATCTCCCCCGGCCGGGCCAGGCCCAGGTTCTGCAATCCCAGCCGCACGGCCCGACCCAGGGTGGCATTGACCGGCCACCCCGACCCCAAGGCCCCCGAACCGGCGTGCAATCCCAGCCGATCCACGTGCGGGCCGTGCACCACCACCAACGGCGAGGCGGCACCGGTGGTGGCCAGCACCCCCAGCAGGTTGAAAGCCGGATCGGCACACGCCTCCAACGCCGCCGCCACCACCTCGATGACCCCCGGCCGACACCCCGCCAGCACGGCGATGGTGGCCACATCCCACCAGGTGGGCACGGTGAACGCCACCGGCAACGGTTGCGCCAGCGCGGGGCCCAACGGGTTACGGCCTTCCAGCAACGCGGCGATGGTCCGGTCATCGGGCCACACCAACGGCAGACCGTCGCCCAGGCCTGCCGCGTCCAACGCCGCCTGCACCCACCCCGGCGGCGGGCCGTGGTCGGACACCGCCACCAATGGGTCCGCGGCACTCGCGCCCAGCGCGACCTCGCCCGGCGCTGCGGCGGTGCCTGGAGTTGCCGCCACTCCCGCTTCGGCGCCCGCCACCGCCGTTGCCACTGCGGCCAGGCGCTCGGCGAAGGGCGCCAAGGCATCCATCCCGCGCAGTGCGCTCAGTGCGCTCAGTGCCCGATCGTCACCGGTTACGCCGGGCGCCGCCAGCTCGAGGGGCACCGAGGCTGTCACCGCCCGCTCAGCGCTCGAGCAGTCGCATGACCGGGCGGGTGTCGCCGCCGAAGGTGGGCATCCAGCAGGAGTGTTTGCCGGGCCCGCCCACCACCATCACCTGCAGGTTCTCGGGCTTGGTGGTGATGGGGGCCTCCAACCGCTGGCCGGTGATGGCCTCGGCCCGGTCGCTGTAACGGCCGTCCGCGTTCCACTCCGCCGACAACCGGGCAATGGGAAAGCGGGCGTGTTCCCATAGAAATTGCTTCACATCTGCTTTGGAGTAACCGGATACGGACACCTGATGGGCGTGTTCGGGCCCGAAGGCCACCACCGGGAACCCCGAGTTGGACAGGATGTTGTTGCTCCCCGCTTGGCACAAGGCGCCGGCCACGGTGGTCAACACCCCCAGGCCGCTGATGCTGTAGTGATCTTGGATGTTGTGGGGTCCCTCGCAGGCCAACACGCTGACCACGGAATCGGTGGCGGCGAACCCGTGCTCCACGTGGTAGGGCTCCCACGGGCTTTCGGCGGCGTTTTCGGCCACACAGAAGGCGATCTTGGCCGGGTTGCCCTGGGTGGCCCGGTCACCGTCACCGGGGAAGCCGCCGCCGATGTTGAACAGCGACAACCGCAACGCCCGCCCGATGGTGAGGTTGGGTCGCCAGCCGGGCCCGAAGCAGCCGGGGCCGCTGGCGATGGACAGTTTGTCCGCCATCGGTCCGTTCACCAGGATCATGATGGCGGTGGGATGGGTGGTGGATTGCATGGCGTTGAGGTTGAACTCCGGCGCCGCCACGGCCTCGATGGCGGTGACCACGATGGGCAGATCCTCGGGTCGGCAGCCGGCCATCACGGCGTTGGCGGCGATGCGTTCAATGGTGGCCTCACCGTTGCGGGGCGCCAGCCGGCACACCACCTCATCAGCGTCCCGGCCGAGATGGCCCACCATACGGTCTACGCGTTCCCGGGTGGGCGGAATGAACGGTAAACCGTCACTCCAGCCCCGTACTTCGAAGTACTCGTGGAGTGATTCCAGCGCGTCATCCAGCAGCAGATCCTGGGGTTGTTCGCTCACAGCCGAGGCGCCAATCGTTCAATGATGGCCCGGGCGGCCACGGTGGCCTTGGCCCGGACTTCGTCTTCCTCGATCCCGCCGAGGGGATGCTCCACGATGATCACCGGGAGGTCGGGGTGGCCCATGGCCTTGGATTGCAGCGCGGCCAGGCGCTGGAAGGCGTCGGTACCCACGGTGATGGTGGGGACGCCACGCTTTTCCAGTTCAACGGAGGCGTGGATACACCACGCCGTGCAGCTGCCTCAATCGGCCGAGCCAACCAGCACCCAATCAGCCTGCTCCACCAGCAGGTCAATGACCTCGGGGTCCGCCGCCGCGGCCACCTTCTTGTGGGCCACGGTGACCAACTCAACACCGTGGTCGGGGCCCAGTAACTCCGCGATGGTGGTGAGGATCAACTCGGCGTGTTGTTTGCCGTTCTCCAACACCCCCACCTTGGAGCCGCGCAATCGGGCCAGGCCCCCGCTGCCCTCGATCAGCTCGGCCTCGGGAGCGGTGGGGTTCACGATCCGAACCTGCATGGTGGATATCCCTTCCGGTATGACGTGATTTCAGACGGCGTGGTTTCAGGTCAGGCTGGCGCGGATGGCGGCCACCAGCGCCGCCGGTGCGTCGAGGTCAACCAGATGCCCCGCACCTTCGATGAGCTCGATAGCGGTGGTGGCCGCGCCCATCCCGTCTGCGAAAAGTTGGGCGTACGTGGATGCCAGCGCGGCGTCGGCCCCGCCCCAGATCAATGTGGTGGGGGTGGTGATGCGATGCAGGCGTTTGTGCAGGCCCAGATCACACAGCGGCCAGAACAGGCGGGCGCCGGACACCACGGCCCGTTGCATCTGGATGGGCCACTCCACCAGATCACCGTGTTCAGGGGTGGCGATCTGCTCGGCGATACGTTCCGGTACGGTGCTCATGGCCGGATTGGCCTGAGCCGAGCGCATGGCCCACAGGTTGGCCGGTGGGGCCGCTTCGTCGTACAGGCCGTAGGGGGCCACCAGCACCATGCGGGCCACCGACGCCCGGGAGAACGCCGCCACCTCCGCCAGCAGCGCGCCGCCGATGGAATGGCCGATCAGGTCGGCGCCGTCCAGGCCGGTGGCATCCAGCAGATCCAAGGTGGCGATCACCCAATCCGCCACCGAGTCCAGCCGTTCGTAGCTCATGCCGCCACCGGGAAAGCCCGGCAACGATGGCACCACCACCCGGTAGCTGGCGGAGAGTTGCTCCAGGTAGTCGTTCCATCGGGGCACGCCCAACGGACCGGCCAGCACCCCCACGGTGGGACCGGTGCCCTTGGTCCACACCCGGGCCACGTGCCCGTCGTAGTTGACCAGGGTCTCGCTGACCCCGGGGGCGATCTCAGCCAGCAGTGCCGGCGCGCTGGCGGTGACCAGGCCGGGATCGGCGTCGGTGTCGGCGGCGCTCACTTGCACGGCGCTCACTGGCCCGGCACCCGGGGCAGTTGGCGGGCGGTGGCGGACAGCGCCTTGGGCCACCAGCGGTTCTCCCACTGATCCTCGAACAATCCCGACAGTTGCGGCGCCACCTCCTTCGCATACCGTTCAGTATTGTAATAGGTCAGATCTTTCGGCATGTTACCGAACTGGAGCAACATCATGAGGTTGCCCACGTTGAGGTCGGTGCACAGGTGTCGGATCTGTTCGGCCACCTCGTCGGGTGAGCCGACAATGACGTACCCGGCGTCCACGATCTGCTCCATGGTCTGGCGGGAGGACGAAGCCATGGCGGCAGACTCTGAAGCCTTCTTGGCTGCTTTGGCCGCTGCTTGGCGATCAGCGGCCTCCTTGGCGGCACGTTCCACCATCGAAGTGGTGCGCAGCCGGGTGTTGGTCTCGGACTGGTAGCCCGGCGCCACCGCCCAGCGGGCATCGAGATGCAAGCAGGTGTTGTAGAAATACTCCGCCGGTTCGCGGTACAGCTCCATGGCCTGTTCGCGGCTGTCGGCCACCCCGACGAACTGCAAGAAGCCGGCCCGGAACGGGTTGGGGTCCTTGCCCAGTTCGGCCATGCGGTTCCAGTAGCCCTTCATGGTGGCCCGGGCCGCTTTGTAACCGAAGTAGCTCAGATAGGAATACAGGTAATCCTTTTCGGCGCACCAGGCCCAGGTCTCCACCGAAGAACCACCGGGGATCCAGATCACGGGATGGGGGTCCTGGATGGGCTTTTGCCACACGTTGACGTTGGCCAACTTGTAGTGACGCCCGTTCCAGTCAAAGGGCTTGTCCGCGGTCCAGGCCTTGATGATGATGTCATGCGCCTCGTGGTACATCTCGCGCAGCTTGGAGGGGTTGGTGCTGTAGCAATACGCGGTGTCCATGGGGGAGCCCACCGGCATACCGGCGATGAGCCGCCCGCCGGAGACCAGGTCCAACATGGCGAACTCTTCAGCCACCCGGATGGGCGGGTTGTACAGCGCCAGGGACGCCCCCATGATCACGATGGCCGCGTCCCGGGTGCGGCGGGAGACCATGGCCCCGATGAGGTTCGGCGACGGCATCAGCCCATACCCGTTGGCATGGTGCTCGTTGAAGCAGATCCCGTCGAAGCCCAACTCGGTGGCGTACTCGGCCTCATCAAGGAAGTCGTTGTACATGGCGTGGGCCTTGACCGGGTCGAACAGTCCCTTTTCGATGTCCACCCACACGCTGGGGTACCGATCGGGGAAATCATCGGGCAGATCGGTGTAGGGCATGAGGTGGAACCAGAGCTGCTTCATGTGATCCCTTCCTGGAAGCATGCGCCCCCCGGCGCGCCGGCCCACCCTACCGCTGGGCGGGCCGCGCCGGGACAACAACCCCAGGCAGTGCCACCGAGTGCTCGGGGTAGTTATGGCATACTTGTTCTTCGGACGATCAGGGTAGATAAGTATGCCATATCCGCTGTTTCATCTGTCCCGGCTGGGGGACCTCCCGATGGTGCTCTCTGCGGCCGACTTCGCTGAGGCCTTCCCGGGCGAAGGTGAGCACCTCGAACTGAAGCGGGGCGTGTCAGCGTCGCGAACTCAGGAGGCCGCGGTCGCCTTCTCGAACACCGAGGGCGGGGTGCTCATCGCCGGCGTCGCTCCGGACGGACAGATCGTCGGGGTCACACAACCCGGCGAGAAGGCCAAGGACCTGCACCAGGCACTGCGCGATGCTCGCGATCCCGGGCGTTACGAGGTCCGCCAGCTTGTCGTTGAGGACAAAACGCTACTGGTTCTGTCGATCGCCCGGCGGCGAGAGGGGTTCGCCCAGACCTCGGCCGGGGCGGTGCTCGTCCGTCGGGGCGCCAGCAACGTCCCGCTGCTGGGCGCCGACCTGTCGCGGTTCATCGCCCGACACGCCTTCGAGGCCTTCGAAACCACGCCCACCAGCGCCGACCTCGAAAAGGCCGATCAGGATCTCCTCAAACGGCTACGGGAAGTCTACGGCTGGGCTGCGCTCGGGCCGATCGCGGATCAGCTCGAGGAAGCCGGGTTCGCCACCAGGGAGGCCGGCCGGCGCGTGCTCACGGTTGCCGGGGCGCTGCTGCTGTTGGCGGAACCAGCGGCGATCGGCGGTCGGCCATACATCGATGTTCGGCGGTACTCCGGCGATGAGGTGGACCCGGACAGACTCTGGGAGGTGAGAGGCCCGGTCGACCGTCAGGTCAACGTGGCCACCGCAACCATTGTCGAGGAACTCGGCGCCATCAGCGCCATCATCGGCGCGCGACGCGTCGACATTCCGAGATTGCCACCACGAGCAATCCGCGAGGCGGTCGCCAACGCGGTGGCCCACCGGTCCTACGAGCATGCGGGAACCGCCATCCGGGTGGAGATCCGCTCCACGAGCGTGACAATCACATCCCCCGGCGCGCTTCGCGAGCCGGTGACGGTCGCCAACATCCGCTTCACGCAGGCCGCCCGGAACGATGCGTTGCTGGGCGCGCTCCGTCGAATGGGACTGGCAGAAGACTTGGGCCAGGGCATCAACCGGATCGAGGACGATATGGCCGCGGAGCTGCTCCAGCCACCGATATACGAGGACGACGGGTCGTTCTTCACCGTGCGCCTTCCGCTCGGGGGGGCGGTGACTCCCCGCGAGCGTGCATGGGTGCGCGACCTGATCCAGCGCGGCCGCCTCAACGCTCGCGCCGCCATTGTGATCGTCACCGTGGCGCGGCAAGGCTCGATCGACAACGGTGACGTGCGGGCCCTGCTCGATGTGGACAGCGTGCGGGCGCGCGCCATGCTGCAGTCGCTGATCAAGGCCGGAGTGCTCGTACAGCAAGGCGAGCGAGGCGGAGCGCACTACGTCGTCGCACCCGGACTCGGCGTACCGGCGCGCATCCGGCACACCGACGCCGAACTCGATGCGATGGTCCTGGCTCGTGCGCAGCAAGGTCCCGTCACCAATTCCATCATTCGAAACCGCAGCGGCCTCGATCGCATTGAGGCCCGAGTCGTTCTGCGGCGCCTCGTCGACCGAGGCGAGCTCGTCCAGCTCGGCGAGAAGCGCGGCACCCGCTACGTGCTGCCGCCACCACGAGGAAACAGAAACCGGGCATTGACCACTCGACATGACACGAGCACGGAAGGCGGGCAGGGACCGTAACGGCGTCGAGACCGTCGCCATCGGAGCGAGGACCGCCGCCACGCGCCATGGTTGCTACCGACGTTGGTTGCTACCGACGTTGGTTGCTACCGACGTTGCCCCTACCTGCTCATCCCGAGGATTGTTTACTCCGAGTGCCGGAAACGTCCTTGGTGCGGCGAATCGCCACAAACTCACGTCTTGCACGTATCGCCCGGTAGCGCCGGACCGTCGCGCAGTTTCATGGTCACTGCCGTGGACGTTGCTGCGAACACCACCGCCACCGCGATGGGCCAGGCGTGGGTGCCAGTGGCATCGGCGACGGCGCCGGAGAGCACCGGACCCAAGAAGCCACCAACCCCGGAGCCCAGGTAGACCAAGCCCAGCACCGAGCCCAGCCCGGTGGCCCCGAAGATACCGATCAGTACCTCCGGGCCGAGGGCCACGAACCCCCCGTAGGCCACCCCCAGCACCACCGCGAACCCCACCAACAACGGATATCGACCGTCCGCGGCCAGCCACAGCAGGTAGGCCAGCACCTGCACTGACAGGCACAGCTGATAGAGCCGCAACGAGCCCAGCCGGCCCGACAGCGCCATCAGCCCCAAGCGGCCCACGATGGAGGATGCCCCGATCAGCCCGATCAGCAGTGCGGCCCGGGCGGGGGCCACCCCATCGGCCTTGGCGAAAGACACCACGAACGTGAACGGCACGTACAACGCCGCTGACATGAACAGCGAGGAGATGAACAACAGCCGAAACGCCCGGGTGCGGCTCACGGCGCGCAGATGGGCTCCAGCCCGGGCCGGCCGCGGCACCGGGCTGCGTTTCACCGCCACCATGGCCACAGAAAGACCCACCGCGCCCACCCCGGCCAGCACCAGATCGGCACGGCGCCAACCGTAGGTGTCGATGAGCCGGGCGGTGGTGGGGGACAAGATCAGCGTGCCCAAACCGCTGCCGGCGGCGGTGAGGCCCAGGGCGTGGGGCCGGCGCCTATCGAACCACGCCCCAACCGTGGCCAACATCGGCGTGATCCAACAGCCGGCGCCAATCCCCACGCCGATGCCGTAGGTGAGGTAACCCACGGCCAGGCTCTGCGCTTGGGAGGTGGCCACCAGCCCGCCGCAGAACAGCACCGCGCCGGCACCCAGCACCGCCCGGGGCCCGAAGCGGTCCGCCAACGCCCCCGAGATCGCCCCGAAACCGAAGAAGCCCAACAGTGTGAGGGAGAACACCAGGGCGGTGGCGCCCCGCCCGGCGTTGAACTCGGTGGCCATGGCATCGAAGAACGCCCCGAAGGAATACACGGTGCCGAAGCCGATGCCGTTGGCCAGCGCCGCCCCCGCCGCCACCCCCCAAGCCCGGCGGGAATCCACGGTGGCGGTCATCGCCGGCTGGCCACGGTCTTGATGGCTGCGTTGGCGCCGGCCCGTGCCGTGGCCGCGTCCCGGTGGGGATACACCAGCCAGATCACGCTGGTGCCCACCACCACGTTGGCGCCCAGCAGCAGGAAGGCCCGATCGAACGCCGCCAGGCTGGCCCCGGTGCCCAAGATGGCCACCACCGCCGCGGTCCCCAACGCCGCTGCCAGGTGCCGGGCGGTGTTGAACGCCGCGTTGACCTGCCCCAACGTACCGTCGGGTACGCCGATGAGGGCGGCGGTGTTGAGCGGGGCGAAGGTCAGCCCGAACCCGGCCGAAAACAGCAGGATCCCCGGCAACAGCTCTCGCACGTAGTTGGGTTCCGATCCCAGCCGCAGCACGAACCAGGCGGTCCCGGCCAGCGGCAACAGGCT
Organism: Acidimicrobiales bacterium; assembly: GCA_046155365.1. Lineage (GTDB taxonomy): Bacteria > Actinomycetota > Acidimicrobiia > Acidimicrobiales > CAIXPF01 > CAIXPF01. Next base: position 6,673 of record JBJXFH010000211.1, on the reverse strand, counting down.
GCCCACACTGATCAGCACCCGGGGCCCGTAGCGGTCATTGAGCCGGCCGGCCACGGTGGCCCAGATGAAGTTGTTGGCCGGCCCGGCGGAGATGGCCAGGCCGGTTTGCAACGGGCTGTAGCCCCACACCCGGGTCACGAACAGCGGCCATACCAGCCAGATGGGCATGCCGGCGGCGGAGAGGAACAGGTTGGCCAGATTTGCCGACCACACGGTTCGAAGGCGCAGGACCGCCGGGTTGAGCAGTGGTTCGGGATGGGTTCGGCAGCGCCACCACAGCACCGGGGCTCCCACCGCGGCCACCGCGAAGCCGGCCAGCACCGCCGGATGGTCGAGGCCCAGACCCGATCCCTGGCTGATGGCGAACACCAACGCCGCCACCGTGGCGGTGCCCACGGCCACCCCCAGGAAGTCCAACCGCCCGCCCCGGCGTTCCTCCCGGCTCTCGGGCAACAGGCGGGGTCCGGCCACCAACATCACCGCCAGCACCGGGGTGCCCAGCAGGAACACCGCCCGCCAGGACCACCATTGGATGGCCAACGCGGACAGGCTGGGCCCCGCGGCCGCCCCCACCGCGTTGGCCGAGGCCCAGGTGGCCACCACCCTCCCCCGGAAGCCCACCGGGAACATCGGTAACGCCACCGACAGCGACGCCGGCAGGGTGAACGCCGCCGCGGTTGCGGCCAGGAACCGGGTGGCGATCAACACCTCCACGGTGGGTGAGACCGCCGATGCCACCGACGCCACCAGGAACCCGGCGCACCCGCCCAGCAGCACCTTGCGACGGCCCAATCGGTCCGCCAATCGACCGCCCACCAGCAGAAACGAGGCCAGCCCGATGCTGTAAGCGCTGATGGTCCACGACAGCACCGCCCGGGAGGCGTCGGGCCATTGCCGTTCCAGTTCCGGGAAGGCCAGGTTGGCGCCGGCCTGGTTGATGGCCACCACCGAGGCCGCCGCCGAGGCCGCGATCAACCCCAGCCACGCCGCCCGGGTGGGTTGCGCCACCATCGGCGGGGCGAGCACCGCTGGGGCGGAGGTCCGTTGCGATGACGCCCGATGGGTTCGGACGAGTTGCGCCGGGACCGGTGCGCCGAGCCCCGGTTTCGCAGTGGCCGGCGGCGTCGGTGGGATCGGCCCGGGGGGTTGGTCGGGTCGGACCGGGCCGCCGCTCAAACGCCTCGGACCACGCCGACCAGCATCTGGGCCAGTTCGGCCGGCCGGCCGCGGAACGGCGAATGGTCGGCATCGATGGTGAGGGTGGCGGCGCAGCGGGCGGCCAGCAGGTCCTGGGCGGCGATCGGCACCGCCTGATCGTCGAGGCAGCGGATGTACGTGCTGGGTACGGTCTGCCACATGGCCCGGCTCAGGGGCTGTTTCATGGTCGAGGCCCGCTGCGGGGACAGCCGTGCCACCGCCGCCGTCACTGCCGCGGCCTGACACCGGTGGTAGAAGGCCGCCGGGGCCAGCGCAGGGTCCGCTTCGAGCACCCCGTCCGGGAGCCGTCGGAACAGCCGGGCCGCGGCCCCTTCGGCTTTGGGCATGGCGCTCATCTGATCAGCGGGGCTCTGGCCGCAGTCGGGCACCAGGGCCGCCAGATACACCAGGTGCTGCACATACGGCTCGGTACTGGCCTGGGAAATTACCGCCCCGCCGTAGGAGTGGCCCACCAGCACCACCGGGCGGGCCAGATGGGCCACCGTACGGGCCAGCATGTCGGCGTCACCGTGCAGGTCGGTCAGCGGCTCGAAGGACGCGCCGTGACCGGGCAGGTCTACGGCCAGGCTGGCCACCCCGAGCTTGTCCAGCTCCGCTTGCAAGCCGGCCCAGCACCAGGCGCCGTGGAACGCACCGTGGACCAACACGACCAGGGGCAAGGGTGCAGTCATGGGCCGGCAGCGTAGCGGTCACCGTTGCGCCACGATGCCGTTGCGCGCCCCGCACCCCGGCGCTCGCTTCTCACCCGGCCCGCGCCGCGAAAACTGCACCGTGAGCCCGTCAGATCACGGCTCGAAGGTGGCGTCCGTCTCCGTTCACTACGGTGAGCACCCATGGACCCGCTCGAGGACACTCGTCGCTACGCCACTATCTCCGATGACGCCCTGGGGTCGCTGCGCCGGCTCATCGGGGTGCCCATCACCGACACCGTGGAACCGTGGTGTTACGAGGTGACCCGGGACAACATCCGCCATTACGCCCACGGCATCGGGGACGACAACCCCCTGTGGTGTGACCCGACCTACGCCGGCGCCGGCCCCCACGATGGGATCGTGGCCCCCCCGTCGTTCCTGTTCGCCCTCAACCGGGTGCTGTCGGGGTATGTGGGCGGCCTGCCCGGCATCCACGCCATGTGGGCCGGGGCCGATCTTCGCTGGCACGACTGGTTCCGGCGGGGCGACGAGATCACCGTCACCGCCCACCTCAAGGAACTGGTCGAGCATCAGACCCGATTCGCCGGACGCTCGGTGCAGCAGATCTACCACGCCGAGTTCCGCAACCAACGTGACGAGCTCATCGCGGACGGTGACAGCTGGTGTTTCCGTACCGAGCGGGACACCGCCCGGGAGCTGGGCACCAAGTACGACACCGCCAAGGCCCGGCCCCAGATGGCCTACAACGAAGCTGAGCTGGAGAAGATCTGGTCCCTGTACCGGGACGAGCAGGTCCGTGGCGCGGAGCCCCGTTACCTGCAGGACGTGACCGTGGGTGAGGCGGTGTCCCCCATCGCCAAGGGGCCGATGACGGTGACGGGCTACATCGGGTATGCCCAGGGCTGGGGCGGTTTGTACATCCGGGCCAACAAACTGGCCTGGCAGCAGCTGGAGAAGCACCCCGGGTTGGGCATCGCCAACAAGTTCGGTATCCCCGACGTGCCCGAGCGGGTCCACTGGGAAGATGACCTGGCCACTGACGTGGGCACCCCGGCGGCCTATGACTACGGGCCCGAGCGTTGCAGCTGGTTGACCCACCACATCACCAACTGGATGGGTGACCACGGGTTCCTGGTGTCCCACCGCAGCCAGATCCGCCGCCACAACCCGGTAGGTGACTGGATCACCATCCACGGTGAGGTCAGCGCCCTACGTCCGGGAGCGGGGGACAACGGTGAAACGCTGGTTGAGATCACCCAGGAGGCCCACAACCAAGACGGTGAGCTGTCCGCCACCGGTGTGGCCCTGGTGCGCCTGCCCTCCAAGCCCTGACCAGTGGCCGCAGCGCACCCCCCGGCGGACCTGCCGCTGGGCCAGTTCGATCCGGACCCCATCGGCATGGTGGACCCCCGCCGCCATCAGGGTCGGGCGAAGCTCACCGAGCGGGTGGTGATCTGCTTCTTCGACGAGGTCGTGCGGGAGGTGGTCGGTGACCGGCCGCCCGACTACCAGCTCAAATGGGAACACGGCCGCCACGGCGTGTGGGCCATCCAATGGCAGGGCCAACCGCTCACGGTGTGCCATCCCGGGTGCACCGCGCCACTGGCCGCGGCCAACCTCGACGTGTTGATCCACATGGGCTGCACCAAGGTGATGGTGTGTGGCGGGGCCGGGACGGTGGCCGCCGGGTTCGACATGGGCCACGCGGTGTTGGTCACCGACGCCCTGCGTGACGAGGGCACCAGCTATCACTATCTGCCGGCGGACCACGGCCCCACGGTGGCCGCCTCCCCGCAGGCCATCGACGCGCTGCAGGCCGAGCTGGTGGAACGCGGGGTGCCATTCGAGCGGGGCCGCACTTGGACCACCGACGCCATCTTCCGGGAGACGGCGTCGAAGGTGGCCCGGCGGCGGGCCGAGGGTTGCCTCACGGTGGACATGGAGGCGTCGGCGTTGTTCGCGGTGGCGGCGTTTCGGGGCGCGACCATCGGGCAGCTGCTGTACTGCGGGGACGATCTGTCGACCTCGGCGTGGGATCACCGGGGCTGGAACCTCGACACCAGCGTCCGCCGCCGGATCTTCGACATCGCCGCTGCCGCCGTCGCCCGCCTCTGACTCGTCACCATCAGCGGCTCCCCCAGCACCCAGAGTGCCCCCACCGGGCGAAAAGTGTCCCGGAAGACCGTAGGGGCGAATCCACGTCGATTCGCCCCTACGGTCCGCCGCCATACCTGTCGGCATGCATACTGAATGGTATGGGGGCGATGGTGGGGTGATTGTGGGGCCCGGCATGGGTCCGGGGTCGGGCTGGCGGGGATAAGGTGCCGGGCCGTGACATCACCCAGTCTGCCGCTGCGTTTCGGGACCATGTACGACTGCCGCATCCGGCCCGGCGGGGACCAGTCCATGGCTGACGTGTACCGCGCCGTGGTCGATCAGGCCGCGCTGTGTGATCGCCTGGGTTTCGACTTCGTGTGGTTCACCGAACACCATTTCGTGGAGGACGGGTACCTCCCCGCCTTCCAGCCCCTGGCCGGCGCGGTGGCCGCGGTCACCCAGCACCTGCGCATCTCCAACGACGTGGCCCTCCTGCCGCTGTACCACCCCATCCGCCTGGCCGAGGAGATGGCGGTGCTGGACCAGCTCAGCCGGGGCCGCATGGAACTGGGCATCGGCATGGGGTACGTGCCCCGGGAGTTCGAGGCCTACGGGCACAAGGTCTCCCACCGGGTGTCCCTGATGGACGAGGGCATCGAGATCCTGCGCCAGGCCTGGAGCAACGCACCGGTCAACCACCAGGGCAAGCGCTACCAGATCACCGACATCGACGTGTTTCCCAAGCCGTACCAGGCAGGCGGCCCGCCGCTGTGGATCGCCGCCATGAAGGAACCGGGCGCCCGCCGTGCCGCCCGCTTCGGCACCCATCTCCTGCCCCAGGGCAACCGCACCGAGGTCCTCGACCCGTGGCGGGCCGAGTTGGAGGCCGCCGGCAAGGACCCCGGTCAGTTCCGGGTCGGGGTGGCCCGTTCGGTGCTGGTGACTGAGCACCCCGAGCGGGACTGGCCGCCCATCCGAGAGGCCGAGCGCTACAAGATGTCCGTCTACGAACGGTTCTTCGAGGAAACGCCGGACAAGTACACCTTTGGCAAGCGCGACGCCGGGCCCATCCCCCAGACCTGGATCGTGGGCCCACCCGACCACTGCATCACCGAACTTCGCCGGTTCATCGACACCTTCGGCATCACCGACATCGCCACCGCCGGCCTACCCATCGGTATCCACCCCGAGATCATGGCCACCAACCTCGAACGCATCGCCACCGAGGTCCTACCCCACCTTCGCTGAGACGCGACACGGGGCCGCTCCCACCCGCAGGCGGAACGGGCCCCGTGACCAACCGACGTGGTTGACGCTCAGCCCTCGGCGCTGGCCTTGATGTTGGCCAGCATGGTGGAGATGTTGGCCTTGACGCCCTCGCACCAACCCTGCAGGGCCGCCTCGCCACCCTTGGCGATTTGCTCGGGCGGGTTGTACAGGCGGTAGTGCTCGTTCAGCTTGGTGCCGTTGCCGGCGGGCTCCATGCTGTATCGCCAGTGCACCACGTTGGCTTCTTTGCCCATGGTCCAGAAGCCGAACTCCTGGCCGGGACTGGCCTCGGTGATCTCGGCCTTGGCGGTCCATTCCATTTTGCCCGCCTTGTTGCGGCCCTCGAACCAATCGCCGACGGTGCCGTTGCCGCCGTCAAGCCATTCGCCGCCCACATTCTGCGGGGACCACTCGCCGTAACGGGCCATGTTCGACACCAGGGCGTACACGGCCTCGGGTGAGGCCGAGATCTCAATCGAATCGTCGTGGGAAAAAACCGGATCGCTCATGAGCCGGCATCGTAGGCCAGCACGGCAACACCATGCGGTTGTCAGCGAAGGGCGTAGATGTCGTAGGTCGGCCCGTTGGGTCCGATGGTGCCCACGCCCACGCCCTGCACGTTGTTGAGCCAGCGGTACGGCTCGGCGTCGGTCTCGAAATACGGCGCGGTACGGAGCTGGCCCTCGGAGCCGATGCCCCCGTAGTACATGTAAATGATGGCGTCGTCGGTGGTCTTGAGCACCAGGCGCACATCGAGACGCATGGTCTTATCGGCGCGGATGGTGACCCAATCCCCGCCGGTCTGGGTGGCGATGATGCCCGACAGCTTGGGCCCGGTGAAGGTGCCACCGGTGACTGCGGCGATGAAACGGCGCCCAGCCGGACCGGAGCGGATGTGGTACGCCTCCCCCATCTCGGCGGTGATCTCCATGGTGAACAGGTGCTCGACGGGGAGCGATGAAGCGGCCATGGCGACGAACGGTACTGCGTGGCGGCGGCGCTGGTGCGGTGCTCTCGAAACCGGCCGCCACGACAATGGTGGATGAGTTGCAGTCCCGCCCATGCCCGACCGGATCACACCTTCCTCATCTGCACCGTTGCGTCAGACAACTGACCGGTCCGTCGCTGAACTGCCAGTAGATCGCCATTGTTGCGACGACCACACGCCTGCGGCCGCCTGGCTGGCCCGGGCCGTTTCGGGCAGGGGGCTATCCCCGGGGGGCGGCCGGCTCGGCGGGCTCGGACGTTCGCAACGCGCTCACCAGCAGCCCGAATGAGCCCAGCGCGATGAGCCCGGCGATGACCTCGGTGATCCAGTACGTGTCGGTACGGTCGATGAGCCACCCGGCGGCGGGGGCGCCCACCAACGCCCCGAACCCGGACCCGGTGTACAGCAGCCCGACCGTGCCACCCAGGCCGACCACGCCGAACAGGTG
>JBJXFH010000199.1:0-13362 GCA_046155365.1 Acidimicrobiales bacterium | reverse complement strand
CCCTGTTCGGCGCCGCCCTGGTGTTCGCTCAGGGGGTCGGCAACATGACCGCCCGTTGGGAAGGCGGCGTGGAGTTCATCGTGTTCATGCAGGCCAGCGCCACCCCCGAACAGCTCGACAGCATGCGCTCAGCGTTGGAGGGAAGCCCCGAGGTGGCCGGTGTCACGTTCGTGGACAAAGCGGCTGCGTTCGTGGAGTTCCAGCAGATGTTCGCCCGGAACCGGGACCTGATCGAGGCCGTGGACGAACAGGCCATGCCCCCGCACTTCCGGGTGGTACCGGACAACGCCCAGGCCGACGTGGTGAAGGCCCTGGGCGATGAGTTCGCCAAGAAGGCCGGGGCGCGAGAGGTGATCTTCGCCCACGACTCGGTGAAGACCATGCAACGGATGAGCAAGATCGTGTCCTGGGCCATCATCGTCATGGCGGCGTTCCTGCTGGTGGCGGCGGTGCTGCTCATCCTCAACACCATCCGCACGGCCATGTTCGCCCGCCGCCGGGAGATCGAGGTCATGAAGCTGGTGGGCGCCACCAACTGGTTCATCCGGGTGCCGTTCATGATCGAGGGTCTGGTGCAGGGGGTACTCGGTGCCGGGGTGGCCATCATCGGGGTGCAGCTGCTCAACCGGGGTTTCGATTGGGAACTGTCGCGCAACGCCGATCTCAAGCTGCTTGAAGGTTTCTCCGTCTCCGGCGGGCAGATGACCTTCACCACGCTGATGCTGATCGCGGTGGGCTGTCTGATCGGGGTGGTGGGTTCCGCCCTCGCCGTGAGCAGATTCCTGGACGTGTGAGCGACCTGACGGCCTCACCGACCCCACCGACCTCACCGGCCCTGGTGGCGTTGGCCGACCGGGTGGGCCTGGTCACCGGCTATCAGGCCACTGACGGTCATTGGGTGCAGCCCAGGGCCGAGGATCTGGTGGCCTCGCTCATCGCCCTCGGGGTTGACCTGGGCGGCGCCGCCGCTGCCGACGCCGGGGCGGAACGGGCGCTGGACGCCTGGAACGCCGTCGCGGACGCCGAGGCCTGCCCGCCGGTGGTGGTGGCGTGGGACGGCCGGGCCGGGCCCATCGCGCTGCGGGGCCCGGAGGTCACCACCGGTCGCGGTGCAAGCGCTACCGGGGCGGGCGCGGGGACTGAGCCCGTGCTGCTGTTGGAATCGGGCGAGGCATGGTGGGTGGGCGACGGCCTGGCCCGCCAGGGTGATGCGCTGGCGTTCACCCGCCGGTTGCCCTTCGGCCGTCACGAACTGCGCTTCGAGGACCGCCACGGCGAGACGGTGGCCCGCAGCTGGATCATCGCCGCGCCCCGGGTGGCGTGGCGGCCCGCGGCCGGTGAGGAGCGCCGATGGGGGATCTTCGCGCCCACCTACGCGTTGCGCCGCAGCGCCGAACCCGCCGGGGTGGGTGATCTGGGGGATCTCGAGGCCGCCTTTGACTGGTTGGCCACCCGCGGTGGGCAGGTGGTGGTGACCCTTCCCATGCTGGCCACGTTCCTTGACGACCCCGCCGAGTACAGCCCCTACGCCCCCGTCAGCCGCCGATTCTGGAACGAGCTGTTCCTGGACCTCCGGCTGGCCGCGGCCCGCGCCGATGTGGATCTGGGCCCCGTCGATTCGGAGCTGGTCGATTACCGAGCTGCCTGGGCCCCCCGCCGCCAGGTGCTGTCCCGTATGGCCCACCGTCTGGTCGATGACGGGGAGCTGGCCCACTGGGTCTCGCGCAATCCGCAGGCGGAGACCTACGCCCGGTTCCGCGCCACCGGCACCCGTCACGGGCGGGACTGGCGGCAATGGCCCCAGTTGCGAACCCAGGACTTGCCCCACGACATCGACAAGGCCGAGGTCCGTTTGCACCTCACCGCCCAATGGTTGATGGAACGCCAGCTGGCGCGGCTGGCCCGCAAGGTATCCGCCCGAGGTCAGCTGCTGGCGTTGGACCTGCCCTTGGGGTCCCACCCCGACGGGTTCGACGTCTGGCAGCACCAGGAGCTGTTTGTTCCCGGCATGTCGGTGGGTGCCCCGCCCGACAGCTTCTTCACCAAGGGCCAGGACTGGGGTTTCCCGCCCATCCACCCCGCCCGGTCCCGGGCTGACGGCCACGCCTTCTGGCAGGAATGCATCCGCCACCACGTGCGCCATGCCGGGCTGCTGCGGGTGGATCACATCCTGGGCCTGTTGCGCCTGTACTGGGTCCGCCACGGCGCCGACCCGGCCCACGGCGTGTACGTGCGCTACCCGATGGAGGAGCTGCTGGCCATCATCGCCCTGGAGGCATCCCGGGTGGGCGCCATGGTGGTGGGGGAGAACCTGGGCACGGTGCCGCCGGAGATCACCGCGGCCATGGACCAACACGGCATCTTGGGCTGCTCGGTCAGCCAGTTCGACCTGCTGGACCTGCACGGGGATCCCCAGCGGCCCCTGCCGGTTCCCGCGGCGGGCACCGTGGCCACGCTCAACACTCACGACACGGCCACCTTCGCCGCCTTTTGGACTGGGGATGAGGCCCGGGACCGGGCGTCGCTGGGTCTGCTGGATGATCAGCAGTTGGCGGAGGCGCTGGCCCGGGCCGATCATCTTCGAGGCGTGCTCACCGACCGGCTGGATCTCGGTGCCGGGGCCGGGGCCGGGGCCGACGTGTCCCAAACGGTCCGGGCGGCGGCGGCGTTGTTGGGGTTGGCCGCGGAGGGCGACGCCGCCCTGGTGGTGCTCAACGTGGAGGACGCCTGGGCCGAACCCAACCCTCAGAACGTGCCCGGAACCACCAACGAGCGGCCCAACTGGCAGCGACGGGTGGCGGTGCCGTTGGAGGAGTGGGAAGACCATCCCGGCCTGGTCCATCTGGTGGCCGCGCTCGCCCGGTCCCGTCCCGGCTGGGCCGTCGCCGCGCCCGTGGCGCCGCCCGGACCGCCCCCGCCACCCACCTGAGCTGACCGGAACCGGTACCTTCCGCGCCCCTCAGGCTGGCGCCGGAGCGCTCCTTGGGACTAGGCCACGGTGATGGCCGACTACCAGACGATTCTCTACGAGTTGAGCGACCGGGTGCTGACGATCACGCTCAACCGGCCCGAACGCCTCAACGCCTTCACCGAGCAGATGCGGGTGGAGATGACCGACGCCCTGGACCGGGCCGACGCCGACGACGAGGTGCGGGCCATCATCATCACCGGCGCCGGCCGGGGTTTCTGCGCCGGGGCGGACCTCGAGCGCGGTGGCAACACCTTCAACTACGACGAACGCACCGGCGCCGGATCCAGCACTGAGGACGCGGCCAAGCCCCGCTGGAACCGGGACGGCGGCGGGCTGCTGACGTTGCGGATCTTCGAGGTCAACAAACCGGTCATCGCCGCCATCAACGGCCCCGCGGTGGGCATCGGGGTGACCATGCAGCTGCCCATGGACATCCGCATCGCCGCCGAATCGGCCCGCTTCGGGTTCGTGTTCTCCCGTCGGGGCATCGTGCCCGAGGCCTGTTCCACCTGGTTCCTGCCCCGGGTGGTGGGTATCTCCAAGGCGCTGGAGTGGGCCTATTCCGGTCGGGTGTTCTCCGCTCAGGAGGCGCTGGAGGGCGGGCTGGTGTCCCAGGTGGTGCCCGATGATCAGCTGTTGCCCACCGCCCGGGCCCTGGCGTTGGAGATCGCCGCCAACACCTCGGCGCTGTCGGTCACGCTCATCCGTCACATGATGTGGAAGCTGCTGGGCGCTGATCATCCGATGGAAGCGCACAAGCTGGACTCCCGCGGGGTGCAGGCCCTGGGCCGCGGTCCCGACGCCGCCGAAGGGGTCACGTCGTTCCTGGAGAAGCGCCCCCCGCAGTTCACCGGGCGCCCCAGCCAGGACCTTCCGGACTATTTCCCCTGGTGGGAGACCCCCGAGTTCAGCTGACCCAGCCGTGCAGCGCGTCACCGGGAACGGGCCGACTGGCGGCTCGGGCCCGGGACGGCAATGATTTCCGACCATGGCGGTCGGCTTTTCACCCCGCACCCCGGGAGCGCTCCCGGACCTCGAAGGAGTGGTGGCGGCACTGGCCGCGGACGCCGCCCGTCACGACGCCGACGGTTCCTTCCCCCACCAGGCCTTCGACCTGCTCCATCAGCGCGGGGTCCTGGACCTGCTGGTGCCCGCCGAGCTGGGCGGGGGCGGCGCCGGGCTGGAGGTGGCGGCGCGGGTGCTGATGGAGCTGGGACGCGGAGACCCATCGGTGGCGCTGGTCACCGCCCTGCACCTGCTGCAGCACGCCCAGATGGCCGCCCCCGGCTCGGTCTGGCCCCCGGAGGAACGCCGGCGCATCCAACGATCGGTGGTGGAGGGCCCGGCGCTGGTCAACGCCCTGCGGGTGGAACCGGAGCTGGGCACCCCCGCCCGCGGCGGCATGCCAGCCACCGTGGCCCGACGTCTCCCCGACGGCGCCGGGTTCAGCCTGCACGGCCGCAAGATCTACTCCACCGGCGCTCCCGGGCTGCGTTGGCTGCTGGTGTACGCCTGCACCGACGATGAGCGGCCCCTGGTCGGTCAGCTGGTGGTGGACACCGCGGCGGCCCCCAACGGTGCCGGTTGGCGCATCGAGCCCACCTGGAACCACCTCGGAATGCGGGCCACCGCCAGCCACGACATCGTCTTCGACGGGGTCGCGGTGCCCGCGGAGGCCGCGCTCGATTTCCGCCCGGCGGATGATCCGGCGCCGGTGGACCCGCTGCTCATGGGATGGAACGCCCTGCTCATCGCCGCTACCTACCACGGGGTCGCCCTGGCGGCGAGGGACTGGTTGGTGGGGTACCTGCACCGCCGGGTTCCCAGCGGTCTGGGCCGGTCCCTGGCCACCCTGCCCCGTTTCCAGGAGGCGGTGGGCGGCATCGAAGCCCGGGTTCGCACCTCCACCCGGCTGCTGATCGACACCGCCCGCCGGGTTGATGGCAGCGGAGACCCCCACGACGGTCACCCTGAACGTGTCGAGGCCCTGGCGGACGCGGCCATGGTCAAGTGGACCGTCACCAACGCCGCCATTGCATCGGTCAGCGAGGCGGTGGCGCTGGTGGGCAACCCCGGACTCAGCCGCAACAACGACCTGGAGCGCCACTTGCGTAACGTGCTCTGCAGCCGCATCCACACCCCCCAGGACGACACCATCCTGGCCGGTGCCGGTCGTTCGGCCCTGGCGGCGTACCAGCCCGAAGCGGCGGGACAGTGAGCGTGGAGATCTGCGGTTGGCTGGCGCCCCGTGTCAGCTCGGAGATCATCGCCCCCACCGGCGCGGTGTTCGACCGTCAGATCATCACCGACACCGCCCGCATCCACGAGGCCGGCGGTTTCGACACGGTGCTGGTGGGCTATTTCACCAACGCCCCCGACGGGTTTCTGGTGGCGGCGCAAGGGGCCAATGTCACCGAGCGGTTGCGGTTCCTGATCGCCCATCGGCCCGGGTTCGTGTCCCCCACGGTGGCCGCCCGCAAGTTCGCCACCCTGGATCAGCTGACCGATGGTCGGGTGTCGGTGCACCTGATCTCGGGCGGGAACGACGCTGATCAGGCCAAAGACGGCGACCACGTGGACCATGCCGGTCGGTATGCCCGTACCGATGAGTACGCCACGGTGATGCGAAGGGTGTGGACCGAGGAACGGCCCTTTGACCATCACGGGCGTTTCTATGACATCACCGGGGCGTACTCGGAGATCCGCTGCGTGCAGTCCCCCCACATCCCCGTGTACGGCGGCGGGGGCTCCGATGAGGCCATCGCCTGTTTGGCGCCCCACGTGGATCGGTTCATGTTGTGGGGCGAGCCGCTGGCGGACACCAAGGTCTTCATGGACCGGGTGCGCCGCGCCGCCGCCGCCCACGGCCGCACCCCCACGTTCTCGGTGTCCACCCGTCCGATCCTGGGCGCCACCGAGGGTGAGGCCTGGGACCGGGCCCGGGACATACTGCGCCGTATCCAAGATGGCACCGGTGGGCGTACCCCCCGCAGACCGGACAACATCGCCAGCCAGAGACTGCTGGACGCCGCCGCCCGGTCCGAGGTCTATGACCGCTGCCTGTGGACCCCGCTGGCCACCGCCTCAGGGGCCCAGGGCAACTCCACCGCCCTGGTCGGCACGGCGGAGACGGTGGCCGCGGCCATGGTCGACTACTACGACATCGGCGCCACCACGTTGCTGATCCGGGGCTATGACCCCCTCAACGATGCCGAGCAATACGGCCGGGAGTTGATTCCCCGGGTCCGTCAACTGGTGGCCGAACGCCAGCAGGGTCTTCGTCAAAGCGCCTGAAGCGCGGATCCGGTGCCCTGCCGGTAGGCCTGGTGGGGGTGAGCCGGCCCGTTCAGTCGGTTGACGTGGGCGTCCCGGTGCCCTGCGCTTCGGCGGTGAAGTGGACCTCGACGTCGCGTTCCTCGGTGCCGCGGACCACCTGCAGTGTCAGGCGCTCCAGTCCCGGGGTCAAGACCTCGTTGAGGGCCGCGATGTCCGACAGCGCCTGCCCGGCTGCGGTCACCAGCAGATCACCGGCGGCAATGCCGGCCCCGGCCGCGGCGCCACCGGGCTGGACCTCGCGTACCAACAGCCCGGTCCGCGCCGCCAGGCCCACCGACGCCCGCAGCTTGGCCGCCACCTCCGGCGGTGCCAACGCCACCCCCAACCGGGGTCGCTCGATGGAAACCCCCGAGGCCAGGGTGGTGATGGTGGCCCGCAGCGCCTCGTCCACCGGGCGGGCCAGGTAGAACGGGCCCGACCGGTGGGTGTTGATGGCCAGCACCCGACCCTGGCCGTCCACCACCGGACCGCCCGAGGACCCCCGGGCCAGCGGCGCCGAATGTTCGATGCCGCCGCGGATCTCCCGTCCCCGGGGTCCGCTGAAGGCCTGGTCCACCGCCGCCACCATGCCAAAGGACACCCGGGTGCGGTGCCCGCCCCGGCTCAGCGAGAACACCACCGCGCCGGCGCCCACCGCCTCCTCGGACCAGGTGGCCGCTGGGGCATCAGCGGTGTCCACATCCAACACCACCAGGTCACCGTCAGCGTCGGCCCCGGCCAGCGCCGCGGGGGCCCGGCGGCCGTCAGCAAAGCTCACGGTGGTGGTCCGGTCCCGCAGATTGTGGGCGTTGGTCAGCACCTTGCCGGGACCGACCACCAGCCCTGTTCCCCTACCATCCTGGCCGATACCCACCACCGAGGCCTGCAGCTTGTCCACCACGGCGGCCGCGGCCACCCCGAGTTCGAAAATCGTGCTCATGCTCATCGTCTCCCTGTCATCAATATGGTAGCAACTACGAAGTTAGGAGTAACCTAGCATCATGGCTGGGAAAGGCAAGGACCCGTTGGCGCCCCCGGGGAGCGCGGTGACCGAGCGCCGCAGCGGTGACGGACTGGATCGGGCGCTGGCGGCGGTGGGGGATCGGTGGACGTTGCGCATCGTTCACTCGCTGGCGGCGGGTCCGTGCCGTTTCGGGGAACTGGCTGAGCAGCTGGAGGGCATCTCGCCCAACATCCTCACCGGTCGTCTCCGTCAACTCGAACGGGACGGCCTGCTCGCCGCCGCGCCCTACAGCCAGCGGCCGTTGCGGCTGGCCTATTCGCTCACCGACGCCGGACTGCAGCTGCAAGGGGCCATCGCCCTGCTAGCGGCCTGGGGTGCCCGCCAGCGGGGACAGGCCGACGGGCCGCGCCATCGCGATTGCGGCACCGAACTGGAAGCCACCCTGTTCTGCCCCACCTGTGAGCGCTCGATCGAGTCACCCACCGAGGAGAACCTGCACTGGCTCTGATCCGCCCGGCGCCTCGCCGTTGCTAGGTTGGCCGTCGAATCGGCGCGGGCGCGGGGGTTCGAAAATGATGTCGCTCGTGGTGCCAACCAGTGCGTTTCCAGCCGCGGTGTTCGCCGCCGGTGCCGTCCCCGACGCCGGCAACGGTGAGGGAGTGGTGGTTCACGCCGCCCGTTGGGTGGAGGCCCATCCGCTGGTGACGGTCCTGGTGGGGTTGGCGTTGCTCGCTGTGCTGGGCGGCGGGGCGGCCCTGGGGTGGCGTATGGGATGCCGCCGCCGTACCCGCCATCGGCTGCAGAACGAAAATCAGGTGTTGGTGCTGGATCGCCTGACGGAGCTGGAGGCCAAGGTCGATCAGATGGTGGTGCCGCTGGACCATCTCGGTGCCATGGAGGACAACGTGGTTGGCCAGCTTCGCCAACTGCGGGGTCTGCTCAACCCGAGCGGCCGGGCTGCCGGCGCGGGCGGGACGACGGCGACGCGGGCTCGGTTGCGTCCCCCGCTGCTCCAGTCGGCCGAGGCTTCGAACGCGTCCGCGGTGGCGTCGCCCCACCCGCACCCGAACCTGCTCCTGAACCCGCTCCTGAACGGGCACGCTTCGATATCGGGGGTGTTGACGGCGACGTTGGATCCTCGCTGCCTGCCGGAGCCACCGTCGCCGGCGTCGACCCATCGGGGCTGACCGGGCTGATCGGGCTGATCGGGCTGATCGGGCTGATCGGCTCAATCGGCGCGGTGTCACCACACTCCGCCTCAGCTGCGGCCCGGGAGCGTTCCCGTCGGGCCATCTCGGCCGAGGGCGGCTCCGTCCCCATCGCCAGACCCATCCCCGTGAGCAACAGCCGCACCGCCGGTCGAACCAGCAACGGATCCGACAGCGGGCCGCTGGGCAGACGCAACTGACGACGCACGAAGCCCGGTAGCAGCCCGATCGCCGCCGCCGACAACGCGCCGTACGCCGGCCGGAGATAGGTCGGCAGCGGCGGCCATAACAGGAACCGCACGGCGTCACGGGCCTCGGCGGTGGGCCGCAACTCGGGTCGGAACGCCACCAGTGCCGCCCGCAGCTCGGCCCGGGATCGGGGCGGGTTGATCACGCCCAGGCGCTCGGCCACCTCGGCCATCTCCGCCACGTAACGGTCCTGCTCGGCTGGGGTGAGGTCCCCGCCGCCGTAGCGTTGATAGGCCCGCAGGAAGCTGTCCACCTCGGTGTCATGGACCCAGGCCAGCAGGTGGGGGTCGTTGGCCCGGTACGGCCGACCATCCGCGGCCACCCCTTGCACCCGTTCGTGCACCTTGCGGACCCGGGCGATGGCAGCCTCGGCGGCGGTGGTGGATCCGTAGGTGGTGACCCCGATGAAGGACCCGGTGCGGTGGAGCCGGCCCCAGGGGTCCCGTTTGTAGTCAGAGTGCTGCGCCACGCCGGCCATGGCCAAAGGATGCACGGTCTGCAGCAGCAGGGCCCGCAAACCACCCACCAGCCCGCTGCGGTTGGCGTGCACCTTCCATACCACCGATGATTCCCCGAACAGACCGGGATTGTCCGGCGTGGCCCGAAAGGACTCCGGCGCCGGGCCGTGCCGGGACACCAGCAACTCGGTGAGGTCGTGCTTCACCCGGTTGCCGATGTGGCGCTGCACGTCGGTGGCCAAGGCGTCGAGGTGCGCCAGCCCGCTCAATCCCGCCGCCCGAACATCAACCATGTCCCCAGGGTAGGAACCGGTCGCCGGCTTTGCTGCCCGGGGCGGGGTTGCTGTGGGGGCGGGTTTGGTGTGGGGGTGACGGTTCAGCGACGGAACAGGAAGAACCAGAAGCGTCGTTTGCGGGGCGGCGGTTCGACCCAGGCGTTGGGAGCAGCGTCCGCCATTGACGGGGCGGTCGATGCGGGCGGGGGCCAGGGCACGCCGGATCCGCCCAGGGGCGTACCGTTCGGTATTGACCCGGCTGGGGGCGCCCAGTTGGGGGACGAAACCGCAGCGTGCTGCATGGGGGGCCCGGCCGCAGGGGGATCGAACCCGATGGGCATGGCGGGCGGCGAGTCGGGCGGCCCGTGGAACCCGGTGCCGAAGGGCTGCTCGGCGCTGTGGGCCGGCTCGGGGTCCTGCTCGGGGCCGGCGGGGGCCGGGACCGCGGGGTTAGGGGGGGGCAGCAAGAACGGGGTGGGGCCGGACCCGGGGGTGGGCGCAGCGCTGGGCGGCGTCGGGGCGCCGAAGGTCACGTTGGCCCGGGCGGTGATCGTGAGGGGATGGTCCACGCCCAGCACCCGTTCGCAATCGAGCAGGGTCCGCTCACGTTCGCTGAGGGCTTCGGCCACCCGGCCCAATGCCATGAGGCTGTTGGCCAGGTTGTTGCGGGCGGTGATGGTGTGTTGATGGTCCGGGCCCAGCTGGCGTTCCCGGCTGGCCAGTACCCGTTGGCGCAGCTCCAGCGCGTCCCCGTGGCGGCCGACCTCGGCGTAGCTGTTGGCCAGGTTGTTGAGCGCACCCAGGGTGTGGGCATGGTCCGTACCCAGGGTCGATTCCCGCACATCGGCCACCCGTTGGCGGGCCTGCAGGGCTTCCTCGGCCCGCCCCAGCAAGGCCAGGCTGTTGGCCAGGTTGGCCAGCGCGGCCACCGTCTGGGGATGGGTCTCGCCCAACGTCGATCGGCGACCGTCGAACACGGCTTGGCGCAGGCTCAGCGCCTCACGGTGTCGTCCCAGGTCAGCGTGGCTGTTGGCCAGGTTGTGCATGGCGGCGAACGTGGCCGGGTGTTGCTCACCGTTGGCCGTTCGGGTTTCTTCCAGCACCTGGGCCAGCAGCTGATGGGCCCGGTGGTGGCTACCGCCGGCGGTCAGGGCCGCGGCCAGATCGGACCGGGCTGACAGCGAGCGGACGTCGCTGGACCCGAACGCCGCGTCACAGCGGACCACCAGCTCCTCGAGGCGGAGCGCAGCGGCAAAATGGTCACCGTCCGCGACCGCGGCGAGCCCTCGGTCTCGCAGCTCTTCCAGCCTTGCCGCCTCGGCGTCGGGCTCGGTGCTGTCCGTCTCCTCGGGGGCTTGGGAGGGGAAATCGCCGAGGCTGCCCGCAGGGACGGAGAGGGCGTCGATGAGCTGGGGCTCGGCGCCGTCGGGGTGGGCGATCATCTCGAACGTTTCGACCGCTGCGTCCTCGACCGGTTCTTCGACCAACTCTTCGACCAACTCGTCGGCGTACTCGTCGGCGTGCTCGTCGACCAACACGGTTTCGGCGGTGGCGGGGGCGGGCAGGGTCCCCACCGCGGCGGCTGCGGTCAAGGCCGCTGCGGCCGCCTCTGCGGTTTGCAGCCGTTGCAGCGCCGCGGCCACGGCGGGCACCACCATCAGCCCGTCCTCGCCGGTGACCACCAGGGACCAACGGGCGGCGTCGGCCAGGAAGGCCCCGATCGTCTGATCGGTTGACGGCTCACCAGCCGGACCAACCAGATCAACCACATCAACCAGATCAGCCAGGCTGATCGCGGCAACGGTGCCACCGAGCGCGGTCAGCGCCAGCATGGTGGGCACCGCCTCGCTGAAGCGCTGGGACAACTGATCCAAGGTGCTCAGCAGCTGGGCATCGGCCGCGCCGTCCGCGGTTCCGGCCAAAAGTGGCTGGTGGGGCGGGTTACTGAGGGCCCCGGCCAAGGTGGCGGCGCCTACCTGGTC
This sequence comes from Acidimicrobiales bacterium, assembly GCA_046155365.1. GTDB lineage: Bacteria > Actinomycetota > Acidimicrobiia > Acidimicrobiales > CAIXPF01 > CAIXPF01. Next base: position 1,940 of record JBJXFH010000199.1, on the reverse strand, counting down.
GGCCAAGAGGCGGGCGGCCATGGTCAAGGCCCAGGGCTGGCCGGCCAACCGGGCGCCGAGCACATCCAACGAGCTGTCGCGGGGTTGGTCTCCCGCTGGGGCCGTTTCCGGGTTGCCCCCGGCCGTGCCGAGCGTGGCCGCGTGCTGCAGCGCCCGGTGAGCAGCGGCGGCGCTGGGGGGCCGGACAGGGACCGTGTCCATGCCCTCCAACTCGGCCGTGGTGGTGACCACGATCTGGCCCCGACCGGAGCGGGGCAGCATCGAACCGACGGGGACGGAGGGATCGAGCTCATCGATGATCAGCAGCCACCCCTCCTGGCAGCGCTCCAACCAGCGGCGCAGGCCGGACAGGGGATCGATGGTCCCGGAGGTATCCAGACCGACCGCGGCGGCCAAGGCCAGCAGATCGGTGCGGAGCTCGGCCTCGGATCCGCCTCGGGCCCACCACAGGATGTCCAGCCGGGGGAGTTGCTGATGGGCGTGGGCCAACGCGATGGTGGTCTTGCCCACCCCCAGCGGGCCGATGAGGGCCACGGCCAGGCCCCGAGGGGCGTCGAGCCGCTCCGGGGTCGGGTTGAACAGGCCTCGGCGGTCCGCTCGCCGGCTGGTCACGTTGTCGAGCCGGCTGGCCAGGCCCCGGCTCAGTAGCTCTGCAACCTCTTCCAGCGGCCACAACAGACGGGGAGCATCGAACGGCAGGCGCAGGATGGCCGGTTGCCCATCGAGAACCGAAGCCGCTACATCGTCGGATCCGGCCAGCGGTTGGTCCACGCGTGTGACCGCCGCCGCGGCCAGCAAACCCGCCGTTGACCCCGCCGTTGACCCCGACACGGTCACCTCGCCGGCCTCGGAGCGGGCGCTTTCGGTCTCCGTGACGGACGCCCCGCCGCTCCTGGCGTCTTGCAGCGGGGTGGCCACGTCTGCGGGCATCATCAAGCCCGATCGACGGCGAAGGCCACCGTCGTCCGCGTCCGGTCCCGTGTCCTGGCCGGTTCCGGGGGCGGTGGGCGCCGGGGCGGCCTCGGCCACGGCATCCTCAAGGGGGTTACGGTCAGCCCAGTCCGATCCGCTGAACAGGCTTGGTACCGGTGAGGGGTCTGTGGACGAGCGGCCCAGGCGGCGGGGAAGGGGAGCCGAATCCCGTGCTATGAGGCCTGCCGGGTCCGCCAGGTCCTCGGAGGAACCAGCGACGGCCGGCATCGAATGCGGTGTCTCCGCTGTGAGGGCGGGCGGCGGGAGAGGCCATGTGGGTGCCGCCGTCGGGGCCGGCGCAGGGTCCGAAACGGCCGAAGTCGGCGCCCACGGTGCGGGCCCCGGGGTGGGTGGCGTGGACGGCTCGGGCTCCGTCGCCGGGTTTGTGGCCGGTGGGGCGGCTGGAGCGGGCCAGGCCGCCATCGGGGTCAGGCCGGAGGGAAGGGGAGCGTCCGAATCGACTGCCGGCACCGCCTCGGCGGGGTTCGCTTCGGCAACGGGGTCCGGCGCCATGACCGGGTCCTGGACCGGGAGCGGGGGCGACCACGCGGTGGCGACGGCAGGGCGTTCCTGGTGTTCAACCGGTGGGGTGCCGGGGTCCGCCGGGTCGGGCTCGGGGGCGTTGGCCAGGGGAGACCCGCCCGGGCGGCGCTGGGGCAGCGGGGACGGGGCGAAGTCGCTGGTGGGCTCGAAGGTGGCCGGGGTGGCCGGGGTGGGCGGCGTGGCCGGCGTGGCCGGGGTGGCCTCGATGACGGTGAGGTCGATCGGGAGCGGGAGCTCCGCCGTGGCGGGGTCTGATCGGTCAACCGCGCCGGGGACCGCCTGGTCCGCCGGGGCCGGTGCTGAGCTGCCGGGCCGGTGGGAGAAGCTGAACGTGGTGTCCGCGAGAGCCGGCGGGGAGGCCGTTGGGACCAAGCCACTGTCGATGATCTCAACCGTGTTGGCGTCGGCCAGTGGGGCGGATCCCA
>JBJXFH010000194.1:0-10522 GCA_046155365.1 Acidimicrobiales bacterium | reverse complement strand
AGAGGCTGTTCGGAATATTTATGCTGGTTGGAGGCCGATAGGCTTGTTTAGGGTCAATTAGGGCGAGTAGAGTGTGGTTATCGAAAAGGCACCGGTCACCAAAGTCAAAGAGTGGCGCTCAGTCCAGGGTGATATGAGTGACAGCGAGTGGGAGTTGATCGCTGATCTGTTCGCTCCATATTGGAGACCAGGGAAGATGGGGCGTCCCGTCACAAACGATCGCCGGGCGGTGGTTGATGCTATCTTCTATGTCGCCGCTACCGGGTGTCAGTGGCGGGCGTTGCCGGACCGCTATCCGAATTGGAATACCGTGCACCGATACCATCTGAAGTGGTCTCGTGACGGGACGTGGGAAGCTGCCGGCACGCGGCTACGAGAGCAAGCTCGTCTGGCTGAGGGCCGCCCGGCCGAACCAACCGCAGGTGTGATTGACGCACGGTCTGTTCGTGGCGCTTCAACAGTCACGTCGTTGACTCGAGGCTATGACGCTGGCAAGAAGATCTCGGGGCGCAAGACATTCGGCATCGTTGACACGCTGGGATTGCTCGTGGCTGTGGTGGTCCTCGCCGCGAACGTCTCAGACAACGCCGGAGGAATTGAGGTCGTGGACGCGACCAGAACAGCTTGTCCCACTATGCGTAAGTTGTGGTGCGATGGAGGGTTCAAGAAGACCTTCATTCAACACTGCCGGGCTCACAAGATCTCTGCCGAGGTTGTGGCCAGAATCCATGCCGGAAGATTCGATGTTCTGCCTCGACGATGGGTGGTTGAGCGGACATGGTCTTGGTTGATGAACAATCGCCGCTTGCAAGTCGACTACGAGCGAGTAATCGAGGCCCACGTCGGATTTGTATGGGTAGCCCAAACCCGGATCCTCCTGCGGCGACTCACAGTGACATGACGGTCGCGCAGGGTAAGCTTTCGCGACAGCCTCTGAGTGACTGGCACTGCGTCTTGGGTGACGCATGTCACTTCAGGCGTGACCATAGTCACGTTGGGCCGGGCCGGGTAGTCACCCCCGGGAGATCTCGCCACAGATCCTCGAACGGATTGGCCTCCACCGCTCCGGGGCCGAGTGGCGTCGGTGGCCGAACGTGACCCGAACGTGACCCGAAGGCCGGTCGGTATGCTGCCGGCGATGGTGCCGCCGCAGGAGGAGACAGGGCCCGGGGCGGTGTTCTCGGGGCAACTGTTGGCCGGTCGCACAGCGTTGGTGACCGGGGGCGGGACCGGGCTGGGCAAGGGCATCGCAGCATCGTTGGCGCAGGCCGGGGCCCGGGTCATCATCGCTGCTCGACGTCGGGAGCCATTGGAGGACACCGCCACCGAACTGCGTGCCCGTACCGGTGCGGATGTGACGGTGGATCAGGTGGACATCCGGGACCTGGACTCGGTGGCTCGGCTGGCTGATGCCCATCCCCACGTGGACATCCTGGTGAACAACGCCGGCGGGCATTTCGCCCAAAAGGCCCGGGACTTCTCACCCAAGGGTTGGCGGGCGGTCATCGATCTCAACCTCAACGGCACCTGGAACATGACCCAGGCCTTCGGTAACCGGATGCTTGATGGAGACGGCGGCGCCATTTGCCAGATCGTGATGACCGTCGGTCACGGGATGCCGGGCCTGGCCCACGGTGCCGCCGCCCGGGCCGGGGTGGTGGAGCTGTGCCGTACGCTGGCGTTTGAATGGGGCCCACGGGTGCGGATCAACGCCGTGGCACCGGGTCAGGTCCGCACCGAAGCCTGGGCTGACACCTACGCCCCGGGGGTGGGGGAGGGCGTGGGCCATCAGCCACTGCCGTTTGAGGGTGACGCCGCCGACATCGCCCACGCCGTGACGTTTCTGGTTTCCCCAGCGGCACGGTTCGTGACCGGACAGCTGCTCTATGTGGACGGTGGGCTGATCCACCATGGGCTGCAGTCGACGTTGCCCCAAGACGGCTACCCCTAGCGGACCCTTCCGCCGACCGGCCGCTGAGCGAACCCAGGTGCGGACGTTGGATCCCATGGCACCACACCGGCCGGTGGACCCAGACGAGAGGCGGTGGGTCACTCGCCATCGGTTGCGGCGGCGCCTCCACGCCCTGCTCATGCGGGGATACCGACCGGTATTGAGTGGGCTGGTGGCCCGGCCGCGCCGCGTTCGATTTCTCGGCCTTCGCCTGCACATACCAGTTGGTGTGTTCGACCCCCGGCTGTACTTCTCGAGTCGGATCTTGGCGGTGGAGTTGGCAGGGCACGATCTCCGGGGCCGCGCGGTGTTGGATGTGGGATGCGGCAGCGGTGCACTGGCCCTGGTGGCCGCCCGGGCCGGGGCCATCGTGACCGCGCTGGACATCAACCCCGCGGCGGTGGCGGCCACCGCAGCCAACGCCACCGCCAACGCGTTGACGGTTGAATCGCTGCGTTCGGACCTGTTCGACGCCCTCGGTACCGACCCTGCTCGACGGTTCGATGTGGTGGTGGTCAACCCTCCCTATTTCGCCAAAGATCCCGAGGATGACACCGAGCGGGCGTTTTTCGCCGGGCGGGATCTGGGCTACTTCGATCGGTTCTTCGCCGGATTGGGGGCCCACAGCACTGCGTCAGGCGGTGCGTGCGGCGGGTTCATGGTCCTGGCCGAAGGCTGCGATCTGGCTGTCATCGCCGGCGCTGCTCACCGCCACGGCTGGGCGCTGGAGGAACTGAGCCGCCACCGGGTCTGGCTGGGCCACCAGGTCGTCCACCGCATGGTGCGGACCGTGACCGCCCAGCACGGGCAGGACGGGCAGAACGGGCAGAACGGGCAGAACGGGCAGAACGTTTTGGCTTCGGTGCTCTCGGTAGCGGTGGGCGATGTGCGGTTCAACGTGATCCCCGATCGGGCCCCACCATACGGACTGTTCTGGGACGTCATGGAGGGTCAGCAGTTCGAGCCGGCCACCGTGGCTGCGCTGACGACGGCGCTGCAACCAGGAGCTCGGTTGTTGGACGTTGGTGCCTGGATTGGTCCGTTCACGTTGCTGGGCGCGGCGTTGGGGGCGTCGGTCACCGCAGTGGAGCCTGACCCCCTCGCCCTTTCGACCCTCCGCCAGAACGTGGCCGCCAACGCCGCGCTGGCCGAGCGGATCACGGTCCTGGGCGTGGCCGCAGCGGCTCGGCCGGGTCCCATGACCCTCGACGGCGGGCCGTGGGGTCAGGGGAATGGCCGTTCCCGGGTTCGGACCCTGCGGCGTGGCCGGACCCGGGCGGCTTCTGCTGCTCATGCGGTGCGCGTTGAGGGCGTTGACGCCGCGGGGCTGGCGGTGGACACGTTCGATGTGGTCAAGGTTGACATCGAGGGCGGTGAGTTCGCCGTGGTGCCGGCCTGGTCCCAGGCGCTGGCGGTTCGGAGGCCGCTGCTGTTGTTGTCCCTCCACGGTCCCGATCCGGCCAGCGCCCGCACCCGGGTGGGGGTTCTGGGTCTGCGCCTGCGCCACGCCCCCCGTTGCGTCCGGTTGCTGTGGGCGCTACGGACCTACCCATCGGTATGGCGCGTCACCAGCAACCGCAGCGCCCACCGAGTGCGGTTGGGCCCCGTGGGGCGATGGGCGCTGGCGTTGCGGGTGGGCGAGGTGGAAGTCCACTTCGAACCGTGAGCCCCCCAGATGCGGGTCAGCGCAACCGACCGGGGTGTCCGCGACGGCACCGGCGCTCGGCGTTGGCTGATCAGGGACCTACGCTGATGTGGTGACCGAGCCCGATCCCGTGCTGCAAACCGTTCCCCTGGGCTTCCAATGGCCCACGCTGGACCCGTTCCTGTTCTGCGTGCACCACGATGACGCCTACCCACCCGGGGACGGTCGATTCGGGCCGGCGGCGTCCTTGGCCGGCCGGCAGCTGGGCTCAGATTTCGGGTCCCGGGACGGCTGGAACATGTACCACGGGATGACCGTGCCCGGCTTTCCCCGCCATCCGCATCGGGGATTCGAAACGGTGACTTTCGTACGGCGGGGTTTGGTGGATCACGCCGATTCGTTGGGCGCCGCGGCCCGTTTCGGTCGGGGCGATGTGCAGTGGATGACCGCCGGGGCCGGGGTGGTGCACAGCGAGATGTTCCCGCTGCTCGATGCCGCCGGTCCCAACCGCCTGGAGCTGTTCCAGATCTGGTTGAACCTGCCGGCAGCGGACAGGATGGTGCCACCGTATTTCACCATGCTGTGGGCGGAGTCCCTGCCCCGGCTGGAGGTGGCGGACCAGGCCCGTCCCCACGGTGGAAAGGCCAGTGTGGTCACCGTGCTGGCCGGCCGCTTCGGGCACGGGGACAGCCACGGCGAGGACCCGCAGGACGGCCGCCAGCATGCCGTGAGCCAGACCCCGCCGTCACCGCCGCCGGACTCGTGGGCCTCCCGACAGGACGCAGACCTGGCCATCTGGCACATCGAGTTGGCCGCCGGGGCCACCATCACCCTGCCTCCCGCCGCCGGGCCCGACACCATCCGAACGGCGTACCTGTTCGAAGGTCAGGACATCGGGATCGGTTCGCGCCGGCTGCCCAACAACCACGCTGCGGTGCTGGCCTGTGACCGTCCGGTGCAGCTGCAAGGGGGGCAACGCTCGGCCGAGTTGCTGGTGTTGCAGGCCCGACCGATCGGGGAGCCGGTCGCCCAGCACGGGCCGTTCGTCATGAACGACCGGGCAGAGATCGCGGCGGCGTTCGAGGACTACCAGCGTGACGGCTTCGGTGGTTGGCCCTGGCCCGAGGACGCACCGGTGCACGGCGGGGACCCCACCCGCTTCGCCCGTCACGCCGACGGACGGATCGAACGGCGCGACGGCGCTGATCAGGTGGCCGCCAAGGCCTGAGTCGGGCCGTTCACACCCCGGAGGTGGCCACCGGCGGGAAGGTCGGGGCGGCGGCGCCACCAGCGGGTTCCACCGACAGTGCCATGGACCGAACCCCCGACGCGGAGAAAGCCGCCACCTGTGGATGAGGGCCCAGCACCCCGAGGGACACCGGTGCCTCGCCACCGACGGACCACAGCTGGTAGGTCTGCTCCTTGGGTAACGGCTGCAACCCTTCGCCCAGCAGGTACCCGTTACCTGACCCGTCCACCACCACCTGGGCTTGGCCGGCGCTGCCGTGAAGGGCCATGACCTGGGACCCGGGCGCGTCCCGGGCGGCGAGCGCCAACCCGTGCAGTGAGCCAACGTTGCCGTCGCTGGTGTCGCTGTCGTTGCTCAGTTGGGTGGTGACCGCCACCGTTGCCGCCACCAGGACCAACGCCGCCGCGGCGCTGAGCACGGGCCGGTACCACGATGTGGGCTTGGTCCGGCCTTGAGCGGCCATCAGCACCATGTGCGAGTCTCGCTGACGTCGGCGGGGGTCAGTTGAACCAGATGAGCTTGCCGTTGTCCACGATGTCGTTCATGAAGGCGTCGTTGACGCTGGTGGCCACGTCCACCGAGCCGGCCTCCACCACGCCCAACTCGATCAGGGCATCAAGCTCGGCCTGGAGCGCCGCCTGGTCAATGGTGCCCACCGCCGCGCCCCGGGGGGTGGAGGAGATGACCAGCTCACGCTCGGTGTCCCAACGGAAGGTTTCGCCTTCGAGGCGCAAGAACAGGTTCTTATCGGTCCGCTTCAGCGACGCCGCCACCGCTTCGGCGGGGTTGGCGGTGGCGTACTCGAAGCCCTTGAGTGCCGCCCGCAGGAAGTCCGCCACCGCGGTGGGATGTTCGGCGGCAAAGCCACGGGAGGTGGTGAACACCGCGAAGGAGGCGGGGATCTCACTCTCGCGGGGATCGAAGGAGGTGTACTTGCCGCCGTAACCCTGGGCGTCGAGCTGGCCCGGCTCGTTGGACTTGTACACCGGCAGCCCCACGATCGGGGTTTCGAACAGCACCACCGGGTTGAAGTCCACCTCGATCTGGGTGATCTTGGCCTCGTCCACCCCTTCGGAGGCCAGCAACGCCCGCAAGCTGAACGGGATGGCGCCCTTGATACCGATGGACTTGCCTTCGAGTTGCTTGAGCTCGGTGATGTTGGCCGAGTTCTCCACCAGCAGCTCCTCGATGGAGGTGTGACCCTCCACGGCCACCGCCACCAGCTCGGCGTCTTTGGAGTTGGCCACCGCCACCTCGGAGAAGCTGCCCAGCGAAGTCATCTGGGCGGTGCCGGCGGACACCGCGGCCACGTTGGCGGTGGAGAACCCCGGCTGCAGCTTGACGTCCAGGCACAGCGCCTTGAAGTACCCCTGATCCTCCGCCGCTACCACGTCGATGATGGACGCTGCGGCGGCGTAATCGAAGCTGGTCAGGAACGTGATGGTGCCGGCGGCCTTGTTCTGCTCGCAGCGGGCGTCGGTCCACTCGCTGGTGGGCGCAGCGCCGGCGCCAGTGCTGACGGTGGTGCCGGGCTCGGTGGCGCTGTCATCGCCGCCACACGCCGCGGCCAGCCCGGCAGTCAGCACCAACGGCAAGACGCCGCTCAGCAGTTGTCGCGCGGTTCTGGGTGCCCGGCCGATCATCTTGTCCCCCGACGTGTCCGCAGCGGTTGCCTGCCGCTCCGGCGAAGCGGGTTCAGTTACGCAACCGACCGGGGCGCCACCGTAGCAGCCGACGTTCCAGCAGTGCGATCCCCCCCAACGCCGCCACGCCCATGATCGCCAGCACGAACACCGCAGCCCACATCCGCTCAGTGGCCAGGGTCCGTTGCGCCCGACTGAAGGTGTACCCCAACCCGGCCGAAGATCCCTGCCACTCCGCCACCATGGCACCGATCAGGGCCAGGCCCACACAGACCCGTGCCGCCGCCACCAGGTACGGCACCGAATGGGGCAAGCGGAGGCGCACCAGGATCTCCCAGCGCGAGGCGTCCACTGATCGCAGCAGCTCAAGGGCGTCGGCGTCCACTGCTTGCATGCCGGCGATGGCGTTCACGGTCAGGGGGGCGAAGGCGATGAGGCCCGCCACCAGGACCCGGGGCCACATGCCGAAGCCCAGGCCGATGACCAGCGCCGGGGCCAGCGCCACCACGGGAATCAATTGCACCACGGTGACCACGGGCAGCACCGCTCGTTCAACAGACCGGGTGGTGGTGGCCGCCACCGCCAAGGCCAACGCCACCCCCAGCGCGATCAGGAAACCGAAGAACGCCTCCTGGCCGGTCACCCAGGCCGCGGCCACCCAGCCGCTGCGGTCCTCTAGCACCGCCCTGGCGATCTTGGACGGCGCCGGCAGCACCAGCGATTTCACGTTACGGACCCGGACGTACAGCTCCCATCCGCCCAGCAGCACCACGAACGCCACCATCGGGGGGAACAACGCCCCCGCGCCCCGCCGGGTTCGGGTGGGGACCCGCGGCAGCTCGACCAGCTCCCGGGTTACGACGGGGGGCATACGGGTTCTGGGCATACGGGTTCTGGGCTTGCCGGTCCGGGGCTTAGGGCTACGGGGCTGGTGTCGGTGAGCAGCAGTCGTCCGGCGCTGGCGGGCTGAGCGGTCAGGGCGGCGTCGCGGAGGGCGCCGCGAACCAGGCGGGTGAAGTGCACGAACTCGTCGGTGTCCTCTTGGGCGGCCCGGCGGGGACGATCCAGGCCGATGGGGATCTCCGCCACCACCTGACCGGGCCGGGCCGACAGCACCACCACCCGGTCCGCCAGCAGCACCGCTTCTTCCAGGCTGTGGGTGACGAACAACACCGTGCGCGGTCTCCCCGGGCCCTCGGCGCGGGCCAGATCACGGCCCCGGCCCTCCCAGATCGACAACAGCAGGAAGCGCATCTCCTCCCTGGTCATCTCATCGAGGGCGGCGAAGGGCTCGTCCATGAGCAGCACCGGAGCGCCCAACGCGAAGGCCCGGGCCAGGGCCACCCGTTGCTGCATGCCGCCGGACAGCTCATGCGGGAGCGCCGATTCGAACCCTGCCAGACCCACTCGGGCGATCAGGGTCTCCACCTCCACCGGTATGAGGTGGCCGTCCCCCAGATGGCGGGCGCCGCGCCGGTTGACCCGTTCCAACAGGGCGATGTTGGCCCGCACCGACCGCCACGGCAGCAGCGCCGGCGATTGGGGCACCAACCCGAACCACTTGGCGGCCCGAGCCCGCGACGGTTCCAGACCAGCCACCGACACCGTGCCCTCATCGGCCTTCACCAGCCCTGCGACCAGCCGCAACAGGGTGGACTTGCCGCAACCCGAAGGACCGATGATGGCCACGAACTCGCCCTCGGCCACGGTGAGATCCACCTGGTGCAGGGCCCGGGTGTGCTCCCCCCGCCGTCGGAAGCTCTTGCTGACCCCCCGCAGCGCGATGCCCGGATCAGCCACCGGAGCCCGCACCGCCGGGGGATAGGGGTGGGCGTTGCAGCCGGTCCAGGTACGGGGCGAGGAGGGTTTCGAGGTGTTTGGCCATCACGTCCACCTCGATGTTCAACGGTGCCCCCACCGCTTTGTGGCCCAGCGTGGTCACCGCCGCGGTGTGGGGAATGATGGCGAAACGCAGCACGGCACGGTGAAGATCGGTATCGGTCTGGTCGGTATTGATCTGGCCGGTATTGATCTGGTCGGTCAGGTCCACGCTGACGATGGTCAGGCTGACGCCGTCAATGGTGATGGAGCCCTTTTCCACGCAGTACCGGGCCAGGCCGGCGGGAATGGATACGGCCAGGTCAGGTGGTGTTTCCACCAAGGTGCCCACGGTGTCGACGTGCCCCAACACGATGTGCCCACCCAGCCGCCCGTTCGCTTGGACCGGGCGTTCCAGGTTGACCACGTCACCTGGTTGAAGGGCGCCCAGGCCGGTTCGGGCCAGGGTCTCGGGGGACAGGTCCGCTTCCCACCAGCCCGGTCCCTGCTCCACCAGCGTCAGGCAGCACCCGTTCACGGCGATGGAATCACCCAGGCCGGCGCCCTGCAGCACTGTCTCGGCGGCGAAACGCGATCGTTCGCCCCGCCGCTCCAAGAAACGACCCAACTCTTCAACGATGCCGGTGAACATGCCCTGCCATCTTCGTCCCGCCCCTCAGGCTGGTCCAGTCAGAGCGCGGGCGGCCTGCGTTGACCAGCGCCGTCAGGGCCTCAGGTGCCGAAGGTGGTCATTGCGGAAGCGGCCGTTGGGGTCCACCTGGTCCGCCACCGCCCAGAACCGTTCCCAGTGCGGGTAGGCACGGGCCAGGTCCTCCCCATCGAAGCGGTGCAGCTTGCCCCAGTGGGGTCGGCCGCCGTGAGCCCGGAAGATGGCTTCGGCGTCGTTGAACAGCGGCCGGTGATCCAGCGCCACGCTCTGATGGACGGACAACGTGACGCTGTCCCGTTCGCTGGCGGGACCCACCCAGGTGTCATCGCCAGCGAGGGTGCGGTATTCGATGGGCCAGGTCACCTCGGGGTGATGACGCTGGTAGAGCTCCCGCAACTCGGCGAAACAGACCGGCCCGGCGCCGGCGGGCACGGCGAACTCCATCTCCACGAACCGCTCCGAACGCACCGAGGGGAACACCCGGTAGGCCCGATCCACCCGGTCCGACACCAGGCGCGTCGGTCCGTCGGCGGCGGCTGAGGCGGGCTCGGGTGCTCTGTCGGGCGCAGTGTCGGCGGGCGCGGCGGGCTGTGGAGCGAGGGATTTGGCGAAGCATCGGTCCGAGTCCGGGAGCCAGAAGAACTCGAAGTGGCGGGTGGCCCCGACCCGCTCATCGAGGCGTTCGAGGCAGGTGGCGGTGGGTTCCAGCCAGGTGCGTTCGTGCAGGTGGTAGGCCGGGGCCAGGCGGATTCGCAGCGCGGTCACCACCCCGGTGGCGCCCAGACCCAAGCGGCTGGCGGCGAACAGCTCGCCATGGTGATCAGCGTCGCACTCCCACTGCTCGCCGTCCGCGGTCATCAGCCGCACCCCGTCCACGGCGCTGGACAAACACCCCAGCGTGGGGCCGGTGCCGTGGGTGCCGGTGGCCACCGCCCCGCCGATGGACTGGGTGTCGATATCGCCCTGGTTGTGCAGTGACAGGCCGTGGGCCCACAACGCCGAGCCCAGGGCGAAGATCGGGGTGCCCGCTCCCACCCAGGCCCGCCCACCGCCGCCGACGCCGGGTTCCACGTCGGACACCCCGGTGAACGCCGCCAGATCAACAATCAGCTGCGGGCTGTGCACCAACGGCGAGAAGGAGTGGCCGCGGCCAGCGACGCGCACCACCGAACGGTCCCGCGCTGCCCGCTGCAGTGCCGCCCGCAGCTCATCGGCATCGTGGGGGCGAAGGACCTCGACCCCCGGGGCGGTGACATTCCCGGCCCAGTTGGCCCAGCCGTCCAACGGCGCGTCGTTCATGTCCCAGCGGCACGTTCAACGGTGGGTTCCACGATGCGCTCCAGGGCGGGCTCCACGGCGAGCTGCTCGGAGTGCGCGCCGGGCGTGGCAACGGCGGCGGTGACCGGTCCCAGCCGACCTTGGCGGCGCCGGGCCCGCCGGGAGTCCCGCCAGACCAAGGTCCCGATGAACAGCACCGCGCCGCACATGAGGAAGAACAGGGACTCCTGCCACCAGCCCCCGCGGTCACCGGGGTCCCGTGGCTCCT
>JBJXFH010000187.1:0-3213 GCA_046155365.1 Acidimicrobiales bacterium | reverse complement strand
GTCCCGAGCTGCAGGCGCTGTTGGCGATGGTGCAACTCCGCCAAGATCGCGCCATACCGCCCAACTTCGAGGCCATGCACGTGGTGGTGGAGGTGGACCTCGCCGACGGTCGCCGGTTGACCCAACGTTGCGAGGGCCCCGATGGCGCCTGGGGGGCGGCCCCCATCAGTGAGGAGGATCATCGGGCCAAGATCGAGGACTGCCTCGGTTCGGAGCTGGCACCGGACATCGTTAGCGAGGTGGTGGCGCGCTGCGGCCGGTTCGACCGGCTGGATTCGTCCGAGCTGGGACGGCTCATGACGCTTCTGGGTGGGTCCCGTCAGCGTTGATTCGTGGTGATCAGTGGACCAGCAGCACCGGGCGGTCGGCGTGTTCCAACACCTTCTTCGACACCGACGGGGTCAGCAAGCGGGACAACACGCCCCGGTCACTGCTGCCGATGACGATGACGTCCGCGCCGTGCTCCTCGGCGGCGCGAAGGATGGTGTCGGCCGGATCGCCCAACTCCACGATGGCCTCATCGTCCTGTAACGGTGACTGCTGCAGCACCGCCTCGGCGTCGGTCTCGGCCCGGTGGGCGGCGGCCTCATCGAGCTGGGGATCGAGTAACCGGGGATCCACGTACGGCATTGGATCAGCCCAGCCATAGGTCACCATCGGCGTTGCGGCATGACCCACGTTGATGGCCAGGATCTCCACGTCGAGGTCACCGAAGAAGCGGTTCACGAACGCCGCCACCCGGTCGGAGCCCTCACTCTGATCCAGGGCCACCAGGATGCGATGTTTGCCGTTCGTCGTTGCCATGGTGTGGCACTGCCCCGTCGTAAGGAGAGTCAAACGCCGAATCGTGCTCGGCCGGGGTCCATCAGGTCAGGGCGTTCGCCACGTTCGCTGGGGTCGCTGGGGTCGCTGGGGTCGGTGGGGTCAACGGTGGGTATCGGTGCGAGTTCGGATCGGTGTCGATAGGGTTATGCCCTGGCGGGCGCGGCGGCGGGCCGACCCGAAGCGTGAGGCGGAGGGGTTCAGCGTGCGCGGTTCACGTATGCAGCGGTCTGATGTGCGGCGGTCTGATGTGCGGCGGTCTGATGTGACGGTGACGTCACGACGGGAGCGGACCGGGGCCGGTGGGCGCGGTCGATGGGTGACGGTGTGGGTCTGCGTCGCCGCGGTGGTGCTGTCGCTCGTGAGCGTGGTGAACCGTCTCGATGCCGCAATTGGCCCAACCTTCACGCCGCTGGGTGAACCGGCGGTGGGTGGCCGGGTCACCTCGATCTCGTTGCAGCCCGGCGGCACCGGGGTGGCGCTGGTGGGCGGGGACATGTTGGGAGTGGCCCGTTCCAGCAACGGTGGCGCCAGTTGGACCCCCGCCACCGGGTTGCATTCGTACGAGATGGCCGATTTCACGTGGGATCCGCTGCACCCCAACCAGGTATGGGTGGGCTCCATGTCCGGTCCGGCCCTGTCCAGTGACGGTGGGATCAACTTCGCGCCCATGCGCAACGGTATGCCGGCCCTCAGCGGCTACCCGTATTCCTCCCCGGTGCAACGGGTGGTCTATCTCGATGACAACTCGGTGCTGGCCTTCGGCGGCTCCCAACGTCGCTGGTCCGAGGAGAACGGCCATCCCGAACGGTATGGCACGGTATGGTTCGCCAACCGCGCGAGCAGCACCAGCGCGTGGAGCGACTGGACTTCGAGGTCCACGTTGCCGGGCAACATCGTGACCGCCAGCAAGGTTGGGAACACTGTGTGGGCGGTGGTGCGCGGCGGGACCGCTCCGGGTGTGTATCGAAGCGACAACGTCGGCGCCAGCTGGACCCGGGCGGCCGCGCCGGGCGGCTCGCACGAGGAACTGAGTGACCTGGCGGTACATCCCACTCAAGCCAACACCATCTGGGTGACCCGGGCCGCCCGCGTTAACGGCAACACCGTGGTGCCTGGTGCGGTGTATCGCAGCACCACCGGGGGTTCATCGTGGTCCGGGGCCATCAACCCGCCCCCCACCGGCGGCGGCAACGTGGATCAGGTCACCGGGTTCGAGGCCATCGAAGCCGCCGCCAGCGTGTCCGGTGACACCCCGCCGGTGCTGTACATCTCCGACGTCGGGCAGTTCGTCAAGAAGACCTACCGTTCCACTGACGGCGGTGACAACTGGACCGTGATCTTGGACAACGCCAAGGTCAGCGCGTTGCCAGCGGCGTACAGCGGCGGTGGTGACATGTTCACCCTGGCCGTGGACCCCGCCAACGCCAACTCGCTGTACGCCGGCAGTCAGGAACACCTGCTGTCCTACAACCACACCACGGGCAACTGGACCGATCGGGCTTCCACCTGGGATACCCTCACCCAGAAATGGAAGGGCAACGGCTTTTCCGGCCTGGTCAGTTCCCGGGTGGTGTTCGGCCCCGAAGGATCGAACAAGTTGTCCCTCAACGCCCTCGACGGCGGCAACCTGCTGCAGAGCGGTGACGGGGGCGGAACGTGGACCCGCCCGTTGGCCGGCGGCATTCGTTTCACCAACGGCGTTCGCAACCCGGGCAACGACTGGATGGACCAATGGATGGGTGCGGTCGATACTGCCTACTCGTCCGACGGGAAAGTCTACGTACTTAAGGGTATGTTCGGCTGGTTTGCCGGGGTGGCCATCTCAACCGGCGACGGTACCCCGTTCACCCTCAACGAAGGCACCAACGGCCTACCCATCGGTATGACCTTCACCGACCGTCAGGTCACCGCCATCGAAACGCTACGTCCCAACGAGGTGATCTTCACCATGGACGGCTGCATCTGGAGGACCACCAACGCCGGTGGCAATTGGGCCAAAGAATCGCGGTCTTGCTCGTTGGGCCTGGGCGACATCGTGAAAGATCCCAACACCGACGGGGTCATCTATGCGCAGGGCAAGACCGCGGTGTATCGCTCCGGCGATTTCGGCAAGACCTTCAGCGCCCTGGCCGGCTCCCGCCGAGGGATCAGCCCCGGCGCCACCGCCGGCAGCAAGGGTCGGTTGGCCATCGCCAAGACCGGTGCCACCAACGGGTTGTACGCCACCAGCCTCGACGGTGCCAACAAGGGCGTCTACAAATGGACCGGGTCAGCCTGGGTGAACGTCACCCCGACGGCTCCCTCGTTGGCTGAACAGGAGCGGATGTTCGACATCGCCGTTGACCCCACCAACGCCAACCGGGTGGCGGTGGTGGTGTTGGACCACCC
>JBJXFH010000186.1:0-9416 GCA_046155365.1 Acidimicrobiales bacterium | reverse complement strand
GTTGCCGCCTGACGGCACCACGATCCGGGCAGCGTCGCGCTGTCACCCGGCCGGCGTCACGCGCCCCGAAACCGATCACCGAACAGGGGTTGCGCACCCCGCACCCTTCATGCTAAACACTTACCGACAGAGCAGATAGACAACACGTCGAATCGGCTCCAGGTTGACAAGATGAATGTCGAACACGACACCTCGTTACACCACCAGCTGGGACTTAACCCGAAGGCCAGAATGTCCTCGGCGGCGTCGAGCAGGAAGGTGGCCTGATCAACGAACCCGGCCTCCGTCAGCCGATCAACCACGACCGCGAACTGGTCCCAGGTCGCGTCCCGGTCAGGTTGTTCGAAGATCGAACGGATCAGAGAGGCGATCATCGGCCAGTTCCCCTTCGGGGACCGCCCGGCGAGGTTCGCCATGAAATGGGTTCGGCACCGCTGCCACGACGCCCCGCCCAACACCTGCGCAATCGCCGCTTTGATCCCGCCGTGCGCGTCGGAAATGACCAGCTCAACCCCGCTGAGACCTCGTTCGACCAGGCCCCGCAAGAACACCGTCCACGCCTCAGTCGTTTCCGACGTGAACACGTCGAACCCGATGATTTCCCGGCGGCCCTCGACGGTGACAGAGGTCGCGACCACCGCGGACACGTTCACCACCCGGCCGCCTTCGCGGACTTTCTGGGTGAGCGCGTCGATCCACAAGTACCGGTACGGACCGGCGTCCAACGGGCGTTCACGGAACTCGGCGACTTTCGCGTCGAGTTCACCGGCGATTCTGGAGACCTCGGACTTGGAGATGCCCTCGATACCCATCGCCTTGACCAGATCATCAACCCGCC
Source organism: Acidimicrobiales bacterium (assembly GCA_046155365.1). Taxonomy (GTDB): domain Bacteria; phylum Actinomycetota; class Acidimicrobiia; order Acidimicrobiales; family CAIXPF01; genus CAIXPF01. The sequence goes on along the minus strand of JBJXFH010000186.1, from coordinate 8,578 downwards.
GGGTTGACACCCCCTCCACGTAGGCCTGGACCACCACCGCCAGCAGCGCCTGCTCGGCACGGCGGCGCGGCGTCAGCAACCACGACGGGTAATAGGTGCCCTGACGTAGCTTCGGGATCGCCAGCTCGATCGTGCCGACCCTGGTATCCCAATCCCGGGTCCGGTAGCCGTTCCGCGAGTTCACCCGCTCCTCGGCACGTTCCCCGTACGCGGCCTGGCACTGCATCGACGCCTGCGCGGACATCAACACCTCCGCGAACGCCTGCAACATCTGGCGGGCCAGATCCCCATCCGCCTCCGGCTCAGTCAGGAACTTGCCCAACCAGCCGCCAGCGTCAATCATCGAAGGGACGGTCATCGTGATTCCTCCTCAAGGAAGCCGTCGAATAGCTCCCTAAGGCTGATCGCGATGACCGTCACCCACGCCAATCCCCCCTGCTACACCACCCCCCGGGACTCAGCTCAGGACCGACCAGCCCCACCTCGCGAATGTCCCGCCCGCACCATCACCGCCGGCAGGAGGCAGTCCACTGGCACAATGGCCAGAACACGATCGAGGGCCAGCTGCCGCTCGACCATCACTCCCCTGACCTGCCCGGATGAGTTTTCGGTACACACGCCGGTGACAATCACCCCGGGCAGGTTCATCAGACGCTTAAGTGCAGTAGTGACACGCACGGGACAGGTCCCCTTGGCTCGGTTGGCTTCGCAACCCCGAACCTAGAACCTCCCGTGCGTGTCACGCGGATGGTCATCAACCGGACCCGCCAGGGGCCTCCGAGAAACGGGTACCGATCAGCAGCCGCCCCTTCAATGCCAACACCGCTGTCGTACAACGACAACCCCCCGCACAAACCGGCGCGGTCACCCACATCCAATGCCGGAGACCCGATTAACCCCACCCAACAACGCCTCTACGACCTCTTCGGCCTGGACACCTACGCCCCCAAACGCTGACCTCGGTACTACACCCCAACACACCAAACACGCCTCTTGACCTGCAAGAACAACACCCGACCCGCAACAGCCAGGAAGGTCCCGCTAGCATCCTCGCCGTGGGGATGATCGCTGGCCTGCTTGCCGTCTCGACACTGCTTCTCGGGTGCGGCTCGCGTTCTGGTGACGGTACGGGTACGACTGCAGCCGAGGCAGCCAAGCCCGCGGCGACATCGACGCTGCACGTCCACCTCCAGACCGGTTTCAACAAGAACCGGGTCGTGATCTCAGTTGACGGAGCTAAGGTGGCCGAGTTCGCAGATGTCACTACGTCGCGTCTCATCGGTCTCGCAAACGACAAGACTGCGGTTCCGCTCAAGCGTGACGCCGTGATCGTGCAGGTGGCGCTCGACGACGGTGACCAGCAAGCCCAGTATGTCCTTGCCGCGCCAAGCAACGGCGAGGACATCTGGCTCGGGGTGTCCATCGTCGGGTCCGAGATCGAGTTCATCAAGTCGAGCCAAGCACTCGGCTACGGCTGATCTCGCCCGTTACGGCGGCCGTCACTTGTGCCGCCCACCTGTCTGTCAGGCGCAACGCTGGGTCAGAGTTGTTCTATGAGCTGCTCCACCCGGGCGAGCACCGACGGTTTCACTTCACGGGACTCGAGGTCCTGGTGCAATTGGCGGATCTCGTCCCGCGCTTTCGTCGCTTCACCCTGGGCGGCATGCGCTTGGGTGCGGGCGGCCACAAGGCCGTGGTAGAGCAGATTGGTCGACTTGTCCCCGTTCCTGCGGAGCTGGTCGACGCCGCGGGCGGTAAGTTGCAGCACCCGGTCGGGCTCAGCGCCGGCATGCTCCACACGTGTCAGCGAGCCATCCTCGGTTGAGGACAGCTCAAGGAAGGGTCGGAGCATGGCGGGTCCCACGGTCGCAGCGACGACAGCTCCGGCAAAGCCGCCTACATCAACGACTCTCAAGAGAGTGGACATGCCGGTCTCAAGATGCCGCGACCGAGAGCCCTCCAATGCCAGTGCCAGGCCTGCCTGGTCGTGGTGCAGTTCCAGCGCAAGGCGATCCGTCTCCTCGTTGTGGGGCGAACCGACGCGCAGCCGCTCGGTGTTGGACACTGCGATCACCTGGTCGGAGGCTGTGTACACCGCTCGGATGAGGTAATCGCCGGGATCGCTGAACAGGTGGCCGTCGCTGCCGTACGCCACCAGCACGAGCTCGGAGTACCGGTCGGACCCGTCGTCGACACCCGCAGGACGGAGCACCCGCAGCTCGGGGGCGGCGATCTGGCAGGAGATCGGGGAGAAGGGCACGACGAGACCGTTCGGCTTGCGGATCTCGATCAGCACGTTGCCGTATTCGGGCGCAAGCCTCGCATCGACCGCGAACTCGAGGTCGAGGAGGTTCCGAAGCCGCAGTTCGACGGTGACCGGCTCGAGCGCCTCGTAGTAGCCGCGGCCACGGACGAGCAGCTCGAGCGGTGCCCCGGGCTCCTGGATGAACGAATAGGGCGATTCGAGATGCCCGCCGCTGCCCCACTGATCGCCGCCCATCACAACGGAGGCTCGGTCGCCGTGACGGATGTGGACTAACTCCTCATCATCGAACTGCAGCATCGAGTTTGCCCAAAACGAACCAGCGCCGTTCTGGTTGTCGTACTTCCAAGCGTAGTTCATCCACGACAGTGAGTCGGGCCGAGCCTTGTCCCAGGAATGCAGCAGATTGAAGGCGTGGCCGGCTTCGTGCACCCATGTGTAGAGCAACTGGCGCACCGCGTCGAACTGAGCCTGGGTCGTCGGGTGCTCGACGAGCTGGTTGAACCACTGGTGGGAGCGGAACACGGCGAAGCCCTGGCGTTCGGGCGCCCTGCCGGCGCCGCCGTATGCGGCTCGGGCGTCGAACATGATGCCGCCGACCGACGGGCTGTCGTATTGCCCGGCGAGAAGACCCCACATCCGCCAGTTCGGCCAGCTCTGACCGTAACGCTGGTAGTGAGTCTCCATCGCGTCGTGCAGCTCAGCGACTGACCAGCTTGTGTGTTGCGGCCCGGAGTCGTCGACCATCGTCCGCTCGGGCCGGAGTGTCACGCACACGCCCGCTTCGCGGTACGCGGTCTCGATCGTGAGGTCACGCTGGCGCAAGGTCGCCGGCCGGTTGTCGTGGCCGTGTGTGTTGTAGGTGGGGAGGACTGGTACTGCGTTCACCGATTGGCAGACGTCGACCTCCAGTTCCAGATCGCGGAAGCAATCGGACACGCGGGCACACGCGAAGCTGGTAACGGCGGCGCCGGACGGGCGGAGTTCAACGGCGGCAGGACCTGCTGCCTTGAAAGTCCCCCACGGAATCGTGATCTGGATATCGGTGGCTGGATGGGTACCCTTCCAGTACCGGATCGCACCCGTGATTGCTACTGAGCATCGCGACCAGGTCACTTCGGGGTGGTCGACGATCCACGACTCCAGGTAAGTCGACCACGTAATCGGTGGTCGCCCCGGCAGGCGGATCGTGAAGACCCGATAGAAGTCACCGCTAACGCGGCTCATAACAGGCGAGTCGGTCGACCTCGGGTCGATGTCGACCCGCAGCACGAGGCGCTGGGTGCCGGCGTCGCCCTCGTAACGCCCGCTCACGGGCCCCAATCGAAAGCAACGCCACCAGTCGGGTGGGATCGGAATGGGAAAGGATGGAATAGCGGTCGGCCCGGCAGCTGACGGATCGCTACCGATGCCTCCAGCGAAGGTCGGCGAATAGTCCATGTCGGTCATTTCGTAGCCCCCATACTAATAAATCGACCGTTGCGAAACTGATCGCGCAGGCTGTCTTTGGTACACAAATTGAGATAACGCTCCAACGCCCTCAGTCTGGGAGTAGCACTGCGCTATTAATTTCCGCCGCGGAAGTCCCCTAGGTGCTGCGCGCGAGTGTCGCGCATGTTGCCGGTGGTGAGCGGTTGGCCGACATAGGTCCAGGCGAGTGCAGCTTCATGGCGGAGATCAGCGAGGCGATGCCGTGGCGGCGGTATTCGAACTCTTTGCGGCATGGCCGCCCCGAGGCACCGGGCTGGTCTCGGCCAGCCAGTGCTTTGCTTTGATCGATGTCTCTCGTCGACGGAGAACACCAAGGCTCGGGTGGTTTGGCGTGGAGGCCGCACGCGTATTGGAAAGCGGGTCATCATGGCGATTCAGCCAACCCTGAATCGTTGCACTAGATGATCCGAATGAACTGGCCGGTTCCGGTGCAGTCGATGCTGCGAAGAGTTCCGTCAGCAGACACCGCAACTCGATTTCATGTCGAATTGCGGTGTGTTGTTCGGATGCCACGTGGACCCCCTAACACGTACCATGACGGATTCCGATCGCTAAGCCGAGACTATACGACTCGATGTGGCCGCGCGCAAGGAGATCCTTGAGGAAACGGTTCAGCCGGGGGGAGCGCGTGGATGGTAGTCCGCCACTGAGCGCGCCGTCTTGGACCGCCTCCCAGGAAAGCGGGTCATCGTGGCGATTCAGCCGACCCTGAATCGTTGCGCTAGATCTCTTGGGGGCGCAGCCCCCGAATTTTGTGACGAGTTTGAGGCCCGCCCAAAAAACTGGAGTTGTTCTGTAGTTATGCTGCTGTTTGGTTGAGGTGTTGTTGGTAGGCTTGTGCTGGTGTGCGGTATCCGAGACTGGCGTGAAGTCTGCGCCGATTGTACCAGGTCTCAATCCATTGGAACAAGCCGCGCCGAAGTTGTTTGGCGGTGGTGAACGTGTAGCGGTTGGTGAGTTCTCGTTTGAGTGTTGACCAGAACGATTCGGCGGCGGCGTTATCCCAACAAACCCCGGTGCGGCCCATCGATTGGGTTATGTTGTTGTTTTCGCAGAACAACCCGAACTCTGTTGAGGTGTACTGGGCGCCGCGGTCGGAGTGGAATTTGACGCCCTTGACGTTGCCGCCGCGTCGGATGATCGCTCGGCGTAAGGCGTCGGTGACGAGCTCGGTTCGCATGTGGTCAGCGAAGGACCAGCCCAGGACCTCTTTGGTGGCTCCGTCGATGACGGAGGCCAGGTACCAGAACTTGTTCTGCACCCACAGGTAGGTGATGTCCCCGTACCAAACAACGTTCGGTTCGGCTGGTTGGAAGAGCCGGTTGACCAGGTCAGGGAAGGGTTTGGTGAGCCGGTCCCGGCGGGTGGTGGTCGTGGTCTTCTCCCGTCCGGAGAGGCCTGCTATCCCGTTGGCGGCCATCAGCTCCGCCACATGGCGTGTGGTGGCGGTGATGCGCTCGTTGCGGAGCTGCACCCAGACCTTGTGGGCACCGTAGGTGCAGTCCGATTCCTGCCAGACCCTGCGGATCTCCGCGATGAGCTGGGCTTGTCGTAGGTCGCGTTGTTCCTGACATGCCCGCCCGACCGAGTTCCAACGGTGATAGGAGGAGGAGGGCACCTGCAGGACCTTCAACAGCATCTTCAGTGGGGCGTCGGCCCGGTGGGTGTCGATGAACCGGTACTGGCTCACCCTTTCGATTCCTTCACCCAGGCGAGTGGCCGGGGGGAATCTCACCCCCCGGCTCTCTCAGAACCGTGCGTGAACCTCTCGATTCACACGGCTCCCACCATCGAGCACGTCATGGCACAAGGCCGAGACGCCAGTGCACGAACAACTGCGGCTGTCGACCAGCGATGGTCTTCAACCAAGCCCGGGCACGAGTCCTTCGGTTCTCGAGTCGTTTGTATTTCTGCATCGCCCACCGCAACAAGTAATCGTTGATGTGGCGCAGCGATGGATACAACCTTGACCGGTAGAAGCGGCCGTAATAGGTGACCCACCCAGTGACGATACTGTTGATCGCGTCAGCAAGCTGACTCAACGAGGACTCGCTGCGTTGATGCAGCCGCCAGGCCTTGATCTTGGCTCGTATTGCCTTGGTGGCCGGGTTCGACACCGCCGGAGAGAAACTCACGAAATGACCGTGAGCACCCGCGGCACGTCGAGGACCGAACGTGTACCCGAGAAACGTGAACCATTCATGCTCATGGGAGCGTCCACGGTTCGAGTCTTTGCAATACACGATCCGGGTCTTGTCCGAATGCAATTCGAGACCGACCTGGGCCATCCGTTCAACAAGACGCCCAAGAACATGTTGGGCCTGACCTTTGCTCACGCAGTGGATCACCGCGTCATCAGCATACCGCTCGAAACTGACCGTGGGAAACTCCCGGGCCAGCCAACGATCGAACGCGTAATGCAAGAACAGGTTTGCTAACAGCGGCGAGATCGCAGAACCTTGCGGGGTTCCGCGATCTCGGGCTACAAGAGTGCCGTCGGACCTTTGCAACGGAGCGGTCAGCCACCGGCGAACGTACAACAACACCCACGCAAGGTCCGTGTGTTTCTCCACCGACCGAAGAACAAGATCGTGGTCCAACGAATCGAAGAACGCCCGGATATCCAAATCGATCACCCAGTCGCTGCTCCAACACCGCTTCCGGCACGCCCCCACCGCATCAAGAGCCGAACGCCCAGGCCGATAGCCATACGAATCAGGATGGGACAACGGCTCCACCTCCGGTTCGAGATACAACCGCACCACCGTCTGAGCGACCCGGTCCGACACAGTCGGAACGCCAAGAACACGAACCCCGACCCCACCAGCTTTCGGTATCTCCACAGCACGAACCGGAAACGGGAAATAACTCCCCGACGACATCCGATTCCAGATCCGATACAAATTCCCTCGCAGGTCTGCCTCGAAATCCGCAATCGACTGACCGTCAACCCCAGCCGCACCCCTATTAGACTTCACCTTCTCCCACGCCTCGAACACAACCCTCTTAGAAATAGCAAACGGCTTCGCAGCCGTCACCTGCTGTGGTTCGCTCACCGGTTCCTCCCACCCGAAGATGGTTGACCTGAAACCGAACCCCGATGATCCGTCTCCTTCGCTCCGCCCGCATTACCAGGCATCACTGCTACTACAAGACGATCCGCCCCTGTGCCTCGCACCAGTACTCTCCCCCTCACCGTTCCCGCAGCTTGAGGTTCTCCTGCAACCCACCAACCGAAACCGGCGGGCCTGTCGAGACGACAGGTTCTCACGTTCCATACCAGAGCCTGGACCGGGCTCACGCCACCTTCATGCCGGACACCGCCGAGGCAATAAACAGGCACCCCCTCGACCAATCCCGGGCCAGCCTGCCCGCCCGGTTCTGATGTCACCTTAAGCATTTCGACACGTCATCAGCGGTTCGCTCACGCTCGTCTTCCCGATCCCTACCTCGACACACTCGAACGCATGCCTTTCCGCAACGCTCACCACCCCGGCTCTTAACCGGCGCAGCTTGCGGTGGTTTGGAACCACCCCCTGCAAGGCGATCCCGGAGGGCCAAACCCCCATCTCTGATACAACACCGCACAAGCACACCCAGCCTCTACACCGGACTACTTGCACGCACGTGACACACCCAGGCCATCGCTTTTTTTAGGATGTCACGTTCCATCACCCATTCCGCGCGTTCCCGGCGCAACGCCTTGAGCTCGGCCCGTTCCGATTCGTTCAACGGCGGTTCGCCGTCATCGTTGCCGTTAAATGCTGTCATCCAACGTCCGAGCGTAGCGTCTGATATCCCCAAGCTCGCGGCTATCTCATTACGCGGACGCACCGACGAACGAACAAGCTCAACTGCTTGCCGTTTGAACTCAAGATCGAAACGCGATCGTCTTCCCATATGAAGTCCCTTTCATCTCGTCGTAAAGGAACTCCAGGAATCGGGGTGGGGTTCAGTTTTCAGGCGGCGGTGCCGAGTCTTGCGCCGGTGATGTAGTCGTCGAGGCTGTGTTCGATTTGTTTGAGAGCGCGGCGGAGTTCGATAGGGGCGGGTGGTTGGTGGGCCGGCGTTGAGGAGGGGTCCGAGGATCCGGTCTCGGGTTTTGGTGTAGAACACCGCGACGCGGATGCCTTCGGGTGTGAGCTGGTAGGTGTTCGTGCCGGGGATCTTCTCGATGATGCCGTGGAGGCGGAGACGGCGTAGGTCGTAGCTCATCTGGTTGGTGTTGTAGTCACGGCCGAGGAGCCAGGCGACAAGCCTGCGAAGGCTTTTGTTCGTGAAGCCGGTGACGGTGTGGATGACACAACACAAGGCGCCGGTCAGGGCCATGGCGCGTGGTTCCCCGAAGCGGAACGCCCCGGTTCTTTGGCCCTCTATGAGTGGCTGGTGGAGACGATCGAAAACGTCCTCTCCGATGGCACAGCCCTGACCGGCACGCTCTACTTGTAGCAGACGGGCGTTGACGTCGCGGGCCTTGCCGATCAGCTCGGGTAGATGCTCGAGCCTGAGCGTGCCGGAAATGCGTCTGTGCTGGTCAGCGGCGTGCCTGGCGGTAGGGTCCGCGGTCGTGTTTCGGTCGCTGCCGTTCGTTGTCCGTCTCGTCGTGGCCCGTGTCGGGCTGTTGCTGGCCAGCGGCGATCGTCGCGATGCGGAGATCCTGGCGTTGCGTCACCAGCTGCTGGTGTTGCACCGGCAAGTGCCTCGTCCAGCCTTCGATGACCGGGACCGCACCGTGCTCGGGGTGCTGTCTCAGGTGTTCGATCGCGACCGTCTCGGGCAGGTGTTCCTGATCGTGCAGCCGGCAACGGTGCTGGGATGGCACCG
>JBJXFH010000184.1:0-3223 GCA_046155365.1 Acidimicrobiales bacterium | reverse complement strand
CAGGGCCGGGGCGCGGACGGCGTGAGGGTGGGCGCCGACACCCCGATTCCCGCGGCATAGTGACCCACCGGGATCTCGGTCAGCACCCGCCCATCGGCGGCGCAGAGCGCCACGGCGGTGCCGGTGCCGGTGGCCTGCTGTCCTTCGTGCTGGTGCGCGCCGCCGGCCTGGTGCCGGTTGCTCACCCAGACCACCTGCCCGTCGGCGGTCACCACCACGCCATGAGGTTGCTGGAACGGACCGGTGAGCACCTTCGTCACCGTCCAGGTGGCGGGTTCCACGATGCTCACCGTGTTGGCGTCCAGGTTGCTGACGAAGAGCCGGCTGCCATCATGAGTGAAGGCGGTCTCGAACGGCCCCTTCTCCACCGGGACGGTGCGGGCCAGCACCGGCGTCCCCTCGCTGGCAATATCGAAGACCAGCAGTTGCCCGCTGGTGGAGCCGGTGGCCACCAGCCAGTGGCCGTCCGGGGAGACCGAGAACTGGGTCAGGGTGTGATACGGTCCCGGAATGTCCACCAGCGTGACCCGCCCATCCTCGAGCCGCACGCTGGCGATCTGGTTGACGCCAAGGCTCGCCACGTAGGCGTAGCGGCCCCGCGGGTCGAGCGCGATGGCGTGGGGCCGGGGGAAGATGACCTCGACCTCTTCCAGCAAGGTCATATCGCTCCGGCGGATGATCGCCATCCGGCTGGGCGGGTTCACCGCGCTCATGGAGCGGGCCACCACCAGCAGGTCGCTGGTGCGGCTGAGCGCCAGCAGGCCGGGCACCTCGAGCGCCACCGAGCCCGCCACCCGGTTCTGCCGGTCCAGCTTGAGCACCTTGCCCGCGCCGATCAGGGTCACATACCAGAACGTCCCGTCGGGCTCCACCTGGGCGTGATGCGGCCGGGCGCTGGGCGCGAAGCCCAGTGTCCGGAGATCGAGGGTCTCGAGCAGGGTGCGGCCCACGGGGTCGAGGATGGAAACCGTGGCGTCATCCTGGTTGGTGAGGTAGAGTCGCGGCGCCTGGGCCGCGAGCGCCGCCCCGCTTCCCGCCGCCAGCAGCGCGACGAGGAGCGGGAGCCGGACCGCAGGACGCGGGGTCACCTCAGGGCACCATCGCCTGGGCGGGATGATACCGCACGGTGAAGAGCCCCTCCGCGATGCTGGTGACGATCACCGTGCCGCTCTTGAAGTACGGGTAGTTGCTCCACGAGCCGGCGAAGCCGGGGGAGTTCTCCCCCACCGGCACGGTGTCGAAGTAGCCGACTTCCTTCGGCTCCACCGGGTTGGAGATGTCCAGCACCCGCAGGCCACTCACGTAATTGGACTGGTACATGAGGTTGCCGCGGATGTAGAGATTGTGGTCCGAGGCCGAGGTGACGCCCAGGTGCTCCTTGACCAGCACCGGCTCCTCCAGGTTGGACACATCCCACACCATGGTGCGGGTGCGCGGGGCCGAGCCCTGGATCTCGTCGCCCTCGTCATCGAGGAAGAAGTGCGTCTGGGCCTCGTTGAGCCACCCCTGGTGGGCGTAGGCGGTGTTGGGGTAGCTGGCCACCGAGATCTTCTTCGGGGCCGACTTGTCGGTGACATCGGCGATGCCGACGCCCGTCTCGGAGGAATTGAAGCAGATCTCCCGGCCGCTGTACCGCTGGTCGGGCCCGCGATACACGACACACTGCGCGTCGTGGGTGTACCCGGTGCGCTGGATCCCGGTGGCCGGGTCGGCGTGGCAGCCGGCGAAGCCCGGCTGCAGCGGCTGCTGGATGTTCACCATGTGCAGCGCGCCGCCGCAGGTTTCCCCGCCGCCGTTGCTGCCCACGATGTAGGCGAAGCCGGTGCCCTCGTTGATCACGATGTTGTGGGCGCTGGCCACCTTGTCGTAGTGCGCGTCCTCGGTGAACGTCACCGGGGCGCCGCTCGCTTTCCGCAGCCGGACCAGGTCGAACACCTGCATTCCGTGGGGACCGGAGCCATCGGCCACGATGAAGGCGTGGTCCTTGTACACCTTGATGTCGCGCCAGAAATTCGGGTTCGCTCCCTGGTGCATCGGGAGGTCGCCCACGAAGCGGGGATTGCTCGGGTCGGTGACGTCCACGAAGCTGGTGCCGTCCATCCGGCCCACCAGGGCGTATTCCCGCCCGGTCTCGGGGTCGGTCCAGCCCCAGATGTCGTTGAGCCCGATGCCGCGCCGGGCGCCGAGGGCGGAGTTGGGCAGGAAGCCGAGCAGGTCCACGTTGCCGCAATCGAAGGCGGAGGCCTTGCCGGAGGCACAGCTCACCTCCTTGCCGGTCACCGCGGCATACTCCTGGGCCTCGTCCTTGAGGGAACCGTCGGGGCGCCAGAATCCATCGGCCTCCCGGCGGAACAGGAACGCCAGCCCCTGCTGGAAGTCCGCCGCCGGACTGGCCACGACCAGCTGGTCGCCGGCCAGCACCAGCCGCGCGCCGAACTGCATGAAGGTGCTGGCGCTGCCGCTCCCGCTCAGCGCCTGGGTGATGAACCACCCGTCGGCCTCCCGCTGGGCCACGTGGGTGACCCCCGCGCCCTGGTTGCTGGCCGGCGCGCTGATGAAGAGGGTCCGGCCCCGCCGGGCGAACGTGCTGCCGAAGCCCTGCCCCGGCCGCGCCTCGGGAGCCACGATGCGCTGGTCGAGGGCCCAGCCGGCGCCGGCGGCGGTGAAGACGAAGACCGCCCCCTGGTTCCCCCCGGTCACCGGGGCGCCCACCACCAGGCCATCGGCGTCGAGGTACACGGCGGCGCCGAAGGTGAGCACCGAGTCGGGTCCCGGATCGAGCCGGGCCGCGAGGCGCCAGGCCCCGGCGGTGCCCGCGGTGTACAGCATCGCGTTGCCGCGACGGCGGGGCAGCTGCCCGCCGGGGCCGGGGCCCGGCGCGCCGATGAGCGCCCGCCCCCGATCGAGCGCCACCGCAAAGCCCAGCCGATCCTGCAGCGAGTCGCCCCGGGCGATGGTCACCGGGCCCGTCATCCGGCCGCGCGCATCGCGGCGGTAGGCGTAGACCTCGCCGCGCAGCGAGTCGCGCCCCGGCGCGCCCACCACCAGCACGCCGCTCTGGAACGCCAGCGCGGACCCGAACTGGGTGCCCGCGGTGGTGTCGGGCGATACCAGCGTAGTGACCCCGCTCCACCGCCGCCCCACCCGCTGGAAGAGGTGGACCTTGCCGCCCCCCGGCCCCCCGGGCGCCCCGACCGCGAGCCAGGCGCCGTCGGCGGCCAGG
>JBJXFH010000180.1:0-35662 GCA_046155365.1 Acidimicrobiales bacterium | reverse complement strand
CGCCTCCCCCGTCGCGAACTCGCCAAGCGATCCGCTGGCAGGATCAGCGGTCGGGGCCGCGCTGGCCGCAAACCTCGCAGCGAAGAACCCACGAACGCTCTCACCGAGCTGACCCTCCACGGTGGCGGCCGCCGATGCCGTCGTCGTGACCATTTCTCCATTTCCTGCGGTGGTCACCGCGCCCGACACGGCGGTGCTGGCTGACTGCGCCGCCGTGTTCGACACCACCGTGGTCGAGGACACACCCGACGAGCCGGTCGGCCCGGACCCGCCCAAGGAGGACGAGACCGGAACGACATCGGAGGCCAACCGCTCCTCGTCAGCGCCCGCAGAACAGCTCAAGAGCGTGAAGACGCAGGCCACAGTCATCACCAGGCGTTGTGGCCGGAGATGCATCGCTCAGCGCTCGCTCGGCGCGGTTGACGGAGACACCGAGCGGTAGCAATTCGCCATCCTGGTTTGCATCCCGCACGTCCCCTTTTCGCCACAGTAGGTGCCATACCTCGCGGCACGTCCATAGTCCTAAAGACCAACACGTGAACCCAAGGGACACACCAGAAACCAAAATCGGACACCCCCACCGCAACCGGCAGGAATTTTCGAACATTTCGGGTTCCTCAGAAAAGTAGGCGTCCCGCCACCAACAGTGGGCCAACCTTTTCGGTCTCGGAACCCGTGTTCGGGGGTCCCTAGGCAACCGTGAAACCCACGCTCAAAGCCATCGAAAATCTCCACCCACCAGCGCTTTCCACGCCCGACAGTCCCGCAGTTGCATCCGAAACGAACATCCCGTGAAAGCAGTCGGCTGGTCCGCGACCCTGCTCGCCGGCGCGTGCATCGCAGCAACGTTTTCCATTATCGGACTCGTCATAGTCACGCTCAGCGTCTACGCCACACCCACCGGCCCCGCCAACCCATCTCTTAAAGCGATCGAGGACATACCAGCCATCTTGCTGCCACGTTTCATAAAGGAAGCCCAAAATTGTGTGGGGCTGCCATGGACCGTGCTGGCCGCCATCAGCCGAGTCGAGTCCGGCCACGGCACCCACGGCGGCGCCACCATCAGCCCAACCGGGACCGTCACACCGCCCATCATCGGCATCGCCCTTGACGGCACCCCAGGCGTCGCCGCCATCCCAGACACCGACCGTGGCATATGGGACCACGACACCCGCTGGGACCGCGCCGTGGGCCCATTCCAATTCATCCCCTCGTCATGGCGGATCTTCGGCGGCGACGGCAACAACGACGCCATCGCAGATCCCCACAACATCTTCGACGCCCTCCCCGCCATGCGCCGCCACCTCTGCCCCGACGGCCACCTCACCGACATCCCCGCGGCCATCTACACCTACAACCACTCCAACACCTACGTCGCCGAAGTCCTCGACTGGGCCCAGCGCTACACCGCAGCCCACCACCCCGCCCCCAACCCAGTGGCCGGCCACGCCCTCCCCGTCCCACCCTCCCTCGTCGATGAGGCCACGCTCACCCGGCCCCACCACGACTACCCAGCAGCGGATCTCCCCGTCCCCGCCGGCACCCCAATCTTCGCCATGGCCGACGGCACCATCGTCACCGCCACCGAAGCCGGCACCTACCCCACCGACCCCAACCGATGCGGCACCACCATCGCCATCGCCGGAAACGACGGCGCCCACTACCTCTACTGCCACCTCTCCCAACTCGCCGTCACCACCGGCCAAACCATCACCGCCGGCACCCTCATCGGGCTCAGCGGCGGCCAACCCGGAACCCCAGGCGCCGGCAACACCACCGGCCCCCACCTCCACCTCGCCATCCGCATCAACGCCACCCCGGTCTGCCCCCAACCCCTCCTCCTCGCCACCCACCGCCAACAACCCTTCGCCCCCGCCACCGCACCTACCACCGGCTGCATCAACGGCGCGCCCCTCACCGACTGGCCCCAATGGCTCACCGCCCTCCCCCAGATCGCGCCAAGCCCATGACGAGAAGAACCCCCACGCCCACGGCCACACCTGCGCCCAGCGCGCCGCTCATCGACATCGACCAAGCAGCCGAACGCCTCGGCGTCACTGTGCGATTCATGCGCCGCCTCATCGACGAACGCCGAATCCCCTACCACAAGATCGGCAAATACGTCCGCTTCGACCCCGCCGACATCGACCAATTCGCCATCCAGAGCCGAGTCGAGCCGGCAAGACGCTGACCCGACTCCACCCGTCATTCGTATCGGGTCGGTTCACCGAGCACGGGGCTGGCTCGAGTCCGTATACGAGCACCGCGCTGTTGCAGTTCGTCAGCTCAGCTCAGCATCGATTCGACACGCTGATTGGCAACCCGCTCCTCGTCGTCAAGTGCACCGACATAGGTGGAGACCAGCGTCTCGACGCTGTGGCCCAGCCGCCGAGCCGTCTCAGCCAGGGGCATGCCGGCCCGCAGCCATGTGGTGGCAGCGGCGTGTCTGCAGTCATAAATGCGCAGCGGATTCTGGCCCGTCGTCTTCAGTCCGCGATGCCACGCACGTCGCCAGTTCGACGCACCCGGCATGGTCCCGTTCCGAGTCCGGAAGAGCAATTCGTCCTTGGATCTGAGCCCAGCCTCCGAGATCCAGTCGGACAGCATCCTGACAAGAACAGGCGGAATCGGGACGCTACGTGGCCCTGTCTTCGGCTCTCCAGGCTCATCGAAGGAGATGTCAGCCTCCGTCACGTCGATGCGTCCCCATCCGTCCTCGGGAAGGATGAGAGATCGCACCCGCAGCATGACGACCTCCGATGGTCGCAACCCGGCGTAATAGGCGACTGCGGTCATCACCCGGTACGTGCGACTACCGGGCTGGTGCGTAGCGATGGCGTCGATGGCGTCGGCCATGGCAGTCGGCCCGGGGAGCGCTCTCACATCGACTGACTGGCGAGTACGAGCGACCTTTCGTCTCGCTCGTGCTCGCGAACGCGGCGGCCACACGTCGGCTTCCACCGCGCCGACCTCTACAGCCGCGAGCACGCACGCTCGCGCCACAATCCGTATGCGATTCGTGGTCGTCGCTGCCAGAGGTGAACCGTCCAGCTTGAGGCCAAGCTCTCGGTCGATCCGGGAGATCTGCTCGCGGTCAAGGTCGCCCAAGGCGAGAGAATTCTTCGCCAGCCATTGTTCCAGCTCGTTATCCGGTTTCTGGTCGGCACGGGCGGAAAACGTTTCTTGCAAGTAGCGCCGCAAACCGGCGGGAGGATTGGGGTGTGCGCTCTGCGCCGATACGGCAAGCCGCGCAAGTGCCTCAGCGGCTGAGCGCCGCGTTCTGGGCTGCCATTCGCCCCACTGGTCGGCTGCCCACCGTCGGGCCCACTCGTAGACTTTCATGTCAGCAAGCGGGGCTTGCCACGATTCCGGCTCGCCGGTCGCCTGATCGAATCGCTCGCCCTGCTGCACGGCGTGATGCAGCAAGGTTCGATACCGGTCGGCCTCCGACTTGGTTCGAAAGGACTTGCTGCGCTGCTTGCCGTCGAGCTTGTGGCGCACGATCCAAGGCAGCTTGGCTTGTCGCGTCGACCTGCGATCCTGCACTGCGTAGATCTTTACTTCCTGAAATGGTCGGGCCACCCTGCCACCTTCCATCAACTGTCTCGCCTCGAGCGATCAGCGCACGAGGCTGTGGGAAGGCTGTGGGAAGAGAGGCCCTCACGCCTCAGGAAAATGGTCCCCTACCAGCGGATCTGACACCAGAGGCAGCGGTTTCCTAAACCGCAGGTCGTGGGTTCGATTCCCGCCGGGGGCGCCGCAAATGACCTGCTCAGGGCCAGGGTTACTACGTTCCTACCTGTCGAGGGGAAGCCGGCATCCCCGAATCCATCCCCGAATTTTCTGGGCTAGCTTTGGGCGAGGGCGACCCCGGCTTCGGCGTGTTCCTCCGGATTGGCGCGGCGACTGGCGCACATCGCATCGAGCTGGCCGGGTTGTGTTGGCCGAGCATGGACTTCACGGCAGGCACCGTTCGCGTCGAGCGGGCAGTCGTGGCCACCCACGGGGTGAGTGCTGTCGAGTGGCGCACCAAGAACCACTCGAAACGCACTGTTGCTCTCGACCCGATCACCAGCGAAGGATTGTGCACTCATCGACATCGCATGCAGCAGCGTGCCGTGGCTGCGACACTTCCAGGCCACAATGGCGCTGCAGGCGGGCGTACCTGTAAAGAACGTATGCGCACGCATCGGCCACCGACGCCGCCACGACGCTGAACGCTATGCGCAGTTCCTCGAAGAGACGCAGGAGCCTGGTCTTCCCGACCCCTGCCGGGCCCGTGATGAGCTGCGAACCGCCCCGTTGAACACCCCTTGCCAGGACGTCAAGGTCCGCCGCCCGGCCGACGAGCGGAACGTCCGATGGCCCCTCCCCAAGCAACCAGTCCGTTTCGCGCATACCTACGGCCCCCTCTTTAACACTCCATCTGCGCGATTCGGCGCCGCGACCGCGCAGGCCGGCGGAAACCTACACTCCGCCACGAAAGCCCGCCATGCGCCAGGAAGTCGCGCCACCGGAGGTCAACGGGCTCCAGCCCGGCCTGACGAGCGATGTGAGGAGGCCGGTCTTCGTCCCACTGGCGCACGGTGTTGTCGTCCCCGAACCCGGCCCGGTAAGGCGACGCATCGGCCTATCGTTGGTCAACACCACATCCCGGTCTCGCCACGCAGCAGCCACATAGTCACATAGTCACATCGGGAGATCGGGAGATCGGGCGATCGGGAGATCGAGGATTCGAACACGCAGCGCCGCGCCGCCTCCGCAACGAAAGCGTTACGGCGTGATTCGGCGTAACGCCTGGCGGATGGCGCGCAGTGTGCGGTCCGGCACCGCGCCGTTGCGTTCGAGCAGTCGCGTCGACGCCAGGCTCAACGTGAAATCCACGGCGTAGACGCAGTCACCATCGCTGATCCTCCAAGGCGGTGGAACGTCCTCAGCGGGCCCATCGAGTTGCGGTGCGACAAACGCTCGACCTGCGCGACGATTGAACTCGCCGCTGGTGAGCACCACGACCCTGATGCGTTGCTCGTGGCCCACGTCGACAAGGTAGATGTCACCGGCCTCCATTAGCGCAAGCCGTGCAGGATCGAATCGAGCGTCGCCTCCCGCTGCTCAAGTTCAGCACGCTCCTCCACCGGCAGCGCGGCCCGCCAGGCGGCTGCCCGGTCAGCCTGCGCCCAGAACTCCCGCTCCTCCAACAAGTCGAGAGCCTGGATAATGGTGTCCTCGTACGTCTCCCCCCCGAGGTCTCGGAGCCGATCCCTCGTCTCGCTCGACAGCTTGATCGTGGTCTGCTTCATACCGACAGTATACCGCCAGGTCGGATCCTCCACGGGGGGCTCGCCGGTCATGGCACCTGATCACGGGCGCCACATTGGACCAGCGCAGCGGTCAACGGGCGAAGACGATGCAGCAGCCAGAAAGGTTCCCGATCCCCGGGGCTATGGTCGACAGGAGGGGTGGTGGCGACGATGCGGCACTGGTTCGAAATGCGTCTTGAGGTTCGATTGACGCGGGTCCTGCTCAGGATGCGCCGCGTGACCGCCCGTGGCGCACATTTCGTTGACGCCGCGTGGGACCGGGTGGCGGGCAGGGTGGGAGCGGGGCCGGTTCGACGTGATGTGTTATTGGCCACATTCCTGATATTGACACCAGCGCTCAACGGTGCCCGATCAACGCTCGACCAGGGAATCAGAAAGATCCATCCCGCCGGTGCCGACGGCGTCAGCGTGAACAGTTTGCACAATGGAGCGGACAGCATCCGCAAGGCCTTCGACACGTGGGAACGTGGGCACGCGCTCCTGGGGACTTCGCTATCGAGGACCCCGATCAGCCTGGCAATCCTCCAAACCGTCCTGGAACTCGCGCTGGTCTTTCCTTCTTTCGTACTGCTGCACAGCGCCGGTCTTGCCTTGCGCCGCCGGGTACAGAAGCAGTCGGTCCGCACCGTGTTGGACGTTGCTGCATTGGGAGTGGTCGCGTACGCCGCGCTCGGCATCCTGAACCAGATCGCCGAGCTGGTGGTGCTGCTCGGGCAAACCTCGGCGGCCCCGCTGGCCTTTGGGTTGCGGATAGCCGGCCCTCTACGTTCGATCATGTTGCTGTTGGTGCTCGTGCCGCTGGCGTTGGGAGCGGTCGAACTCGGCCGTTCCCGGTGGGCGGGGGCTGCAGAGAACGGCACGGCACCGGAGGATGGCTACGGGCGGCGGGCCGAACGCGTTCGCTCCACGGCAGGGCGGTGGTTGGCCACACCGACCAGCTATCGGGTGCTGTTGCTGGTGGTCGGCCTGCACGCCACGCTGTTCCTGGTGGGTATCCCCGCCTCCCAAACCGCGGACGCGCTGCGGCTGTGGAGCCAGCGGCCCACCCTGTTGGCGTGGAGCCTGCTGGGCACCGCGATGCTGTCAACCGCGTTGGCCACCATGGCGCTGCGCATCGGCACCCATGCCAACCCCTGCCGGGCTGTGCTCGGACTGTACGAGACGGTGCTGTTGCTGGCCGGCTCGCTGACGCTGATCGCGCTCGGGCTGCTGACCGGTTGGGGTCCGGTGGGCGGGCACCCGTGGCATGCGTTCCTTCTGGCGGCGGGCCTGCTGGGCTTTGCCGTCGCGGCCCTGAGCTTGCCCCACACCGCCCCGGGTCGACCGTCACCGCGTCCGTTGCAGGCACCATCGCACCGCGCCACAAACTGGCTCCCGGGACTGTTGGCCCTTGCCCCGCCGGTGGTGCTCACGGTGGCGCTCACCCGGGCGTTGGTGCCGTCCTACCTTGATGCTCGACCAGTGGGGTGGCTGATCGTCGGCGTGGTACTGGTCGGTATGTTCGGGGTGAGCGCGTTCGCGGTTGTGGGGTGGATCGCTCGGGACCTGACGCCGTCCTGGAGCCGGGCGCTGTTCAGGACGCTCATCGGGCTGTTGATCGCGTCCTCGATGGTGACGGCGCTGGCGGTGCTGGCAAACCCGTGGCGGATCGGCGGGCAACTCGGCGTCACCGCGTTGTTCAGCATCTTTCTTACCCTGCTGGTGGGATTCTTCGGCACCGTCGGTTTCACCACGGAGAAACGTGCACTTCCCGCAGCCCTCGATCTGGTCGGCTTTCGTCGGATGCCGATCGTGACCGGCCTCATGGTGTTGGGTGTGCTCAGCAGCATCCTGGCGCCGGACGGCTACCACGATCTGCGCACCATCAAAGGCGAAACCCTGCCCCCGATGCCGCAGATAACGGCCGAGGCGGCGCTCAAAAGTTGGACCGCCGCGCAGCTGAGCACCGCCACCACCGTTGCCAGGGCACCCGCCGTTCAGCCCGCCACGCCACTGGTGTTCGTCACCGCGGCCGGGGGCGGCCTCAAAGCAGCGGCGTTCACCGCGGCCACCCTGGACTGCATCTTCAACCCGATGAACCTGCAACGCACCGGGCCGGCGGCGGAGCGATGCGCGTCGGACGAGCTCTGGCCAGGGCTGTTCGTCGTCAGCGGCGCATCGGGAGGGAGCGTGGGTATCGCCTCGGTGCTCGCCGAGCGCGCCCGCTCCGAACCGAGCGACAATTGGGTGGCGGACCGGCTTGGGAGGGACCTGCTGTCCGCCGAGTTGTCGTGGCAACTGTTCGCCGAGATGGGCAACGCCGTACTGCACATTGACCCCTCCAAGGACCGCGGTGAGGTGCTCGAGGAGTCCTGGCGCCGGGCGTTTGGTACCGATACCGCAGATCCCGGCGGCACGGCGTTCTTCACCGATCGCAGCACCGGCGAGTGGGCCGGGCCGCTGGCCTTCTTCAGCGGGACCGACGTCGGGGACGGCTGCCGGGTGAACATCGGAGCGGTTCGATCGGCGCAACCTCGCAGCGACGGTGCATCCCTGCTGGAACCGGGCGCCTCTCGTCGGGGAGCGTGCCAAAGCCAGCGTTTCGCCGGCGACGTGGGAGCGGTTGATCAGGCCGGCACGCGCGATCTGGTCGACTATCTCTGCGGTAAGAACATCGATCTCGCCACCGCGGCGTTCTTGTCGGCGCGGTTCCCTATCGTGTCGCCGGTGGCCACTGCCCGGTGCGCCGATGATGACGAGTTCACCGATGATTCGCTCACGATCGGAGACGGTGGCTATCGGGACAACTCGGGCGCGGCATCGGTGTCAGACATGTGGGCCGTGCTCGAGCCCATCGTCGCGTCCTACAACGCAACGCACGATCAATGCATCGCCCCGATCTTGATCGAGATCAACAATGGGTATGACGGCTACGGCGCGCCGACCGCGGAAGCAGACGTGGCGCAACTCAGCGCACCGCTCCTGGGCGCAACAAAGGTATTCGGCGATCTGTCGTTCGGACCGATCGAGCAAACTGCCGCGGAGTTCGACCGGCCCCTCTCGCCCGGCGTGACGCTGCACCGCGGTGCCACCGAGATTCCGTCACGATTCTTCCGGGTGTCGCTTTCGGACCATCCCGGTGTCACCGCGCCACTCGGCTGGTCCCTGAGCCGCAGTGCGGTCGAGGATCTCGTCAGCCAACTCGGACGCTCCGCGAATCACGCCACGCTGCAACATATCCAATCACTGCTGGAACCGAGCCCCGACGAACCCCTGACATGTCACCGGTCAGAGTCCGGCGCCGCTTCCGGCCGTGGATGAGGTCAAGGCGCCCGGTCAGGGTTTGAACCGAAATCGTTCTTCCCACGAGAAGCCGTGCTGGTGTGGTTCCAGTTCGGGCTTCATCCAGGGCAGTTCCCACAGATCGATCGCATCAAGGCCGTCGCAGCGGCCTCACCGGACGTTCATCCTCACACTGCGATGGGGTTGAGCAAGTGCCGGGCCTCGATGGGCACGGTTATCGCGCGTCTGCCCAGTCAAAGGGCCGTTGATCGACGGACAGTGGCGGCGTGGTTGCGGCGCGTCCAGGATCTACGTTTGAGGCCGGTGCCATGACCAGCGCGCGAAAACCCGGCCGCCCGGTCACCGACATCCGCGCATGAGAGAGACACTCCGGGCCCATGCGGCTCCAGGTAGTAGGAAGGCTGGGAACACCGACACCGCAACGAAGGAGACGACGACGATGAGCATTGTGGAGCAACCCGCCAAAGCCATCTACCTGGCCAACCGCCACGCTCGGCTGACCCGGGAGCAGTTCCGGGAGCGGTGGTTGACCCACAGCCGGGTTGGGGAGGTTCTGGCTGGCGGTCCACAGCCGATCGCCGGGCTGCGGTATTGCCTCACCGTCGATCCTGCCGGCCTGCTGCCCGGAGCATCCAACGAACATGACGGAGTCGGCCTGCTGGCCCTGCGCAGCGTGGTGTCCATCCCGGCCATGCATGCCGTACTCACCCGCAATGACGTGGCCTTCGCCGATGAACTGCGCACGTTCGAGCGGGCGGTGGAGGAGGTCACGGTCTACGCCGCCAGCGAGCTCCTCCTCGAGGGCGCCGAAACCGGCGTCGTGGTGATCGAGTACGCCCGCCGCCGGGAAGCGGTTGACACCGTGGAGCACCTCCGGGCTACCGGGCGCCAAGCCGAGGACGACGCGTTGCTCGAAGCCGGTGTGCGCCGCTGGGTGCGCAACGTCGCCGTCGGCGCGCCGGCGCGCGGCTTCGGTTACGACGCGGTGACGGAGCTGTGGTTCGATTCCCTCGATCAGGTCGCCAACGCCGCGCCGCTCATCGAGGCGTTCTTCGATCGGCGTAGCGCCCACACCGAACGGCGGGCCTCCTTCTTCATGGTCACCACCGTCATCCACCAACTGGGCCGCACCCGCCCCTAACCATCCACCATACCCATTAGTATCATACCGAATAGCATGGAGGCCGCTCACGCCGGTCTGCACCTGGCACACTGCATGGATGAAGCGGCGCGTCATGTATGTGGAGCTCAAGTCGGGCTCGAACCCGGCGTGGATCGGATGGGTCACGTTTTCCAAACCCCGACACTCGGTGCACTACCGCGGCCGACGCCTCCAACGCCTGTCGGGCGGTGGCGTCCGGGGGAACTTCTTCGACGTTGAGACCCACGAGGAGTTCTGGGTGTCCGGCGTCAAGAAGAACGGGAAGGACCGGCACTGGGCTGAGAGTGGTCCGGTGGCCATCGATGATGACGCGCTCGACGAGTACCGCCGAATCGTAGGCGCATAGCACTGGTGATCACGTTCTTGTATGACCAGCACTATCAGGACGCTTCGGATGGTTACGGAACCAAACGCTCCAGTAGGTCCGCCAGTGGGACCGTGGCAATGCGGGCACCGACGTCCGCGAACCCGTACGGCAACACCAGATGGTCACCGTGGATCATGCTGCCGCAGGAGTACACCACGTTGGGCACGTACCCGTCACGCTCGTCCGGTGAGGGGGCCAGCAAAGGTTCCGCCAAGTGACCGATCACACGGGACGGTTCGTCAAGATCCAACAGCAGCGCCCCCAGACTGTAACGCCGCATGGGCCCCACCCCGTGGGTGATCACCAACCAACCGGCGTCCGTCTCCAGGGGCGACCCACAGTTCCCGAGTTGCAGCAGTTCCCACGGGCGCTTCGGCTCCTGAATCAGCCCGGCCCCGTGCCAGACCCGCACATCGTCGGAAACCATCAAGAAGTTGTTCACGTTGTCATGACGCCCCAACGCCAGGAACTGCCCGTCCACCCGGCGCGGAAACAGCGCTATGCCCTTGTTCTGGGCGGAACTACCGGCAAGGGTCGACACGCTGAAGGACACAAAGTCAACGGTGTCGATGAGCTGCGGGAGGATCTGGTGACCGTCGAAGGCGGTGTAGGTGCCGTAGTAGCGCACCGCGCCGTCATCCTCCACGAACCGCACCAGGCGCACATCCTCCATGCCGCTGCTCTCGGTGGGTCCCCCAGGGAAGATGACCCGTTCAGAGATGTCGGCCACACCAGCAAAGCTGAGCCGATAACTGGAAGATGCCAGCCAGTGCAGCACGTGCATGGTGTCCGTCAGCATCGACTCGGTGAGATGAAGTTCGGTGAACAATGGATCGCTGGAGCCGCTGGCGTGTACCTGGGCCATCGCTGCTTCGAGATCAACCAACGAGAACGTTGATCGGACACGGTCCAACACCGCTTCCGCGATGGCGTTGAGGGCCCCGAGTTCGGCCAGCTTCGCCCGGAAACGCCCCTTGTCGTAATCCGCCCCCGATCGCGTACCGGTCACGGCGTAGGGGGTCGGCGGCTCCACGGTCACGTTCAGATCACCGTCAATGACACCGGAGCGGAACTCGATGCAGGACACATGCCCTTCACCAATCGCCCGCAGACTCAGCACGAACCGGGTCTCGCCGGCGGCCAGCCCGCTCTGGTCGGGAGCGGCCACGATGGAGGGGTTGCTCAGCGCCGCCGCCTCTATGGCGTATTCCTGGGTGAAATACGCACCGATCAGGTCACGCCGCGCCGCGGACAAACCCTCCGGTACGGCAACCCGTTGCGCCAACGCATCAACGCTCCGCTGCAGCACGGCCCCCAGGCCCCGGTGGCGCCCGCCAAACTCGGCCCGGGTCACCGCCAAAAGGGTCACCACGTCGGGTTCCGCCATGGCAAGAATGCGTGACAGAGCAATCCCGATGCGGCTGTGAATCCCGGACCCCACCACGTCCCCGGGCAGGAACGGCTTGGCTATGACCCGCCCCAGGTCCGGTTCAATGCGCACACCAGCACAACGAGAAACCGCCAGCAGGCCCAGCGGGCCGCGAGGGTTTGCGGTGGAAGGGACCTCGGTCATGCGGGCTGTCGGTCTCTTCCTGCCCTCGTCACCCGACGGCGGCCTAGCACGACCAAGCCTACCGGGCCGCCAGACGCGCCCGGTCACTGCTGCTGGTGCCAACCCGGCCCACCATCATGCGCAGTAGATTTCGTGAACTGCATTGACTGCGATAAGAGGTGGTGGTACCGTGCCCGGCGGAGGGGAGTACCCCACCCAAGTGGCAGCGCCGTCATCACGGGCGATCGACATCACCCCGGCCTGCCCACCCGTCACCAGCGGGTCGGGGAAGACCTCCTGTGTCATGCAGGAGGTTATGTTCCATGTCCCCCGGAACCACCCGAAGGCCGGCGTCCCAACGCAGCGGACCCACGCTGATGCTGCTCAACACCGCCAAGACCACCGCGCTCCTGGCGGGTCTCGGCGGTTTGCTGGTCATGATGGGCTCGTTCATCGGCGGATCGTTCGGTTTGATCATCGGTTTGCTGTTCGGTTTGGCGCTGGTGGGCTCCACGTACTGGTTTGCTGACCGGCTGGCGGTGCGGGCGGCCCGGGCCCGGCCCCTCGGACCGAACGAGCTGCCCTGGTTGCAGGAGGATCTGCACTTGCTCTCCCAACGGGCCGACATCGCGCCTCCCCGTCTTTTCCTTTCGCCGGATTCCCAACCGAACGCCTTTGCCAGCGGTCGTAACGAGAAAAAGGCCATTGTCTGTGTGACCGAGGGACTGCTGCAGCGCCTCGATCGAGCAGAGGTCCGAGCGGTGCTGGCCCACGAGATCGCCCACGTCCGCCACCGAGACATCCTCATCGGCTCCGTGGCCGCTGCCGTTGCCACCGCCATCTCCGCGGTCGCCAACCTGGCCATGTTCGCCGGTCTGTTCGGCGGCGGGAGCGAGGATGAGGACCACCCCAATCCCCTGGCGTTGTTAGCGCTGGCGTTCGTGGCACCCGTCGCCGCCTCGTTGATCCAACTGGCGCTATCGCGGTCCCGGGAGTTCGAAGCAGACCGGCTGGGCGCGCAGCTGATCGGAAGCCCGGTGCCATTGGCCAGCGCATTACGCAAACTGGACGCCATGGCCCGCCGCCAGCCCATGCAGATCAACCCGGCCCAAGCCAGCGCCTATATCGTCAATCCGCTGACGGGACGAAAGGTGGCGTTTAGCCGGCTCTTCCTGACCCATCCGCCCGTCGAGGACCGCATCCGGGCCCTGCTGGGCAGCACGTCGGGATCGGTGGCCGCCTCCGCTGCAGAGCCGGCCGGGTTGGTGCTTCGGTGAGCGCCTTGGTGGACGTCGACAACAACGCAACCCGCACCGCCCCCACGCCGGACCTGGCGTTGTACCGCGTGCCAGTGCCTGAGGCCATCGAGATCCTCGAAACCCGCACCGGAGGCCTGACCGCGGCCGAGGTCGCAGCGCGGCTGACCCGGCACGGACCGAACGAGATCGTCGATCGGGGCGCTACCAGCCCGGTCAAGCTGCTGTGGGAGCAGGTCACCGCGGTGATGGTGTTGATCCTCATCGGCGCCTCGTTGCTGTCGCTGCTGCTGGGCAAGTTCCTCGAAGCGGGCGCCATCGCCACCATTGTGGTGTTGTTCACGGTGCTCGGGTTCGTACAGGAGTACCGCGCCGAGCGGGCCATCGCCGCGCTGCGTCGCATGGCCATGCCCGTGGTGCGGGTCACCCGGGACGCGGTGGTGACCGAGGTGCCGGCCCGGGACTTGGTTCCCGGTGACGTGGTGCTGCTCGAAGCGGGCAACGTGGTGCCGGCCGATCTGCGTCTCATCGAAGCCGCCGCGCTCCGGGTGCAGGAAGCGGCGCTCACCGGCGAGTCCGAACCCATCGACAAGACCACCGACGTCATCGGCGGACCCCACAGCCAGGACCGGACCGACGTGGCGCTCGGCGACCGGCGCAACATGGTCTATTCCGGCACCCAGGTGACCTATGGCCGGGGTCGTGGGGTGGTCGCCGCCACCGGCATGAACACCGAGTTGGGCCGCATCGCCACCATGCTGTCCTCGGTGGCGGGGGGCCAGACCCCGCTGCAGATCAGATTGGACCGGGTCGGCAAGCAATTGGCCATTGCCGGGGTGGTGGTAGCTGCGGTGGTCATGGCCATGGGCGCCGCCGGCGGGGAGAGCATGTCAGATCTGCTGCTCACCGCCATCAGCGTTGCGGTGGCCGTCATACCGGAGGGTCTGCCCGCGGTGGTGACCTTCACCCTGGCCATCGGAGCCCAGCGGATGCTGCGTCGCAACTCCCTGATCCGGAAACTGCCCGCAGTGGAAACCTTGGGTTCGGTGACGGTGATCTGCTCGGACAAGACCGGGACCCTCACACAGAACCACATGACGGCCACGGTGATGGTGCTGGCCGATGATCCGACAACGCTGCATCGGGTTGAGGCGGCAAACACCGTTGAGGACGGCGAATCGCTTCCCGCGGCCATGATGGTGGCGATAGCCGCCGGCGTGATGTGTAACGACGCCGATGCCACCGTGGATGAAGGTGGTCAGCTGGTTACGTTGGGCGATCCCACCGAAACGGCGCTGCTGGATCTGGCTCATGCTCGGGGTGTGGACGTGATCGGCCTTCGCCACGGTCTCCCCCGACTTGGCGAGCAACCGTTCGATTCCGAGCGCAAACGGATGAGTACGGCCCATCGCGCCCTACCTACCGGAGACCCGGACCCAACGAGCGCCGTGTCCAGCTTGTCCAGCTTGTGCAATCTCCTGGGTTCGGCCGGATCTGATGGTGAGGGCACCGTTATCTTCGTCAAGGGCGCTCCCGATAGCGTCATTCAACAGGCCACCATGGCCTGGGCTGATGGGGGCCCCGTGGCGCTCACCGAAGATCGCCGCCAGGAACTGCTGTCAGCCAACAACCGCTTGGCTGCTGGAGGAATGCGGGTCCTGAGCCTCGCCTACCGCTCCATACCCTTTGGTACGGAATTGCCCGCCGAGTTCGAGGAACACCTGGTGCTCGTGGGTTTGGTGGGCATCATCGATCCGCCACGCCCAGAAGTTCGCGACGCGGTCGCCACCTGTCACCGCGCCGGCATCCGCACCGTGATGATCACCGGTGACCATCCCCTTACCGCCACCGCCATTGCCGAAGACCTTGGCATCCCAAACAAACCGGACCACGCCATCGGAAACCGGGCAGGCGACGTCCTCACCGGCGCTCAACTCGATGAGCTCGATGCCGTAGGACTGGCCGAAGCGGTGCGAAACACGTCGGTCTTCGCCCGGGTTTCGCCCGCACACAAGCTGCGCATCGTGGGCGCGCTGCAGGCGGAGGGGGCGGTGGTCGCCATGACCGGGGACGGGGTCAATGACGCCCCGGCGCTCAAGAAGGCCGACATCGGCGTGGCCATGGGCATCACCGGCACCGACGTATCCAAAGAAGCATCGGACATGGTGCTCAGGGACGACAATTTCGCCACCATCGTGGCTGCGGTTGAAGAAGGCCGGGTCATCTATGACAACCTGCGCCGGTTCGTGAAGTTCGCCGTGGCCGGCAATATCGGCAAGATCGCCGTGATGGTGGGATGGCCCATCCCGATGCTCGTTGCCGGTGGCGACCTGGCCAACACCGTTGCCCTGTTGCCGCTGCAGTTGCTGTGGCTCAACTTGATGACCGACGGGCTGCTCGGGCTGTCCCTCGGGGTCGAGCCGGCGGAAAAAGGGGTTATGCGGCGAGCCCCCCACACCCCTGGCGGCTCATTGTGGGCCGGCGGACTGGCTTGGCAGACCGCTTGGATCGGCGCCCTGATCGGTGCCGCGGCGCTCACCGTGGGATTGGCCTACGAAGCCGCCGGCAATGATCGGTGGCAGACCATGATGTTTACCACCTTGGCGTTCTTGCAGGTGTTCCAGGCGGTCGGCACCCGATCCACCACCGAGTCGCTGCGCAGCGTAGGACTGCGATCCAACCCCTTGATGATGGCCATCGTGGCGGCGGTGGTGGGGCTGCAGTTGGCCGCGCTCTACACGCCCTTGGGTACGTTCCTGGACCTCGATGCCCTGAGCGCCACCGAGTTGGCCACCTGTGTACTGGTAGGGGCCGCGCTGCTGTTCGTGCTGGAAGCCGAAAAAGCTTGGCGCCGACGAGCGGCCCGCAACGTCCGAGCGCGCCATGCTTAACCGACCCTCAGGTCAGTACCCCGCGTACGATGCTGATCTTGCTGTGGGTGGGAACGCCGTCGGCGGGCTCCAGCGACACATCAACGATGGGGTACTGACCCGGGTCAATACCATTCGGTATGGGATAGTCCCCGTCCCCGGAGTACGGCCCCAACGAGACCATCCCCTGCACCGCACGGTCGATCATCCAAACCTCGAGGTAGGTCCCGGCGGGATTCGGTGGT
The DNA here is from genome assembly GCA_046155365.1 of Acidimicrobiales bacterium. Taxonomy (GTDB): domain Bacteria; phylum Actinomycetota; class Acidimicrobiia; order Acidimicrobiales; family CAIXPF01; genus CAIXPF01. The sequence continues at coordinate 19,607 of JBJXFH010000180.1, read as the reverse complement.
TGCTGCACGTTGAGCTGCAACCGCAGCCCGTCCTCCCGTTGCAGAACCGTGGCGCTGCCGGTGGTGGCAGCACCTCGGGGATCGAGGCTTTCGTTGCTCAGCGCGGCGCGTGCCACCGTCACGCTTGCCGGGCCGCCATTGCGGAGGCTGATGCCCACTCCCCCGATCAACGCCACCGCAGCTGCGACCGCCAACGCCACCAGCACACGCCGCGGGGCACCACGACGATGCTGGCTGATGGCTGGCACCGCCGGGTTGAGACGCTGTTCAATTGCTGCCCACAGCTGCGGCGGGGGGGCGACGACCTGGTGATCAGACGGCTCAAGCTGGCGCATGATCGGAGCCAGTTCTCGGCCCAATCGCTCAATTTCCTGTTCGCTGATCTCGCCCATCTCAGAGCTCCCCAACCGTAAGACCCTGGAGGGCCCGCGCCAGCCTCGGAAGGTTGCGACGAAGGTCGCTTTTGACCGTACCTAGGGGTACGTTGCACCGTTGTGCGATTTGCTCGTGGGTGAGATCCTCAACAAATGCCAGCACGATCACTGTCCGCTGCCGCTCAGGCAAGCTGTCCAACGCTTCAGCGAGCAGCATGCGCTGCGCAACCCGATCAATATCAGCCTCGGCGCCGGCTCCGCTTCCACCCTCAGCGCCATGGGCCCGTTCGGCCAACGAACGCACCAAGGTGGCATCCTCGGCGCCGAGGTCCACGGTCCGAGGTTGGCGATTGCGTCGGCGCAGGTGATCGATGCACCGATTCTTCGCGATGCCGATGAGGAAGGCGGGCAGCGAGCCTCGGGCCGGGTCATAACGCTCCTGGGCCCGCCACGCGCTGACAAAGACCTCCTGCGTCACATCGGCGGCATCGGCCGGACCCACCATCCGGCTGCAGAAGGAATGCACCAGGGATCCATGCTGCTCATAGGCCGCACGCAGCAACGGCTGTCCGCCGGTGGCGAAACGCTGCTCCAGCGATTCGCCTTCGGTCACGACATCCGTGGTCACCGTTACAGACTAGGCGCTGATCCAAAGCAACTCGGCACAATGACGCTGGTGTCCTAACGGCAACGGGCCCCGATCACCGCTGGAGGGGGGCGGCGATCGGGGCCCTTGCCCGGGGGGATCAGCTGGGCGGCAGCAGCACCTTGTCGATCACATGGATGACGCCGTTGGAGGCCATGATGTCGGTGGCGGTAACCGTGGCGTCTTGCACCATGACCGTTGAGCCCGACACCTTGATGGCGACCTTGGCACCGTTCACCGTGGCCACCTGCTGACCGTCGAGTTTGACCACATCCGCAGCCAGGGCTTCGGTCGGCAGCACGTGGTAGGTGAGGATCTTGGTCAAATTGGCCTTATCGGCCAGGAGTTCGGCGGCGGTCATATCCAGCGCCTTGAGCGCCTCGGTGAACGCCTCGTCAGTGGGCGCCAGAACCGTGAATGGTCCGGGGCCGCTCAGCGTCGCGGTGAGACCCGCTGCCTCCACTGCTTGAACCAGAACCGTGAAGTCCCCAGCGCCCTTGGCCACCTCGACAACGGTTCCCGGCTCCTCACTCATCGCCGAGCTTGCGGTTCCAGCAGCCATAGAGGAGGTTGATTGGCCCGACGACACTGCTTCGGAGGAGTCATCTCCGCCGCAGGCCGCGAGGGAGAGCACAGCAATTGCCAGCGACGTGGCCGCAAATCGATACATTCGGGGTTCCTTTACAGTGGAGAATTCTGCTTCGAATTGCTATGGCGTGAGCGCGCTCTGTTGCCCTCTACGCTCGAAAGCGGCAATTCAGATGCAACCCGCCAACAGCCCAGGCGCCCCGCAACGATCCCGAAAGGACCGTGGTAGCGTTCCCGGGTATTCACGCTTCAGACGAAGCGCCGCTTGGGTTAGGGAGTATGAACGAAATCACCGGGACGGGCTGGACGTTCCTGACCAACCACGCTCACGTCCTTGTTTGCATCGCTGACGACGCCGACGCCCGCGGGCGGGACATCGCTGAGCGTGTCGGCATCACTGAGCGGGCGGCGCAGGCCATCATCGCTGACCTGGTACGCGACGGTTATGTCTCGCGGACCCGGGTGGGGCGGCGGAACCGTTATCAGATCGTGCTGGCAGCGCCACTGCGCCACCCCCTGGAACGAAACCGCACCGTCGGTGCACTCCTCCACGCCTTGGGGCGACCGTCCACCGCACTTTCCCGCCCCATCGCCGACGCACACTCGGCCTGACCCGAGCAGGTCGGGCCCCTTCGGGATTGGGGCGATCCGGTAGCGCTGCCCGGCGGTGGGCCCCGTTGCGCGTTCGGCCTGGCTTTAGACCACCGGCGCGGGATCTGGCGGGGGCGGATCAACCGGGGGATCTGCCGGGGGGTCAACCGGCGGAGTCGTGGTGGTGGTGGTGGTGGTCGGATCGGGCGGGGGCTCAACCGGTGGGTCGGTGGGCGGCGGCGAAGGCGGTTGCGTGGTTGTGGGCGTGGTCTCCGGGGGCGGCGGATCGGTAACTGGGGGGCTGGTGGGCGAAGGATTAGCCGGTACGGTCGTGGTGGGCGCGTCCGCTGGTGGGAGATCTGCGGCAGGCGGCGAGGTGGTGCCCGTGGGACCAACAGCGGTACCCGGCGTCGATGAGGGATGCTCCGGGGACGGAACCGCAACCCCGGACTTACCCACAGGTGCCCTGGTGGCCGGTTCCACGCCTCCAGCGGAAGGGGACCCGCTGCTCGGCTCCGAGGCTTCGGTGGAGGAGGTGCCAGCGGAGGATCGGGCAGTACTGGATGATCCCGAGCTGGCGGACGCGCCCAGCCGGGGCTGGTCCGACGTGGTCCCCGGTCCTGAAGCCGCCGAGGCCGATGCCACGGTGCTGGCGGATGCAGGCTTGCGAACCGCGACCGCCACCGAGGCCCGCACCGATCCCGACTGGGCCACCACCACCGAGCGACCGGCCCGCTTGCCGTGCAGTTCCACCCAGCCGCCGGAAGCGGTGGGACCGGCCCGGGCCACTGAGGGCTCACTCGATACCAGCGCAATACCGGCCAGCATGGTGCGGTCCGCCGGGGCGCCGTTGGTCAGCACGCCCGTCAAGGCCATCGGCACCACCGAGCCCTCCTCAACGTCAACCGAGGTCCGCTCGAAGGTCAGCGATTGCAAAGAAACTGCCGGCTCCGTGGCCCGCACCGCGGCCAACCGATCCCGGTCCCGGCCCCATTGGGACAGCCGGTGCTGCGCCTCCTCAGCGTCCACGGACACCGCCAACTCATAGGAAAAAGACTCCGACTTGCCCGACGCCAGATCGTTCACGTCATAGCCGACACTGAGGTTCTGCGCATCCAGCCGGTCCGGGACGGGCACGAACTCGATGGTCCCGAGATCTTCCACCAGGGTGGACGGAAAGATCTCCTCCACCCGTCGTGATCCGGGGTTGGTCCCGTTGTTGGTCACGGTCACCGTTCCCAACAAGCGCTGTTCGGCCACGTGCAGCGCCCATTGACGGGCCTCGACGAAACCGTCGCTGAACTGCATCACCGGCGACGCATAGCGGGCCACGGCCAACGGTTCGTCGGCACCCGCCAACGCGGAGGACCCTCCCAGGCCGCGAAGCGCCAACCCCCCGCCCACCATTACCGCGGCGACCAACAGCGCGGCGATCATCAGCCCCAGCCGCCGTCCCGAGAGGGGCCGAGCCGATGTGGCGGGCAACGCCAACCGCCGACGTGGCGAAGGCTCCCCAACTGTGGACCGAGGCTCGGACCCATCATCTCCGCCGGCGCCCACGATAACGATCCCAGAGCCTGCATCGATCGCCGACCCAGTCGCCAACGCCTCCGCAAACGCAGCCTCAGCCGCAATCGTGTCAGCTCTAGAGCCTTTCTGGCCGGCACCATCAAGCTGGCGGCCTTCCACGGCAGCCAACAAGGCCGCCCCGCAGGCCACTGCGGCCTTGGGATCAGCGTCCATCACCACCGGGAGACCCAGCTCGTGCGCCAGCGTGCGACCGAGCAACGGCACCCGGGCCGATCCGCCCGAGAGCAGGATTTGGTGCGGAGCGGCATTGAACGACCCCAACCCCCTCAGGCGCGAACCGTCTTCGGCAACCAGGGTGTCCCCGCCTCGGTGATCCAGCGAGCCAGTCACGGCCATGGCGGTGTGCGACCCCAACCGAATCATCTCCGGTTCAGTCCCATCGTCGGCGTGCTGCACCCGATGCGCTGCGGCCACCACCTCGGCGATGTGCGGCGCAATGGCGTGCTCGAACTCGCTCCGGGTCACCCGCACGCTGGGCGGCAGATCCGCGAACGGCAACGCCACCTCCACGGAGGTCTGTTCGGAGAGTTGTTCCTTGGCCGAGACCAGTCCCACGCACAGTTGGGCCAGGCCCGGGACCACTGCGGCATCCTCATCATCGAGGCTGTGCAGCGAGCGACCGAGGAGTTGCTCCACCAGCGCCCGCAGAGACTCGTCGAAATCGGCGCCACCCACCTCAATGCCCTCGAGGACACCCATCACGGGCACCGGCGCCAGCAATCCCGCTACCGAAGCGCCGAACCGAACCATGGTCACCGAACCGGAGCGTCCACCCAGATCCAACACCAGCGAGGAGGTCCGCGACGCGTCTGCGCCGTATCCCTGCTGTGCTGCTGCCATGTGGTGCATGGCCACCGCCACCGGTGCCGGCGCCAACTGAACCGGGCTCAGCTTGGCCAGGCGCGCCGCCTCACGCAGACGCTCCTGCTTGTAACAACCCCAAGACGGCGGATGTGTCAGCACCACCGATCGAGGATCCGAACCCATCTGCTCACGAACGACGTTCATGACATGCTGGAGCAGCACTGCGAGCAGGACCTCGGCGCTCCACATCTGGTCTCGGACCACACAGCCGACGTCATCACCCAGCCGCGCGGTAAAGGCGCGCATCACCCCTTGGGGATCGCTGGCGGCGCGTCGCTCTGCAGCTTCGCCCACGGTGAGCTCGCCCCACAGCGAAATGTGAACCACGCTAGGGATCACATCTCTGCGATCACCTAACTTCACGATCGTTGTTAGCCCATGCTGATGCACTGCCGCCGCTGTGAACATCGTGCCGAGGTCAACGCCCAGCCAGTAGTCCGAATCCACGAACCCGCCCATTTCCGAAGCAAAACCCGCCTGCTCGCTTCCGCGGTGCAAATCTACCCCCAGAGTAGGCCCGAATAAATGTCGAATTCGTTACCGAATCCCTCCGGCACTGATACATGAGGCTCCAGCCGCCCCCCCTGATACGCTTCGGGACCGCAAGGCGGCGTTCCTCTTTCCGGGTTCCGAGGGTCACATACCAGCCGGTACGGTTGGGATCGAATCGTCGCGTCCGCATTACGGTGCCGGGCCATGACTACCCTCGAGAGCGCCGGCGCCACCCTGACCTATCAGCTGGACGGCACCGCCGGACCGGTGCTGTCCCTGGCCCACGGATGGTGCTCACAGTTAGAGCACTGGCAGCCCCAAGCAGATGCCTTCAGTGCCACCCACCGGGTCCTTCGCTGGGACCGACGCGGCATGGCACGCTCACAGACCGATGTCCCCGCCTTGAACCCCGAACAACACGCTGATGACCTCGCGGCGCTGTTGGACCATCTGGGCTTGGGTCGTACCACGATCATCGGCCATGCCGGTGGTGCCCCATCAGCGGTGGCCTTCGCGGCGCGCCACGCCGATCGCACCGACGCGCTGGTGGTGGTGGACACCTTGATGCGTCGCGCCCCCGCCCCGGGCGAACCAGACCCTTTCGCCGAGACCATCGAGGCATTAGCAGCCAACCTGGAGCGCGCCGACGGCCGGGACTACCTGGCCACCTTGTATCCCTCCTTCTTCGGTTCCCGTGCTGCGCCGGCGTTGGTTGAGGCGGCGGTGGCCAACGCGCTGCGCACCCCGCTTTCGGTGGCCGCCACCGAGGTGCGCCACATGTGCATCGACGCTGGCGCTTGGGCGGACCAGGTTACCTGCCCGGTGCTGTGGGTGAGCGCCCAACCAACGGACACCGAGGCCATCCGGGCGTTGTTCCCCGCCGCCGCCATCGGCCATGTGGTGGGTTCTGGCCACTTCGTGCAACTCGAGGTACCGGAACAGTTCAACGCCATGCTGAGCACGTTCTTGGACCAGCAGCCCGCCACCGCTGTTTCCCCGCGCTGAGCGACGAGCCGGCTTGCTCGCTTCCGCCGCGCCGGGCAACCTCTGGCCCATGAACCGCGATCCCGGGCTTGCCGGGCCGAGCAACTTTCGTGACCTCGGGGGCTACCGCAGCGCCGATGGCCGAACCGTGCGTTGGGGCCGCGTCTACCGCTCCGACGCCCTACGCCTCACCGATGACGATGTGGCAGTGCTGCGTGACCGCATTGGCCTGCGGACCATCATCGACCTGCGAACCGCCTGGGAGTTCGGCAACCTCGAAGGCGGCGGCAAAGCCCACTACGTGCAACGCCTCAACCAAGTCGGGGCCGAGCGGTTCCACATCCCGATCGTGGATGAGACCCGGATGCGACGACAGGTATCCGAGGAACGCCCACCCGGGGCCAAGGGTTACGGCAAAATGCTTGAACGAGGCGCCACCGCGTTGGGCGAGGCGTTCACCCTCATCGCCAATCCCGAGCTGCACCCGTTGGTTTTCCACTGCGCCGCCGGGAAGGACCGCACCGGCATCCTGGCCGCCCTACTGCTCGGTATCCTCGGGGTGGACGATGACACCATCATCGAGGATTACGCCCTTTCCCAGGACAACATGGCCCGGGCCCTGGAGAAGATCCGGGCCCGGCCCGATGCCGACGCCATTCTGGCCAACCGCCCCCCGGCCGCCTTCGAGGCCCCCACTGATGCCGCCATCGGCTTTGTCGAAGCAGTCCACCAGACCCACGGTGGTTGGTCGGCAGCGGCGGCCACCATCGGGCTGGACCCGGCCGCCATCGAGCGCTTGCAGAACCTGTTGTTGGAGTGAACCGCCCACGTCATGGCCTCTAGGCTGCGGGCCAACCAAGCACGGGGGAACCTATGAACACCGCCGCCACGTCCACATCCACGTCCACCGCGCTGCGACGGGTCACGTCATGAAGGTTGATCTGATCGCCGCCGGCACCCGCATGACCGAAGCCGGTGAGCTGGCCCGCCAGGTGAAAGCCGGCGGATGGAGCGGCATCGCCTTTGCCGAGGGCGGTCGCACGGCGTATCTCTCCTGCGGCGCGGCTGCCCTGGCGGTGCCCGACCTGGACTACACCACGGCGGTGGCCCTGGCCTTCCCCCGCAGCCCCATGACCACCGCCGGCATTGCCTGGGAACTGGCCGAAGCCAGCGGCGGGCGGTTCACGTTGGGTCTGGGCAGCCAGGTCCGGGCCCACATCGAGCGGCGCTACTCCTCGGTGTTCGACCCGCCCGGCCCCCGGATGCGGGAGTACGTGCTGGCGCTGCGGGCCATCTTCGCCGCGTTCGCCGGCCGAGAGAAGCTCAACTTCGAGGGTGAGTACTACACCTTCACGTTGTTCAACAATCAGTGGTCCCCGGGCCGCATGGACCATCCCGACATTCCTATCTTCATTTCCGCGGTGGGCCCGTGGATGTTGCGCATGGCCGGTGAGGTGTGCGACGGCATCCACATTCACCCGTTCCATTCCGTGGAGTATCTCAACGCGGTGGTGCTGCCCAAGGTGGCGGAGGGCGCGGCCCGGGCCAAGCGCGACAGCACCGAGGTGCAACTGGCCATACCGGTGATGACCGCGGTGGGCGACACCCCCGAGGCACGAGCTGCGGCCCTGTCCCGGGTTCGCCAGCAGATCGCCTTTTACGGTTCCACCAAGAACTACGTGCCGGTGTTGGCGCAGCACGGCTTCGAGGGTGTCTCCGCCGCCATGAACGAGCACATCAAACGCGGTGACCAAAAAGGCGCGGCGGCGCTGGTCACCGAGGAGATGCTGGAGCACTACGCGGTGGTCTGCCGCTGGGACGAACTGTCCGATCGGGTGGTGGACCGTTACCGCGGCCTGGCCGATCGCATCATCATGTATTTCACCTATGCGGATTGGAAACGTGATCCTGCCAGCCTGTCCCAATGGTCCGAGGTGGCTACAGACATCATCGCCCGCACCGCGCCCAACGCCGGCTGAGGAGACCATCGGGGCAGGCCCACCGGTACGGTACCCAAGTGGTGGCTGCGGCCGCCCTCAGACCGTGATATCCAACAGCGCGGTGTACCCGGCGGAGGGATTGCCGGTGATGGACACCGTCTGGAGCGAGGCCCCGTCTCGGAACACGCCGTCAGATTCCAAGGTCATGCGGCCCAAAGCGTCGAGGCTGCCGGGGTACACCGCGCTGTCGCCGTACACCTGCTGGCACTGCGCCGCCGGTAGCGCCAACTGCGAGGTGAGCAGCTTGTTGGACGCCGAGGCGGCAGCGGCCAAGCTGGGAAACACCTCGAAGTGGGCGTGGGGCCACCGACCGGGATACGCCCCCGGGAACACCGCCAAGAACGTGGCATAGCCGGTGCTGTCGCAAGCCTGCACGCCCCGCAGATAGTTCTCCCGGTCCGCACCGTTGGAGTACATCGAATACCGGCCCACGGCGTCGCACTGCCAGAGGTACAACGCGGCACCGGCGAGGGGCTTACATCCGTTGGCGCCGTCCAGCACCCGCAACCGATAGGTGATGTTGACCCCCTCGGCCAACGTGGTGGACCCACCGAAGCTGCGGCGGATATCGCTGCGCACCACGCCCGAAGCGGTGAGGGCATCAGGTCCGTTGCTGCCATCACCGGGGAAGGGCCCGCCGGTCTCGCTGGGGAACGGCTCACAGGAAGTTGGCGTGGCGCGAGCGGCAACGGAGGGCCCGGTGCTGGGCGTGGCGGCGGACGAAGTGGAGCTGCTCTTCGCAATCGTCGTGGAGGCGGCGACGGATGTCGTGGTGGTACTGGTGGCGACGGTGGTCGTGGCCGGGTCCGAGGCGGCACCGGCAGTGGTGTTGGTGGCGGCCAGGCTCGGACCACTGCTCTCCGCGCTGCAACCGAACAACGCCGCCAGCCCCGCGCCCCCGAGCAGACCCAGCATCCGGCGCCGATGGATCATCGTGTGCAGATCGAACTGCAACCCCTGCTCATGGAGATCCACGTGGTGCAGATCCCCATCGTGACGGCGCGCCGGCCCCTCATCCATGGCCCCGACCCTACCGAAGGCCTGATCGGAACGTCTCGCCACAATGGCTTTCGGGCGGCGGCCCTTCGGACTGGCCTACGGTGCGGGTCCTCGGGGCGGCCCGATCCGCGGCCGGCCGCTGAACAAGGGATTGCATCATGGCTGCAGGCGCCGGTCGGCTGGCGGGGAAGGTTGCGCTCATCACCGGGGGTGCTCGAGGGCAAGGAGCGGAAGAGGGACGGCTGTTCTCCCAAGAGGGTGCCACCGTCATCCTCACCGACGTGTTGGACGAGGAAGGTGAACGCGCCGCGGCGGGCATCGACGGGGCCGAATATCGACCGCTCGATGTGCGCTCCGAGGCCGGTTGGACGGACCTGATCAACGACATCGTGACCAAGCACGGTCAGATCGATGTGCTGGTGAACAACGCCGGCATTGACCTCGACCGCCGTTTCGAAGCCACCACGCTGGAAGATTTCGAGCGGGTGGTGGCCATAAACCAGACGGGCGTGTTTTTGGGCATGCGGACCGTGGCTGCCGCCATGATCGCCGCCGGACGGGGCGGTTCGATCATCAACATCTCCTCGGTGGCGGGCATGGAAGGGGTGCGGGGTCGGGCGGCCTACGGAGCCACCAAGTGGGCGGTGCGGGGTATGACCAAGGTGGCGGCACTCGAATGGGGCAAGCGCGGCATCCGGGTCAACTCGGTGCATCCGGGCCTCATCGAAACGCCGATGACGGAGCACATGCGGGCCTTTACCGACCAGGACATCCGGACCAAGGCGGAACGGGCCATCCCGCTGGGCCGCATGGGGGTGGCCACGGACATCGCCAACATGGTCCTGTTCCTGGCCAGCGACGAATCGAGCTACTGCACCGGCCAAGAGTTCGTGGTCGACGGGGGTGTCCACCACTGAGCTTCGGCGCCACCGGCCGGCGGCGTCAGGTCAGGCCCTGTCAGCCGGGGGGCAGCTTGCGGCGCGTGCGGGGTCGTTTCTTGCCACCCGCAAGCGTCACGATGAACTCAAATTGCTCAACGGTCACCGGTTGCACCGACAGCCGGGACTTGCCGACCAATGGCATGCCTTCCAGCGGACCGTCCGGACCCCCGTGGCTGCGCAACTCATCCAACGAAACAGCCCGCGGGAACGTTTCCACGAAGCCCACGTCGACCATGAACCAGCGGGGGTCCTGGGGGGAGGCCTGCTCATCGAAGTACTTGGATGCCGGATCCCACCCGGTGTGGTCGGGATAGGCGGTGCGAACCACCTCACCAAGGCCCACCACGGCAGGCGGTTTGGCGTTGGAGTGATACACCAACACCCAGTCACCCAGCGCCATGTCATCGCGCATGAAATTGCGAGCCTGATAATTGCGGACCCCATCCCACGAGGTCCTACCGAGGCGTTTCAGATCATCGATGGAGAATGATTCGGGCTCCGTCTTCACCAGCCAGTGCGCCACGGAGGGCGATGGTACGCCGACCTGGCTCCCAGCGGTAGTGACCGAAAGCGTCTGAAAGTGCACGTTGTCGGCGTAGCAGCCCCTCAAATTGATGAATTGTGACTGATGTCACTCCCGAGTGACGCCTACCGCTGCGCGACCTGGCGGTACCGTCGGGGCTGCCTGCTTCCTGGCTGGCACGGATACAACGGGCTCGGCATTGCCGCGTCCGACGAAACATCAAGGAGCCCGCACCATGAAGACCAAGCTTCGCATCGTTGGTAGCCTCACCGCCGCTCTCATCTTCGCCGGTGGCCTCGCCGCCTGCAGTGACGACGACGCCGAGACCACCACCAGCACCCCGGCTGGCGGCGCGACCGACACCAGCGCGGCCACCGACACCAGCGCGGCCACCGGCTCCAGCGCGGCCACCGCCACCACCAAGTGATCCCACCGGGCAGCTGATGCCCGGAGGCTTAGCGGCCACATGAAGTTGTTCAAAGTCCCGATGGCGGCCCTTCCGGTCGCCATCGGCGCGTTCGGGGCGGCGCACGGCCCTAGCGTGGCCCGCCGGTGAAAGGGCGATCGGGAGCAACCAGCGTCCGCGGGTTAACGACGCCGATCTTGGCGGGCGCGGTGGTTGCGGGCGCGGCCGTGGTGGCGATCGCACGGATTTGTCGGCGTCCCTCGCCCCCGGTTGAGCCAGCGGAGACCAGGCCGGCGTCGGCTCTCACACGGGCAGCTCGACCGGTACGCAACACCTCCCGGACCCGCCGCAACCTCAGCGTGGCGGCGCTGTCGGCCCGGGTGGGTTCGCACAGTGCCATGAGCCGGGCCCGGCAGGTGTTCGCCTCCGCCGAACGCCGCATCGAACTCCAGGACCAACTGCAGCTGCGCACCGCCGCTGATGTGGCCCGCACCCTGGGGGAGATGAAGGGCGCGCTGATGAAGATCGGGCAGATGGTCAGCTACCTGGACCAAGGCCTGCCCGAGCCGCTGCGGCTGGCCCTCTCCCAGCTGCAGGCCAATGCCCCACCGATGAGCGCCGAGCTGGCTGCGGGGGTCATCATCGAGGAGCTGGGAGGACCACCCGAGGAGCTGTTCGAGCGCTGGGATCCGCACCCCATCGCCTCCGCATCCATCGGTCAGGTCCACCGGGCCATCACCCGAGACGGCCGGGCGGTGGCGGTGAAAGTGCAGTACCCGGGCGTGGCGGACGCCGTGCGGGCCGATCTGGGCAACGCCGACCTGCTGTTTTCGGCGCTGGGACTGGCCTTTCCCGGGTTGGATCCGGCGCCGATCGGGGCGGAGCTGCGGATCCGCATCGGCGAGGAACTCGACTACGTGAACGAGGCCGCCAACCAGCAACTCTTCGCCCGCTACTACGCCGGGCACCCCTTCATCCACGTGCCGGCGGTGCTTTCCGAGCTGTCCACCGCCCGGGTGCTGACCACGGAGCTGGTGACCGGGGCCACGTTCAGCGAGGTCCGGGGCTGGTCCCAAGCCGAGCGGGATCTGATCGGGGAAACGCTGTTCCGCTTCGTGTTCGGCAGCCTCTACCGCTTGCAGGCCTTCAACGGGGATCCCCATCCGGGCAACTACCTGTTCGCACCGGGCGGGCGGGTCACGTTCTTGGATTTCGGGTTGGTGCGGCGTTTCGAGCCGGCCGAGGTGGCGACGTTTGCCCGGATGGTGACCGAGATGGTCATCAACCAGGATCCGGACGCTTTCCGGGTGGCGGTGGAAGACGCCGGGTTACTGGCCCGGGACGCCCCGGTGAGCACCGAGCAGGTGCAGGACTACTTCAGCCACTTCTACACCTTCGTGTCCCGCCAAGGTCGATTCGCCTGGAACACCGACTACGCCGACGCCACCGTCCGCCGCACGTTCGACGCCTCCAGCCCCGTCACCCGCCACACCACGGTGCCCGCCAGCTTCGTGTTGATCCAGCGCATCAACCTGGGCCTGTACGCCCTGTTGGGCCAACTCGGGGCCACTGCCGATTGGCGCCGCATCGCCGATGACGTGTGGCCATGGGTCGGCGCGGAGCCGGTTACCGACTTGGGTCGCCTGGAAGCCGCCTGGCGATCGGACCGAGCGGCGAGTTATCCCGAACATGGCATCTGACCTGGGGGTATACCCTTCCGGCAGACCGTAGGGACGAATCGACGTCGATTCGCCGAAATTGGCGGAGCGCGGTTTTTCAGGTCGCGAAGGTCACGCTGCGTGGGGGCTTATCGAGGCGCTCGCCCAGGTAGGCGGGATGGCGCAGGAGGCGATCGGCGGTCCATTCGCTGAAGGCCACCTCCACCACCAGCTCCGGGCTGACCCAATGGCAAGGGCGGCGCAACTCTGCGGGCGGGATCACCTGGAAGGGATTGTCGGTCACGGCCAGCGGCGCCAGCTTGGCCCCCAACCGCCGCAACTCGGCGTCGGTGTAGCCCGTGCCCACCCGGCCCGCGAAACAGAATCGACCGGTCTCGTCATGTGCTCCGACCAGCAACGACGCCAGCTTCCCGGTGCGGTTGCCCTCACCCGGGGACCAGCCGCCCACCACGAACTCCTGCTGCTGACGGACCTTGATCTTGCGCCACGCCGGTGAGCGACGCCCCAGTTCGTACACCGCATCGCAGCGTTTCGCCATGAGCCCCTCCAAACCCAGCTCCGTGACCCGTGCCAGCAGTCCGGCACCATCCTCCAAATAGTGGGCCGGTACCGCCCAGGACGGGCCGGGGGTCAGCACCTCCGCCAGCAGCCGACGACGCTCCAGATAGGGCAGCCCGATGGCCTCGTGCCCGTCAAAAGCCAGCAGGTCGAACACCTGGTACGCCACCGGCACCTCGGCCGCCCGGCGCCGCACCTCGCGAGCCCCGGTGACGTGCATGCGGTGCTGCAAACGACCGAACGAGGGCCGTCCGGCATCGTCGAGCGCCACCACCTCACCGTCCACGATGGCGGAGCGACCCCCGGTGGCGGTGGCCAACGCGGCCAACTCGGGAAAGCTCGCCGTCACCTCCCGGGGTTTGGCGGACTGCAGCCGCACCACCCCGTCGGCGGCGATGTGCGCCACCACCCGCATACCGTCCCACTTGATCTCGAACGCCCAACGCCCGGCCTCAGACGGCGAGGGCAGCTCACCGGCCACCGCCCGCATCGGCTCCAACGGAAAGGTGAGCGTCACCACCCCAGCCTGCCAGCCCGCACCGTCAAGCATGGGCCGGGGCTTCGTGGGTGCGGCAGAATGGCCCGATGCCAACGGACGCCGGCCCCGAGCCCATCGAACTCCAGGTGTTCTCGGATTATCTTTGACCGTGGTGTTATGTCGGGGCCGTGCGCCTCGCGGACATCGAAGCCCACTACGGCGAGCAGGTGCGGGTGCAGTGGCGGGCTTTCCTGCTGCGACCCGAGCCCGAGGTCCGGCCGGTCGAAGAGTTCACCGAGTACACCAAACGGTGGGCCAGACCGGGTGGTATGGAGCCGAGGGCGGTGTTCAACACCTGGGCCGGGAGTCAACCGCCGCCCAGCCATAGCCTGCCCTCTGCCGTGGCCGCCAAGGTGGCGGAGACCTTGGGACCGGCCGAGCTGCGGGCCTACAAAGCGCAGTTGTTCCCCGCCTATTTCACGGAGAACCGCACAATCTCCGAGCGTGAGGTGCTCCTCGACGTGGCGGCAGAGGCCGGCCTGGACCGGGCCCGTTTCGAGCGCACCTGGCGGGAGCACGAGGAGGAGTTGGTACAGGCGGTGTGGCTCGACTATCGCATGGCGGTGCAGGCCAAGATCAGCGGCGTCCCCGCAGTGGTGGTGGACCGACGTTGGCTGATCCCCGGCGCCGTCAGTACCGAGGAGTATGTCGCGGCCATAAACGAGGTACGCCAGCGCCGCAACGAGGGACGGCTCGACTGAGGGTCACATTCGGTTCACGGGGTTTTCAGCTCCGGCTCGGATATGAGGCGTCGGCAAGGTCCGTACGGGCGCGGTGACCCGTCATACTGGTGGGATGCCGGCCCGTGACCTGACCCGGTTTGGCTGGCTTTCCATCGGCGCGGCGTTGACCACCATGGCCCTCAAGCTGGGAGCCTGGTTGCTCACCGATTCGGTCGGGCTGCTATCGGACGCCTTGGAGTCCACGGTCAACCTCGCCGCCGGGATCCTCATGCTGGTGGCGTTGCGGGTGGCGGCCCAACCCCCCGACGACAGCCATCAGTACGGTCACGAGAAGGCCGAGCTGTTCTCTGCCGCCGCCGAAGGTCTGATGATCGTGCTGGCGGCCTCGCTGGTGATGTGGACCTCCATCGACCGGCTGCTCCACCCCATCCCCCTGGACCGGCTCGGGGTGGGAGCGGCGGTCAGCGCGGTGGCCACCGTGATCAACCTGGGGGTGGGCCTGGTGCTGCTCCGAGCGGCCAAGCAGTACCACTCCCGGGCGCTGGCGGCGGACGGACACCATCTGCTCACCGACGTGACCACCTCGGTGGGGGTACTGGGCGGATTGGCTCTGGTGGCGGTGACGGACTGGGCCCCGCTGGATCCCCTGTTGGGCCTGGCGGTAGGGATCAACATCGTGATCGCCGGGGCCCGGGTGCTGTGGAGTTCGGTGGAGGGGTTGATGGATCCGCCGTTGCCCGCCGAGGAGTTGGCCGCGATCGACGCCGTGCTCGAGGACTACCGCCTGCGGGGTGTCGCCTTCCACGCCACCCGCAGCCGGGTTTCGGGCACCCGCCGGTTCTACGCCATGCACGTGCTGGTGCCGGGGGCGTGGACCGTGAGCCGGGGTCACCAACTTCTCGAACAGATCGAGGGCGACCTGCGGGCCCAGGTCCCGAACCTGCACGTCTTCACCCACCTCGAACCGGTGGAGGATCCGGCGTCCTTCCTCGACGAGCACCTCGACCGCACCGATGTCAGCTGAGCTGAGCCCGCCACGGTGGTTCGTTGACAATGAGGCCGCCGCCCCCACCAGCGGTCAGCTCATCCACGATGGGGTGGCCCTGCGTTGGTTCCGATGGGGGCCGGCCCAAGGACCGCCGTTGGTGCTGGTTCACGGGGCCGCCGCCAACCACGCCTGGTGGAGCCCGATCGCCCCGCTGCTGGCCGAAAGGGGGCCGGTGGTGGCAATGGAGCTTTCCGGCATGGGCGATTCGGGCTGGCGGGAGGACGGCTACCTGATTGAACAATGGGCCGACGAGGTGTCCGCGGTGTTGGCCGCGGCCTGCCCCGGTGCCGATATCTCCGGCCAGGCGGTGCTGGTGGGACACAGCCTCGGCGCATCGGTGGCCGCGGCCGCCGCGGTCCGCCAGCCCCAGCAGTGGGCGCAGGTGGTGCTGTGTGACCTGGGCCTGGCACCACAACGCGGCCGCCGCACCGCTGCGGTCCCGTCCGTCCCGACCACGCGGGCGGCCCGGGTGGCGCGACATTTCACCAATCGCATCCTGTATCGCGATCAGTCCGAGGCCTTGGCCCACTTCAGCTTGGTGCCCCGCCAGCCGTGCCCGAACCCCTGGATGATCGACCATGTCGCCCGACACTCCGTCCGTCCTGTCGGTCCGGGCGGCGTGGGAGACCAGACCCGCCCACCGGCCGGCGAGGAAATCGGATGGTCCTGGAAGTTCGATTGGCGGCTTTTCGCCCGCCGCTCGGACCGGCCGCTGATGGACTATTTGAGCGAACTCGGCCGCTGGGCCCACACCCCCAACGAGAGGCCCGCGGTGATCTGTCTCAACGGGGCCCTCAGCCGGGTGGCCACCGCCGAGGTCGCCGACCGGATCACCGAGCTAGCCGTACCAAACCGTACAGTATGGGTGGCTGATGCCGCCCACCACCTGATGCTGGACCAGCCGCTGGCTTTTGTGAGCGCCCTCCGCGACTGCGGCGCCGTACCGTCAAGCTGGTAGCACGTCAAGCATGGAGCACGTCGGAGCCGGACAGGCTGGATCGGGCATCCACATCGGCCCGTACCGCCACGTCGGGGGTGTAGTGCGCCATGGCCTCGGTGAGCGCTTCGGTCAGACGCTGGCGAACCTCGTGGCGACGGTCAATCGGGCACTCGAGCACCACCGAGTCATGCACCGTCTGCACCGGCCACACCTCGGGGTCATCGGCCAACCAGGCCCACAACCGGGCAAAGGCCGCCAGCATGGCGTCGGCCACCCCGCCCTGGATGGGAGCGTTGCGGTGGGCGTTACCCAAGATGGCGATGCGCGCACGCAGGGCCCGCTCCAGCAACCGGTCACGTTCGGCCACGCCCATCACTTGGCCCACCCGCTGCACCAGACCAAGCCGTATGGTACGGTCATCGAACACCTTCTGCAGGTCCCGTTCGGGCAGGGCCGCACCTCCATCAGACAAACGAAGGCCGGTGTCCGCGGCGTAGTGATCGCGCAGCGCGGCCCACGCCGCGTCACTTCGTTGGGCCGCTCGCAGCGCCGCAGAGCGCAGCACGGCCCACATGGTCACATCGAACAAACGGCGACGGCCGGCCAGGGTGCGGGTCTCCCACCCCACGGGCAGACCGCTGCGGTCCAACACCACCGCGTTCTCGAAACCCGCCAACCACTCCAACCGGTCACGGTCACCCAGCTCAGAATGCTCCAGTTGTTCGGACAAGCCGGGCGCCCGTCCATGCAGCGCCCGGAAGTCCCGCTTGAAGTTCCGCAGCCGTTCGAACCCTTCGAGCAGATCGAAGCTGCGCTCCCAATCAACTGCCGGAGGGTTGGCGGCCAGCTCCTCCACCACCCGATCGTGACCCCGCAACCATCCCGCCACCCCCTGGTAGGTGCCCAGATAGGTATCGAGCAAGGCGGTGGCGTCCGCCGGGGTCACCGAGTGGTCCGGGCGGGACAAGGTTCGAGCCAGCGATCGCGCCCCCAGACCGTACAGTATGCCGAAGTTGATGGCCTTGGCCCGGGCCCGCAACTCACCATACCGCTCGGGATTGTTTTCGGCCAGCGCGGCCACGTCTTGCGCGAACATGGCCGAGGCGGTGGCCACGTGCACGTCACCGCCGCCGTGCAGCGCCGCCTGCAGCACCGGGTCCCCTGACACCTGGGCCATCCATCGCAGTTCAGCTTGGGAGAGATCGGCGTGGACCAGCACCCGACCCGCAGCCGGCCGCACGAAGGGCTTGGTCTCCGGCGCCAGGTTCTGGGCGTTGGGGAAGCGACTGGCCAAGCGCCCAGTGGAGGTGCCCACCACCTGCAGGTACTGGGGCCGGATGCGACCGTCAGCACCCACATGGCCCAGCAGGGACTCTCCGTAGGTGGACACCAGCTTGGCGTGATGGCGGTAGCGCAGCAGCGTCTCTGCAATGGGCCCGCCGATTTCAGCAAGCACCGAGGCGGTGAGGGGGTCGGTGGCCTCCAACCGTCGGACATTCCCCTCAGTATGTTTGAAGTACGTCTCCACTTGGTCCGGGCTGTGACGGTTCAACGCCTGTTTCGCCTGCGGTTCCGAGGCCGGGTTCCAGGCCGGTTCCAGATCCGGCGAGAACAGGTTGGCCTGCCCGCCCCCGGTGAGCACCGCCAACTCCGTGATGCAGTCCCGCAGGGCGTCGGCCTGCTGGTTCAGGAACTGCCGGTATCCGGGCCCGTCGAAGGGAAATCCGGTGCGGGTGAGGCGATCCAGGAACGGACGGGCGGCCATCTCCAGCGCCGCCACCTCGCACAGCCCGGCGTCTATGAGCTCCTGCCGCAGCCGATCCGCCACCCACAAGGTCTCCACCGCGTCACTGGCGGCGTAAGCGATCTGCTCCTCGGTCAGCTCCGAGGTGAGATCGAAGCTCAGCTGGGTGGTGCCCTTACCCTCCGCCTCCACCCCCAAATAGCGCTGCGCCGCCCAGGCCAGCCCGTGGTAAAAGCCGAACCCGCTGCGGCCCTGGTGCAAGAGGGCGTCGGCCAACATGGCGTCCCACCAACACAGCCGTTGTGAGGGCGCCACCCCGGCCGGTTCGAACACCGCCCCGTCCAACACGCCAGCGTCAAAGGCGGCGTTCCAGCCATCAGCGGTGTGGCCCACCAGCAGCGGTGCCAGCAGCGGGGCCGCCACGTCCCGCACGTCCACCACCCAGGCCTGCTCGACCCCGGTGGCGGATCTGGTGGCCAGAGAAACCACCCGCAGCGCTCCGGTGCCCACGTGGGTTTCGGTGTCGATGGCCAGGGCCGCAGCATCCTCAAGGGCCTGGTGCAACTGTTCCAATTGCCCGGCCTGACGGATCACGCGCACCGGCACCGAAACAGGATCCCTGGGAGCCGATTGCATCCCGCCCAATCTACGCCCCGCCCCTGACAGCGAAAGCGAGGATCCGCCGACCTAGTCGCTCACCCGGGTCCATACGCCACACCTGGAGGTTGTAAAACCAACATCGCTGGTCTCGATCCGCACCAGAGGACTCAGCCCACCCAGATCGTTGGCGATGATCGAGCTAATCGAGCCGCCGAACCCCCGCAGCCGTGTCCAGGAGCAGTTCTGGGACCCGGATCTGACCGTCAACACCGGCGGAGACGGGCGGGCCACTGGCGCGCAGGCGCCAGCACCATCCCCGTCGAAGTACCGAACCCGTTAACAACGACGTGCACCACACCAGCGGGGTTGAGGGCGGCAACCTGACACCCACACCGATCAGCTCTCCGTGCCGCTGTTCGGTCCGGCCGGCTTCGCGGAGGGGACGTGGGGTTGCCGTCACCGCAGCCGCGTCGCGGCGACTCGTCCGAGCCGTTCAACAGCACGAGCGCGGTTCGATCAGCACCTCGCAGCCTGGTGGGCCTGGTCGGGGTCGGCAGGGTTGGTGTTGCAGGACCGTACCGTCTGGTTTGCGGAAGATGGGTTTCTGGTGTTTGTCGAGTTCAACGGTCCAGCGGTGCCGGTGGATGTAGGTGTGGTGCCACCGGCAGAGCAGGGTGCCATTGGTGATTTTCGTTTCGCCGCCGTCCTCCCAGGGGTGGCAGTGGTGGATGTCCGCCCAGGAGGGTGGTCGGTCACAGCCGGGGTAGGTGCAGTGCCGGTCCCGTATGCGGATGGCGTTGGCGATGGGGTCCGGCCAGG
>JBJXFH010000122.1:0-27956 GCA_046155365.1 Acidimicrobiales bacterium | reverse complement strand
ACAACGCCGGCGCAGAGTCGTTCTTCTCTACAATCAAACGAGAACTCGTCGACCGGTACCATTGGGATGACTCGAAGATTCTCCGGATTCATCTGTTCAACTGGATCGAGAGCTGGTATAATCGCCGACGGACACACACGAGTATCGGGATGCGCACCCCACATCAGGCATACCGTGATCATCACAACAAAGCAGCTGGATAGTCACAACGAACCGACTCCGGCTTTCGGGGGGAGCCCCAGGTCGTCTTCCTCGTTGGTTGGGTTTGGCGGTTGGGGTGGGTTGACTCGGACGGGTTGGCCGAGTAGGCGGGCGGTCATGTCGACCACGAGCTGCGCCGGGTAGTCCGGCCCGCAGTCCCAGTGATCACTCGCCCCGAAGGCGGCGTTGACGGTGGCGTGGTCGGTGATCCCGAGGTTGCCGGCGGCGACCTGGAGGGCGTTGAGCCACACGGGTGGGAGGCTGTGGCGTCGGCAGATGTCCGCCAACAACGGGGCGAGTTGGGTCCGCAGCATGAGTTCGCACAAACCCGAGCCCCACTCATAGGCGGTGAACTCGGCCCGGCCCGCTTGTTCGACCTGGATGCCATCAGCGTTGGCCCCCGGAGCACACCACGCGGTGTCGCCCTCCGGGACCTGGGCCACCACCTCGGAGGGGTCGACCACGTAATGGCAGGACGCCTTGACAGCCGGCTTGGCCAGGTAGGTGGCGATGTTGCGGGCGGCGCCGACGGTGCAGGCGGATTGGGCGGTGTGCAGGACGATGAGGCGGATCGGCCGCAGCCGTCCCGCGTGGTAGCTGGGTGAGGGGATAGTGATCACGCGGGTCAGATCCAGTAGCTGTCGATGGTGATGATGTGGGCGATCACGCCAGCCGAGGGGGCAGTCCCGACCTTCTTCTTGACAGCCGCGATGAACTCACCGGGGAGGACGGGGAGCGGCGAGTTGAAGGTCTGGCTGATCCTGGCGAGCTGGGTGAGGGCCACCGCGCCGGCAGCGACACTGTTGGCTCCGAACGGAACTCGGCGTGGGCTTTTGGAGTTGCTGCCGTCCGTGGTGTTCAACGCAACGGCGGTGTGTCCGAAGGCAAGACTCCAGACCGCGTTGTAGCCGCCACCGGTGAGGGCGGTCTGCACGAAGCTGTCGATCGTGACCCCGGTGACCATCAAGGTCTTGCCGGAGATGGACGCTGTGCCGGCGGGGTTCTGGAATGAACTGATGACCCCGTCGGTGGTCACCGCCAGGGTGTCCGTCTCCCAGAACTGGCCGCCCAACCCGACGCCCAACGCGGCGGTGGTGTTGGTCGGAACCGCCGCGGTCGGGTTCGCGCTGTTGGCGAAGTTGGCGGTGGACCCCAGGGCGTTGCCGGACTGCCCCTGAGCGCCGACGCGCCCCATGGCGGCCTGGAGGTGGTGCCCAGGGACGGCCTGGCCGGCAGTGTCTTCCTGCTCGACGGACACCAAGGCAATCCGGATCTGCTGCGCCAACGCTGGGGCCACCGCGGCGTTGTACTCCCGCACCTGGAACGGCAACGATTCCGCCAGGAACGGCTTACCAGTCGCGGCCGGGGCGGCGATGGAGGCCACCAAGGCACCGTTGATGTAGTAGTTGACCCCGCCCTCGTGGACCTCCACCCTCCAGATGTAGCGCGTGTTGGCACTGGAGTACCCCGTGATGGCCGCTGAGGTGATCTCGGTGCCGTTGTTGTTGATCACAGCCTTCAGGGTTGCGGTGGCGTCGTAGCGGAAGAACGCGCCGTCGGTGGGGGCCGTGACGCCTGACGAGAGGAAGAACCCGATCTCTACGGTGTTGTTGACCTGCGGCACCTGGGTCAAGATCCCGACTGCGACACCCTCCAGGGCGCCATCGGGCGGCATCGGGAAGGACTGGCGGGACAGGAGCCGTCCAACGGCGTTGATGGTGGTCACCGCGCCGCCATTGATGGTGATGAAACCGCTCCCGCCCAGCACGGTGAACGTCGTGACGGTCGTGTCCCAAAGGTTCGTGTTGACGTTGGCAGCGTTGCACGTCTCATAGAACAGCGTGACCGGCTGGCCGACCGTCAAACGGCTGCGGGCCGACACCGCCGGCCGCGCCAAGGCCCGCGTCCCGAGGTATGCGCCCGCGTCACGTTCGAGCAGCAGCGCGGCGAACCCGGCGGTCTGGGGTGCCACCGTGGGCGTACCGACCGGTAGGGCGACTTTGAGGTTGAAGGCGGCGTCGACATCGGCCTTGCCAGACGTGGACCCACCCGTATCAAGAACGGCCATCAGTTAGCTCCTCAGAAAACCTGGTATTGCACGGTCCGGCGGCCGAGCACGGGGCCGGGATTGGCGATGGCGGTGAGCGTGAATGACCCGGTGCCGGCGAGCGCGGAGAGCGACAGACCATCCCAGGCCCAGTCATCCCCGACCCTGCCGGTCGGGACCCGACCCGACGGGGACACGACCACGTCGCTGGAGGCGCTCACCCCGGCGTCCACCACGGTGAAGGTCTTGGAGTAGCTGGGCTTGTCCACACCTGGGGTGCCGAAGTCGATCTCGACGCGGGTCACGACCCCTGCGCCACCGGCGCCGGTCACGGTGTCCCCCGAGGGCAGTTCCTGGAGTTGGCCGGCAACGTTGACCAGCGGACGACGGGCGACCATTACACGAGCACGATCGGGTCGTTCGACTGGAAGTTCAGGGCGGTGGCGGCGGTCGCGAACCCGACGCGTTGCACGACCTGGCCGGCACCCGAAGGAGCGGTGGCGGTCACCAAGCCCGGAGTGGTCGAGAGGAACTGCACACCTGGGGTGAGGCCGGTGACCCCAGTAGTTGAGCCCTCGAAGTACACGGTGCCGTTGGCCCCGGAGGTGACCCCAGCCAACACGAAGCCGTGGGCCTCTTTTCCGGAGGTGGAGGCGTCGGCCTTGCGGACCCGGGCGCCACCGACGTTGTGGATGTTCACGACGTCCCCTGCGGCGAGGTTCTCGCTGGCCTGGATGGACGCGGTGTCCGCGCCTATACCGACGGGCATCATGGTCACATCCAGCCGACCGGCGGCGTCGAGCGCGGGGATGAGCCCAGCGCTGCCCGCTCCGGCGGAGGTGACCAGGCCCTCCTTCTCCGTCATGGTCCCGGCGTTGTTTCTCAGGTACTTGTCGGCCATAGCTCCACTCTCAGATCTGGATGATTGGCTGGCGGGGGGACACCCACATCGACGTTGGCGTGATGGCGTGGCCCAACACCCGCACGAACGCCGGTGCGACCGGCGGGGTCTGGGTCAGTAGGCCACCCACACCGAGGTAGATGAGCGTCAACGGGGTCCAGGACCACGAGCCCTCATCGAGGCGCCCGAACCCGTGGACGGTGGCGAGGTCCCCTGCGATGGCAGCGCCGGTGGTGATCCCCACCGCGGCCCAGGCGTGCGCGGGCGTGGTGTTGGAGGCGTACTCGACCTGGCCGTCGGCGCGCCACGCGACGCACCTGTGGCCGGACACGGTGACCGCGGCCATGGCGGTGAACGTGGAGGCGCCAGCCGGACCAGGTGGACCCTGTGGGCCAGGAACACCGAGGGACACGATCTCCACCGCGCCGGGCGCTCCGACGGTCAGCTCGATGGTGGGGTTGCTGACGGTGACCTCGGTGCTCCCGCCGAGGGTGACCTCCACGGTGGAGCTATCGAGGCCCACCTCGATGGGGGCGGCGTCGAGGGTGACGGTCGCGGCGGCGCCTCCAACGGCCACGTCCACGGTGGCGAACTCGATCACGACGGCGTTGGCGGTCATGGCAGCGGACCTCCCATGGCCACACAGCGCACCGCGCCGGCCAACAGGGGGGTCGGGTTGGGGGTCTCCCGCCAGAACTCCCAGCGGTAGTTCCCTGGCGGCGTGGTGCCGGAGGTCCCGGTGATGGTGATGATCCCGACGTTGGCCTGGGTGACGTTAATGGTGAACGTGAAGGTCGTTTGTTGGGTGCCGTCGAGCTTGTAGAGGGCGGCGTCGAAGGTCCAGGTGGACACGTTCAGCGCGACTCCGTTGGCAGTGAAGGTGACCGGCAGGGACACGACCGCGCCTTTGCCGAAACGGAACGGAACGTCTCCGGCGGTGAAATCCAGTTCGCGGCTCATGAGAAGATCCCTCCAGAGGTAGCCCCGGTGACCAGCAGGTTTGACCGCACCGCGATCGGGTCGGGCTCAAACACGTCGATATTTCCAGCCCCGGCGGTGCGGCGAACCTCGACGTTCAGCTCGGGGCTAAAGGCTCCGAGGGCGATCCCGTGCAGCCAGCGAAACTGGGTGACGGTGGTCACCCCCGCGGCTAGGACCTTGTTGGCGGTACTACCGAAGCCCGGCAGGGAAAGCCGTAGCTCGCCGGTGGTGGCAGCGGGGCAGAAACAGCTCACCGCGGTGACGATGGTGTTGCCGCCCAGATCGAGAATATTGGTCCGGTAAGTGGTCACGAACGTCGGAGAGGTGACCACGACGCCGTCGGTGATCTTGCGCCAGGGGTACACAAGCCCGGGCGCGATCCAACCGGTGTCATCCTGCACGCCAATCAGCGTGACCAGCGAGCCAGAGTCGTTGACCGCTATCCCGTAGCCACCGCCAGCGAGCTTGCCGAACTCCGCTACGCGTTGGCCAGCATCATTCAGGGCGGTGACCTTGCCGCCGGTGAGGGAGGAGTTCTGCAACTGGGGGGCGCGTTCGAGGGCGCGGAGGCGGCGTTCGACCTCCACAAGTCGGTCGAGCAGGGTGCTGGGTACCGCCATGTCAGCCATCAGGTGAACCCGAAGGATTCGATCCCGGCGAGGGACAGGTTGATGGCCTCGGAACCGCCGGAGACGGTGACGGTCATCTCGACAATCCGCATAAGGTCGGAGAGCTGCACACGTCCGTGGTCGGCCACCACGCGCACCTGGTCGCCTATGACATAACTCCCCAGGGTGGGCTCAACATCTGGGAAGGTATCCAGGGCAACCCGGCGGATGGGTCCTGCGCCGCGGGCGAGCCGGCGTCGGGCGTGGTCTTCTAGCGCGTTGAACTCGCGGACGTCCCCGAAGGAGGTCACGTCTTCGAGGATCGGGTAGCCGCCACCGATCATGGGCGCGTTGGCTACGGTCACAATCAACGCGTCGTCGCCCTCACCGGCACCGAGGGCGTCCACCGTGTTGGCGATCGCGCTGCCGTCCTCCTCGTAGGTCAGCATCGAGCAGTTGGTCCCGACCTCAAACACGTGGGCGGTGACGCGGCCGGTGGCGGGGTAGGTGAACTGCAGCGTGCTGGTCGGTATGCCGCCGACGTAGTTGGTGTCGTAGCGCCAGTCGAACCCGTAGTTGAGGTTTCCCAGTTGTTCCAGAGCCTCGCCCAGGTTCTTGCGCTCGTAGGCTTTCCAGACCCGGTTGCGGCCGTACCCGGAGAGAACTGAGCTAACCACAACCCCGATCGTACCGTTCGGTACGGCCTGGGCAGTGTCGATGAGGGACTTAGCTATCGTTAACTGGTCAACTGCTGTGTGTGTGACGTTCTGCCGGATATTCCGGCGCCGCCAGTAGCTGTGTGGCCCCTCACCGGCGAGTTCCAACGTGTTGGCCCCGATGTCAGCCCGCACGGTCCAGAGAATCCCGGCGTTGAGGAGCACCCCATCGCGCTCGAACCACACCGCGGTCTTGGCGGTGGCGAGGGTTTCCTCGTTGATGAGGTCGAGGTCGGTGGCGAGGTCCTGGTGGCCACCACCGACCAGTGGCAGGGTGAGCCTCGGCGGGTCCGCGTCGAGCGGCATCGTGACCGACCAGCGGCCGGCGCCGTTGAGCGAGTTCGAGTAGGTCCCCGAGATGGCCGGCAGTTCGCCCAGGATCTGCCCGCCGACAAGGTTCCCGTACAGGATTCTCCAGTCGGCCATCAGGCTCCCCGCAACGTGATCGACCAGGTGGCGAAGTCCTGATTGCCCCAAGTGAACGGTACGCTGGCCGTGACCAAACCAAGCGTGGAATACGCAATACCGGCAGAGGCGCCGTTGTAGGCCACGGCTGCCAGCCGAAGAAGATTGGTGTTCGGGTCGATGTAGGGGTGCCCAATGCAGGTCGCAACACCGAAGTCGTTCAAGAAGCCTGTACCGTGCTGAAAGAGGTTGGTCACGTTCGGCGCGGAAATTCCTGCCGGTAGTGAGACGAGGATGCTCGTATTCGTTCCGAAGGCAGTCGTGGTGCCGAACGTCAACGCCCCAAGAATATGAATGTTGCCGCCACCGTCGCGTTGAAAGAACCCTGAAATTGTGCCGTTACCCAGAGTTGTGCCTGCGCCGCCCGTCCCACTGAGCGTGGGGGTGTAAAGGTCGTACCCGCCGACATCGGCGATCTCAACCCAGGCGGACCCCGAGTGGATTAGGAACTTGCCGGTGTCCAACTCGAAGATCTGCGCCCCAGCGATGCCGGTGGGCCGGGTGGTCGAGGTGCAAGGGATCGTCCCACCCAACGCCGAGGCCCGTCCGAATTGGCCGGTGCCGGTGGCGCGCCGGTCGAGGATGTCAGCGGTGATGATGGTGTTGTCCGGCGCGGGGTTGACGGTGACGCGGGCCAGCACCCAGGAGTTGGCCGGGATGGCGGGCTCCAGAGGAACCGCCGCGGGTACTCCGGTGACGGCCTCGATGGCGAAGGTGTCGATGCCGCCGCCGTACTGGTTGTCCCGAACGCGGGCCACGATGAGGTCATACCGGGCGTTGGTGGCGTCCGCGGCTGCCAGGGCGATGTTCACCGCACCTTGGTTCTCGCAGAAGTAGACACCGGCATAGGTGCCCTGGGTGCCGGGGATCACGACCTGGCCGGTGTCCACGTTCACGCTCATATTGGGCGTGCCGTTCTGGGTTACCAGGAGGTCGTTAGCGGCGACGATCCCGCCGCGACCGCCGAACACGGCGAGGTGAGCGCGGCGATCGTCCTCGGCGGTGGAGCCACCGGAGGCGAGGTAGAGGGGAGGGCTCTTGGCGGCCATCAGGCTCAGTTGCTCCTTATAACCACGCTGAACGCCAGACGGCGGTCAGTGAGGCAACGGTGGAAGTGGCAGCGCGGAAGGCGATCTCGTTGGTGCCCGGGGCGAGTGAGAACCAGCGGGAAGTGCTGTCGAGGGAGGAGTAACGGGAGGTGGTCCCGCCGAGCAGTACCGTGCGGTACTGGGTGTCGATCACGAGGAACTCCCCGACGAGCAGGGTGATGTTGATGGCGAGGGTCTTGCCGGCGGTGACGCTCTCGATCTTGGGGTTGACCGCGGGGCCGTCAATTCGGAAGGTGCAGCCGGTGTCGAAACTGCCGGCGTTGACAGCGAGGATGGTGCCGCCGGTGGCCACCGCGCCGTATGTGCGTGGGAACGTGAGCGGGAAGCTGAGCCCACCACCGGCGGAGGGCAGCGAGCAGGAGCCTTCCGAGGCGGTGTCGGCGTAGATCGACATACTCCAGGCTTTATGGGATAAGGCCGGCCCGGTGTTCGGATTCGTCCGCGACGCCATCGGGTGGGTCATCGAGAAGAACGTCTTGCTCATCCAGGGTTTCGCCGACCTGGCGAGCGCTGTCGGCGAGAAGATTGCCCCGGTGAAGGACGCGTTCATCGCCCCGTTTAAGGCGGCGTTTAACGCCATCGCCGACATCTGGAACTCCACCGTAGGCAGCTTGTCTTTCGAGATCCCCGGCTGGGTGCCCGGAATGGGCGGCAACGGATTCTCCATGCCGAACATCCCGAAATTCGCGATGGGCGGCTGGTCCGGCGGCGGGTTCATTGATGTCGGCGAGCGCGGCCCCGAGCGGATGTTCGTCCCCAGCGGCACCCAGGTCACCCCCAACCACGCCCTGCGCTCCGGCGGTCAGGTGGTCGTCAACGTCCAGACCAACGCCAACCCGTTGGCTATCGGCCGCGAGCTTGATTGGGTCATGAGAACGGCGGGACGCTGATGGCCGGAGAACTCATCACGGGGGACTGGCAGCTCGAATACCGCGGCCTGCTCACCGGCGGCGACGCCGTCATCGCGTTCGTGGGCTGCGAGGGCCTCGTTGACATGCCAGCGGTGCGGTCCGCGGACCAGATCCTGTTGCACCGCCACGGCGCCCACCCCGGTGCCGATTTCACCGACTCCCGCGCCGTGGTCCTCACCTACGAGCTGGCCACCGCCAACGCCGCCGATCTCGCCCACCACGTTGAGGACCTCCAGCGTGCCTACCGCCCCGGAGGCGATGAGGAACCCCTGGTGTTCAAGATCCCCGGCGTCGCTGGTGGTGAGAAGGCCCGCCTCTACTGCCGTCCCCGGCGCCGCGAGATGCCGATCGGTATGGCGTGGTATCACCGAATACCCGTCGCCACCATCGAACTCGTCGCCAGCGACCCCCTCCTCTGAGGGTGCCGGCGATGAGGCCGGAGACACCGCCGAGCTTCGGATCAGTGGCGAGGATGTCCTCCACCGTGGCGGCGAGGTCAGCGGCGCGAGCCTCGGAGAGACGCGGGTTGGGCTGGGAGGCGACCAACACGACGATGGTGCTGTCGTGCATCTCGCCGCGGGTGCGCCTGCCGGCCTTGAGGTGGATGTCCTCGGAGGTGCCTGTAGTAGAGCCGGCCAACACGATTAGCTCGCGCTGCTGGGTCTCAGCGGTGGGAAAGCCGTAGCAGACCTGCACTGTCGGCAGCGCGGCGGCGATGAGGTCCACGAGGGTGGCCCGGGCGGCGGCGATGGTGGAGGTGGTGGCCATCAGCCGATCCCGGGGACCTTGTGGCAACGGCGGCGTAGCACCTGGTTCACGTCCGGGAGGGCGGTGATGTTCTTGTACGGCCCGCCGGGCTGAACGTGGGTGACCGTGCCCTGGTCGGTGATGGTCTGCAGGGTGTTCGAGGGTGTTCGGGTGAGGGCCTGGAGGGTGTGCCACCGGGCGAGGGTGCGAGCGGCCCAGCGGATGTCCTCAGGAGACGTGCTGGTGGCCCCGGCGGTGAACGTGATGGACACGTTCTGCCCTACGGTGGAGGAGGGGAACGTACCGGTCGGTCTGCGGACCATGCCGGTCGGCGTCCCGACCCAGCCGGTGATGCTGGCGGACTGGCCGCCAATGGTCGCCGAGGTGATCGCCCGCACGAACAGGACACCGACGTCGATCTCCGAGCACCCGTTGCCGTCGAGGACCACGGTCTGGGCCTTGTATTCCCAGGAGGTGGCCGTTTCCATGTCGATGACCGTGGTGGCGTAAGCGATCGCCTCCGTGATCATCTCGTTGGTGTAGGTATTGACCTGGTCTCGGAGGACGTCGAGCGCCCGGACCTCTTCGAGCGTTGCGTAGGCCACGGTTCACGCACCTTCCGGTACGCGGCGCACCCGGGGGCGATGAGACCCCCGGGTCGCGCTCACACGGTGAACCAGGCCGTGGATCAATGGATTACTTCTTCGAGACCGCGGGCGGGTCGAACAGCTCGGGCTCGGGCTCGGGCTCGGGCTCGGGCTCGACGACTTCAGCGGACACACTGGCCACCAGGGCGGCGGCCTCATCGTCGGGTACGTCGATGGTGTCACCCTTGGCGGGCCAATCGGCCCCGTCGCGGGTTCCGCTGATCTTGATCTTCATTCGCACCAGCACTGGCGGTTCTCCATTCTCGGGTGGTTGAAAGGCTCGGGTGGCCGGCCGGCTTTGGCTGGGCTGGAGGGAATCCCCCGGCCGGCCACCACGATCTTGAGGCGTGTCCATACCGACTGGTATTACGCGGCGTTCCCAACGAACGCCTTGACTGCCCCGGTGGTGTCGACCAGGGCGCCGTCGGCACGCAGGATGCACCGGAAGGACACCAGGTCGTTGCCGAAGCCGAACTCGTCGGAGCGCTCGAAGCGGATCTCGTTCACCATCCGCACGAAGTAGGCGGAGATGTCCCCGAACAGCACCGACCGAGCCGACAGTCCGACCGCGGCGACGTTGGGATCGGTGAAGATGGGCTTGCCCAACAGCGTCTCGGGCTGACCGAGCTGGTAGCTGGGCTGCCACAGGTACTGGTTGGTGGTGTCCTTCAACTTGCGGACCGCAGCCACGGAGGCGTCCCGCATCAACCACGCGCACGAGGTCGAGGAGCGGTAGGGGGCGATCACCGAGTAGTGGAGGTCGATGAGGTTGTCAGCGGAGAACGCACCGACCACAGCAGCAGCGCCGGTCACACCGACAGTGGCGTTGGGGGCGATACCGGAGGGCTGGGTGCCACCACCGGTGCCGAGGATGGCGTGGGTGCCGAAGGCGTTCCCCACGGCGCGGCCGGCCTGACGGGCGATGTAGCCGATCAGGTCCACTGCGGTGTCATTCACCAACTCCTGGGCGACCTGGACCATCTGGCCGTACTTGAACGCACCCAGGTTGACCTGGCCGAACACCGGGTCAGACTCGGTGATGCTGGCGCCTTCAGCGATCAAGGCACCCGTGCCGTGGGCGGTGGTCTTCGGCACCGGCAGGGTCTCGCCGTTGTCAGTGCGCAACACGGTGGCCCCGGCGGAAAGGATGGCGGAGACCTCGATGATGTGCTCCATCAACTGGTCGTAGAAGCCGGTGGCGACGGTGAAGCCACCGGCGGTGGTGGTGCCCTTCACCAGGTCGCGTCGCTCAGCGCCCTTGAGCGTCAGCTCGCGGATCTCACCGGCGAAGAGCTTGCGGATCTGCGCCTCATCGGCGGACTCATTACCGGCAGGTACGGTCGGGGCCGAAGCGATCGCGGCCATTCGCCGGTCGATATCCGCCATCTCGCGGGAGCGTTCCTCGGCTTCGAGGGCGGTGCTGACTTTGGCCTGCAAGCCGCTGATGGCCGCGTTGATGCGGGCCTCGGTGGCGTTCTCCTCAGCGGTCAGCTCGCGGCCGCCAACGGACTCGGTGAAGGTACGGAGTTCAGCAACCGCACCGCGGTACTGCTCGTAAGTCTCCTTGATGGACACTGGCTTTCATTTCCGCCCAGCCAAAGGTTGGAAATGGGGATAGCGAAACTGACGACTTGTTCGGCCGCCGGCTGGCTTCTACCTCACCGGTACCATCGCCTCGGCGAGCTTCAGACGACGTGCCCTCTCGGCCGCCCGGCTGGCTACTACCTCACCGGACTCCTGCACATCACCCTGCTCGCTGAGCTTGGTGTTGAGAATATCACCCAGCGCGTTCCGGTGCGCGGCTTCAGCCACAATTTCTAGTGACATCCCGCGCGACTCGGCCAAAGAACGCAGAGCCAACTGGCCCACATCCTCGGTGCGGGGGTAGGCGGGGATGGTCGCTGGGCCGAGATCGAAGAGCTTGGCGCCACGCTCCAGTCGACGAAGGGGATAGCCCAAGTCGGTCCAGTCCCACGTCACCCCATCCGCAGGGGCGATGAAACTGAACGAGGAACCCTTCAACATCCCGCGTTCGGCCCACAGCGCCACCTCATCGGCGGTCGGGGAGCCGGCCAGCAGGGGGACGGTGTAGCGGAGCCCGATCTCGTCCTCCTCGATCGTCACGTCACCGACCGAGCGCCGGCCGAGCAGCCGGTTCATGTCGTGGTTCAGGGCGATGACCACATCGGCGTTCACACTGATGGCCTCAGCGAAGAACCCGCGTCGGATGACCTCCACGAACCCACCCAGGTCGTGACTGTAGGTGTCCCATACCGCGGCGTATCCACTGAGGGTGCGACCCGTGTCGGTCTGGGCGACGCGCAATTGTGCGTACTTGTTGGGCAGTGTGCGGACTTCGCAGTTACTCATGCGGCACCCTTTCCTGTGTTGATCGGGCCTGGTGTGAGCCCGGCGCCGGCGCGGTTGAGAATCTCCCGTGCTTCCTCGACGGTGATCACCTTGTCAGTGGCCAGGTAGATCTGCTGGAGCATCCCCGTGAGATCCCGCACGGAGACTTTCCCTGACTCTTCCGGCAAGGGTGGGAGATCATCCTTAGCCCTAACTTCATTGACGGTGCGCTGGCCGGACCGAATGAGGATCTCGCCGACCTCGGCGCGTGTGCGGAGATCGGTCCGCACGCCGACATCAGCATTGAAGCGCACATAGGTCTCATCCGGCAGGAGGCGTGTCACGGCGCGTTCCAGGCGGGTGTAGACCGGCCTCAACGCTCGCACATCCAGCGCTGCCTGGTCCGTCTCCAAGGTCTTATACGTGAGGGAGCCCGTCACCCCGCCGACCATCTCGGGTGGCAGGTGGAACACGTTCGCTATCTCGGTGGCGACCCGTTGGCGGGCGGCGTCGAGGCCGGCAGCTTCGGGGGCCGACTGGACCTGGTCATAGCGAACGTCCCCGCCCAACACAACAGGCTTACGCGCCTTGGTCTTGGTGATGAAGCGTTGCACGATGGTGTCGGCCACGACCTCGGGCAGATTCAGCTCAGCTTTCTCGCCACCACCGATGGAGATGATTCCGGAGGGATGGGCACCGTTGCGGAACCAGTCCAGCTCGAACACGATGGCCTCGATCCCGGCCCGCAGAGGGGCGGCGAGATCAGCGATCGGGGAGCGGCCACGGAGATGACCGGGGAGGAGGACCCCGTGGCGGATGTGAACCACGCGCTCGATCGGGATGACCTGGCCATCACGCGAGTACCGCAGGCGGGCCTCGACCTGTTCCACGAGGATGCAGCGGGGGTCGACCCACTCAATCTCCAGGGGTACACCCGTCCCGGTGGTGCGGGTGATGACCCCGATGGCGTCCCCGTACAGCAGCATGGAGGTGACAGCCACCTTCACCCACTCATCGGCGGACCACACCGCTGAGGGGGCCACCATCAGTGGGCTATCGGGCACCCGTTCCCGGATCGAGCCAACCCGCCGGAAGGTCTGCAACGGCATGGCGCTGATCTGACTGGCAATCGTGTCGACACAGGCCCACAGGGCGGGCAGACCGAGCGCGGCTTCCGCCGACATCGACTGGGCTGGGCCGACGCCATCCCTCCAGGACCCACCCGAACCCCAGATATCTTGGTATGACACGGCCCGCCGCTCGATACCTGCGGTGCCGGCAAGGCGTTCACTCCAGTCGCGAAGGCTCACCGTTCACTACCCGGCAGCCGGGGCTTGTTCGGCGGGCGAGCCCCAATAGCAGCCCACCCCAGGAACAGCCCAGCCATCACGGACAGCCCGATGGTGAAGGCGATCTCGCCCAGGGACCACGCCGCGCCCAGTAAGAACGCACAAGCGATCAGCACCCTCAAGGGGACAGAGATCATCAGACTTCACTCACGATGAACAACCATCATACTCGCCCTGCTAACAACAGCAAGCGAGTGATTGCAATTTCGCCGCAGATACAAGAGCCTCTGCGTGGGCCTATGTGGGTTACGACTGGTTTACTTAATCGGATGGTCCATCGAGCAGGCGGACAATCTCGCTGACGGGGACCACGACCCGGCGACCCAACCGCGTCACCTGGATATGTCCGGCGTCGGCCATGGCTGCGAGGTGCTGGCGGGTCACGCCAACCAGCGCTGCTGCACCGGTGAGGTCGTACGCGGCGGCCTCGAAGCGATACGAACCATACCAAACGGTATTGACCTTCTTGGACTTCTCTGGTTTGTCCGCTGAAGTTGGTTGACGTTCATTGGGTGGCATGGACGTCATCATACGCACACCGGTCGATCCACGGGGTTGGACGACCCCCCTGATAACCAATTTCGCACACGCGACTTTTGTCCACAACCAGGACGGGTGCCGATAACCACAATTAGACCTAACACTGTGAGAATATTTGGAGTAGGCTCACTGGCCGAGAAGGCGGGCGGCGGCGGCGGCGGTGTTGGCCGGCCGGTTGCCGAGGTCTCGGACGTAGCCGGCGGTGGTGGAGGGTGAGGCGTGTCCGACGTGCCGGGCGATGTCGGCGAGGTCGAGCCCCTCGGCCCCGTAGAGGGCGGTGATGACCGTGCGGCGACCACCGTGGGTACCGAGGCCGGCAGGGTCGATGCCGACGCTGGTGGCACAGCGGGCCACGACCTTGGTGACGGCCTGGCGGTTGACGATCCCGCCATCAAGGGTGGTGAACACCAGCGGCACGGGCTGGCCCTCGCAGCGATGATTGGAGCGCCACACCGGTCCCGCAGCCTCCCGTTCGGAGTCCTGGATGGCCTGGCGGGCTTGGAGTATGGCCACCACCCCGGGGGCGAGGTGGTGGTTGCCGAGGGCGCCTTTGGTCTTGGTCGGCCCGAGGACCATGCCGATGCCGTCCACGTAGGTGGCCGCCCGGCGGACGGTGACGGTGCCGGCGTCGAGGTCGAGATCGTCCCAGGCCAGCCCGAGCACCTCCGAGACCCGCCAGCCGTTGACGAACAGCAGCCACACCGCGGCCCCGAGACGGTCATCCCGAGCCGCGGCCAGCAGGCGGCGGGCGTCCTCGACGGAGAGGGCTCGACCCTCGGTGTCCTTGGAGGCCGGACCTCGCACACCGGTAGCAACGTTGCGGGCCACCAGCTCCCCCCGGACGGCCTGATCGAGCACCTGGCCGAGGACCACCTTCGTGGCCTTGATGGTGTTGGGTGCGAGCCCGGCGCGGGTGAGGCTTGTAACCCACTGGGCCACGTCCTCGGATCGCAAGGTAGCAACCGGCTTGTCACCCAGCGTGGCCGACAGGCGGTTCACCCGGTCCCGGTACTTGCCCAAACTGGAGGCCCGCACGGTCTGGGTGGCGACGTGTTCCAGCCACCATTCGGCCATCTCAGCCACCGTCGTGACCTGTCCGAACTGGCTGGGCGAGGTGGCCCGATCCTGAAGGATGGCCTGCTCACGACGCTCGACCGCGAGGGCGTGGGTGCGACCCCGCACTACCCGCCGGTTGCCGCCGAGATCGGTCCAGGTGGCCCGCCACGACCCGTCCGGGAGCACGTACACCGACCCGGTCCCGTTGGGGTTCTTGCCCCGGACACGGACCCCGCCTTCGGGGAGGGCGATCCGCTTGCCAACCGCTCGTCTAGGCATGGAACCCACCCTAGGCCGGTAGCAACCCCGGTAGCAACGCTCCTCAAACGTCGGGCTACCTCCACGTACGTCGGTTGACGTTTCCGCAGGTCAGGGGCTCGTCGGTTAACATCAGCTAACACCGACATACCCATTTGCGGAACGGGGGGGATTCGAACCCCCGGAGCCTTTCAGCTCGGCCGCTTTCAAGGCGGCTGCATTCGTCCGCTCTGCCACCGTTCCACTGACCATCCTCGCGCACGGAACGGTCTCGCCACGACCTGGTTACGACGAGGGCGCGATCACGCCGCGGGCGCGGTCGGCGGCTCGTCGGGGGGCGACACCCTGGTACCGGGGCCCTCGGCGGCGGCGCTGCTCACCGAGAGCAGCGGCCGGTCACCTTGCAGGGCTCGCATGAGGGTGGCGGCCAGACCGTCGAGCGCGTGCCCGCCGCTGCCGCCGGTGACCAACACCTCGGGCACGATGGTGATCTGGCCCTCGGCGATGGCGTTGGCCACCGCCACCAGTGCCGTGGCGGCCTCGCCCAGGGCCTGCTTCTGGGCCTCGAAGCCCTCGGCCCGGGCCAGTCCCAACGCCTCGGTCGCTTTGGCTTCGGCCAGGCCGATGGCCTCGGTGCGGGTGGCCTCGGCGGCGCCCACCGACTCGACCTTGACCGCTTCGGCTCGGCCCAGCGCTTCGACCTTGGTGGCCTCGGCCTGGCCGACCGCCTCGATCCGGGAGGCCTCGGCCCGGTCCATCACTTCCACTTTGACGGCTTCGGCCCGGGCGGTGGTCTCCACGAAGGCCGCCTCACCCCTGGCTGCCTCGGCCCGGGCGTTGGCCTGGTTGTGGTTGATCTCCACCGACACCTGGGCGCTGGCCAACTGCCCCTGCATTTCTGCGGTGCCGCGGGCTTTCTCCATTTCGATACGGGCGGTTTGGGCCCGCTGCTGCTCCTCGAAGGTGGCCTTTTCCTGTTTGGCGACCTCGCGCTGGGTCAGCACCTGGACCAACTCGGCGGGAAACTCGACGTCTTGGATGTACACACCCTTGGTTTCCACCTCGTAGGCGTTGAGATACCCGTTGATGGCGTCATAAGCTGCTTCTTGGACCGAGGTGCGGGTTTCGATGAAGCGCACCGCCTCCAATGCCTGCAACGTGTTGCGGAAATGGTTGCCGACGGCTGATTGCAGCACCTCGTTCACCAGGTTGGCCATGGTGCCGACCATGGAGATCACCTTTGGCGCACGGGTATCAGGTACGTGGATTTGTACCTGGAGATCGATACGGAAGATGAAACCTTCCCGGCTTTTACCTTCAATGGGCGAGAGGTGGGCGTCGAGGTTGTGAGCTTGGGACACCGCGGTGGCCCAATTCAACGTGAGGATCGAGGTGGGCACGATCTCGGCCGCGTAGCAGCGGGGGTTGATGGGATACTTCCCGGTACGCAACGGTTCCTGCCAGATGCCGCGGTGTCCGGGCCGCACGATTGAACCGAACTTGAACTCGGCGCCGGAGGTATCGAGTGTGGGCAGACCGACAAAGGACTTCACCACCGCCACCTCGCCCTGGCGCACCACCAGCATGGGCACCAACTCGACCCGAACCAGGAACGGGTTCAGCAGGTATGCGCCATACAGCAGCGGATCGTGCTGCAGGCCGATGCGGCCACCACCATCGAGGAACCGTTGGAAGTCCTGATAGTTATTGTGCAATTCGTTCTTGTTGCCGAGCAGGACTTCGATGATCTCGGCGTCGGCGGCACCGTTTTCTTCCATGGCCACGATGTCGCTGTAGCCGCCGAGTCTGCTGGCGATGTCACCGGAAGCCAGCGGGTTGCCCTCCAAGGCGGTGACCACACCCACCACGTCGGCGTTGCCCTGGGGGGCGATCACCATCACCCGCAGGTGGTCGGCGCTGAGGCCGAACCCGGCAGGGCTGAGATCGCCGGCGCCGGTGACACCGAGATCACCGCCGATGGGGACGCCGAACACGTCATGGGCGGTCAACACCAGGAACGCCACCGGATGGATGGGCACGAGGGTGCCGGGGGTGAGCACCGGGCGCTGGACGCCTTTTTGGCCGCCGCCGTCGAGAAAGGCCCGCACGTCGGAGAAGTTGCCGAAGCTGGGGTGGTAAAAGGCGCTCTTGGCCCCGATGGGCAGCGGTGCGCCGATCTGGGAGATGACCACGCCGATCTCACCGGCGGGGATCTGTACCCACGGGTGTTTTTGGACCAGGAAGAACGGCCACAGCTTGAACCGCAGGCCGGGCATGAGCAGTTGGGCCTGGTAGCCGGCCTCGCCGTGGAAGGCGATGGGGTCCCCGGTGTTGAGACGCCGGCGGGCCAGACGTTTGTTGACCAGGCCCAGTTCGGCCGGTCCGATCACGTGCAGTGATGCCAGGATTACCAGGGCGAGGACCGCCACCGGGCTGAGGACAAGGGCAGCGGCAACGATGACAGGGAGCATGTGGCACCTTCTGGTAGAGAACCGATCTACTGTTCTGCCGACCAGACTTCCCGGCGCACCTTTGTTGCTTCGAGTGCGGTCTACTCCTGTCCGGAGGTTTTGACAAGGACTATTTTGACAAGGACTCTTTGGTGGTGCCGGGCCGGCGGTCCCAGCATTCGGTGGAGCCGGTGGGCGTGGGGTGTAAGCTGGGTTCCGCTGTTCGGGAGAGGTGCCAGAGCGGCCGAATGGGGCGCCCTGCTAAGGCGTTGTCGAGGTCAACTCGACCGTGGGTTCAAATCCCACCCTCTCCGCTGCAAGCTCACCCGTTGATCAGCTCCGGGTGAGCAGCGTTTCGAGGTACTGCGCCACGCCCTCCTCCTCGTTGGAGGCGATCACCTCATCGGCAGCATCGATAGCCAGTTGATGGGCATTGGCCACTGCCAGGCCCCGACCGGCCCAACGCAGCATGGCCACGTCATTGGGCATGTCCCCGAAGGCGATGGTGTCGGCCACCTCGATGCCCAACGACCGGGTGAGTTCATCCAGAGCCACCGCTTTGGACACCCCGACCGCTCCCATCTCCAGCAGGTAGGAGCCGCCGGACCAGGTCAACTCGGTGAGCCCGTCGAACTCTTGGGAAAGCCGGGCCAGGGTGGCTTCCATCACGGTGCGGTCCGGCATCGGTCCCGAGTCCAGCCGGGCCAGCAGTTTGATCACCGGTACCTCGATCAGCTCCAGCACATCGGCGAAGCGGGTTCCTTCGGGCGGTTCGAAGTTGACCTCCCACGCCGGCTCCAGACCCAAGTGGGTGGCGGTTTCCACGGCGAAGGCCACCGCCGGCCACTCGTCACGGAGCCGGGCGATGATCTGTGTGGCGTGCTCGGCGACCATGGTCTGGGTCGACACCAGCTCCTGACGGCCCAGGTCGTACACCATCGATCCGTTGGCGCACACCGCCAAGCCCTGGTTGCCCAGTTGCGCACCGATGTCCCAAACCCACCGCGGCGGTCGACCGGTGGCCAGCACCACCATCCCACCGGCTTGTTCCCACGAGGCTATGGCGGCGATGGTCCGCTCACCGAGGGAGCCGTCGCGCCGTAGCAGTGTGCCGTCGAGATCGGTGGCCATCAGCCGGGGGCGACGAGCCGGGGCGGGTTGCATGTCGAAGCACTCCAAGGCGTTTGAGGGCGTCGGTGATGGTAGCCATCCCCGCTTGGCGCAGCCCGGTAACGTGGCCGGCGATGCCAGGCGACCCTCTCCCCGGCGCGCCCCGTCGCTTTGCCGAATTGCGCCATCCTCAGGTGCGCCAACGCATCGGGCCGGGATCCACGTTTGTGTTGCCGTTGGGCGCCATTGAGCAGCACGGGCCGCACCTGCCATTGGTCACGGACCTGCTCATCGCCTCAGCAGCAGCCGAGCGGGTGATGGCGGACCGCGGCGAGGAACTGGACCTGTGGCTGTTGGAACCGCTGGCGTACACCAAGTCCAACGAGCACGCCCACTTCGCCGGATCCATCACCCTGGACCCGGCCACGCTGCTGTCGGTAGTGGATGCGGTGGGTCGTGCGGTGGCGGCCACCGGGGCTAGGCGCCTGGTGTTCCTCAACGGGCACGGCGGCAACACCACCCTGCTCAACGTGGCCTGCCGGGAGGTGCGCCTGGCCCACGGGTTGATGACCTTCGTGGTCCATCCGGCGGTCCCGCCCGACCATGGGGGTAGTTCGGCTGGGGGTGAGTTGGGCATGGGCGTGCACGGCGGCCTGTTCGAAACGTCGCTGGTGCTGCATTTGCGGCCGGATCTGGTGGACATGAGCCTGGCCACCCGCAACGTGCCCGAGTGGCTGGCCCACAACCGCCATGTGCGTTTCGGGGGCGCAGTCAGCTTCGGGTGGTTGGCGGACGATTTCGGTCCTGACGGCCACATCGGTGACCCCACTGGCGCCACCGCACAGTTGGGGGCCGAGCTGTTCGACGAGGCGGTGCGGCGGCTGGGCGAGCAGTTGGTGGAAATCGCCGGCTTTACGTTTGATCGCTGAGGTTGGCGGTCCCGAAGATCTCGGTGTTGGTCACGGTGCGCGCCACGAGTCGGCCGCGCGAAAACACCAGCCGATCCATCGGGGCGGAGGCGATGGCTTCCCGAACCGTGGCGGCCTTGATGGCCAAAAGATCCGCCGCTTGGCCCACCGCCACGGCGCCGTCGGGCAGGTTCATGGCCCGCCTGGCCGCGGTCGATACCGCATGGTATGCCGCGGTGGCGTCGAGGTGACCGGCCATCATCAACAGCGCCGCCGTTTCCAACGGGTCTCCCCGCCCGGCGGTGTTGAACGGGTCCTGCAGGTTGTCGGCCCCGCCGGCCACGTTGACTCCAGCTTCGAGCAGGGCGGCGATCGCGGTCAGGCCCCGGGGTGGCGCGGTGCGAACCCCTCGGGCCTGCAGGAACAGATTGGTCTGGGGCAGGGTGACCACGCTGATGTTCGCCGCCGCCAACTGTCGGGCGATGTCGAGCTGGCCGGCGGGATCAACCATGCCCAAAGAGGTGCAGTGGCTGGCCACGACCCCGTGCGGAAAGCCCCGGTCGATGACCAGTTGCGCCAACTCGACCATGTTGAGCGACGTGGGGTCCAAGTTCTCGTCACTGTGCAGATCGAGCGGTCGGCCGGCGGCGGCGGCGGCGTCGAAAGCGGCGTGCAGGTGGCCACGGGGGTCAACGTCGATGTGGGGGCAACCGCCGGCCACGTCCACCCCGAGCTCCAGCGCCTCATCCAGCAGCCGACGGTTGGCAGCCCCGTCCGCTCCGGCCAGGGGGCGGCCCATCAGCGCCACCACCTGGAGCTGCAAGATGGGCGCCAGCTCGGCTTGGAGGCGGAGGAGGGCTTTCACTGCTCGTAGCCCGATGTCGGCGTTGACATCGACGTGGGTGCGAATGGCGCAACAGCCATGGGCGAGGTTCCGAAGGGCGGCCTGCCGGGCCCGGTGCAGAATCTCCTCTTCGGTGCGCT
The DNA here is from genome assembly GCA_046155365.1 of Acidimicrobiales bacterium. Classification (GTDB taxonomy): domain Bacteria; phylum Actinomycetota; class Acidimicrobiia; order Acidimicrobiales; family CAIXPF01; genus CAIXPF01. The sequence goes on along the minus strand of JBJXFH010000122.1, from coordinate 7,619 downwards.
CGTGGTAGCGGCTGGTCCAGGCCCCAATGGCGCCCATCAGGTCACCCCCGGGGTTGGGGATCAGGTCAGCCGTGAGGGCCTTGTCGAGGTGGGCGTGGGGCTCAGCCGGAGCCGGCAACAGCAGGTAACAGGCCAGGTCATAGGTGTCGGTGTCCTCGGCCGGGCCTGCGTCGGTTGGGCCTGCGTCGGGTGGGCCGGGTGGGTTGGGTTGGGCGGGGGCGACGGCGGTGATGGTGGCGTCGGTGATGGTCACATCAACGAGGCGACCGTCGGCCAAACGGGCGGAGCGCAGCAGCACCAAGCCAGTCTGGCGGGTGCCGGTCACGGAGCGGATTGCAGCAGCTGCAACACGTTGCCGTCGGGGTCGGCGAAGGTGGCGATCCAGCCGCCCCAAGGCTCCTGGCTGGCTGGCCGAAGGAAGACCACGCCGCGGTCACGGAGCCGGGCCTGGGTCGCATGGATGTCGCGGACCGCGAAGTTGACCATCACACGGTTGGGGTCCCGGGCCGCTCCGGGCTGGATGGCCGTGTGGACGCCCAGCGTGAGGCGCATACCGCCGGGCCATTCGAAGGCCAGGTGGTGGCCCCGATCGGTCCGCACCGGCAGCTCCAGCGTGTCCCGATAAAACGCCGCCAGCTCGTGATACCCCGCCTCGTGGGTCCAGATCAGCACCCCGTTGACCGGGCCCAGCGTCGCCTCGTTGTCCATTCCGCCAGTCCAGCAGGAATCAGCTTCCAGCCCGAGCGGCAGGCCCGCTAAGCTACCCAGCCGATCGGCGCTCGTAGCTCAATTGGATAGAGCATCTGACTACGGATCAGAAGGTTGGGGGTTCGAGTCCCTCCGAGCGCGCTGAAGAAGTCCAGGTCGGAGCCCATGTACTCCGGCTCCCTGTGCTTCTACAGTCTCCCGTGAGAACTGTGTGAGAACTATCCGGCGGATCTCAGTTCTCAGGGGGAGGCAACCATGCCCCGCTACGAGGGCGTGTACCAAGATTCGAAGGGCGGCTGGTACTACAAAGCGTGGTCGGGCTATGACCCGCTCACCGCCAAGAAGAACCAGACGACTCAGCGCGGCTTCGCCACCGCGGCCGACGCAGCGAGGGCACGCAAGGCATACCTGGCCGATGTCGACGCTGGCCGCCGACCTGCCGCTGCGGCCCGCACCGGGATGTCGGTGAACGAGCTGATGGACTGGTACCTCGACGGGCTCGACGCCGACGACCGGCTGTCGGGCAAGACCCGTTTCGACTACCGGGTCAACACCAACTCCTACATCCGGCCCTGGCTCGGCCCCAAGAACGTGCGCGACGTCACACCCGAGCTGATCATCAAGTGGCAACGGAAGCTCGTCGCCGAAGGCGGCCGCAAGAAGGGACAGCCGCTGTCGCCGAACACGGTGCGGCTCGCCCGGGCGCCGCTAGCGGGTGCGTTCAAGGCCGCGGTCGCGACAGGTTTGATGAGCCACAACCCGCTGCCCCAAGTGCCTCGGCCGACGGCACGACGGTCGATTCCTCGGCACTGGTCGCCGGAGGAGGCGCGAGCGTTCCTCGCCGCCGAGGAAGGGGACCGGCTCTGGCCGCTGTGGGCGTTCCTGCTCGGGTCGGGGCTACGCATCGGTGAGCTGGTGTGGCTGCGCTGGCCCAACGTCGAGCTCGATCGCAAGGTCGTTCGGATCCGCGAGTTCGCGTCCCCGCACGGCTACGAGCTGAAGCCGTCGATCGGCAAGAGCCGCGACGCCGTGCGATCCATCGACCTCGACGACATGCTCGTCTCGGTTCTGCGGCTGCAGCGGAAGCATCAAACCCAGGAGCAACTCGCCGCCGAGGACTACGCAGAGACCGACTATGTCTTCACCCGACTACGGGGCGGCAGCTACCACCCCCAGACGATCTCGCAGGGTCTGGCTCGCCGGTCGGAGGTCCATGGCCTGCCCCGGCTGACGGCGCACGGCCTGCGCCATACAAGCGCCACGCTGATGCTGGCCAACGGCGTGCCACCGAAGGTCGCGGGGGAACGCCTCGGCCACGCCGACGCCACCTTGTTCATGAACCTCTACAGCCACGTCACTCCCTCCATGCAGCAAGACGCCGCAGTGAAGATCAGTGGAGCGCTGTTCGGATCAGCCCACGGGGGATGACCACTGGGATGGGCGAGAACCTCCAGCGGTTTGAGTCCCGCCTGGCAGCACGGTTCATGCCGTGGGGTGGGGGTTCAACTCGGAGGGGCGACACAAACCCCTAGTACATGGCACCCCTGGCACGGCCGGTTCCTCGCTGCATGACCTCTGACCTGGGAGAACGTGCCTCGGTGGCCGCTGACTGCCTCTACAGTACTGGGCCATGAACCCGCCGTAGCCGATCCGGTTGCGTGGCGCGCCCGCCGGTTCGCCGATGCTGGTGGCGCGCGGCGGGTGCATGCGCTGAGCGACGACATCGTCAGGCGGGCGTCAACACTGACCGGGCGCGATGGGGCCTGGACGGGATCAGCGTGTTCGAGGCGCCGAACGGCGACCTGATCGAGCTGAGTCGCCGGGTCCGGGCCATGGCTGAGCGCCCAACGATCCGCACCGCCATGGGGTCCGCGCTGCGCTCCGCCGGTTTCCCGCTCCTCGACACCGGCGATGAGCTGCACTGGACCATCGTGTTGGCCGACACCGAGACCACCACCCTGGAACGGCTTCGGTCGCTGTTCTCACCGCCGTGGGAATGTCAACCCGGGCTACCGCCGGCAGCGACGTCGATAGACTGGTTGCGGCTATGGAGGACGCTGGATACGACGTGTGGTACGACCCGAACGAGGTCGACGAGGCGAACCACGCCCGCGTGCTGCGCGCCTGGGCCCGGCCCGACCTCGACATCACCATCGGCAAGGTGATCCTGGCTGGGGACGACGAGCTCGCGCCGGTGTCCGTTCGCGTCCTTGCCTGCGACGACGCCACGGAGATCATCACGATCGAGATTCTCTACGACGCCGACACACGCGCCGCCGTCGCTTAAGAGGCTCAGCTTTGATGTCGCAGCAGCGCGCCCGATCGTCGTGCGCCGAGGGGCAATCGGTGCCCCGGCTTGCGTACTGACAAGGAGGGCACTTCTGCGGGCTGCGGACGGTCACACGACGAGGGCGCTGTGGACTTGGTCACGCACACTCCACCGCTGCGCCGGGGAGCAAGCCCCTCGGTGGTCGTCGTCAACGGAGGTCGATCACCTCGTCGACCTCCGCTTCAACGAGCCCAAACCATCGGCTGGGCTCGCGCCGGCGGTCCTTGCCTTGCCAGTTCGGGACGATGTCACAGGTAGCGACCACAAGCTGCTCCCGTGCTCGCGACGCCATCACGTGCAGCACGGCCAGTTCAGCGTTGAGGTCTTCGACGCGCCCAGATTTCATCGCTCGGTAGTGCGGCAGGAACGCTTCCTCCAGACCGACGATGATCACCCGGTCGAACTGCTGGCCCTTTCCCACGTGACCGTTCAATAGGTGTAGGCCCGGCCCGACCGGGTCCTCGGGGCTTGAGGAGATGCGGATCCCGCCAACGATCTCCGCGAGCGGCATCTGGGCCACGAGCTCGCCAATCGTGTCGAATGCCTCGTTCAGCTCATCCTGCGAATCGAGGTCCAGGTCGTCGATCTCGACGAGGCACCTGAAGTAGAGGTCCTCGACAGCCTCGCGCCTCCCCAGAGCAGGGTCGATTGCTCCGAGATGCTGGACGAGCAGCGCGACGATCAGCGGCTTGTGCACTGGGAAGTCCCAGATCTCGGCCGGCACGCCCCGACGCTGAATCTCTGCGTCGACCCACTTGCGCCGTCCCTTCGCCCGAGCGATGACACCAACGCTGAGCGCTGCGTTCTCCGCGGTCCACTCTTCGACCGTGGCCGCCACCCAGGCAGCTTCTTGGAGCGCATTTCTCGTCCGAAGCGCTATAAGCCGCCCACGCCCTTCCCAGTCGATGACTGCGGAAGCGCGGAGCTCCTGCCCTCCGAGCGCCTGGCTGAACGCGCTCACCGCTCGAAGCACGGCGGGGCTTGAACGGAACGAGGCGGTCAGCTCCAGTTCGAGGGCGTGGCGACTTCTGATTCGCTCGATCACGAGCTCAGGCTGCGCACCGGCGAAGCCGTAGATGCCCTGCGCTGCGTCCCCGGACCAGAGCGTGCGGCCGGGCGCAATCGGCGACGCCAAGTCGAACTGGGCCACGGATAGATCCTGCACCTCATCGACCACGACCACGGTGAAGCGCTCGCGGTAGAGCGACAGCACGCCAGGGTGCTCGAGGACGAGAAGTCCGAGGCGAATAAGGTCGTCGAAGTCGCGCCGGCCCGCCTCGCGGATGCGCCGCTCGTACGCCAGCGCAGCTGCCATCCCACAGTCCTCGAGGCGCTCGATAACCGTGTCATCGTCGATCGCCCCAAGCTTGCACGAGCGGAGCGCTCGCTGGAGGTCCTCCTCCTCGCAGCCGTACTCGCGGCAAATCGCTCGCGTGGTCGTTGCCTGCCAGCCGCGCAGCGGGGCGATCTCCAACGGCTCGAGTCCGATGGACGTGCAGTGGTGCTGGTAGACGTGGAACGCCCAGCCGTGGAAGTTGGTGACCGTGGCCCACCGCCACCAGCGCGGCCCCAACTCACGCCGGAGACGGGACCGCAGATTGGCCTTCGCCTTGTTGGAGAAGGTCAGACCAAGCGCCCGACGCGGGGGCCTTAGTTCTCCCCGCTCGACCAGTGAGCGGAGCCATCGCGCGATGCCTTCCGTCTTGCCGCAACCTGGAGGCGCAGTAAGCATGGTCTCAACGACGGGATGGTTGAGGTACCAGTCGGGCGGAGCCTCACGCATCCGACGCTGCCTTGACCGCATCCTCAACCACCTGGAGCAGCGGTCCAAGCGAACGAGCGGCGGATCCTGTCATCGCTGCCGCGAGGGCTACTGCGACACGCACCTTGTTCCGCTTCCTTCCGCACCATTCCAGGTAGTCGGCTTCATTGATGGCCCCGGCCGTGGTTGCACCGCACTGCTTCGCTACGTAGGCCTCCTCGAAGTGGCCTGACGCCACCAGCAGTGAGAGGTGATCTGCTACTCCTAAACCCGAGACGCATTCGCCCTCAAGGTCAGGCTTGGCGACCTGGAAACGGTGCGACCCGATGACAGCCTCGGCGACACCCAGCGCCGTTGCGACATCGGCCACCTCGGCCTCGTCGACAAGACCGGCAAGCGGGACCCCGAACCCGTCGGCACCGAAGAGCCGGATCGACGGCCCGAACGCCCCCGATCCGCCAAGCTCCATCACGTAGATGCCGAGCCGATCGAGGTCATAGCCGCAGGCTATGGCAACCGCTTCGACCAGAACTCGGTCGGCGATCCCCTCCACGAGGATGGCTGCCCGACTCGTAACAGGCTCAAGGGTCGCCGCTGTCCACCAGTGCTCGGCCAGTTTCGGCTCGTCGGCAAATGGGTGAGCGCCGAGCTGTCGTGGACCACCCACGGGCGCGAAGGCCACGACATCCAGCGGTGAGAATCGCTCAAGGACGGCGGGTGAGTGGGTCGCGACCACGCGCTGTCCAGCGGCTTGATTCAGGCGGCGGGCAAGTTGCGCCTGTGCCCTCGGGTGCAGGTGGATCTCAGGCTCGTCGACAGCGATGATCGACGCGGCACCCTTCGTCAGGAGCTGGACGGCGACCGTCGACATGGCGCGCACGCCGTCGCTCTGCTGGCGGAGGGGCCGCTTGTGCCCATCGGCATCCTGAAGGAGGACGTCGACATCGGCAAGGGGATCGACCTCGTCAGCGTTCGGAAGGCGCAGTACAACGTCTTCGTCGCGAACCGAACGAGGAAGGAGGCCGGCGAGTGCCATGGCGATCTCGCCTCGCAGCGACCCAATGGCCTCAGCCGAATCGATCACGCTGTGCAGCGCCTCGACCGCCTCGCGGATCTCGTCCTCCGAGTCGCCGAGGTCGATCCCCGCGAGGAGCAGCCGGACCGCTGATCGCCGGTTCGATCCGAGCTCACGATCAGGCGAGCGGTTTGCTGGTAGGTACGCCCACCCGATCGACTGGAGCTGCTCGTATGACGCCCTAAGCGGCAGACCAGGCTTCACGAACCCGCGCTCGATGACAACCTCATCGCTGCCTGCCTCCGTGCGCGCGATGAGTCGAAGGGTCAGTGTGGACTCCTCGGCCGGGTCGCTCGCTACAAGGATCTGGTCGGCGAAGGCAGCCTCCTCCTCAGGGCTGAACCGCACGAACACGACCGTGACCCCCACCGGAAACGAAGTGTCGCGAATCGCGTCAACGCTCATGGACACGTAAAGCTGCGCTTGCGATCCGCAGAGTACGGCGTCGAGAAGCGTGAGAAGCGATGTCTTGCCGCACTCGTTGGGCCCGACGAGTACGAGGTGGCCGCGCACCTCGATGTCGAGGTCGGGAATCGCTCGATGGTTGGTGACCTCTATGCGCTTGATCCGCACGCACGCGCCTCGCTCAAATCGCTGGGATCGGAGACTCGTATCCGAGCGCCGCCGACGAGCGGAAATCCCACGGGTAGGGCGACCATGAGAAACCGGCGATCACTCCGTCGGGCACGTCGAACGTCAGCCTCCGCTTCGGTTCGATCTCGGTAAAGGAGGTGATGTCCACCCCTCGCGATACCACCTCGTGGTTCGAGGCGATCACCATCAACAGCGCCATTGGCGGATACGTCAACTCCATGAGCCACGCCCACTCTCCTGTGACACTGTCGACCGAGAGCTGAGGGCCGTAGATCCGGCTGGCCGGGCCGAAGCAGAACCCGAGGTGAACTCGAAGATCATCGGGAAGCGGCCCGCGTTCGCGGTCGAGGATGATCCGCCGAATGGTCGGATGCCGCTCGGTCAGGGCCCAGGGTCCGGAGAGGCTGCACATGCACGACAACACCTGGCGGATGAAGTCCCCGGGGGCGACGCCGCCATCCTGCGGTTCACCGAAGCTGAACGCGATTCCCTGTGGGTGCGGATTGAGATCAGCCTCACGCATGGAGCCAACCTGATGGAGAAGCTTCCAGCTGCGCGCCGCCCAACCCTTGAACTCCGAGCCGTAACGCTGGCCCGTCAGATCATTACATTCCTTGCACAGCGTGTATCCCCAGATACCTCCCTGCCCTGGGGTGCCCTTCCCCATGTCGAACCCACCAGGCGTGCGCTCAAGCCAGTCGCCGAACGAGTAACCGCGGTACTGTCCCTTGTTGCCGACACCCTGCGGCGGGATGTGCTCCTTCGTGAGCCTTGCCACCTGCCCGCAGATCCGGCACCCGGCGGTGCGAGGCTGCTGGGGCAGCATGGCTGGCCCTGTGGATTCGACCCAACCGGCGGGCGCGACAGTCATCGCCTCCTCCCACCCAGCCCGAGCTGCCGCGGTGGGAACGACGCCAGGCTTCGTGACGGCGATCAACCCCATCCCACGATCGTAGAGGCGCGCAGCGAGTCGTCGGGGGACCTTCCAGCGTGTTCGATGCCACTCCCCGGCCCTGCGCTGGCCGAGATCTCGTCTGCAACGTCGGCTAGTGGCAGCTGTGTGTCGTGAGGCGCTGGCCGTGGATGCTCAACGGCCTCCGGCCGGCCATTGACCGGCCGTCGAGCCAGGTCGGGCGGCGCAATGCCGCCCG
>JBJXFH010000119.1:0-10626 GCA_046155365.1 Acidimicrobiales bacterium | reverse complement strand
CATGCTGGCCGCGCGCCATGCTGGCCGCGCGCCATGCTGGCCGCGCGCCATGCTGGCCGCGCGCCATGCTGGCCGCGCGCCATGCTGGCCGCGCGCCACCCCGGCCGCGGTCCGACCGGCAATCCGTGGTGCGCGGTGGGACGCCGTCTCAAAGCCCGCTCCGGGCCAGCATCGTCCTGTGGCGGCTGACATCACGGCGAGTGGGGGGTCCCTGCGGGGTCCGGCGGTCCGGGCAGGATCCCAGCGGTCCGGGCCCGGTTCTGGCGGGAGCTGGTGGGTTTGGGTTCGGTTCCGGCCGGTGCTGGTGGTTTGGGCAGGATTGGGCTGCGTCCCCCGCATGTTTCGCCGGCTCCAGGCCGGTCTCGGCTGCGCTGGGCCCATCGGCTTCCCGCCAATGCCAGGGACCGTTCGAACCCATTGGGCGGATTTGGGCCACCGGCGGACGCGCCACACCCGGTTTTCTCGACGCTCCGTGGCGATTCGATTGCCCTGGGTCGACATTCCGCCTCCATTCCGGGGCACTCGTGGCCCAAATCAGCCCAATGGAATCCCTTACGTTACGTTTCATGCATTTCCAAACACACATCTTGGCTTGAAGCTCTCGGCACGTGACGGGCCTCTCACTTTCCGTAGCCACGGCTAAGTGAGATCGCCGATCCGCGAGTGGCCGTATCCCTAGACCCGCCGCCAGGGACCGCCGGGGACCAGCGACGAACCGAGCGGTTGCCGCGTGGCAACCATTCCTGGGCCAGACCCGGGGTATCGGGGACGGCGCCACCTGCGGGGACTCCGGTACGCGCTCCCGATGACCGAGCCACGCCTGGCGTCGGGCACCCGGGTCCGACCGCCGCCGAATCAGGACCGCTGGATCAACGCCGCACCCGGATCCAGCACCGCACCCGGATCAACACCACCGGATCAACACCACCGCCGCGTCAGCACGCACCCGGGTCAACACCGGACCCGGGTCCAGCACCGCACCCGGGTCCATGGCCGCCGTCAGATCAGGGCCGCAGCCGGATCGACCGCCACCGAATAACGCCGCACTCGGGTCAAGGACCGCCGCGGGGTCAGGACCACCGCCGGATCAACACCACCGCCGCGTTGACACCACCGCCGCGTCAGCACCACCGCCGCGTCAGCACGCTCCCGGGTCCAGGACCGCCGTCGGATCAGGACCGCACTCAGATCAGGGCCGCAGTCGGATCGACCGCCACCGAATCAACGCCGCACTCGGGTCCAGGACCGCCGCGGGGTCAGGACCACCGCCGGGTCCAGGACCGCCGCCGGATCAATACCACCGCATCCGGGTCAGGATCGCCGCCGCTCCGCACGGCGCGCTGGTTCTGCCGCGCCCGTGCCGGCGGCTGGGGTCGTGCGGGGAACCGCGCGGGCCTGGTCCGGGCGCGGCCGCCCGAATCGGTACGAGCGGCGGCCTGCCTAGCGGCGCCACCCGTGTCCGGGTCAAGCCATCCCTCGCCAGCGACCGCGCCACCCGTGCCCGGGACCGTTACGCCCGTGCCGGTGCGCACTCCACCCGCGTTGCGCGACCGGGCCCGGCGATGCATGCCCATAGGGCGCGCGGCGCCGGCTTTGTGGGCGACGGCTCGCACGTCAAACACAGCATCGCCAGTCTCAGCAACCGAAGCGATCTCGCCGACCGCCCCGCCCGTCTCGGCCCCCCTGCCGCTTATCGAGGACCGCCCCGCCCGTCTCGACAACGGGGGCGGTGTCGGGAGTAACGGTGGGCGAGGTGGGAAGCTGGCCCCATGCACGAGGCCACGCTGCTGGCGGCGGGTTGGACCACCGGGATCAATGCCTATTTGACGTTGTTGCTGCTGGGATTGGCGGGGCGGCTGGACTGGGCGGAAACCCCGCCGGTCTTGCAGCGGCCAGGGGTGCTGGTGGTGGTGGGCGTGCTGTTCGCCCTGGAATTCGTGGTGGACAAGGTCCCGCTGCTCGATAGTGCCTGGGATCTGCTCCACACGCTGATACGGCCGACGGTGGGCACGTTGGTGGGGGTGGCCGCGGCCGGCGCCGACAACGACTTCGCGTTCAGCGGCCCGGTGGCCGGGGTCCTGGCCGGTGGATTGGCGCTGGCCGGGCACCTCACGAAGGCCTCCACCCGCCTGGCCATCAACACCTCACCGGAGCCCTTCACCAACGTCATCGCCAGCTTCGCCGAGGACGGGTTGGTGGCCGCCATGGTGATACTGGCGCTGTGGCAGCCGCGGGTGGCCGCGATGCTGGCCCTCTTCGCCGCCGCCGTGGGCCTGCTCGTAGCCATTGCCATGTTCACCCTGGCCCGCCGTGGATACCGACGGGTACGACGCCGGTGGGCCCGGTGGGGTGGCACGGGAGGCCACGGGGGCGCGGCCCCACCTGTGGACCGGCCCGGTGTCCGGCACTGACGCAACCACACAACCAGGCTCTCACCTGGTGCGGCCCGGGCGTTTGTGGGTGCGGATCGGGGCCGGCAATTACACTGAGCCGCCCAGCAGCTTGCAGGAGTGGCCCCGATGACCGAACGAACCCTCAAGGGCCGTGCCGCCGTGGTGGGCGTGGCCGAAACCGAATACTACAAATGGGGCCGCTCGCCCGATCCGGAGTTCAAGCTGGCCATCAAAGCGGTGCTGGCCGCCTGCGCTGACGCCGGGATCGACCCCAAAGACATCGACGGGTTCAGCTCCTACAGCAACGATCGCAGTGATGCCTCCCGCCTATCCGCGGCGCTGGGCTGCAAGCAGTTGAGCTTCGCCTCCATGCAGTGGGGCGGCGGCGGGGGCGGCGGGTCGGGTGCGGTGGCCAACGCCGCGGCCGCCATCGCCACCGGCCAGGCCGAGTGCGTGGTGGTGTTCCGGGCGCTGGCCCAAGGGCAGTTCGGCCGTTTCGGCCAGGGCTCTCGCAGTCGGATGGTGTCCGGCGCGCCGGCTCATACCTTGCCGTATGGTCTGATGTCGGCGGCCCATCAGTTCGCCATGAAGGTCAACCGCTTCATGCACGACCATGACGTGAAGCAAGAGGCGCTGCGGGCCATCTCGTTGGCCTCCTACGCCCACGCGCAGAACAACCCCCGGGCAGTGATGTACGGCCGCCCGCTCGATGAAACCGGCTACGAGGATTCCCGCTGGATCGTGGAGCCGTTCCACCTCTTCGACTGCTGTTTGGAAAACGATGGCGCCGCGGCCATGGTCCTGGTGTCCGGGGAACGGGCCAAGGACTTCCCCCATCCGCCCTGCTACGTGTTGGCAGCGGTGTCCGGCTCCCAGCACCGCGCCGGCGCCACCGTGCACAATACTCCAGAGTATGCATCGTCCAGTTTCACCACTGTGGCGCCGAGGTTGTGGCGCATGGCCGGGTTGGGCCCTTCCGACGTTGATGTTTTGCAGAGCTACGAGAACTTCACCGGGGGCGTGATGATGAGCATCGTGGAGCATGGCTTTTGCACCGCCGAGGAGGTCAATGACTTCCTCACACCGGAAAATCTCACGGCGCCGGGCGGGAAGCTGCCCACCAACACCAGCGGCGGCAACCTGGCCGAGTGCTACATGCACGGGCTGGGCCTCAACATCGAAGCCGCCCGCCAGATTCGCGGTCAGTCCTTCAACCAGGTGGCGGGGGCTGAGGTGGCGATGGTCGGTTCCGGTCCCATGGTGACCCCGGTCAGCTCATGCATCTTCGGATCCGCCTCGACGGTGGGGGCCTGAGCACCATGAACGCACGCACCACCACTGATCGTTACCTACTACCGGGACTGGCCAAGCCGGTGGCTGACCGTGAGGGCCTCGACGGCGAGTTCTGGGAGGGCCTGAAGGAAGGCAAGCTCCTGCTGCAGCGCTGCAACGGGTGCAACCGTTTCCAGTGGGGCCCGGAGTACGTCTGCCACCGCTGCCACAGCCTGGAGCTGCACTTCGAGGAGGTATCCCCCGAGGGCATCCTGTTCAGCCATCAGCGGGTATGGCATCCGGTGCATCCGGCGTTGGCCGAGCAGGGGCCCTACGTCATTGCCCTGGTGGAACTGCCCCACGCCGACCACGTGCGGATGGTGGGCAACCTGTTGGGGGACCCGATGCAGCCACTGATCATCGGCTCCAAGGTGGAAGGCGTCTTCGAACATCACCCCGACGACGAGCCCGCCAACACCCTCCTGCAATGGACCGTGGCCTAACGTCGTCCCTCGCGCATTCGGTCTAGGTCTCTGGGCGGATTTACCTGCCAGGTTGGACTCTGAGTAGTCGGCCGTACACTTTCCGAGGTATCGGACGGTCCAAGTAGGGCCGCTTCCAAGGAGGTACGGTCATGCCTACTGGACCCACGAGCAGCGCTGACGAACAACGGCGTCGGGCCAGATCCCGCAAACTGGTGGCTGCTGCAGCCCTGGCCACGGGATTGTTCATGCTCGGTCATTCCGTGGTCGGCTCCTCTGAGGTCGATGGCGCGGCCGAGACCACCCAGAGCGACTCCCTCATCGCCGAGGCCATCGCCCAAGGTCTGCTCAGCGAGGATGACCTGGCCGGCGCCGCTGGCGAAGTCGCCTCGGCGATTCCGACCGTCACCGCAGTGGCCCCCGTCGCTGGTCCGCTCAAGGGCGGCCAGATCGTGGTGCTGACCGGTACCGGTTTCACCAGCGCCAGCGCGGTGAACTTCAACAACGTCGCCGCCGGTGACGTGGCCGCAACCAACTACGCCATCGTGTCCGACACCCGCATCGTGGCCACCGTGCCCGACGCGGCAGCGGCCGGTGCCAAGACCCTGAAGGTCACCAACACCGACGGCACCAACGCCACCGGTCCCAGCTACACCTACGGCGCTCCCACGGTCACCGCCGTTGCGCCGGCGTTCGCTGATCCCGCCACCGGCAAGATCGTGACCATCACCGGAACCGGCTTCACCGGCGCGGTGCTGGCCGACGTCAAGTTCGGTACCTGGGCCCCGCAGTCGATCTGGGTGGTTTCCGATACCCAGATCATCGCCCGGACCCCCATCGATGATGCCGTTGCCACCCCGGCCATCGATGTCACCGAGGGCATCACCGACGTGGTCGTGACCCGCAACTCCGTGGTCAGCCCGAACGTGGCCGGCTCGAAGTTCCTCTTCAGCCCCGGCGCCCCGACCATCACCACACTGGGCGCCACGGGCGCTGAGGTCACCGGCACCGACGGCGCTGCCGTGGGGACCCTGCTCACCATCACCGGTACCCGCCTGTGGGGCACCAGCAAGGTGAACTTCGGCGCCACCGCCGTGACCCTGGCTGCGGACATCGTGGTCGCCAACGACGGTCTGACCATGACTGTGAAGGTCCCCACCCGGGCCACCAGCGGCCCCGTGGACGTCACCGTTGAGAACGTGATCGGTGTCAGCACCACCAACCTCAAGACCCGCTTCAACTACATCGGCACCGTCGCCCCCACCATCACCTCGGTCAACCCGAACGTGCTGAACAAGGCGGCTTCCGGTGGCGGCGGCACCTTCCTGGTGGTTGGTACCGGCTACACCGGTGTGACCACCGCCAAGGTGACCCTCAAGTGCACCACCGATGTCGTGCCCACCTCCGTGGTCGTGGTCTCTGACACCAACCTCATCGTGACCGCCCCCGGCAACATCGGTAGCGTCGCCGAGGCCTGTGACCTGGAGATCGTGAACCCGGTGGACGCCACCAAGAAGGCCACGCTGCTCAAGACCGCAGCCACCGCCGTCCGCTACGTCTGATCAAACCTGGCTGACCTGGTCAGCCTGAACTGAATAGCACAGCAAGCGGGGCGCCCTTCTCCGAGGGCGCCCTGTTGTTTTTGTTCGAGACGCCGCGTTGCTCTTTGTCCGGAGGGTGCTGGTTCTTCCGGGGGCCGGCGAGCTCACTTGTTCGGGGGTTGCGGGCGTTCTTCTGGGGGCCGGCGAGCTCACTTGTTCGGGGGTTGCGGGGGTTCTTGTTCGGGGGTTGCGGGGGTTCTTGTTCGGGGGGTTGCGCCCCCCACGGCGCCCTGGGGGCGCCTCCCCCATCGGCGACGTTGGCCCGGTGGCGGCTCGGTCGCCTGGCGGCTCCCTTACGGCGCTCGGGCGGGGCCCCAACCCCACCCTCGGAAGGGGCTGTCGGACTGGGTGGTGCCGCGGTGGGGCGCTGCCGCCGAGCGGGAACCGGGACCTGGCTCCTGGCATGACCGGTCCGGTTGGGCTCCCAGCGTGGTCACAGAGGGCCGGCTCCCGGTGGGGCGATCCGCGTCTGGCTGCCCGGCGCGATGGCTTCACGACTGCCAAACGGCCCGACGATGGGACGGTGGCCTGTTGGATGCGTGCCGGACTGACCTCTGGCAGCGATCCGGGTGCCTGCACCGCCACTCGCGGGCTCAAACCTCACGCTACGTTAAGTTTGAGCCCGCGAGTGGGTCGACTCAGCAGGCCGGATGCCGATCCCATCAAGCGTGTGGTCACGTGCACGTATGGCACCGACAGATCGGCTTGGCGGGCCTGACACCAAGGGGCGTTCGGGACACGACAGCCGCCTCGGACGCGCCGCCTCCGCATGACATTGCCAGACAGCACCTGGGCGAGCGCCGGCCCGGGCCGGTCACCATCGATTCGCTAGCAGCCCGAATTAGGCCAATCGGCGGGCCAGCTCACCTCGACCGCGACCCGTAGCGGCCCCGGCGCGGACGAGCAGGTGACCTACGGCCACCTTGAGCGGAACCAGGCCGGCGCCGGCGCCGCGCCGAATCTCCCAACCCACCTACAGCCGGCGCGAACCGCCGACAATCGCCGACCAACCGCATCCCGAGACCGACCGGTCACCAACGGCCGGGCTGAGCCGAACCCAGCCGGCAGCGGCATCGTAAACAGCACCCAGGAGCCCTCACCTGCACCCGGCCCGAACGCCGATACGCAGCCGAGCGACAAGTACTGGCCCCGTCAGCCCCGGCGGGCCCGGGAGGCGGGGGAAGACTTGGTGTTGGCCCAGCCGGTGCGCATGCCGGCAGAGAGGCCGCCGTCCACGGGCAGGTCCACGGCGTTGACCCAACCGCTCTTGCCGACGGCCAGCCAGCAGATGGCTTCGGCCTCGTCCTCGGGTTGGGCCGGGCGGCCGACCTGATCGTTCAGCCACGCCATCTGATCGGCGCCGGTGTCCGCCTCGAAGTAGGGGAACAACGGCGTGATGACCGGGCCGGGGCTGACGCTGTTGACCCGGATGCCCTGCTGCACCACCCGGCCGGCCAGACGCTGGGTGTAGGCCACCACCCACTCCTTGGACAGCACGTAGGCCGCCGGGCCGCCACGGTCATAGGCCTTGGCCACCTCGATGCCGGCGGCGAAATCGGCGGCGTCGTCCAGGGCGTTGATCCGGTCCAGATGCCGCTCCCAGGCCATGCCGGCCAGCGAGGCGATGTTCACGATGGACCCCCCGGGCGAAGTGACCTTGCCGGCGGCCAGCATCGCCTCCGTGAGATGCCGAAGCCCGTACACGTTGACCCGGAACACCAGCTCGGAGCCCATGGAACCGGCCACCCCGGCCACGTTCAGCAGGGCGTCGTAGCTGCCGGTGAGCTGCCCGACGGTGGCGTCGATGGAAGCCGGGTCGCTCATGTCGCAATGGAAGTGCTGCGCCGCGCCCTCCGGTGCCTCTTTGACGTCCAAGGAGGTGACCTCGTGGCCCTCAGCGACCAACATCTTCAGGGTGGCGTTGCCGATGCCGGTGCTGGCGCCGGTTAGAAGTACGCGCTTGGACATCGTGTGGTTCTCCCTACGAAGGTGACGGTGCTGTCGGCCGCGGATGGTAGTCGCCGTCGGGGAGCTCGGCTTCCGGTGGATACCGGGAACGGTGACGACGGTGCCAAGTAGGATCACCCCCCGAAACCCGGTGCCGGCATCGTGGACGTGGAGGTAGCGAAACCATGCAACTGAGCGACGCTGAACTCGAACAGTTCCATCGGGAGGGGTACCTGTTCCTGCCGGGACGTTTCCCGCTGGACCAAGCGGCGCTGCTGCGAGCCGAGGCCGACCGGCTTTACGCCACCGACCGTGAAGAGGTGTGGCGGGAATCCACCGGCGCCCCCCGCACCGCATTCGCCGCCCACCACTGGTCTGAACCGTTCCGTCGCCTGGGCGCCCACCCCCGCCTCATCGGCCCGGTGGAACAGATCCTGGGCGGCCAGGTCTACATGCACCAGTACAAGGTCAACGCCAAGGCTGCCTTCGACGGTGAGGTCTGGCAATGGCACCAGGACTACGGCACCTGGCAACGAGATGACGACATGCCCGAACCGCGGGCCATGAACATCGCCGTGTTCCTGGACGAGGTCACCGCCGCCAACGGGCCGCTGCTGTTCATCCCCGGCAGCCACCTCGAAGGGGTGTACGAGGCCGGCCACGATCTGGCCACCACCTCCTACCCGCTGTGGACGCTGGACCGGGACACCATCACCCGGCTGGCCGAACGGGGCGGCATCGTGGCCCCCACCGGTCCCCCGGGCTCGGTGGTGTTGTTCTCCGGCCTGCTGGTACACGCCAGCCCGGCCAACATCAGCCCCTTCGGAAGGGTCATCGTGTACCTCTCGCTGTGCCGGGTCGACAACCACATCCGCCGCTTCAAACGGGCCGAGTGGATCGCCCATCGGGATTTCACCCCCATCGAAGCCCTCGCCGATGACTGCCTGGGTGAGCTGGTCCTGGCCGAGGCCGCCCGATGAACCTGCACCGTCTGGCCCAACAGCGCATGACCGACGGCCGCCCGGTGCGGGTGGGCCTGATCGGGGCCGGCAAGTTCGGCTCCATGTTCCTGGCCCAGGTGCCGCACTCACCGCTGGTGGTCACCGCCATCGCCGACCTGGACGTGGACCGGGCCCGCCGTGCCTGCCTGCAGGTGGGCTGGTCACCGCAGCTAGTGGCCGCCACCGCCTTCACCGACTCCGCCGATGACCTGGTCCGACGCCGCGACGTGGACGTGGTGGTGGAGGCCACCGGCAACGCCGTGGTCGGGGTGGCCCACGCCCTGGCCTGCTTCGCGGCCGGCAAACACCTGGTGGCGGTCAACGTGGAGGCCGACGCCCTGTGCGGTCCGATACTGGCCCGAGCCGCCGCGGACGCCGGGGTGGTGTACTCCCTGGCCTACGGGGACCAACCAGCGCTGGTGTGTGAGCAGGTGGACTGGGCCCGGTCCTGCGGGTTCGATGTGATCGCCGCCGGCAAGGGCACCAAGCACCACCCCTCCTACCACCGCTCCACCCCGGACACCATCTGGGACCACTACGGGCTGACCGCCGCCCAGGCCGCCGAAGCCGGCATGAACAGCCAGATGTTCAACAGCTTCCTGGACGGCACCAAGTCCGCCATCGAGATGTGCGCCATCGCCAACGCCACCGGCCTCACCCCGGCACCGACCGGTTTGCAGTTCCCGCCGTGCGGGGTGGATGACCTGCCCCACGTGCTGCGTCCGGTGGCCGACGGCGGCGTGTTGCACCACAAGGGCCAGGTGGAGGTGGTTTCCAGCCTGGAGCTGGACTTCCGGCCGGTGTTCCGGGATCTGCGCTGGGGGGTGTACGTGGTGCTGGAAGCCCCCAACGACTACGCCGCCGCCTGCTTCGCCCAGTACGGCCTGCGCACCGACGCCTCTGGTCGCTACGCCGCCATGTACAAGCCGTATCACCTGATCGGCCTGGAGCTGAACGTGTCGATCCTGTCCGCGGCGCTGCGGGGCGAGCCCACCGGTTGTGCGGAAGGTTGGCGGGCCGATGTGGTGGCCACCGCCAAACGCCCCCTGCGAGCCGGGGAAACCCTCGACGGTGAGGGTGGGTTCACGGTGTGGGGCAAGCTCACCCCGGCATCGGATTCCCAGGCCGCCGGCTGTTTCCCGCTGGGCCTGGCTCACGGGGTGCGCCTGGTCAACGACGTGGCCCAGGACCAGCCCATCCACTGGTCCGATGTTGAGGTGGACGCCGTCGCCGACAGCGCCGCCCACCGGCTCCGGGCCCAGCTCGAAGGTCGGGCCCTGACCACCGCCGTCGGGTAGCCCCCTCCGGTACTCCGGGCACCTGGGTGGGGCATGGTGGGTAGGGTCCCGCCATGTCGTACGAATCAGGACTGGAAACCCGCCGCGCCGTGTTGGGCGCGGACTATGTGGACGCCGCTATCGCCAACGCCGACGACTTCACCCGGCCGTTGCAGGATCTCGTCACCACGTACTGCTGGGGTGACGTCTGGGGCCGGCCGGAACTGGATCTGAAGACCCGCTCCATGCTCAACCTGGCCATGTTGACCGCACTCAACAAGCCCCACGAGCTGCGGTTGCATGTGCGCGGCGCCATCACCAACGGCGTCACCCCGGTGGAGATCCGCGAGGTCCTGCTGCAAACCGCCATCTACTGCGGGGTCCCCGCCGCCATTGAGGCGTTCCGCACCGCCCACGACGAGCTGGTCACACTCGGCGTCCTCTGACCGGGCTGGCCCAATGGGGCGGGCCGGGTGGACGGTCCGGCCCGGGCCTGGGGTCCGCGATGGCGCCGCTGCCGGTAGCGTCAAGACGATGCACGTTCGTCCCGGGGGTCCCGCCGTCAACGCCCGGCACGGTGGGGGTGGCGGGGGTGGCACCGGCCCCGAGCGGCGCTGGTGCAGGCCCGCGGTGGCCGCCCTGGTGGCGTCGGC
>JBJXFH010000160.1:0-9397 GCA_046155365.1 Acidimicrobiales bacterium | reverse complement strand
CGGGCCGCGGCCGCCTGTTTCAACGCTGCGGATCCGGCGGTGTGCCCCACCGGGCAGTTGGCGGCGGTGTTGGACGGGGTAGTGATCTCCGCCCCCTCTGTGAATGACACCTTCGCCACCACCAACGAAGCGGTGATCACCGGCAACTTCAGCCAGGACGATGCCGAGGACCTGGCCCAGAAGCTGCGGTACGGCGCCTTGCCGGTCACCTTCGAACGTCAGCAGAGCCAAGACGTGTCCGCCACCATCGGGCGTGACGCGCTACGGGCCGGGGTGGCCGCCGGCCTGATCGGGCTGGCCGTGGTGGCGGTGTACATCTTGCTCTACTACCGGATCCTGGGGTTGGTGGCGCTCACCTCGCTGGGGCTTAGCTTCGGGTTGCTGTGGGTGATCATCGCCGTGCTCGGTGAGAAACAGGGTCTGGCGCTGTCCCTGTCAGGGGTGGTGGGCATCATCGTGTCCATCGGCGTGTCGATCGACTCCAACATCGTGTACTTCGAGCAGATCAAAGACGACATGGTGGGCGGTCGGACGCTGCGATCCTCCTCCCAACGGGCCTTCCGGGGGGCCATGAGCACCATCATCAAGGCAGACCTGGTGTCCCTCATCGGCGCCGGATTGCTGTACTTCCTCACGGTGGGCCCGGTGAAGGGGTTCGCCCTGTTCCTGGGCCTGTCGGCGCTGCTGGACCTGCTCGCCTCGTACTGCTTCATGCGCCCGGCGGTGCTGTGGATGAGCCGTTGGTCGTTGGCCACACGCAGTCCCAAGGCCTTCGGTATTCCATCGCTCACGCCCACTCCGGTGCTGGCCGGCGCCGCTGCGGGGGAGGCCCGTTCATGAACGCCATTCGTCGCCTGTTCCGGGGCGAGAACGACTACGACTTCGTGCGGCTCTGGCGTTACGGCCTCATCGCCTCCGTCGCCATGGTGGTGCTGTCAGTTGTCCTGCTGGTGGTGCAGAACCTGGCCCTGGGCCTGGACTTCGAGGGCGGCACGGCTTGGGAGGTCCCCACCTCCGAGGTCAGCGTGGCCGAAGCCCGTGAGCTGCTGCGGCCCCTGGGCGAAGAGAACGCCAAGATCCAAACGGTGGGCGCTGACGTGTTGCGGGTGCAGTCCGCGGAGATCGACGCCGCCGCGGTGGCTGAGGTCCGCAGCGCGCTGGCGGAGGGCGCCGGCATCACCTCGGATCAGATCGCGGTCACCACGGTGGGGCCCTCATGGGGTGACGAGATCTCCGGCAAAGCCATCCGGGCGCTGGTGTTGTTCTTTATCGCCATCGCGTTGTACATCACCTTCGCCCTGCGGGACTGGCGCATGGCCGTTGGAGCCCTGGTGGCGGTGGTGCACGACATCATCATCAGCGTGGGCCTGTACGCCTTGCTGCAGATCGAGGTCACCCCGGCCACGGTGATCGCCTTTCTCACCATCTTGGGTTTCTCGCTCTATGACACGGTGGTGGTCTATTCCCGCATCAGGGACAACACCCCCATGGTGTCCGTCGCCGGGCGTATGACCTACACCCAGATGGCGTCCCTGTCGCTCAACCAGGTGCTGATGCGCTCCATCAACACCAGCTTCACCGCCGTGCTCCCGGTGCTGTCCATCTTGGTGGTGGGCTCGTTGATCTTCGGCGCCACCACCTTGCAGGAGTTCGGCTTCGCGCTGTTGGTGGGCCTGGTGGTGGGGGTGTACTCCTCCATCTTCGTGGCCACCCCCATCGTGGCCTACCTCAACGAGCGGTCCCCGGCCTACGCCCAGATCCGCCAGCGGTTGGACAGTCGCACCCCGGCCGGGGTCCGTAGTGCTCCCGGTGCCAGCCGCAAACCCGGCACCGCCACCGATGCCAGCGCAGCCGCCGACGGCGAGACCGGCGCCGCCTCGATTGCCGTCAACGGAGACCTCGGCGGGCGCGAAGGAGCCGGTCAAGCGGTGACCGCCGCGGCCTCCTCGGTACCGAGCCGGGCCGCTGGGCCCAAGTTGCCGCCGGGGTATTCCGCCAGTCACCCACCCCGGCCGCGTCGCACCAAACGCCGTTGACGCCGGTGCCCGCCAGTTGCAAGAGCCGCCCCGTCCCCGGCCCGGTACCGTTGACGCCGTGAACGCCGCGTCCCCGCCCCCGTACCTGCACGACCCGGTGACCCGATGAGCGAATCCGGGTCGGTCCTCGGCCCCCGTCCCCACCAGGGTGACGCCTGGAGTGTGGCGTCCCTGCAGGCCCTCATCCGGGACGTGCCCGATTTTCCCTCGCCGGGCATCCTGTTCAAGGACATCACCCCGCTGCTGGCGAACGGGTCGGCGTGGCAGGCCACCGTGAGCCTGCTGGCGGAGTTGCATGCCGGGCTGAGCGTGGATCGGGTGGTGGGCATCGAGGCCCGCGGTTTCGTGTTGGGAGCCGCGGTGGCGTACCACCTGGGCGTGGGCTTCGTGCCGGTTCGCAAACCCGGGAAGTTGCCCCATCGCGCCGCCAGCGTGTCCTATGACCTCGAATACGGGCAGGACAGCCTGGAGATGCACCTCGATGCAGTTGAGCGCGGCCAGCGGATCCTGGTGGTGGATGATGTGCTTGCCACCGGAGGTACCGCTGCGGCAGCGTTGCAGCTGGTGCACGATGTCGGCGCCGAGGTGGTGGGGGTGACCTTCCTCATCGAGTTGGCCTTCCTGGGAGGTCGCGCCCGTCTCGGCGGGGTGGACGCCCGGTCCCTCATCACGTACTAATCGAACCGACCTGATCGAACCGACCTGATCGAACCCGCCTGATCGAAGCGAATCCGAATCACATGCCGACGTTTCCGGGCTGAGCAGAGGAAGAGGCGAGACGCAGATGGTGACCGTCGATCGGGTGCTGCCCTGGCGCAAGGACACCGCCAGCCGGGTCACCGAGATCGAGCCGTTGGTGGCCGGGTTTCGGGGACGCCAGGCCCGAGGCCAAGCGGCGCTCGTGACCAGGGCCTGGGAGCTGGCATCGGGCTTGCATTCAGGGCAGCTCCGCCGCTCCGGTGAGGCCTACATCTCCCACCCGCTGGCCGTGGCGCTCATCGTGGCCGAGCAGACCAACGACGCGGTGACCATCGCCGCCGCGCTGCTGCACGACGCCGTGGAGGACACCGACCTCACCCTCGCCGACCTGGAACGGGATTTCCCGCCCGAAGTGGTGGCCATCGTCGATGGGGTCACCAAGTTGGACCGGGTGCAGTTCGCCTCCAAGGAAGCCCAACAAGCCGCCACCATGCGCAAAATGCTGGTGGCCATGGCCAAGGACCTGCGGGTTCTGATCATCAAGCTGGCTGACCGGTTGCACAACATGCGGACGCTGGGTGCCATGCCCCCCGAGGCGCAGCACCGCATCGCCCGGGAAACGCTGGACGTATACGCCCCGCTGGCCCACCGCCTCGGCATGCAGGACCTGCGCCAGCAACTCGAGGATCTGGCGTTCGCGGCGCTACATCCCAAGCGTTACGCCGAGATTGATTCCATGGTGTGGAACCGCACCCCCGAGCGCGAGCTGTACCTCATGCAGGTCATTGAGGAGGTCCGCCAGCGGCTGGAGGATCTGGGCATCGAAGCGGAGATCAACGGCCGGCCGAAACACCTCTGGTCGATCTACGAGAAGATGGTGGTCAAGGGCCGGGAGTTCTCCGAGATCTTCGACCTGGTGGGGATCCGGGTGCAGGTGGGCTCGGTGAAGGACTGCTACGCCGCGGTGGGCTGCATCCATGCCGCCTGGCGCCCGGTGCAGGGCCGGTTCAAGGACTTCATCGCCATGCCCAAGTTCAACAACTACCAGTCGCTGCACACCACGGTGATCGGACCCCAAGCCAAGCTGCTCGAAGTGCAGATCCGCACCGCCGAGATGAACTTGCGGGCCGAGTTCGGGGTGGCGGCCCACTGGCGCTACAAGTTCGGCCAGGGGGGACCGGGACACCCCGCCGGCGGTGGTTCGAACGGGTCCGGTGGTCAGGGCGGGGCCGGTCACCAGCTCGATGTGGACTGGCTGGACCGCATCGTGGACTGGCAGGGCGACATCTCCGACCCCGGCGAGTTCATGGCCACCCTCAAGGTGGATCTCGACCAGGACGAGGTGACGGTTTTCACCCCCAAGGGCGAGGCGGTCAACCTCCCCGCCGGCGCCACCCCGGTGGATTTCGCCTACGCCATCCACACCCAAGTGGGCCACAGCTGCATCGGTGCCAAGGTGGAGAACCGCCTGGTCAGCCTGGATACCCCGCTGAACTCGGGTCAGACCGTGGAGGTCTTCACCGCCAAGACCGGTAGCGCCGGCCCGTCTCGCGAATGGCTCCAGACGGTGGTCACCCCCAAGGCCCAGTCCCGCATCCGGGCCTATTTCGCCGCCCAGGAACGCGTCGACGAGGTGGATAACGGCCGGGAGGAAATCAACAACGCCCTGCGGGTGGCGGGCCTGCCCGTCCAGCAGCTCATCGGTGCCGACGTGCTGGAGCAGGTGGCCGAGGATCTCCGCTACGCCGATGTCGAAGCCCTGTACCGGGCAGTGGGCGCCGGCAATGTGGCCCCCAAGCTGGTGGCGTCACGGGCCCGGCGCTGGTTGTCCAACGCTGAACCCGACCAGGAGGTGCAGCTCTCCGGCCGGGTGCTCGATCCCCCCAAGCCCAGCCGTGACCGGCCCTCCGTCGGGGTGCACGTGGAGGGCATGGAAGACGTGCTGGTGCGCTTGGCCCGCTGCTGCACCCCCGTCCCGGGCGATGAGATCATGGGCTTTCACACCCGCGGTCGAGGGGTGTCGGTGCACCGTGCGGACTGTGCCAACGCGGTATCGCTGTCCGACGCCCACTCGGGTCGACTGGTCGAGGTGGAATGGGGCAACGAGGCCGCCAGCAGGTTCCTGGTATCCATCGAGCTGAAGGCCATAGACCGCACCCGGCTGCTGCGTGACGTGGCCACCGTCCTGGCCGACTACCACGTGAACATCCTGGCGTGTCAGACCCTCACCGGTCCCGATCGGGTGTCAACCATGCGCTTCGACTTCGAGGTGGGAGACCCCTCGCATCTGCAATCGGCGCTGGCGGCGGTGCAAAGCATCGAGAGCGTGTACGGCGTGCGGCGCATCATGCCCGGCGGCGAGGGTCGGGCCAGCAGCAACGGCGGCCGGGTAACGAAATCCCGCGCCCGACACTGAGCGGCGCCGGAGCGGCACCGGTAGCGGCGCCACGGTAGCAAAGCCGCTCCCGATTGCCAGTCCGGCTGGATCGGGGACACCGCCTACCGCGACACCTTGAACCAGCACTTTTCCTGAACCGGGGGGTGGGTTGTTAAGGCGGGGGCCGGGCTCATGAACGGGGGGCTGGGTTCTTGAAACGGGGGCTGGGTTTCTTGAACGGGGGCTGGGTTCTTGAAACGGCGGCTGGGTTCTTGAAACGGGGGGCTGCGCCCCCCGGCGGCGCGGGAGCGCCTCCCCCCATCTCGCGAGGGGGAGCCGGTGCACGGATCGGTCGGCTGGCGCCTCCCTGGCGGCGCTCGGGCGGGGCCCCAACCCCACCCTCGGGGGCCGGCCCCGGCGGGGGTGGTCTGGTGTGTGGGGACGGGCTCGTCTGGGCAGGGTCGGCACTGGCACACACGCCGGCGGGCGCGGCGGGCTCCGTCGTCGGGGTCTAGCGGGGTCGTCGGGAGGGCGGGACGAGGCTGGCGCGGTGTGGGGGGTCGTTGGGGTCTGGCGGGTTTTGGGGTGAGGCGGAGTCGTTGGTGGGGTTGGGCGGTTGTCGGGAGGGCGGGGCGCGGCGGGAACTCGCGGGGGTGGCGGGCGGCAGGGAAGGGCGGGGTGGGGCGGTGGTGGCGGGGAGCGGAACGGTGGGGGAGTAGGTTCGGGATTGTGGCCGAGACGTTTCAAGCGCCCAGGGGGACGCGCGACATCATGGCGCCGGAGTCGGAGCGTTGGCGGGTGCTGGTGGCCCGTTTCGCGGCGGCCGCCGGACGGGCGGGGTATCAGGCGGTGATCCCGCCGATGTTCGAGGACCTCGGTGTGTTCATGCGGGTGGGGGAATCCACCGACGTGGTCCGTAAGGAGATGTTCCTGCTGGCCGAACGGCCCGAGGAGGCCCGCCAGGCGCTTCGCCCCGAACAAACGGCCTCGGTGTGTCGGATGTTCGCCCAGCATCGGCCGGCCACGCCGTGGAAGGCCTGGTACGCCGGGCCGAACTTCCGCTACGAGCGTCCCCAGAAGGGCCGGTACCGCCAGTTCGACCAGGTCGGCGCCGAGGTGTTGGGCACCGATGACCCTCACGCCGACGTGGAGATCATCGCCCTGGCCTGGGCGTTCTACCAGGATCTAGGGTTACGTCAGGTCAGCTTGTTGCTCAACTCGCTCGGTGACGGGGCCGGCCGGGCGGCGTACGTGACCGCCCTGCGCCACCATTTCGAAGCCAACCTCGACGCCCTGTCGGCGCAGTCCCGCCAAACCCTGGAGCTGAACCCGTTGCGGGTGTTGGACTCCAAGCGTCCGGACGATGCGGAGTTGGTTGCCGCCGCCCCGTCCATGGTGGAGCACCTTTCTGCGCAGGACGCGTCCCACTTCGAGCAGGTCCGTGCCGGCCTGGACGCCCTCGCCATCCCCTACCGGCTGGCACCGCGGCTGGTCCGGGGCCTGGACTACTACACCCGTACCACGTTCGAGTTCGCGGCTGACGCCCTCGATGCCGCCCAGAACGCGGTGGGTGGCGGTGGCCGATACGACGGTCTGGTGGCCGATCTGGGTGGGCCCGCGGTGGCCGGGGTGGGCTTCGCTCTGGGGGTGGACCGGATCCTGCTGGCCTGTGACGCCGAGGGCGCCTTCGGACCGCCTGCCCCTACCGTTGAGGCTTTCGTGGTGTGCACCGTTGCGGGCGCCGAGGCCCTGGTGCTGACCGAAACGCTGCGGCGGGCCGGCATCGGGGCTGATCGGGCCTTCGACGGTAGGTCGATGAAGTCCCAGATGAAGGCCGCGGATCGTAGCGGGGCGGCGGTGGCGGTCATTGTGGGCAGCCAGGAGATCGAAGCCGCCACCGTGACGGTGCGGCCGTTGCGGGTGGGTGGTGACCAGCGCTCGGTCCCACGGGCGGACCTGGTGGCCGTGGTGCGCGAACTGCTGGCCCACACCGACTGAGCCACATCGCGCCGCCACCTGGACCGCACCTGGCCTGTCGCGTCTGGTCAGGATCGCCAGCCAGTAGCGTGCCACCCGTGAGCGAGCAGGCCCAGACCCCCGAACCCGCCCGAACCGCGGATCGCGCGCCAGCCGCAGATCCCGCCCGAACCTCAATGCGCTCCCATTACTGCGGCCAGGTGGGGGAGGCGGAGATCGGGACCGAGGTGGAGCTGTGCGGTTGGGTGGCCCGCCGCCGGGAGCATGGCGCCAACCTGGCCTTCGTGGATCTTCGTGACCGCACCGGGGTGGTGCAGTGCGTGGTTGACGGCTCCGTGGATGTGCGCAACGAGTACGTCCTGCGGGTGGTGGGCAACGTCACCCGCCGCCCCGTGGGCAACGAGAACGCCGAGATCGCCACCGGGGCCATCGAGATCACCGGCTGCCGGGTGGAGGTGCTCTCCGTCGCTGAGCCGCCGCCCATCCCGCTGTCGGACCGCGTTGATGTGGACGAGAGCCAGCGGCTGCGGTATCGCTACCTCGACCTGCGCCGGGAACGGCTGCAACGTAACCTGCGGACCCGGGCCAAGGTCAACAACGTCATCCGCCAGAACATGGTTGACCAGGGCTTTCTCGAGATCGAAACCCCCATGTTGATCGCCTCCACCCCTGAAGGAGCGCGGGATTTCGTGGTCCCCAGCCGGCTCAACCCCGGCTCGTTCTACGCCCTGCCCCAATCTCCCCAGCTGTTCAAGCAGCTTTCGATGGTGGGCGGCATCGACCGGTACTTCCAGATCGCCCGTTGCCTGCGGGATGAGGATCTGCGGGCCGATCGCCAGTTCGAGTTCACCCAACTCGACGCCGAGGCCAGCTTCGTGTCCGGGGACGATGTGCGGCGGTTCATCACCGAGTCCGTGCTGGCCGCCGCCGAGGCCGTCACCGGATCCCGCCCGGTGTTCCTCGGTGACCTCAGTTGGCATGAGGCCCAGGAGCGGTACGGCTCGGACAAGCCCGACGTGCGATTTGGCCTGGAGCTGATCGAGCTCACCGACCTGTTCACCGCCACCGAGTTCAACGCCTTCCGGGCGCCGTGCGTGAAAGCGATCCGTGAGCCCGGCGGAGCCGCCAAGACCCGTAAGCAGCTCGACGAACTCACTGACCAGGCCAAACGGTGGGGGGCCAAGGGCCTGGTGTGGATGCGGGTGGAGGAGGGCGGCACCCTCAACTCCCCGGTGGCCAAGTTCCTGTCCGAGGCGGAGCTGGCCGCCATCGTGGCTCGCACCGAAGCCCAGCCGGGAGACCTGCTGTACCTGGTGGCCGACGAACGCCCCGCGGTCTGGCACGTGTTGGGCCTGCTGCGGCTGCAACTGGGCCGACCGCCGGTCAATGAGGGTGGACTCAACTTCTTGTGGGTGGTGGACTTCCCGCTGTTCGAGGGCATCGACCCCGAAACCGGCGGGCCCATCCCCGCCCATCACCCCTTCACCATGCCCCACCCCGATGACCTGGCCGCCATGGGCCTTCCGGGCGATCCCATCCCGTCCCGCGAGGTGCTCCTGGGGGCTCGTTCCCAGGCCTATGACCTGGTCCTCAACGGCTGGGAGCTGGGTTCGGGCAGCGTGCGGATCTTCCGGGGCGACGTGCAGCAGCGCATCTTCGAGCTGCTCGGCATCGGCCCCGAAGCCCAGCAGCGCAAGTTCGGGTTCCTGCTCGACGCCTTCCGGTACGGTGCCCCACCCCACGCCGGGTTCGCCTTCGGCATCGACCGGCTGGTGGCGCTGCTGTGCGGCGAGGAGAACATCCGGGAGGTCATCGCCTTCCCCAAAACCCAGTCCGGCCTGGACCCCCTCACCAACGCCCCCTCCGAACTCGACGACCGCCAGCTCACCGAGCTCGGCCTACGCCTGCTCCCCAAAACCCGCTGAACCCCACCAGTTCGGTGATCGGCTGACCCCCCAACCCAGCGTCCCCACCTCCGCCGTTCCCCACCCGGCCGCTGCGTACACCCGGTCTGCTGAGTCACACCCCGTGCGTTGCTGATGGGCCACCCAGCCTCGGGAACCCCCGCACCTCCGTGACCAGGGCACCGCCACTGCCGGTGCGTTACGTCGCCGCCAGGTGATCGGCTGGATACAGACAATCCTTCGTCCGTAACTCCACGGTGCGTCACCCGGCCGGTGCGCACGCCCGGTTTGCTGAGTCACACCCAGTCCGTTGCTGGTAGGTCACCCAGCCTCGCGACCCCCCTTGCTGGTGATCCGGCCACCGCGTCGGGCTGGCCCCCGAGGGTGGGGTTGGGGCCCCGCCC
>JBJXFH010000159.1:0-29019 GCA_046155365.1 Acidimicrobiales bacterium | reverse complement strand
ACGAGCCGGTGGCCGGTGGTCTGACCACCTGGATCAGCCATCAGGCGCCCCATGGCGTGCATGCCACCATCGCCCCCTACCTGGGTCTGGACCCTGCCTCGGTGCGGGTGGTGTGCCCCTGGGTCGGTGGCGGTTTCGGGCCCAAGGCCGCGGTGTACACCGAGTACCTGGTCACCTGTAAGGCGGCGCTGGATCTGCAGGCGCCGGTGAAGTGGACCGAGACCCGCTCCGAGGACATGGTGGCGCTGGTTCACGGCCGGGACTTCGTGATCGACGCCGCCCTCGGAGTCAAGAACGATGGCACCATCGTGGGCTTGGTGGCCGAGGTCACCGCAGCTGCCGGGGCCTACCCGATTGTGGGCGCCATCCTGCCGATGCTGACCCAGCTGATGTCGACGGGGGTGTACAACATCCCGAAGATCAACTTCAAGGGCACCACGCTGGTCACCAACAACACCAGCATCGGGGCCTATCGCGGCGCCGGCCGGCCCGAGGCCACCCAGATGCTGGAGCGGGTCATGGACGTGACCGCCGCCGAGCTGGGCATGGACCCCGGGGAGCTGCGACGCAAGAACTTCTTCGCCCCCTTCTCCGAGCCCATGACCACCATCACCGGGGCCAACTACGACTCCGCCGATTACGCCCTGCCGCTGGTCAAGGCCCAGGAGGCTGCCGGGTACAGCGAGCTGCGGGCCGAGCAGAAGCGCCGCCGTGACGCCGGTGACCCCAAGCTGTTGGGCATCGGCATCTCCACCTACGTGGAAATCACCGCCCCCATCGGCTTGCACGTGGAGTACGGCAAGGTCGAGGTCCACGATGACGGCTCCGCCAGCATGTACGTGGGCACCTCAGTCCACGGCCAGGGCCATGAGACGGCGTTCTCGATGCTGGTGTCTGAGGTGTTGGGCATCCCGATGGACCGCATCAAGCTGGTCAACTCCGACACCGCGGTGGTGCCGCGTGGGTCGGGTACGCTCGGTTCCCGTTCGCTGCAAACCGCCGGTTCCGCGGTGCATGTGGCCTCCACTGAGGTGCTGGCCAAGGCCAAGCAGCTCGCCGCCCACCTGCTGGAGGCCAACGTGGATGACATCGTCACCGGCGACGGGGGCCTGCAGGTCGCCGGTGTACCGGCCAAGGCCGTGAGCTGGGCTGAGCTGGCCCAGGCGTCCAACGATGACACCAAGCGGCCCGAGGGCATGGAAGCCGGCATGGCCCACGAGCTGGACTTCGACGGTGGCGATTCCACGTTCCCCTTCGGTGCCCACGTGGCTGTGGTCGAGGTGGACTCCGAAACCGGCAAGGTCACCCTGCAACGCCACATAGCGGTGGATGACTGCGGGCGCATCCTCAACCCGCTGCTGGTCAACGGCCAGCAGCACGGCGGTATCGCCCAAGGTGCGGCCCAGGCGCTGTTCGAGTGGGTTCAGTACGACGCTGATGGCAACCCCATCACCGGCAACCTGATGGACTACGCCATCCCCTCCGCGGCGGAGCTGCCCAGCTTCGAGGTGTCCAACACCCAGACCGATTCGCCCCGCAACCCCCTCGGGGCCAAGGGCATCGGCGAATCCGGGACCATCGGTTCCACGCCGGCCATCCACAACGCGGTGGTGGACGCACTGTCCCACCTCGGGGTGCGCCACGTGGACATGCCCTGCACCGCTGAGCGGGTGTGGCTGGCCATCAACGCCGCCGGCTGACCTAGCCCCTGACCCAACCCGCACCAAACGAAAATGACAACGAGTGTGGCGCCGTCGACCGGCGCCACACTCGCGTTCCCCCGTTGGTGATCTGATCCCGGTACCTGCGGTGTGGGCAGGTCGCCGGTGGTTGCTCAGCTGCCAGCTAGCACCGCGAGCGGGGAGTCGGCCTGGTACAGCGGTCGGGCCCGGCGATCGCCCGGAGCCCAGCTCCACCTGGCCCGGCGTTCGAGGGTGGGGGCCTGATGCAGCTCGGCCAGCGCCTCCACCACCAGGTTCAGCCCATCGGCGGGGGTGCGCTCCTCGTCACTGGCGCGGCGACGGGCGGTGGCCACGATGCGGGCCACCGGCGCCAGCGGGCCACGGGCCTGCCACGGCGGCAACGCCCCCTGGAAAATCAGGTTCGGGACCGGATCAGCCACGTCCAAGAATGAGGACAAGGTGTCCTCGTTGGGCGATCCGGAGCCGGGCAGGCTGAACTGGTTCACCAGCATCACCAGCGCCCGGTATTGGGTCAGGCGCACCGCCCCGGTGGTGGTTCTTAGCACGTGGGCGGTGTCCTCCGTGTCAAGATCGCCCACCACCCGCAGCACGATCACCTGTCCGTGCTCCACATCCAAACTGTTGCCCAGCAAGGCAATGGCCTGCTCCACTGGGTCGGTGGGCATCTGCCAGGCCTCACCTCGGGAAGGGTGGGTGGACAGACCGGCCTCGCCCAGGTGACGGCGGGCCACGGTGTAGAGCAGCACCCGGAAGTCCCGTTCGGTACCGCCGAAGTTGGCCAGTTGTACCACCATGTTTCGCCACACCCGGTCCGACAGCTCCGCCGCCAGCGAGGGTTCGCAAAAGCGCAGGTAGCGGCCCAGACCGGGGTGGAGGTCGGCGTACAGCGAGGCGAAGGCTTCGATGTCACCGGACCGGGTGGCGCGCACTACAGGGGTGAAGGATGATCCGAGCGTCACGCTCTCCTTCTCGACCGCGAAGGCCGCGGCACGCACGGGATCATTTTCCTACCGCTCATTGGGGGGGTTCTCCGCCCAACCCCGCTGGTCGGGCGAGCTGAGCAAGGAAGCGTTCCACCTCGGCCCGGTCCCGGGTGCGGCGGAACGGCGGCAGGGCCGAGATGATGTCCCAGCGGTAGCGCGCCGTGCCTAATCGCCGATCGAGCACCGCCACCACCCCCCGATCATCGGCGCTGCGAATCAGGCGGCCGGCGGCCTGCGCCAGCAAGGTGGCGGCCCGGGCCACGTCGATGGTGGCGAACGCCGCCGCCCCGGCGCGGTCCCGGCGGGCCTGCAGCAACGGATCATCGGGTCGGGGAAACGGCAACCGATCCACGGTGACCAGGGACAACGTGGCGCCGGGGACGTCGATGCCACTGAAGAACCCCGTGGTGGCGAACAGGCAGGCCTCGGGCTGGTTGCGAAACCGTTCGATGAGTGGCGCCGGGGGCAGCTGGCCCTGGGTCAGCACCGGGTACGGCAGCCGGGGCTCCACTGCCGCTCGGGCTGCTTCCAACGCCCGCCAGCTGGTGAACAGCGCCAGGGTCCGACCACCGGCAGCGGTGATCAACGCCACCAACTCCTCGTGCAGGGCGTCCCGGTAGGCAGGGTCCCGGGGGTCGGGCATCCCCAAAGCGCAATACAGCAGGCCGTTCGCCTGGTAATCGAAGGGGCTACCCACGTCCAGCTGACGGTGCCGGGACGCGCTCAGACCCACCCGGGCCCCCAAGCTGGTGGGGATGGTGGCGCTGGTCAGCACGGCGGTGTGCTGTTCCCAGACCGTTGCCGCCAGCATCGGGCCCACGTCGATGGGAGCCACCGACACCCGGGTGTCACCGCCCTCAGGCACCCACGCCACGTAGTTCGCCGGCAGCTCCCCCAGCACGTCGAGTTCCTCGGTCAGCGCCAACGCCACCCGCTGGGCCCGGGCCCGTCGCTGGTCGGCATCCGCCACCGAGGTGGTGATGGCTCGCAGGGCGTTGGTGCAGCCCAACAACGCCCCCCGGGTCTGATCGATGGCGTCGGTCACCGCAGTGGGCAACGGCGCCTTGAGCCGGTCGCCCCGATGAGGTTCGAACGCCGCCAACATGGCGTTGGCCCGCCGGATCAGCGTGGCCGGCAACTCGGGGTCCGTGATCAGGGAACGCACCCGCCCGGCGAAGGCCCCGAACCGGGCGGCGGTCAGCTCGAAGCCCAAGGTGGTGGACAGCACGTCCTCCAGCAGATGGCACTCGTCGATGACCACCACCTCGTGCTCGGGCAGGATCCGCTGGCCGGAGGCGATGTGGACCCCGTAGAGCGCCAGGTTGGTGACCACCACGTCGGCGTCGGCGGCGGCGTTCCGAGCCGATTCGGCGAAGCAGTCACCGCCGCGGGGGCAGCGG
This sequence comes from Acidimicrobiales bacterium, assembly GCA_046155365.1. GTDB lineage: Bacteria > Actinomycetota > Acidimicrobiia > Acidimicrobiales > CAIXPF01 > CAIXPF01. The sequence continues at coordinate 24,933 of JBJXFH010000159.1, read as the reverse complement.
GCGGCGCCGGGGCATTCGTCCCCGCTGACCGAAAGCGCGGCCCAGGCCCGCGGTGAGGGCTCCTCGGGCAGATCCGCCCGGTCCCCGGTGGCGGTGTGCTCAGCCCAACGCCCCAGGGCCTCCAGCTCGTGGTTGAGGCCGGGCTCGCCCACCGTCAGCTCCCCTTGACCCAGACCCGCTTGCAGCTCATCGAGCCGTTGCAGGCACAGATAGTTGGCCCGACCTTTGAGCACCGCCCACGTGGGTCCCCGGGCGGGCTCGGTCCTGGCCGCGGTTGCGTCGCTGGCGGGCCGCTCGGTTCGTGGCGGGGTGTGGCCCAGCTCGACCAGCCGCTGGGTGAGAAACGGCAGGTCACGTTGGGCCAGCTGGTCCTGCAAGGCCTTGGAGGCGGTGGCCACCACCACCCGCCGGCCGGAGCAGAACGCCGGCAGCAGGTAGGCCAGGGATTTCCCGGTCCCGGTGCCGGCCTGCACCACCAGGTGGCGGCGTCCCTCGATGGCGCCGGCCACCGCCCGGACCATGTCCCGCTGACCCGGCCGTCGCTCCCCGCCTCCGGGCAGCGCCACCGCCACCCGGTCCAACAAGCCCTCAGCGATGACCGCCAGCGGCCCCGAGTCCATGTCCACGCCCGTGTCAGGGCCGGGGTCGGTGTCAGGGCCGGAGTCGGTGTCGGCCATACGGAACACTCTCCCACGTGAGCCACCGTCCGCCGCAGCATCCGGTGAGGGGCCGCGATCCGCTGACCCCCCGGTCAGGAGGAGGTGACGGCGCCGGGGTCCGATCTGGGGGCGGCCAACAGTGGCGGCCCGGGCAGCGCCGGTGGTCGCATGCCGTCGATCAGCGCCGGGTTCGCGGTCCCGTTGGTCTCGGCCCCGAAGTGTTCGAACAGCCACCAGGCCAGCTCCCCCGGCGGTAACGGCGGGCACACCAAGAAGCCCTGGACCTGGTCACAGCCCAGCTCCGCCAGGCGATCAAGTTGCGCGTAGTCCTCCACGCCCTCCGCCACCACCGCCGTGCCCAGCGCCCGGGCCAACGCGGTGAGGGTGTGGGTGAGCTCGATGTTGGTGTCCCACGACATGGCTGCGATGTGGCTCCGATGGATCTTCACCGAATCGAAGGCCAGGTCCCGAAGTTGCATGAACGAGGAATGACCGCTGCCGAACCCGTCCAGTGCCACGCCCACCCCCATGATCCGAAGCTGGCGCAAGTGGTCAGCGGCCGTGGCCAGATCCACCAACAGCGCGGTCTCCGTCACCTCAACGATGAGCGAGGATGCCGGCGCACCGGCCCGTGCCAGCGAGCTGCGTACGTCGCTCACGAAGTCCCGTGACACCAGGTGGCGGGCCGGAACGTTGACGCTGACCGCCAGCGGGGCCAGCACCGGATCGTCCTGCCAGGTGGCGAGCTGTTGGGACACCCGATCCAGCACCCACCGACCCACATCGGCGATCAGCACCGAGGTTTCCGCCACCGCCAGGAACTCCGCCGGAGGCACCGGGCCGTGTCCCGGCCGATTCCAGCGCAGCAGCGCCTCCACAGAACGGACCCGACGGCCGTCAGTGTCCGCCACCGGCTGGAAGCACAGTGCCAGGGTGCCGTCCTGCAACGCCGAACGAAGGTCCGCCTCCATGGCGCTGCGTCGGGACAACTCCTGGCGGAGGCCCGCGTGGAATACTTCAACTTGGCCCTTACCGGCGGCTTTGGCCTGGTACACGGCAAGATCGGCGTCCGCCACCATGACGTCCACGTCCTCCAGGCGCTCACCGGTGGCCACCCCGACGCTGGCTCCCACGGTGATCTCCAGGTGCCCGACGGTGATGGGTTGGGCGATGGACGCCACCACCCGTTGGCCCAACGCCACCACCTCATCGAGGTCACTGAACTGTTCCGCCACGATGAGGAACTCGTCCCCGCCCAACCGGGCCACGGTGTCACCGGTGCGGCTGAGCCCTTCGAGGCGGACCACCACGGCTCGCAGCACGTCGTCGCCGACGGGGTGTCCGTACAGATCGTTGACCTGCTTGAACCCGTCGAGATCGATGAACAGCACCGCCGCCCGGCTGCCGGTGCGCTCGGCTCGGGCCAAGGCGGCGCGCACCGCGTTGAGCGCCGCGGCCCGGTTCAGCAGCCCGGTCAGGGGATCGTGGTTGGCGTCGTGGCTGAGCCGATCCCGCGCCACCGCCTCGTGCGCCATGGCCTCCCCCAGCCGGACCACAGCAGCTCGCAAGGAGGAGCCGATGGTGCCCACCACCGGTTCGGCCAGGCTGACGTGGTTCAGTTCGGCCCGGGCCAGGGCCTCTGTCTGCTGCTCGATGTGGGCCAGGTTGATGGCGAATTCGTTGAAGGCCCGGGTCACCACTCGAACCTCCCGGGGTCCCACCTCCCGCAACGCCTCGGTGTCCTCCGCTCCGGCCAGCAACTGCTCCGCCCGGTGGTGCAACCGCTGGAGGGGACGGCGCAGGGACCGGTCCACGGCCACGGTGATCACCACGGTCACTGCTAACACCAACATTGCCAACCCCGCCGCGATCAGCCCGTGCCGTTGGGCCTCCGCCGCCAGGGCCTCGGAGGCGGCCAGAGCCTCATCCGTGGCCGCGCTGATCAATCCCGAGTTCAGAGTGCTGATCTCGGTGATGGCGCTGAAGGCCTGGTCCACCCCGACGCCGGTCGGCAGCACAGCAGCCCGGGCGTCGGTGGCGGTCGTCGGCGTGTCCGGCGCGGGAGCAGCCGGCGTCACCGGAGCAGGCGGGGGCGCAGGAACCGCCATGGCACGATCGAGGACCTGGTGACCGGCCGAGGACAGCACCGCCGCCAACGCGTCGGCCGTGGGTCCGTTGGCGCCCACCAGCCGTTGCAGGCGCTCAGCGCTCATCCGTTCTTGTTCCTCGGCCCGGATCAGCGCCGAGCGGTCCTGGAGTGAGGAGGCCTCCCCGGTGGTGGAATGGAACAGCAGCCAAACCTTGGCGTCGATGGCGTCCTGCAAGCGCAGGCTCTCGTCCAACACGCTGAGGGTGGCCTGTAACTCCTGGTGGGAACCAACCCGATTGACCAGACCGCGGGCCGTGGTGATCTCCCGCTCAGTGAGGAGGCGAAGGATGCGTTCCAGCGCCGCGTAGCGGACCGCGCCGCTGGTCACCACCTGACCTACCTGGGGGCGCCCGGATCCGCTCAGGTGAGCCAGGCGCTGCACCCGGGCCAGGCGAACCGCCTCGTAATGCCCCATCGCTTCGGCGTCACCGCGCAACGCCGTGGATCCGCTGTCGGTGGCCGCTGCGGCCTCGCCCAACATCGCCAGGAGGTCCTCGCCCACCACGTCGCTGGCGGCTTGCACCCCGCCGGGAAGACGCTCAGCTTCGTCAATGATGAGCATCAGGTTCCGCTCACGGGCCAGGCTGAAACGCAGGGCGCTGAGGTCGCTGACCCGGCGCAGCTGGCCGGAGAGTTCCGTGGCCCCGGCCCGCTGGGCCTGGTCGCTCAGCAACAACCGGCCCGAAAGCAGCAGGACCAGCGCCAACGGCACCGCCACCAGCGCAAACAGGTGGATACTCAGGCCGGGCGAATGGGACCCGTCCCGACGGCGGGCACGGGCGAAAGATGACACAACCCACAGATCGGCGATCCCCCAGCTCCGTTTGAGGGTGCGTTAGTCCCACACCCGGGCGGTCAGCGGAACCGGCGCGGTGGGCCCTGGTTTACAAGTACTGGCCGGTGGCGATCCGCTCGATGGATCGCCCGCCCTGGGGCTCCGCCGTCTGACGGTGGCTGACCAGCGTGCGCACGTACACGATCCGCTCACCCTTCTTGCCCGAGATCTTGGCCCAATCATCGGGGTTGGTGGTGTTGGGAAGGTCCTCGTGCTCCTTGTACTCCTGATGGATGGCGGCGATGAGGTCCTCCAGACCAATGCCGCCGTGTCCGCCGCCGATGAGCCGTTTGATGGCCAGCTTCTTGGCCCGGCGCACGATGTTCTCGATCATGGCCCCGGAGGAGAAGTCCTTGAAGTACATGATCTCGCGGTCACCGTTTTGGTAGGTGACCTCAAGGAACTGGTTGGCCTCGTCATCGCGGTACATCTCCACCACGGTGGCGTCGATCATGGTCTGCAAGGTTTTGGCCCGGTCCCCGCCGGCGGCGCTGAGGGCACCCTCGTCCAGCGGCAGGTCCTCGGTCAGGTAGCGGGCGAAGATCTGCCTGGCGGCGTCTTGACCAGGGCGTTCGATCTTGATCTTCACGTCCAGGCGGCCGGGGCGCAGAATGGCGGGGTCGATCAGGTCCTCACGGTTGGAGGCACCGATCACGATCACGTTCTTGAGGGTTTCCACCCCGTCGATCTCCGCCAGCAGCTGCGGCACGATGGTGGATTCGATGTCCGAGCTGATGCCGCTGCCCCGGGTGCGGAACAGGGACTCCATCTCATCGAAGAACACGATGACCGGCCAGCCCTCTTCGGACTTCTCCCGGGCCCGTTGGAACACCAGGCGGATCTGCCGTTCGGTTTCGCCCACGTACTTGTTGAGCAGCTCCGGGCCTTTGATGTTGAGGAAGTAGCTGCGGGCTTTGGCGTCCCCGGAGACCTCAGCCACCTTCTTGGCCAGGCTGTTGGCCACCGCCTTGGCGATGAGGGTCTTGCCGCAGCCGGGAGGGCCGTACAGCAGGATTCCCTTGGGGGCGGGCAGCTTGTAATCGGCGAACAGCTCCCGATGCACGAACGGCAGCTCCACGGCGTCGGTGATCTGCTCAATCTGGCTGTCCAGACCGCCCACATCGGCGTAGGACACGTCAGGGACTTCTTCGAGCACCAGCTCCTCCACCTCGGGGCGGGGCAGCTTCTCCAGCAGCAGGCCCGAGCGGGGGTCCATCAGCAGGGTGTCACCCGAACGGAGCTTCTCACCACGCAGGGAGGAGGAGATCTCCGCCACCCGCTCCTCATCGGCTCGGCCGCTGATCATGGCCCGCAACCCGTCGGCCAGGACCTCTTTGAGGGTGACCACCTCACCGCTACGTTCGGCCTGTCGGGCCAGCACCACGTTGAGGGACTCGTTGAGCACCACCTCGGCGCCGCGTTCGAGGGTTTCGACGTCAATGTCGGGGTGCAACGCCACCCGCATCTTGCGACCGCCGGAGAACACGTCCACGGTGCCGTCGTCCTCGTTGGCGCCCATATAGGTGCCGTAGGCCGAAGGGGGTCGGGTGAGCTTGTCCACCTCCTCGCGCAGGGCAGAGATCTGCTCCCGGGCCTCGCGCAGGGTGTAGGTCAGCTTCTCGTTCTGGGACACCGCCTGGGCCAGTTGCCCCTTGGTGTCCAACAGCCGCTCTTCCAGGGTACGGACCCGTTTGGGGGCGTCCTGCAAGCGACGTCGGAGGGCGACGATCTCTTCTTCCATCGACTTGGCCGCTTCTCGCAGCTCGCCGATCTCGGTCTCGAAGCTGGAGAGCCGCCGTTCGTACTCGGACTTGTTGACGACAGGACCTCCTGCTCGCCGGCGATCCGGCGGGTGAGGCCGGAGCCGGAGCCTTCCCCCGTCGCTGCACGGAGTTCGATGCTGCAGCGCCACGAGGACGACACGTAATCCTTCCGGGGACGATACACCCCGGCACCCGGCTCTGCGCGCCCCCCGCACGGAATTGCCCAGTGGCGCAGGGCACCGGGCCGGCGCCGGCTTTCACCCAGGGTGGTCGGTGTGGGCGAGGTCCACCAGACTCCGGCGTTCGGGGGCCTCCAGGCGAACAGCGTCCGCACTGCGGTCATCGGGGAAGGTCTGGCTCTCCCGCTCCGCCGCCACCCGCTGGCGATAGTGGGCCACCTCGGCGGCGCAGGTGTCCTGATCCCATCCCAGCGGTCCGGCCATGAGCAGCGCCACCTGCTCAGCGCAGTCCACGCCCCGGTGGAAGGTCTCAATGGACAGCCGGGTGCGGCGGGTCAGCACATCATCGAGGTGCAGGGCGCCCTCATGGGTGGCGGCGAAGACCACCTCGACCGCCAGGTAGGGCCCACCGTTGATGAGCGGCTCGCCCAACTCCGGCCGCTCCGCCACCAAGGCCAGCAACTCGTCGATGCCGCTGCCGTAACGACCCAGCAGGTGCTCGATGCGCGCCGGGTGCAGCTTGGCGTCCGTGGCCAGTCGGTGACGGCGATTCCATAACGCTTCGAAGCCCACCGCCCCCAGCAGCGGGGTGCGCTCGGTGCAGCTGGGCGGGACCCGCCGGTCGAAGTTGCGCGCCGCCATGTCCACCGCGTCCCGGGCCATGATCCGGTAGGTGGTGTACTTCCCGCCGGCCACCGAGATCAGCCCCGGCACGTGCTGGGTGACGGCGTGCTCACGTGACAACGCCGAGTTGTCCTCCGATTCGCCCTCCAGCAACGGTCGCAGCCCGGCGTAGACCCCTTCGATGTCGTCATGGGTGAGCGGGGTTCGCAGCACCTGATTGACCTGGTCGAGGAGGTAGTCGATGTCGGCGCGGCTGGCGGCGGGGTGGGCCAGGTCCAAGTTCCACTCGGTGTCGGTGGTGCCCACGATCCAATGCCCGTGGTCCCCGGCCACATCAATCATGGGTTCGGGCTGGCGGCGGGCCCAACCCAACCAGCGACCGTCAGCGGCCAACTCGTGTCGGCGCAGCAGATTCGGGGACCGCCACGGGATCACGAACAACACGCTGGTCTCGGTGCGCAACAGCAGCCCGCTGCCGGCGTGGATGCGGTCCCGGGGTACCACCAGGTGGATGCCCTTGGAGGCCCGCACCCGCAGCTGGCCCCGTCCGGCCAGGGACTGGATCTGATCGGTCCAGGTGGCGGTGGCGTTGATGACCTGGGTGGCCCGCACGGTGAGCAACCGACCGGTCTCCGCGCAGCGGGCCTGCACCCCCACCACCCGGTCCCCTTCCCGCAGCAGGTCGATCACCTGCATGCTGGGCACGATCACCGCCCCGTGCGCGGCCGCGGTGCGCGCCACCTCCACGGTGTGCCGGGCGTCGTCCACCTGGGCGTCCCAGAACTGCACCGCACCCACCAAGGCGTCGGGGCGCAGCGCGGGGACCAACTCCAGCGCTTTGGCCCGGGTCAGGTGACGATGACCGGGGAGGCTGCCGCCACCGGCCACCGCACCGCCGGGGTCACCGCGGCGGGCCAGCAGGTCATACAACCCGATACCGGCACCCACGTAGGCCCGCTCCGCCACCCGGTGACGCAAGGGGTACAGGAAGCTGACCGGGCGGGCCAGGTGAGGGCACAGCTCGGCCAGCATCAGGTTGCGTTCAGCCAGCGCCTCGCCCACCAGCGCAAAGTCGCGTTGTTCCAGGTAACGGAGCCCACCGTGGAACAGCTTGGAGGAACGCGACGAGGTCCCCGACGCCAGGTCCCGCTGTTCAACCAGCGCCACCGTGAGCCCCCGGGTGGCGGCGTCAAGGGCGGTGCCGGCCCCGGTGATGCCCCCGCCGATGACCACGATGTCAAAGGTTTCTGACACCAACCGATCAAGGTTGGCGGCCCGGGCGGCGGGACCGAGCCTGGACCGGGTGGTATCCATGGTCTCCAGTCTGGCGGCTCGGCAAGGCCTTTAGGGGACCCTCAGGAACGGGTCCCGGTGGCGGTGGGCAGGCAGGCCCCGGTGCCCACCTCCGGCGCGTCGGGCCCCAGAGCGACCGCCTGCCCCAACGCGGCGTTGACCACGCCCATGGTCAAGGCCACCGCCAGCGGCTCCGGCCGGCCCCCGCCGTCATCGGGGGCGATGGCGAAGGCCACCCCGATCACCAGCCCGCTGCGGGCCACCAGGGCGCTGCCGGAGTCACCGCGTTCCAGCTCGGCCCGGATCGGCACGATGGCCCGCTCCACGTCGGTGCCGCCGTAGATGTCAGGCACGCGGACCACGATCTCGCTGCCGGCCAGGAACTCCCGGACCTCCAACGCCCGCCCGCCGGGATGGCCGTACACCCAGCCCATCTCGTTGCGGTTGGCGCGTTCCGCCAACGGCAACGGGACCGCCTCCAGGCTCTCCACCCGCAGAATCGCCAGGTCCTCGCGGGGGTCGAAATGCACTACCCGGGCCCGGTGCGAGCGGCCGTTTTCGTCTTGGACCACCACCGGATGGTTGGGCTCGCCGGCCACCACGTGGGCGTTGGTCACCACCAGTTGCGCCGCGGCCACGAAACCGGTGCCCTCCTGGGATCCGCTGTTGCACACCTCGTGCACCACCCGTACCGTGGCCGCCCGGATGGCCTGGTCCAACCCGGCGGGGGCGGGTCCTTCGGCGGGGACCTCACCGCCGGGCAGCCCACCGGCGAATTGCGCCGTCAGCTCCTGCCACTCCTGATTGCCGATCAGCTGGGACGCGGCCCGCAACGGGTCCGGCGGATCCGGGGTGAAACGGTCGATTTCCCGGGCCAGGCGCGATCCGTGCACCAGATCCGCCGGCCAGTTGGGCACCGCGGCCATGGTGGGCGCCAACAGCCATACCGCGGCCAGGATCACCACCACCCCGGAACCGGCGCCGGCCACCTGGTCGATCCGGGCACGTTTGGGTGAGCGGTTGCGGGCCCGCAGCTGCTGACCCACCAGTTGGCCCACCAGCTGACCCAGGAATGCCCCGCTCAGCAGGGCCAACCCGCTCAGCAGCAGGGCACGGTTGGGGTCCAGCCCGCCGAAACGACGGTTCAACCCCGGCGCCACCCGGGCCGCGGCCATGATGCCCAGGACCATTCCCGCCCACGCGGTGGCCCGGGTCAGCAGGCCCAGGCGGTACCCGCCCAGCCCCGCCCCCAGCGCGGCCAGGACGATCACCAGATCCAGCAGGTTCAAGACCCCTAGTCTGCCCGCCCCCGGGTTGTTCGCACGCTCAGGCCAAGCGGCGGGCGTGGGTCAGAAAGCCGGTGTGGGCCACCATGCGGTGATCGGGCCGCACCGATTGGCCTTCGATGTGCCAGCTGCGGTTGAGCACCTCGATGGTCTCCGCCTCCGCCCAGCCGCCAGGGGTCAGGGACTCACGGAACTGCACTGCCTGCACGATCGTGGGGGTGTACGCCACAATGATCCCCCCCGGCCGCAGGGACCGCACCGCGTGGGGTGTGACCTGCCAGGGTTCGGGCAGGTCCAGCACCACCCGGTCCAGGTCGGTCTCGTCGATGCCCTCGTAGGTGTCGCGTTCTTCCACCCGGAACCGGTGGCGGTGGGAGACGCCCAGGAAGGCCTCCACGTTCTTGACCGCCCGCGAGGCGAAATCGGCCCGCAGCTCGTAGCCCACCACATCGGCGCCGGCGCGCAGCATGGTCATGGACAACGCCCCTGACCCCACCCCGCTTTCCAGCACCCGGGCGCCGGGGAAGATGTCCGCCAGCAGCAGCAGGGGCCCCAGATCCTTGGGGTAGATCACCTGGGCACCGCGGGGCATCTTCAGCACGAAGTCCGCCAGGGTGGGGCGCAGCACGATGAACGCGCCGCTGTACCCGGTGGAGGGCGGAGCGGCGGGGTCCGCGTTGGCGCCCCGACCGGTTCTGACGGTGGTGCCCTCGCTGGTGCCGATCAGGTCGTCATGGCGGATGAACCCGGTGTGGCTGTGGAACTCCGCCCCCGCCTTGAGGGTGATCAGGTACCGACGTCCTTTGTGGTCGATGAGCAGCACCCCCTCGCCTTCGAGCAACGGCCGGGCCACGGGGTTGGCCGGCGCCGGCGGGGTGGTCTCCACCACGTCACTCATCGGGACCGCCGGCGCACCGGTGCCGCCACTGCCACCTGCCCGTCGGGTTGGTGACCATCCACCCGGTCCAGCAGTCGGCAGAAGGCGCAGACCTCGGTGGAGGTGGGTGCGCCGCAGCGTTGGCAGGACGCCAGGCCCTCCGCGCCAGCGGTCATGCCCGCCCGCAGTGCCGCCGCCGCCCGGTCCAAGAACCCGAAGTAGAAGTCATGCTTGGTGCCGGGCGAGCGGGCCTCCACGGCATTGAGGGTCTCCTTGTAGGCCAGGTGGTTGTTGCCGGCCACCATGGGGCACTCCTCAACCTGGTAATCGATGCCCTGGACGATGCAGTACGCCGCCATCTCCCGTTCGGACAATCGCACCAACGGCTTGATCTTGCGGGGGAACCCGTTGCCGGCGGGCAGCACCGGTGCCTGTCGGGCCAGGTAGTCCGTCTGCCAGCGCAGCACGTTGCCGAACAGCACCGCAGCCTCATCGTCCAAGTTGTGCCCGGTGGCCACCACGTCGGCGCCGAGCTCGTGGGCGGCGCGGTCGAAGAGGTGTCGTTTGGACAGCCCGCACGCGGAGCAGGGCACCCGCCGGGTCCGCGCCGCGGCGGTGGGGATGTCATAGCCGAAGGCGTCCCGGAGTTCGATCTGGTGCAACTGCAGGCCCCGAGCCTCGGCGAAGGCCATGGCATAGCGGCCGGATTCATCGGAGTACTCGCCGATGCCCAGGCCCAGGTACAGCCCCTCCGCCTGGTAGCCCAGCCGTATCAGCAGGTCCCACAGGGCCAGGGAGTCCTTGCCGCCGGACACCGCCACCAGCACCTTCTCGCCGGGGCCAATCATGTCGAAGGCGCTGATGGCCTTGACCACCTGGCGTTCGCACTGCTCGATGAAATGGGCCACGCAGAAGTTGGCGTTGTGGCGCGGGACGTCAATCACCGCCGGTTCACGGCAAACCCGGCACTTCATAACGCACCCCCGGAGATGACCGGTCGGATCTCCACCTCGTCGCTGTCCTCCAGATGGGCGTCGCCGGGGACCAGTTCGCCGTTGCGCACCACCAGGACCGATTCCCGGGTCACGCCTAGTTCGTTGAGCAAGCGGACCACGCTACGGGACCCTTGCAAGGTCACCGTGCGGGAGGGGTTGCGCAGTCGCACGATCACGTTGCCGCGGTTTCGATGTCCGCCGCGTCCCGCTTGGCAGCGGCCACCAACGCCCGCTGCACCCGCTTGCGGGGCAGACGGCGCGACAGCGGCTTGGAGGTGGCCATGTGGAACTGCGCGCCGCGGCCCAACGTCCCGCGGTACACCACTTCGGGTTCCTTACCGGCCAGCTTTCGGTAGCGCCGCCAGACGGCGGAAACCACCAGGTAGATGGCCCAACGCCGCAGGTCACCCCGCAGGAGCCGGCTGAGCAGCAGGCGTCTGATCCGGCGACCCATCAGAGTCGGCGGATCTCCACGATGGTGGACTTCTTCTTGCCGCCACGGCGTCCGGCCAGGAACGCCACCAGCAACAACAGCAGCAGCAGCCCTCCGCCCACCACCACGGCCTTGCCCTTGGCTTTCTCGGCGCCGGCGCTCATCTCGGTCTGCACCTCGCGGAACTTGGCCTCGAGATCGGCTCGGGACAAGCGACGCCCGGTGGTCGACTCAACGCTCATTGTTGCTCCATGAACTGCCGTTTGGACCGTGCTACCGCCAGGCCCAAGAGGATGAGGACGACAATGGCCACCACCAGCACTAGCAGGTAGGGCACGAAGGACCAGCCACCGTCGAAAGCCGAACCGGTCTCCGTCTGCAGCAGCCGCAGCAGGCCCACACACACGAACAGGCCGCCCACCGCGATGAGCAACGATCCCGCCAGGCCATAACCGAGATAGCGGCCCAGGCTTTTGAGCGGGTCGATCGTCTCCTGTTTGGCGTAGTCCACCACCAGGGCGCGGAGCTCGCTAAGCAGCTCCGGTGTACTTTTCGAACCGCTGGCCAAGCCTTCCTGCCTCCCGTCGATGGGTATTGCTAGTCGTTCAGCGGACGCCGCGGCAAGGACCTCGGCCCCGGTGCCGGTCAGTCAGGGTCAGTGTCGGGGTCCGTAAGCGGGTCGGTACCCAACAACGCCTGGAGGTCCTCTTCCTGCTCCTGGCACAGTTCACCCAGCAGGTTGCACCGGGCGCCGCTGCTGTCGAGCACCAGCACCCGTTGCCGGTCGAACGGTCCCAACGGTAGGGCTCCGGCCACCTCGAATGTGCCCAGCGCCGGGTCCTCGGCAAACCCCGACGTTGCCGCGGCGGTGGGTTGGCCGGCCTCCACCGCGAGGGCCATGACCCGCCGGGCGTGGCGGACCAACCCGGCGTAGGCGTCGCTGGAGGCCACCGGGGCGTGGGGGTCGTCGCCGAACTCCTCCACCTCGGCTTGGGGGTAGGGATCGTCGGGCAGCCACTGACGCACCCGCAGCCGGCTGGTACCCACGGCGATGACCGCCCACCGACCGTCGGGGAACTCGTTGGCGCCCACCACCTTGGCCACGGTGCCGATGTCGGTGCGGACGTCCCCACCGCCCACCTCATTGCCGCGGGCGATAAGGGTGACACCGAAACGGCCGTCACCGTCGATGACTTGACGGATCATGGTCCGGTAGCGGGGCTCGAAGATGTGCAACGGCAGCGCCCCGCCCGGCAACAACACCGTGCCCAGCGGAAACATCGGCAGCACCGCCGGCAGCGGCCGGTCCGGGTCCTGGTCCGGCTGGGCGGGGTCCGAATCGTCCGGCTCGTCTGGGTCCATGGGCCCATGTTGGCACGGGCTGACGGAGTGCGCCGAGGGGCGCGTTCAGCCGCTTCCGCCCAGCGCCTGAGGCATGAGGGTGGCGATGTCGGGCCCTTCGGGGAAGTTCATCAGGGTCAGCGCCAACAGATCTTCGGCGGCCTTGAACCGCTCGGCGCCGTCCCCGTTGACGATCACCGAGAACGCCACCGTCTGACCCTTGGCGGTGTCCACGAACCCTGCCAGCGAGGTGGCGATGGACAACGTGCCGGTCTTGGCGAACACGTGACCGGCGGCGGGGGTGCCCACCAGCCTGGCTTTCAGGGTGCCGGATTGGCCGGCCACCGCCAGCGCGTTGGCCAGCTCGGACTCCCGGCCGGCGGCCATCAGCAGGTTGTTCAGCGTGGCGCAGGGCAGACGGTTACCGGGATCCAGGCCGGACCCATCAGCGATGGCGGTCCCGGGAGCCAATGTGCCCTTCTCGGTCAGGATGGCGGTGAGGGCTGCCACTCCCCCATCGAAGGAGCCCTTGTTGACCCGGGCCACCCCCAACTCCTTCAGCAGCATCTCGGCGATGGTGTTGTCCGAGGTGCGCAACATCTGACCGACGATGTCCCGCAGCGGCGGTGAGTGCAACTGCCCGATGAACGTGGGGCTGGGCGGCACCGTCCCCAGATCGGCTTTGCCCTCAACCTCCACCCCTCGGGCCCGTAACAGGGCGATGAAGGCATCAGCGGTGGCTCGGGCGGGGTCCGCGGCGGGGGTGCGGGGCCCGGTGCCGGCCCATTCCTGCCCGGCCAGCGGGAAGGACGTGAAGCCCCGGTTGACGTTCAGGGCCGAGATGGCACCCACCGTGCCGTCCGTCCCGTACCGAGCGGGCCAGGTGGGGTTGGCCTTGACGGTGTCATAACGGGAGGCGTCAGCCAGGATGTTGCCCCGGATGCGGGTGATCCCGGTGGCTTTCACCTGGTCAGCCAGTACCTCGAGAGAGGAATGGACCTGGGGCTGTTCCACGAAGCTGGTGACGTAGGGCTGGGTGGTCAACACCGGATCACCAGTGCCGATGAGCCACACGTGGCCCTGCACGGCGTTGTTGATGATCTGGGCGTCGGTGGCGGCGAAGGTGCCGAAGGTGTGGTCGGCAGGGAACTGCGTGAGCACCCCGAACGCCAGCAGCAGCTTTTGCGATGACGCCGGGCTCAGCGGCAACCCGGCGTTGTGCTCGAACACCGGGATACCCCGGGAGTTAGTGACCACGGCGCAGGTCTGGTCCGGCGGGACCCCGCTGAGGGCTTCGAGCACCGGGCCCTGCAGCCGCACCGCCTGGGTGGGTAACGCCAACAGGTTCGGTACCCGCCGGGCGGACAGCACCGGGGTGATGGTGGCAACCTGCTCCACCCTCGGTCGCACGGTTCCGGCCCGATTGGCGGCGCCGGATTGCTGCACGGCGACCAGCGAGAAGATCAAACAGGCCACGGGGAACCACAGCAGCCGGGTCCAGTACCGGGCCAGCGCCACCTTGGAGCGACGCGGCGAACCCAGCCCGTTCGGTGATCGTCGGGATGAGGGCAGCGGCGAAATGTTCACGGCGTGGTGTTCAACAGCAATCCAGGAGCGACGACCGAACCGACGGCGCCGGGCGGCTGCTTCGACGCTAGCCGCGGTCCCGCCGCGTGAGCCGCCATCCCTCCCGCGGCCGCCAAACCGCCCAACCGTCGGTACCGGAAAAACGTGTCACCCGCACGCAGCTCGGGAGATCAAGAGGCCCTAGCGTCAGCGGACGTGCAGATCATCGCCGCGGTATTCGTTGAGGACATGCAAATGCGCCAGGTGGAGGGGCCGGCAACCCGCATTGACCTCACCGGCGTCCAGTTCTCGGGGGTGGCCGCCGGGCCGTTGCCCTATACCTGGGCCCCGCATCTGTGCGTCCTCATCGCCTGTCCCCCGGACCATCAGGGTTTCTCCGCGCTGACCGTGGAGTTCGAGCTGGGCGGTGAGCAGGTGGCCCGCAACGTGCAGCCACTGCAGATCGAGCCCGGCCGTTTCGGTCGCCAGCTGGTCCGCCCCGAGATCACGTTCAACGAGTACGACACGGTGTACGCCAACTGCCGTATCGACACCGGTCCCGTGGTTCGCGTGCCCTTCCGGCTGCTGGCCCCCACCGGGGACTGACCCGGTGCCGTTCGCCACGGCCCATTCCTTCCATCCGGCGGCGGCCACCGCGTTGGCGGAGTGCGTCGGCCAGCTGCTCGAGGCCCACGGCCCCCATCCCGATCTGCTGGTGGTATTGGCCACCCACGAACACGCCGAGTCATGGCCGGAGATCGGCCGTGCCGCCCAGGCGCTGCTCCGGCCGGGTTGCCAGGTTGGTGCCCGCAGCGCCTCGTTGATCGCGGGGCCCCGGGTGGCGCTGCACCAACCGGGGCTGAGCCTGTGGGCCGCGTGGGGGTTGGACGTTGCCGGCGCGGTCACCCTCCGCCCCCTGTCGCAAACTCCCGCCCGCCCCCAACGCTTCGAGATCGACACCGACATCCACACCGACATCCGCAACGACATCCACGCCGACGATCACGATGCTGATCACTCCGACCATCACGGCCCAAGCAGGCGTGTTGATGGTGCCGATGCGGATGCCGATGCCGGGGGTGGCGATGGCGACGACCGGACTGGCGATGACGGGGGTGGCGATCCCTGGGCGCATGCCGGCGGGGGTGCACTGGATGACCTGGTCACGGCGTGTGGCCCCACGGCGTCGCTGCTGGTGTGGGCTTCGGCCGGGGCGGGGGTGGAGGCCTTGGTTGCTCAGCTCAGTTGGCGTCACCGGGACCTGCCCTGCACCGGCGCGGTGCTCCCCGCCACCCACGCCACCGGGTCCCGATCGCGGCCCTCTATCGATGGCGGCGGCGCCATGACCTCGTCGGCGTTGCAACTCGATGGTGCGGACATCACCGAAGCGGTGTTGGTGGTGGTGCTCGGCCGCCCCGACCTGCCGGTGCTACCCGAAGTCCGGGCCCGGGCCACCGCATCGATGGAAGTGGTGATCTCCAGCACCGGTTGGCCACCGCCGATCTCGCCCGGCACGCCGCCCACCGAAGCGCCGAGTGAACCGCCCGACCCGGCCGACCCAGCGATGGACACTCGAACGGACACGGTGACCGGGGACCTGGTGCTGGACATCTTGCAGCGTCGAGCCCAGGCGGCGTTGGTGTTCGACAGCGGATGGGCCGGGGACCTGGGCGCTGACCTCACCGAGTTGGACCTGCCGCTGGTGGGGTTGAACGGCGTGCGGGTCATCGGGCCGGTAGTGTCGCCCGGCTTTATCCGGCCCTCCACCCGCCCGGCGCGGCCCGAAGCACCTGCGATGCCCGTGGTACCCGCAATCGCGGTGGCCCTCTTCCGAGATCGGAGCGACCCCACATGAGCCAGGCCCCCAAGCCCGCCCCCGACGGCGCAACCAGCGAAGGCCACGCCGCCACCGGGGCGCCAACCCACGGCGGCGACGGTATCGAGGCCCGGGCCATCGCCACCGTGCGGGGCCTGGCCATGGACATGCCGCATCGGGCCAAATCAGGCCATCAGGGCACGGCCATGGCCCTGGCGCCGGTGGCCCACGTGCTCTACAGCCGGATCCTGCGTTATGACGCCAACGATCCGGAGTGGATGGACCGGGACCGTCTGGTGTTGTCCTGCGGGCACGCCTCGGTGTTGCTGTACTCGTACCTGCACCTCACCGGGCAGGGTCTTGAGCTGGACGATCTGAAGGCCTTCCGCAGCTTCGGATCCGCCACCCCCGGTCACCCCGAGGCCGGTCACACCGCGGGCGTGGAGGTCACCACCGGACCGTTGGGTCAGGGTTTGGGCAACGCCGTGGGTTTGGCCATCGCCGAGCGGTACCTGCGGGCCCGTTTCGGGGCGGAGGTCTGTGACCATCACACGTTCGTGCTGGCGTCGGACGGGGACTTGATGGAGGGCCTCAGCCACGAGGCCGCCTCCCTGGCCGGGCACCTGGGCCTGGACCGGCTGATCGTGGTGTACGACGACAACCACATCACCATCGACGGTCCTACAGAGCTGGCCTTCAGCGACAACACCGCCCAACGCTTCGAGGCCTACGGCTGGCACGTGGAAGATCTGGGCGAGGCCGGCGAAGACCTCGACGTCCTCGAGGCCGCCCTGCTGCGGGCCAAGGCCGTCACCGACCGGCCCTCGATGCTGCTGGTTCGCACCCACATCGGCTTCCCCTCCCCCAAGACCGACGATCACGCCACCCACGGCTACGCCCTGTTCGACGAAGAGATCGCCGAAACCAAACGCCGCATGGGCCTGCCGGCGGATGAGAGCTTCCACGTTCCCGCCGAGGTGGCCGCGTTCTACGCCGCCGCCGGGCAGGCCGGGGTGGAGGCCCACTCCGAGTGGCGGCTGCGGTTGGCCAGCCACCGCACCCCCGAGCTGGACGCCGCCATGCACCACGGCGGCCTGGAGGGTTGGCAAGACGCCCTGCCCAGCTGGCAGCCCGGTGAGAAGCTGGCCACCAGGGTGGCGTTAGAAGCGGTGCTGGGCGCGGCCGCTCCGCTCATCCCGGGCCTCATCGGCGGGGGCGCGGATCTCACCGGCAACACCGGCACCCGGCTCAAGGGCGAGGCGTTACAGTCTGCCGCCTACCCCGCGGGGCGCCAGATCGCCTTCGGGGTACGCGAGCACGCCATGGCCGCGGCCATGGTGGGCATGGCCCGACACGGCGGGGTCATCCCCTTCGGTGGCACGTTCCTGGTGTTCTCCGACTATGGGCGGCCGTCGGTCCGCCTGGCGGCACTGTCCCAGGCCCACGCCCTGTTCGTGTGGAGCCATGACTCCGTCGGCGTCGGCGAGGACGGTCCCACCCATCAGCCGATCGAACAGGTGGCGGCGCTGCGGACCATCCCCGGGCTCAAGGTGTTCCGCCCGGCGGACGCCAACGAGACCGCGGCCTGCTTCGTGGAAGCCATCGAGGGCATCGGACCCTCAGCGCTGATCTTGAGCCGTCAGAACCTGCCGGTGTTGGAACACACCAGCGCTGAAGGGGTGGCGCAGGGGGCCTACGTGCTGACGGACACCGCTCATGGCGTACCCGACGTGGTGCTCATCGCCACCGGGTCCGAGGTGTGGGTTTGTGTGGAGGCGGCGCAACTGCTGGCCAAGGACGGCATCGGCGCCCGGGTGGTGTCCATGCCCTGCTGGGAGCTGTTCGAAGAAGCCGAACCGGAGTACATCGAAGAGGTCCTGCCGGTGGAGTCCCCCATCCTGGCGGTGGAGGCCGGGGTGACCTACGGCTGGGAACGCTGGGCCGATGACGTGATCGGCATCGAACGCTTCGGCGAATCCGCCCCCGGCGATGAAGTCCTGGCCCGCTTCGGGTTCACCCCCGAACACGTCGCCCAACGAGCCCGGGACCTGATCGAGGCCCTCACCGGCTGACCCGATCGGGCTCAGCAGTCAGCCAAGGCGGCGATGGCCCCACAGATCAGCTCCCGGCGACGCACACCCAGCGTGCCCAGATAACGGGTCAGGACCGACTTGGGCACCGCCGTGAGGTTGTCGAAGGTGGCCACACTGTCGTGGTCGATGCCGTTGTCCGGACCGACAGGGAGGCAGGTCGGGATGCGCCGAATGGTGCTGGTGACAGGGGCCACCACGACATTGTTCAGGACCGGTATGACCTCGTCACGGGACACGATGAGCACCGGTCGTCGCTTCTGGTTCGGGGTTTCCATCAGCCAAAGCTCGCCTTGGGTCACCATGGCTCGGCCTCCGTAAGCGCCATGGCACTGACCATGGCGAACTCGTCGTCCTCGGCGGTCTGCGGCTGCAGGCGGTAGGCATCCGCGATGGCCTCACCCAGGCGGGCCCGGCGGGCGGCGTCGGCCAAGTGGGACACGGCCAGGCGGATGACGGCGGAGCGGCTGTCCCCCAGACCCGCCGCCACCAGATCATCGATCGTGGCCAACTCCGCGTCGCTGAACCGGGTCGGAATGGGCGTTGTCATACAGCACACTCTACGACTTGTGCCACCAACGGGGGTTCACCACTGGCCGGGCTCCGATACCATCCGTTCTGGCATGCTCCGCCGTTGAAAACCAAGGAGGTCGTCATGGCTGAACCGACCAGCGCCCAGCGTCCCGCAGGTGTCAACCATCTGGTGTTGAACGTTGCCGACATCGAGCGGTCCCATCATTTCTGGACCGAGCTGATGGGCTTCGAGGAGGTGGTGTCGGTCAACATGGGCACCGAGATGCGCTTTTACCGGGCCGGTCCGGGCCACCACCATGACGTGGCCATCGCCCAGGTGAAAGAACCCCCGGCCGAGGCTGCTCCCACCAAGTGGCGGCCCTCAGCGCGCCGGGTGGGCATCAACCACATCGCCATCGCCTATCCGGACCGGGAGGCGTTCATGGCGCAACTGGCCCATCTTCAGGCCAACGGGGTCACGTTCCACATGCGCGGCAACCACGGCATGACCCACAGCGCGTACATCGCTGACCCCGACGGCAACGGCATCGAGGTGCTGTATGAGCTGCCGGCGGAGGTCTGGGAGGGTGACGTGAAACGGGCCATGTTGCACTTCGATCCGCTGCCCACCGAGGGCCCCGAGTCCCTGGCGGATGACGTCAACTACACCCGGTTCCCCGCCCGCACCTGATCGGCCCAGCGGCTCAGCGTTCAGTCTGTTAGCGCCGGAGCCAGGTACCGACGCAGATAGTCGTGAAAGTGGGCCAAACCGGTTTCCATGGGGTGCTGGTAGGGACCACCGTCGGCACCGCCGCGGGCCGCCAACGCCCGCCGGCCCCGGTCCATGTGATCTGCGATGACCCCGTCCTCGTTGGCGGTTTCGATGTACGCCGCCCGAAAGGCCTCCGCCAACTCCGGGCATTCCTCCATCACGTCGAGGGGATGAAAGAAGTCCACCACGTTGGTGGTCTGCCCGGCGCTGCGGGGAATGACCCGGGAAATAATGAGACATTCCGGGTACCATTCCACCATCACATCGGGATAGAGACACATCCACAGTGCCCCGAACTTCGGCATCCGTCCCCGATAGTCCACCAACAACTTCTGATACTCCAGATATGCCGGTGAGCGAGAGTTCGTAAAATCCCGTCCGGGGCGGAGCAACTGGTTCTGCCAATTGTCACCGAGCTCCCAATCCGCCGGATTGAAGGAATCACAGTCGATGAGGTTGGTCAACCCCGGGTGGAACGGTTCCACGTGGAGAATCTCGACGTAAAACTCGATGAAGGTCTTCCAGTTGATCGGATAATCCTCCACCCAGGTTTGGTCATACACATATCCGTCAAAGCTGTACTCCGGGCCCAGCTTGAAGTTGGTCAGGTCCGCGGCGGCGTCACGGGGACCGGCGAACAGCAACCCGTTCCAGCTCTGCAACTCCCGGCTGGCCAGGTCCCGGCCCGGCAGTTCCGCGAAATGCGGCGCCGCCCGCTGCCGGCCCTCCAAGCTGTAGGACCACCGGTGCAACGGGCAGACAATGTTGCGGGCATTGCCCCGGCCCTCCAGGATCACGGACTGGCGATGCCGGCACACATTGGACAGTTGGCGGATACCGCCCGGGGTGTGCACCAGGGCCCAGCCCTCCTCGGCCGGGGACACGTAAAAATCCCCTTGGTTGGGCACCAATAGCTCGTGTCCGGCGTACCCGTGACCGGGTTCGAACAGCAGCCGGCGTTCGGCGTCGAGCACCGCTTCGTCCAGATACCAGCGCATCGGTATGCCGTCATTGGCCAAGCCGAGGTGCTCCCAGCCCGGCGGCAACACGGCGTGGTGCGCCCCCGCGGTTGAGCTGCGCCGGGTCTGACCGCGGCTCACGATGAGACGGTGGCGGACTGATCGGCCCGCGGTCTCGGCGGTGTGAGCGGCAAGGGTCGGGACACCCGGGCCAGCAACAAGAAGCCCACCCGCTTGAAGATCGGCACCCGTTCCAGAACCCGATCCACCGGGACCCCGCGTCGAGCCATGAACGCCATGAACTGCTCGGTCCGACGTGGCCCGCCCACACGTCCGAAGGCGGTGGCGATGGTGCGCACGGGAATGTTTCGAATCCCCCGGATCTGCACCGACCGGAACACCCGCTCCAACTCGCCACGGAACTCGGCCGGGGTTTGGCGCACATAGTAAAAGTTGCTGCCGTACATGTGCTCACCCTCCTTGGCGCCCTGATTGCCCTTCAATTTCCACAACCAGAAGGTCAGGTTGAAGTTGAGGGTTGATACCAGCAATTCCCCACCGGGTTGCAGGATCCGGGCACACTCCTGCAACATCTGATGGCGGCCTTCAGGACGAATGAAGCTGTAGGACTGCCCGGCAGTGGCGGCTTGGAGCGCGCCGTCCCGGATGGGCAGGCTGCGACCATCGGCGTGCACCGCCAACACCGGCAGACCCTCGCAGCGGCGGGCCAGCAGCTTGAGCGAGGTCAGGCTGTAATCCAACCCGATGGTGGGATGGCCCAGGACCCGGGCCAGATGTTCGGTGATCCGCCCGGGTCCGCAGCCCAGATCCAACACCGGACCCGCCGGACGAACCGACCACGCGGTGTGCGCCGGCAACTCCACCCGGTCGATGTACTCCGGCCAGATCGAGTCGTACCAGTCCGCTTCTTGGTCCCGGTCGGCCTGCTCAGCGCGGTCCTGCTCGCTCAAGTCGGCGTCGAAAAGGAACGACAGCACCCCATCGATGATCGGGTAGCGGCGCTCGCAAACCTCGCAACGGGCGGCCTCACCCTCATCTCGCAAGGTGCCGTGGTCAGCGGGGCACCACAGCACGGCCAGCAGTTCGGCGTTCACGGGCGCTCGTTCCTGTGTTCGGCGGCAGAGCCCGACAGCGCGGCCACAGCCGACGGCGCGGCAGGGCCACCGGGTCTGATCAACACCAGCGGGGTGGACTCGTCAGCGTTCCCGGCGGGGTTGGCCCGCAGCGCCGCTCGGACCAACTCATGATCCACCCCCGGGGAGGCGCCCACCACGTCCACCTTGCCCAGATCATTGGCGTCCACCACCACCGCCGCCAGACCGGTGCGGGCGGTGACCGCGGCACACACCGCGTCCGAGTCAGCGGGTCCCACCACCACGAAGTTGTCATAGGGGGCGATGGTGCCGGTCACGTCGTCCACCAGCCGGGCTTGCTCGCCTGCCAGCCGGTAGAACCATCCGGCCTGCCCCACCGCTTTGCCCAACGCCCCCCCGACCATGGCCCCAGCCACCCGCGCCGCGCCATGTTCGTTCATGAGGGACTGCATGCCGCCGGGCGTGCCGAGGGCCCCTTCACCGTGCATGAACTGCGCCAACCTGGTGGCGGCCCAGGTGCGGCGCAGGTTGCGGGGATCGTGGAATCGTCCCTGGATCACGGCCAACGGTGACTCACCGATAGCCACGATGTCCCCCGGCTGGGCGTGGGGAGCGGCGTAACGCACCACCACCTCGGCGGGATCGTCGGAGGGGCCCAGGAGATGGGTCCGCACCGCCCGGACCTGGGCCCGCCCGCCGGCCGCTTCCTGCCACGGCGCGGGGCGGTCGGGATCGGGGAAGCTCAACGGGATCACCACGTGATGGAAGCGGTCCCGGGAACCCTCGAACCCGTAGGTGGCCAGGCGAATCTCCACCCACACCGCCTGCAGCGTGCCCAGGGTGGCTTCCGGACCATCAATGTCCACCTCGAAGGCGATGGGCGAGGTGGCGTGGTAGTGGCCGGGTTTGACCACGTAGGACACCCAGTACCCATCGGCCCGGGCGGGATAGTCCGGCCGGAGGGAGCGAACCCGGGTCTGCACGGTGCACGCCTCCACCGGGCCGGTGGCCAGCAGCTGCACCCGGGGCTGCACGTCGGTGAGCATGACCTCCCGATCGGGGATGGGGTTGGTCACCACCAACGTGCCCCGCAACGTCCACCGGGTTGGGGAAATCCGCTCCGCTGACCAGCCCTCATCGGCCACGTCCAGGTCATTACCCGGATGGCGCCGATAACGACGTTCCACCCCGGCGATACCGGCCGCCGCGACCAGTCCGCCCGTCGCCACCAGCGCAGCGGCGCGCAGCATCGGCCCGACAATCATCGGGGCCACGCTAGCGGCTGACCTGAGCCCCGCTGTTTGACTCGTTTTGACTCCTACCTTCGCCCGCCCCCGCGGCGCCGGACACGGTGAGGAGCAGGTCGGTGAAAGCACTTTTGTCGGCTATCGTCAAGTTCAGTGTCCAGTTCGATGTCCTCGCGCCTGGTACGGCTTCACGCCGAGGCAGGTCAAAGCCCCTGGTTGGACAATCTGCAGCGCAGCGCCCTGCGCGACGGAGCGTTGGCCCTTTGGATCCAGCGGGGGGTGCGGGGTGTCACGTCCAACCCCACCATCTTCGCCAAGGCCATGCAGCACGCCGTGTATGACGAGCAGTTGGCCGCCTGCCTGACCGCCGGATCCACCGTGGAGCAGGCCTACTGGGAGCTGGTGATCGAAGACATCGTGGGCGCCGCCGATCTGCTGGCCCCGGTGCATCAGGCCTCCGGCGGGACCGATGGGTTCGTGTCAGTGGAGGTGGATCCCCGCCTGGCCCATGACCGCGACGCCACCGTGGCCGCCGGTAAGGACCTGTGGGCCCGCATCAACCGGGCCAACCTGCTGATCAAGGTGCCGGCCACGGTGGCGGGGGTCAGTGCCATCCGCCAGCTCATCGCTGAGGGCGTCAGCGTCAACGTCACCCTCATCTTCTCCCTCCAGCGCTACCGCGAGGTGATGGAGGCCTACCTGCAAGGCCTCGAAGCCCACGGCGGGGACCTATCGGCCATCTCCTCGGTGGCGTCGTTCTTCGTGTCCCGGGTGGACGCTGAGATCGACAAGCGCCTTTCCGTCATCGGCAGCCCAGAGTCGGCAACGCTGGCCGGGCAGGCCGCGGTGGCCAACGCCCGACTGGCGTATCAGGCATTCACCGAAACCTTCCGGGGCGAACGCTGGGCGGCCCTGGCTGCTCGGGGGGCCAGCGTGCAGCGGCCGTTGTGGGCGTCCACCGGCACCAAGAACCCGGCCTATCCCGACACCCTGTACGTGGACCAGTTGGTG
This sequence comes from Acidimicrobiales bacterium, assembly GCA_046155365.1. Taxonomy (GTDB): domain Bacteria; phylum Actinomycetota; class Acidimicrobiia; order Acidimicrobiales; family CAIXPF01; genus CAIXPF01. The sequence continues at coordinate 1,410 of JBJXFH010000159.1, read as the reverse complement.
GGACCGGACACCGTCAACACCATGCCCGAGGCCACGCTGGAGGCCTTCGAGGACCACGGTTCGGTGGACCGCCAAGTGGACAGCGCGGGCACCGTCCCTGCCGCCGAGGCACTGCTGGACCGCCTGGCCGGGCTGGGCATCAAGTTGGACGAGGTAACCGACAAGCTCGAAGCTGACGGCGTGGCCTCCTTCAGCGCCTCCTTCGATGAGGTGCTGGCCACCCTCGCCGGACGGGCCGAGCGCAGCGCTCATGCGGGTCAGGCGGGTCCGCCCCCACGGTCATGAACGACCAGCCCCCACCAGCATCGGCGAGCACCGCCGCCCTCAGCTCCCGATTGCAGCTGGCGGTGGTGTCCGACGTGGCCGCGGAGTTCGCCGAACGCGTCGTGGAAGCGTTCCACTGCCGCCCGGGTGAGCGATTCGGGTTGGCCTTGACCGGCGGACCAGTGGCCGCAGAATGCTACGAGCGGCTGTCCACCCACGGTGAGACCCAGATCGACTGGTGGCAGGTCGAGCTGTTCCTGGTGGACGAATGCGCCGTGGAAGCGGACCACGTGGACAGCCACGAGCGGCTGGTGCGGGCCATGCTGCTGGACCGGGTGGGCGCCGCTCACCGGGTCCATACCCTGCGTGACCAGCACTCCCGCGATGAGGTGGCCAACACCGTGGCCGCCCGATCCCTGGACTTGATCCACCTCGATCTCGGCCCCGACGGCCGGCTGAGCTCCATCTTCCCCCGCGCCCCTTTCGGACCGGTCGGGTCGACGCCCGTGGTGCAGCTACGCGACCCCCTCGATCGTGTGCGCCCTGACCGGTTCTGCCTGCACCCCGACGTCATCGCCCGCGCCGGCTGCATCCTCATCACCGCCGTGGGCGCGTCGGTCGCCGACGCCCTCAACGCCGTCCGTCACGGCCACGACGTCCCCGGCCACCACCTCCCCCCCGACCGCGTGGTCTGGCTCGCCGACCATGCCGCAGCACGCGCCTGAGGGCGTCCTCGAACGGCACGGGTAGTTCGGCAGCACGACCCTCGCCCTAATCCCCCCCGTCCGGGACGAAGCAACTGTCTCGAACCGCGCCCGTCGCTGAACAGCGCCAAGCGGACGTACCCCGCCACCATGAACGGGGGTCGTGCGCACGCCTTCCCGACCGCTGGTCGTGGCACTGTCACCACCGGGAGTACCAGGCCAAGGGCCCGGGATCTTGAAAGGGCGGGCTGCGCCCCCCCACGGCGCCTGGGGGCGCCTCCTCCCATCGGGCGACCTCGAGCCGGTGCGCTGATCGGTCGGCTGGCGCCTCCCTGGCGGCGCTCGGTTGGGGCGGGATCTTGAAAGGGGGGGCTGCGCCCCCCCATGGCGCCTGGGGGCGCCTCCCCCCATCGGGCGAGCTCGAGCCGGTGCGCTGATCGGT
>JBJXFH010000114.1:0-14836 GCA_046155365.1 Acidimicrobiales bacterium | reverse complement strand
TGGCGCTGAGCACCCGATCCAGCCACACCCGCAGATCCATGATGGACTCGGGGCGGATCTCGTGGCCCATGGGGTACTCGTGGTACTCGGGCTCGATGCCGTGGCTGCGCAACACCGAACGGGTGTGCCGGCCCCGCTCGATGTTCACCATTGGATCATGGACGCCGTGCTGCACGTACACCGCGGGCACGGACGAAGCTGCACCTGCGGGGCCCGACCAGGCCGGGTCCTCCCACAGGTAGGCCATCCCGGGCGGGGTCTGCAGCATGCCCGACAAGCAGGCCACCCCCGCCGGACGAGCGGTGTTGGACGCACCCAGCGCCACCGCCAACGCCATGGCCCCACCCTGGGAAAAGCCGATCAGCACCGCCGATGACCGGGAGCTGGAACGCTGCTGGCACAACTCGTCCAGTAACTGATCGAGCGCGGCCACCGAGCTGGTCAGACTGGCGGGGTCTATGACGCCGTCCTCGGAGCGCTGATACCAACCGGCGCCACCGAAATCCAGCTCGATCGGTCCGCGCGGGCATACCGTGAAGCACTGCCCGGTGGGGTCCAGCATCGGCGCCAGGCCGGCCAGGTCGAACTCGTCAGCGCCGTACCCGTGGATCAACAGCAGCACACGGTCACCCCGCCCGCTGGTTCCCACCACGTTTGTCTGTAGCCCGTGCGCCGATCCCATGCGCCGGACCCTACCGAATCCCCGGCCCGATGCTCCGGCGCCACTGCCCGGCCACTGGCTAGGGTCGGCCGATGACCACTGCGCCGACCACCACGGATGGCCCGGTTTCCTCTGATGTGGGCTTCCCGGATGTGGGCTTTCCGGATGTGGGCTTCCCTGATGTGACAGTGGACGGGTTCTGGGCGCAGGACCGCATCCACGCCCCCCGGCCGATCTCGCCGTTGGCGGTGCAGTTCATCACCGACACCATGGCCATCGGCTTCAACCGGGCCCACCAGGAATACGGTGCGCCGTTGGTGATGCACACCCGGGCTATTGGGCACTACCTGTTTTCCGCCATGCGGCCGCTGCGCGATCCCGCCGAGCTGCAGGTGCGGGCCGAGCGTTACCAACACCTCGACACGATCTTGGACGAGGTGGGTCCCAGGTGGGAGCAGCAGTGGAAGCCGGCGCTGATCGAGCGGGTGTTGCAGGATCGCCGCGCCGACTATCGGCAGCTCACCAATGCCGAGTTGATCGAAGAGCTCGAACGCCAGCGGCTCCACATGATCGATCAATGGACCATTCACGGGAGAATCAACTTTTCGGTGGTGGCCGCCGCTCGTTTCGCTGATTTCTACACGGAGCGCTTTGAGCCCGAGGACAGCACCGAGGCGTATCAGCTGTTGCAGGGTTTCGTGACCCGTTCGGTGGACACCAGCCATCAGCTGTGGACCCTCAGCCGTATGGTTCGTGCGGAGCCGTTACTGCAACGGCTTTTCGCCGAACGCGACAACGCCGAGGTCCTGGCGGCACTGCGGGCGGACGATGCCTCGGTCGTTTTCGGGCGGTTCCTCCACGCGTTCGAGGCGTACCTCGACGAGTTCGGTTGGCGCAGCGACGCGGTCTACGACGTGGCCGACGTGACCTGGCGGGAAGACCCCACCATTCCCCTCGACGGGCTGCGGGGCTACATCGGTGTCGATGATGACCATGATCCGGCCCGGTCCTTCCACGCGGCGGTGGCCCGACGTGCAGCATTGCTGGCCGCGGCCCGGGACCACCTGGCAGAAGACCCCGACACGCTGGCCACCTTCGAGCGGTACTACGAAGCGGCCAGCTACAACCTTCCGCTGACCGAGGACCACGCCTTTTGGATTGACCAGAGCGGGGTGGTCAACGTCCGGCGCTTCCTGCTGCAGGTCGGCGAAGCACTGGTGGCCGACGGCTGTTTGGCCGAACCCTCCGACGTCTTCTTCCTGCTGCGGGAGGAGGTTGCCCTGGCACTGGCTCACGGCGGGGACTGGCGGAGTGCATCTGTGGCCCGCCGGCGCAGCGTGCAGGCCGCGGCGCAGGCCGACCCGCCGAGGGTGCTGGGTACGCCACCACCGCCGGCGCCCGGCCCGGTCGATCCGTTGTTTGAGGCCATCGCCGTGCGCCTGGCCGGGCGCCGTCCACCGGCGGAGGGCCGCCCCGCAGACCCTGACATACTGACTGGTCTGGCCGCCTCGCCGGGGATCGTCACCGGCACCGCCCGGGTGGTGCGCAGCCTGGCCGAGGCCTCCACGCTCAACGAGGGCGACATCATGGTCTGCGAGATGACCCTGCCGCCGTGGGTGCCGTTGTTCGCCCTGGCGGCGGCGGTGGTGTCCGACACCGGCGGGGTCATGAGCCACTGCGCCATCGTGGCCCGGGAGTTCGGCTTGCCGGCCGTGGTCGGCACCCAGGTCGGCACCCGTACCATTCGGAATGGTATGACCATCACCGTGGACGGCAACCGGGGTGTGGTCCTGCTGGGCTGATCGGGGCACCGGCCGCGAAAACTGCACAGTAAGACGGCGGCCTACGGACTCGGCTTGGCGCTGACCAGCATCGTTGCGTCACGCGATCAACTCGACCGGCTTGTGACGGTGCAGCTTTCGCGGAAATCGACCCCCATCGCCGCGCTGGACCACCAACTACGCTGCCAACCCATGGAAACACAGGGCAAGGTCGCGGTGGTTACCGGGGGAGCGAGCGGGATTGGGCGGGGTATGGCCCGGGCCTTCGCCGGGGCCGGCATGTCCGTCATGCTGGCCGATCTGGACCAGGGGATGCTCGACGCCACCGCGGAGGAACTGTCCGCCGGCGGCACCCAGGTGGCCACCCGCAAAACCGATGTCTCCAAGCTGGAGGAGATCGAGGCCCTGGCCCAGGCCACCATCGACCGTTTCGGGGCGGCGCACGTGTTGTGCAACAACGCCGGGATTGGCATCCCCACCCCCACCCACAAGCTCAACCTCGATGACTGGCGTTGGATGATCGACGTGGACCTGTGGGGCCCCATCTACGGCGTCAAGGTGTTCCTGCCGTTGATGGAGGCCCAGGGCGAGGGTCACATCAACTCCACCTCCTCCCTGGCGGGGCTTTGGGCCGGTGGCATGATGGGGGCGTACAACGTGGCCAAGCACGGGGTCACCGCGCTCATGACCACGTTGGAGCGCGATCTGCGGGGCCGCAAGAGCCCGGTGCGGGCTTCTGTGCTGTGTCCCGGCCCCATCAATACCAACATCAGCCGCCATTCCGTGGAGTATCGCCCGCCCAAGGCCGACACCGGCGCAGCCCGCCCTCCCCGCCAGCCCGACGCTGAGGGGAGCGCACCGGCCAGCCGGGCCGGCGCCAACATCCAGTCCATGTTGGAGCAGGGCATGGACCCCGACGAGGTCGGCAACCTGGTGCTCGACGCGGTGCAGCGCGACACGTTCTGGGTGCTCACCCATCCCCGCATGATCAAGGTGCTGACCCGCCAGGTGGACGCCATGCTGGAAGACGGCTCGCTCACCAAAGCCTGAGCCGCCGGGTTTACCCCTGGCGACCGGCGGCGAAGTTGGTCACCGCCAGGCGGATCGCGGCGAGCGCAGCGGGGTGAGCGCTGTCACCGGGCACGTGGGCGGCACCGGGGTGCACGGTGAGTTCGGCGCCGTTCACGTACCAGACCTCTTCCACCACCAGGCCGCTGCGTTCCATGACCGTGCGATAGTCGGCCAACTTCTTGGCCGGATCCTCATTGGGCGAGCAGATCTCGATGGCCAGCACCGCGTGTAGGGAGGCCCGGTCATCGGAGTCGGCGCCCGAGGGAAACACCACTACGTCGGGTACCACATACCAACGGCGGCCCTTCCGACCGAGCACCCCAAGGTTGGTCGGCGCGGTCACCCGGTCAGCGCCGAAATGGGAGAGCAGAATGGCGATGATGCTGGCTTGGAGTGCGGCGTGGGGTCTACCCACCATGGGTGCCACGACGTAGCGATCCCCCAGCTCGTAGTCGTAGTTAGGACCACGTTGGACCAGACGATCGAACGCCTTGTCGTCCTTGCTGCGGGTCACCGAGCGCATCCGCCAACTCTAGCCACGCTCCCGATTTGAAAGTGGCCGAAAATGTACAACGGGCCCCCGCCGCCGAAGCAGCGAGGGCCCGCCTGAACCAACGAACCAATGAACCAATCGGCTATGCGTGACCGTGACGCAACAACGCACCGGGCAAACCGGCGCCAGGGGAGACTTGATCCACACCGTCTTGGCGGATGACGGTGCCGTTGACCACCACGGCGTTGATGCCCTTGGCCTGGCTGATGATGCGGTCGGCGCCGCCGGGCAGGTCATACACCCGTTCCTTGCCGAGATGGCCCACCTGGGCGGCGTCGAACACCACCACGTCGGCGGGCTTGCCCACCTCAAGCGTGCCCCGGTCGGTGATGCCGAACACCTGGGCCGGGCGTTGGGTCAGCATGTGCACGCCTTCCTCCAGGGAGAATGCTTCACGCTCACGGATGAACGTGGAGAGGAACTCGGTGGAGTATTTGGCGTCGCACAGCTGGCTGGCGTGGGCTCCGGCGTCAGACAGGCCGATCACGGTGGTGGGATCGGACAACAACGCCTGAATGTCATCGGGGTTGTAGTTGATGACGTCTTGGGTGATGCGCATATCGAGCTCGGCATCCAACGCCATGTCCATCATCAGATCGACGGGGTCCTTGCCCAACTCGTCAGCCAGCTGCTGCACGTTGGCACCCTCGAAGGAGGTGTCGGTGGGGTAATAGGAGACCGTGGTGCGGGCCCAACGATCGAAGATGATCCCGCCGGGGCCGGCCTTCTCCTTGAACCGGGCCCGCCAGTCCGCATCGGCATAGAGCGCCTTGCGACCGTCAAGATCCGCCGCGGAGACCGGCTTGAAGCAGCTCAGCGCCTCGTAGATGAACGGCGCCTTCCAGTTCATCTCGAACTGCACCGGCTGCACCGCCACCTGCGGGAACACGTTGAGCCCGCGGGCCTGGATCTCTGCGGCCCGGGCCAGTTCCACCCGGTAGTCCTGCTTGGGTTGACCCGACAGCAGCGCCGTCCAGCTCACGGTCTTGCCGGTCATCTCCGCGATGTGGGCGAACTCGTTGTGTGACAGACCGCGACCGATGGTGGCCTGCATGACGGCGTTGTCGACCTCACCGAGCGCCGCGGCGATGGCGTAGATCTCCTCGATGTTGGCAATACGGGACGGTACGGGCTTGCCGTCATAGCCCACGTGGGTGTTGGCCTTGGAGGTGGCGAACCCCAATGCCCCCGCTTCCAGGCCCTCACGCAGGATGGCCTTCTGAGCGGCGATCTCCTCCGGGGTGGCTTCACGTTCGACGGACTCTTCACCCATCACGTACATGCGCAGCGCGGTGTGACCCAGCAACGCGGCCACGTTGACCGCGCAGCCCCGGGACTCCAGCACGTCGAGGTACTCGGGGAAGGTCTCGAAGGGCCATTCCATGGACAGCCCGGCCTTGAGGGCGGCCACGCTCATCCCCTCGACATTCTCGAGGGTACGCATGATCAGATCCCGGTGCATGGGCCGGGTGGGGGCCACGGAGAACCCGCAGTTGCCCATGACCACGGTGGTGACCCCGTGCCACGGCGAGCAGCTCACCAACTGATCCCAGATGATTTGCGCGTCGTAGTGGGTGTGGATGTCCACGAACCCGGGGGTGACCACCTTGCCGGCGGCGTCCACGGTGCGTACCGCGTCCTCCGGGGCCCGGCCCAACGCCACCACCTTGCCGTCCTTGATGCCCACGTCGCCGACGAAGCGGGGGGCCTTGGTGCCATCCACGATGGTGCCACCGGTGATCTTTAGGTCATATGCCATACGGTATGGTTTCCTTTTTTCAGGCCGCGGACGGGCGGGGGGAGGTGGGCAGGTCGTAGAGGTCGGCCAGGTTGTCGTGGAGAATGGCCCGCAGCTCCTCATCGGAAAGCTGGGCGGTGTGCTCGCCCAACAGCGCCTGGCTGTCGGGCCAGGTGGAATCCAGATGGGGGAAATCGTTAGCCCAGGTCAACATCTTGTGCATCGGGGTGTCATCCAGGCGGCACATACGGAACGCCACCCAGTCGTCTTGGAACGTGAGCCGCACGTTGTCCAAGCAGTACTCGGAGGGCATCTTGGACATGCGCCGGTAACCCATGATGCCGCCCTCACGGTTCACCGCGTGGTCCATGCGATACATGAAGTGGGGAATCCAACCGGCGTCGGCTTCGGAGCACACCACCTTCAGCTCCGGCACCCGCTCGAACACCCCGCCCAGCACGAACATGCCGATCACGTCCTGGTTGCCCCGGATGATGGACATGAAGCTGGCGATCTTGGGGCCTCGATGGCGTTGGGCGCCCATGGTGAGAATGTGAAAGCTGATCGGCATGCGCAGCTCAACGGACGCTCGATAGAACGGCTCCCAATACGGATCGTCGTAATCGGGGGTATTGCCGTTATAGGCGTCACCGGGGAAGCCCGGCATCATGATCCCCTTGAGGCCCATGTCCTTCATGGCCACCAGATCGTCGATGCCCTTCTCCACGCTCAACAGCGCGCTCTGTCCCAACCCGTACAGCCGGTCGGGGTCCGCGGCGCAGAACTCGGAGATCCAACGGTTGTAGGCATCCATGCACGCTTGCTTGTACAGGATGTCCTTGTGGTTGCAGATCAGCATCCCCACCGAGGGGTAGATGATCTCCCCGGTGATGCCGTCCCGAGCTTGATCCGCGGCCCGGGCGGTGGGATCCCAGCCGGAGCGGTGCAGGTCCTCGAAGCGGCGGCCGCTCACCTTGAGCTGATCGGTGGGGATGCCGGCGGCGGACAGTGGCCCCACGGCGATGGGCTTCATGCCCGGGATGATGAACAGGTCACCCTTGGATTCGCTGGTGACGATATGCGGCGCCTGGTCGCGGTAAGCCGGATCGATGTAATCGATGTAGCAGTTCGGCGGCTCGGTGATGTGCGAATCGGCCGACACGATGCGATCCGCCACCGGTGTGGTGGTCGTGGTCATTGGCAGTCCCCCTGAGCAGTGACGATCCCCCGTCGACGCCCGAGCAGCTCAGACGCCGAACCATCGGTCAGCCTACCGCGAACGTGCCGGTCAGGACATCGGCGCCGGAACCGGCTTCAAGACTTCGGCACGTCGTAGACCATCAGCTTCAACCACTTGTCCGTGAGTCGCTGGTTGCGTGGGTCCCACAACGGTGACAGCACGTCCACCACACCGAAGATCCCGCAGGTCACGCTGCTCAGCACAGAGGCCACGAGGTAGCGAACGATGGCCCCCCCGATACCGGGGGGTTGGCCGGTCTCGTCGTTGACCAACTTCAGCCCCACCTTCGATTTTCCGATGGTCTGACCGGTCTTGCCTTGGCGGATCCACTGGTTCCAGATCGAAAACCCGATGACCCCGCCGTAGGTCACGATGAAGGTCAGCAGCGCGATGACCCCGCCGGCATCCCCGCCGACGCCGCCGATGATGGCCCCGAGAATGAACCCGACCACGAGGATGGCCACGCCGATTCCCCAATCGATGAGGTACGCCCCGGCCCGCCGGCCCCATTCGGCGCCCACGCCCCCGGTCGGCGCCGTCGAACCGTACGGCAGGTACTGCCCGGCTGGCTGGTAGGCCGGCGCGCCCTGATACCCGGGCTGCTGGTAGCCGCCGAACTGGGATGGTGTCGTCCCCCCGTACGCCGGCTGCCCGTAGTTGGGCTGTTCGCTGGCCGGCTGCCCGTATGCGGGCTGGTCCCCGGCGGGCTGCCCATAGGCCGGCTGCCCGTAGTTGGGCTGCCCGTAGTTGGGCTGCGCGTAGCCCGGCTGCTCGGACCCTGCTGGTGGGGCTGCGGGCTGCTCGTAGCTCGGCTGGTACGTCGGCGCAGGTGGGGTCCCCTGCTGCTGGATCGGTCGGGTTGAAGTGGTCCAGGCGTTGCCGTCCCAGTAGCGCTCCGAGTCGGTGCTACTGGGGTCGGGGTACCAACCGCTGTCAGGCATGAGCGTGTTCCTCCAAAGAATGCGGCGGTAACCGTAGGCGCTCGGTTGGGTCCGATGGTGAAGATGCGGTGACGGACCGTCCCCCCGTGTCGGCGGTCGGAGTGTAAATACATGAAATGGACCGTGAGGCCGAGCCCGTCAACGTGGTGAACCGGCGAAGTGGCGGCGGCCCGCTCGGTAGCGTGAGCGGCGATGTTGCATGTGGTGCTCAACGCTCCGGAGATCGCCACCAACACCGGCAACATCATCCGGCTGTGCGCCAACGTGGGCGCCACCTTGCACCTGGTGGAACCGTTGGGTTTCAGCCTTGAGCATCGGGGCCTCAAGCGAGCGGGGCTGGATTACCACGAGCTGGCCCCGGTGCACGTGCACACCCGTTTGATGGATGCGCTGCCCCCGCCCGGTGCCCTGGGCACGGCCCGCTGTTTTGCCCTTTCGGCCCGGGGCCAACGGCGCTACGACGAGGTTCGCTTCGCGCTGGGCGACGTAGTGGTGTTCGGCGCCGAACGGTCCGGCCTGGCCCCCGAGGTGCTGGCACAGTTCGCCCCCGAGGCCAGACTTCGGTTGCCGATGCGCCCCGGTAATCGCAGCCTCAATTTGGCCAATGCCGTGGCCGTGGTGGTCTATGAAGCGTGGCGCCAACTGAACTTCGCCGGTGGGGAGCCGGAACAAACCGATACCCGCACCGGCACCGACATCGGCCCGAGTTTGGCTGAGTCACCTGGATCGGCCCCCTTTGACACCCCGAGCCCGGCGAACGTCGAACCGGCGTGACCCGAACCCGGGTCCTCGGCGTGGCCGCGCCGCTGATCTTCGTGTTCTTGTGGTCCACCGGGTACGTCGGCGCCCGCTACGGATTGCCCGACGCCCCGCCGTTCACGCTGCTGGCCATCCGCATGGCGCTGGCCGGGGCCCTGCTCGGCGTGGCGGCGAAGGCGACCCGCACCGCCTTTCCCCGGGGTGAGCCCCTGCGCCGTTCGGCCATCACCGGGTTGTTGTTGCACGGCGGGTATCTGGGCGGGGTGTTCCTGGGTATCTCGCTGGGGGTGCCGGCGGGGCTCAGCGCGGTGATCGTCAACATCCAACCGGTGCTGACCTCGGTCCTGGCCGGCCGCTATCTGAATGAGCGGGTGACCCGCCGCCAGTGGGTGGGGTTGGTGCTGGGTTTCGCCGGGGTGTCCCTGGCGGTGGGTGAGAAGCTCACCGTCAGCGGCGATGCGCGCCTCAACCCGTGGGGATTGGTGGCCACGGTGGTGGCGTTGGTCGCGGCCACTGCCGGGACCATCCATCACAAACGCCACGGTGGCGCCATCGCGTTGCTCAGTGGGACCGCGGTGCAGTACGGGGCGGCGTTGGTGGCCTTCGTGGTGGTGGCGTTAGCCTTCGAGCGCGGCGAACCGTTGCGCTGGACCCCACGGTTGCTGTTCGCCCTGGGCTGGATGGTGTTGGTGCTGTCGTTGGGGGCCATCTTGCTGCTGCTGTGGTTGATCCGCACCAACAGCGCCTCGAGTGTGTCCAGCTTGCTGTACCTGGTGCCGCCCCTCACCGCCGTGGAGGCCTACCTGCTCTTCGACGAGCGATTCGGGCTGGTGGCGGCGTTCGGCGCGGCGCTGGCGGTGATCGGCGTGGCCCTGGTGCGACAACGTCCCGCTCCGGGCGTGGCCGGATCACCGGCATCGGAAGAAGCGAACGGCCAGCGCATCGCTAGTCTGACAACACATCAGGGGCGTGAAGGGATGAAGCCATGACCGTTTCGCAACGTCCGGCGGTGGCCGATTGGTCCGAGGACTTCGACGTGCTGGACCCGGCCTTCACCGCCGATCCGGCGCCGATGTATACCGCCATGCGCCAGGCCGGCGCGGTGGCCCATACCGAGCGGTGGGGTGGGTCCTGGATGCCGGTGCGCTATGAGGACATCGTGGCGGTGGCCCATGACACCGAACGGTTCTCGTCCCGGGAGGTGGGGGTGTTGCCCTTCGAGGGTCTGGAACGTCAGCCGGCATCCCCGCCCATCACCTCGGACCCGCCCGATCACACCTGGCAACGGCGGCTGATCCTGCCGTACTTCTCGCCCCGGGCGGTGGACAACTACGAAAAGATCACCCGGGCCTTGTGCCAGGAACTGATGGCCACCATCACCGCCCCCGGGCGCAGCAAGGTGGACGCGGCCATGGAGTATGCCCAGCAGATACCGCCCCGTATCATCGCCGAGATCATCGGGGTGCCCCGGGATCACGTGGACATCTTCGTGGAGTGGACCCGGGCGGTGCTCGAGAACGGGCCCACTGATCCCGAGCGTCGGCTCAGCGCCCGCAAGGAGATGCTGACCTATTTCTTTGGTCTGCTGGAAGATCGCAAGCAGCAACGTCGTGAGGACATCACCAGCTTCTTGTTGGATCAGCGGGTGGACGGCGAGCCCCTGCGTGACGGGCACATCGTGGGCACCCTCACCTTGCTGCTGGTCGCGGGGATCGACACCACTTGGTCCTCCATTGGTTCGGCCATCCTTCACTTGGCCACCCACCCCGAGGATCGGCGGCGGTTGGTGGCGGAACCGGACCTGCTCGATCGGGCCGTGGAGGAATTCCTGCGGGCGTATGGGCCGGTCACCATGGCCCGGGTGGCCACCACCGATGTGGAGTTGGGTGGGCGCACCATCCACACCGGGGACAAGGTGCTGCTGGCCTTCCCCGCCGCCAATCGGGACCCGCAGCACTTCGAGCGGGCCGATGAGGTCATCATCGACCGGGCCGTCAACCGGCACGTGGCGTTCGGGGTGGGCGTGCACCGCTGCGCCGGCTCCAACCTGGCCCGCATGGAGATGAAGGTCGCCATCGAGGAATGGTTGGCCGGGCTGCCCGAGTTCGAGCTTGATCCCGAGGGCGAGGTCACTTTCGCCGGCGGTCAGGTCCGTGGTCCCCGCACCCTGCCATTGCGGTTCTGACTCGAACACACTCGCGGGCGCAAACCTCTCGCCACGTTAGGTCTGAGCCCGCGAGTGGCGGGGTTCACGAACGCCAGGTGAGCCCCATCTCGCCTCCAGGTCGGCCTTGAGGTGCTTGGTACCGTCGGCCTCGCTGAAATGATCCCGGCCCTCCACCGGGGGGAAGATCCGCAGCGGGGTGATCGAGCCGTTGCGCTGCCAGGCGGCGAAGTTGGCGTCGTCCTGGGCCACCAGCCCGCCGTCCCCGAGGCGGTCCAGGGCTGAGGCGGCCCGCACCGGCGAACCGTCCTCGAAGACCAGCCGACTCACCGATTCGACATCGATTCGGCCGATTGGAGCTGACGGCGAAACCGCGAGGCGCTGGTTCGGACGTTGCGCAGCCGGAGCCATGGCCGGCGACGTTACCGGGGCCACCGTCCGCGCTGACGGTCCGGCCCAGGTTGGAACGCACCGGGGCGCCCAGCATTAGCGTGCCGGGGAATGGACCACCAGCGGGGAGCCGACCGTGACGTCTGATGTGAGCACCGATGTGAGAACGACCGCCGATGTAGCCGCGGATGTGATTGTGGTCGGGGCGGGCAACGCGGCCCTGGTGGCGGCGCTGTCCGCCCGCGAGCAGGGGGCCACGGTGGTGGTGCTCGAAGCCGCCCCCAAGGACCTTCGCGGCGGCAACAGTCGTTTCTCCGGCGGCATTTTCCGTTTCGCGCACAGCGGGCTGGAGCACCTGCAGCCGCTGCTGACCGAGGAGGGCGCCAAGTGGGTGGACCGGGTCACCATTGCTCCCTACGAGCCGCAGCGGTTCAAAGATGACATCGACCTGGTGTGCCAGGGCCGTTCCGATCAGGCGCTGATCAACACCCTGATTGACAGCTCCTACGACACCATGGCCTGGATGCAGGGCTACGGCGTGCGCTGGGAGCTGGTGGTCGACAAGCTGTTCGACCCGGCCAAACTGCCACCGGGGGAGCGTTACGCGGTGCCGCCGGGCGGTGCGGTGCGGGCCACCAATGAGGGCATCGGTCTCATGTATGACCTGTTCAACGCCGTGGAGGCGGCCGGGATCGAGGTCCGATACAACGCCCCGGTGCAGCAACTGCTGATGGCCGGCTCCCGCTGCGTGGGGGTGCAGGTCCGCACCGAGGACGGGTTCGAGGAGCTGCGGGCGCCGGCGGTGGTGCTGGGATGCGGTGGTTTCGAGTCCAACCCCGAGCTGCGGTTGCGCTACCTGGGCACCGGCTGGGATCTGGTCAAGGTGCGCGGCACCCGCTTCAACCAGGGGGCGGTGCTGATGGCGGCGTTGGCTGCCGGCGCGGCACCGGCGGGCCATTGGGGTGGGGCCCATGCATCTCCCCTCGACGCCCACGCCCCCGACGTGGGCGAGCTGTCCCTGACGGACCGCATGAGCCGCTATTCGTACCCGTACTGCCTGCTGGTGGACCGCGACGGGCAACGTTTCGTGGACGAGGGCGAGGACGAGGTGTGGCTGACCTACGCCAAGACCGGGTGGGCCATCCGAGCCCAACAAGGCGCCCGGGGTTGGCAGATTTTTGACCAGCAGACGGCGCATCTCCTCGAACCCCGCTACGCCACCGGTATCCCGGTGGAGGCGGACACCCTCGATGACCTCGCCGCCAAGTTGGGCATCGCCGCGGATGGGCTGCGGGCCACGGTGGCCGAGTTCAACGCCGCCTGCGCCGACCGGGCCGGGTTCGATCCGTTCAGTAAGGACGGTTTGCGCACCTCCGCTCCCGGCCAACCGCCCAAGTCCAACTGGGGCCTGCCGCTGGACCGCCCGCCCTATGTGGCCTACGCCGTCACCTGCGGGATCACGTTCACCTACGGCGGGTTGCACATCGACAGCAGCGCCCAGGTCATTGACAATGTGGGCGGGGTGATGGACGGCCTCTACGCCACCGGGGAGATCGCCGGCGGGTTCTTCTTCCACAATTACGCCGCCGGTTCGGGCCTGATGCGTGGCGCCACGTTCGGGCGCATCGCCGGGCGGGAAGCGGCCCAACGCGTCCGCCGCCGGGACCATGCTGCCGGGTCTGCCGGTTCGGGTGGGTCTGCCGGTTCGGGTGGGGATACCGGCGGGCATGGTTGAGGTGGGCGGGCATGGTTGAGGTCCCGGCCATGGCCGCGGTTCCGGGGTGGGTCAACTTGCCGGTGGTGCTCATGCGAGGCGGCACTTCCAAGGGGGTGTTCCTGCGCATGACCGACCTGCCCCCGGACCGTACCATACGGGATGGTCTGCTATTGCGACTGATGGGCAGCCCCGACCCCATGCAACTCGACGGCCTCGGCGGCAGCCATAGCTCCACATCAAAGGTGATGGCGGTAGGCCCGGCGGCGGATCCGGGGACGGCGGATGTGGACTACCTCTTCGCCCAGGTCGCCATCGATGCCGCGGTGGTTGATTACACCGGCAACTGCGGCAACCTCACGGCCGCGGTGGCCCACTACGCCGTGGACGAGGCATTGGTGGCGGTGACGGAGCCGTACACCACCTTGCGGATGCGCAACCTCAACACCAACGTGGTGGTGCAGGCCACGGTGGCGGTGCACAGCGGCCGGGCGGCGTGGATGGGCGATACCGTCATTGACGGGGTGCCGGGTTCGGGCGCGCCGCTGGTGACGGAATACCTGGACCCCGCGGGATCGGTCACCGGCGCACTGTTTCCCACCGGGGAGCGGACGGAGTTGTTGGGTGGCCACGAGGTGTCCCTGGTGGACGTGGCCAGTCCATACCTCTTCGTACGGTCCTCATCGCTGGGTTTGCGTGGTGACGAGCTTCCCGCCGAGCTGAACACCAGACCGTCGTTGCTGGCCGAACTGGAAGCGATGCGGACCGAGGCCGGCCGTCGGATCGGGGTAGACAGCCTGGCCATACCCCGCATGGTGCTGCTCAGCGAGGGCCGGGATCTGCGGGTGCAGGCCACCTCCATGGGCCGGGTCCACCATGCCCTGCCCATGACCGGGGCGCTGTGCACCGCCGCCGCCGCCCGCCTGGCCGGGACCGTGGTGCACCAACTGTGTCGTCCGCCGTCGCCGGGACAGGTCGGTGCGGATACCGGTGCGGGTGCCGGTGCCGGATCCGGTGACGTGGTCCGCATCTGCCATCCCAAAGGCGCGGTGGAGGCCACCGTGCGCGTGGAGGGGGATCAGGTGCGCTCCGCCGGCGTGGTCCGCACCGCCCGGCGCCTGCTCAGCGGAACGGCCCACCTGTGAGCGCCAGCGCCAGCCCCGGTGCCCGGTTGCGGGAGCTCATCGCCCGGCCCGAGATCCTGGTGGCGCCGGGGGCCTATGACGCCATCACCGCTCGGATCATGGCCGCCGCCGGTTTCCCTGCGGTGTACATGACCGGTGCCGGGACAGTGAACGCCCATCTCGGTCTGCCCGATATCGCGCTGGGCACGCTGGAGGAGTTCACCCAGAACGCCGGGCGCATGGTGGATGTGGTGGAGGTGCCGGTGTTCTGTGACGCCGACACCGGGTTCGGCAACGCCGTCAACGTGGTGCGCACGGTTCGGGCCTACGAGCGGGTGGGCGTGGCCGGCATCCACCTCGAGGATCAGGAGAGCCCCAAGCGGTGCGGCCACCTCGACGGCAAACGCATCGTCACCGTGCAGGAGATGGTGGGCAAGGTGGCCGCCGCCACTGACGCCCGGCGGGACCCGTCCTTCGTCATCATGGCCCGAACCGACGCCGCCGCCACCGAGGGCGTGGCCGCCGCCATTGACCGGGCCGGCCGGTACTGCGAAGCCGGCGCCGATGTGATCTTCGCCGAGGCCTTGACCACCGAGGCGGAGTTCCGGGCCTTCGCCGCGGCCCTGCCCGACGTGCCGCTGCTGGCCAACATGACCGAGTTCGGCAAAACCCCGTACTTCAGCACCGCACAGTTCCAGGA
>JBJXFH010000129.1:0-3474 GCA_046155365.1 Acidimicrobiales bacterium | reverse complement strand
CGTGGAGCACTATCGGCTGCCGGACCGCATCACATACCCGGCCATGGCCATCGGTGCGACCTTGGGCGCGACGGTGGCGCTGGTGAGCGGGGACAGCCGGCGCCTGATCAGCCTGGCGTTGGGCGCGCTGTTGTTCTGGGGTGCGCTCGGGCTGGGCCACCTGCTCTCCCCGGCCGGGCTGGGGCGGGGTGATGTGAAGTTAGGGGTGACGTTGGGATTGGCGGTGGGCTGGGTGGCGCCCGAACCGGCGGACTCCGTGCGGTTGGTTCTGCTGGCCTTCTTTGTCGCCAGCCTGCTGGGCACCCTGCAGGGCGTCGTGCTCTTGATCCTGCGGCGCCGGAGCGCGGCCTACCCGTTTGGTCCGGCGTTGGCGGCGGGGGCGATGGTGGTGGTGCTGCTGTCGCGCCGGGTGGTCGGGGCCTGAGCGGGTCCGGTCCGGGGCGAGTTGAGCCGGGCGGTTCGCTGAGCGTTCACTACGCTGGCGCCACTGCTTGCCGACCGCGGTCAGCAGGGCCCGGACGCGGTACCAACCCGGGGTGAGCGTCGGTGTTTGGATTGAGGAGGGCGCATGGCGCCGGTGGTGCTGGTGGGCCTCATGGGATCGGGCAAGTCCACCGTTGGGCCGCTGGTGGCTCGCCGGATGGACCGCCCGTACATCGATGCGGACACCGAGTTGGAGCAGGTGGCCGGTTGCCCCATCGCTCAGATTTTCGCTGAGCAGGGCGAGGCCACGTTCCGGGCGTTGGAGACGCAGGTGCTGGCCCGGTTGCTCAGCCTCCGTGATCATCCCGTCATCGGTGCTGGTGGTGGCGTGGTTTTGGCCCAGACCAACCGGGACCTGCTGCGCAGCACCGGGGCCGCGGTGGTGTGGCTGCAGGCCGATCCGCAGGTGCTGGCGGCCCGGGTGGGCGCAGATCGGAGTCGGCCGCTGCTGGGGGAGGACACCGATCGGGCGGCCGCGCTGGCCCGGTTGCTCCTTGACCGGACCCCGGCCTACGACGCGGCCAGCACCCACCGGGTGACGGCCGATCGGGGTCTGCCCGAACAGGTTGCGGAAGCGGTGGTTCGCCAGCTGCGCCAGGGCCGGTCCGAGGCCCCCGAGCGCGTCGCGGTGGAGCTGGGATGGCGCAGCTACCCGGTGGTGGTGGGCGCGGGGGCGCTGAGTGAGTTGGCGTCGCTGCTGCCCGGTGGCCCCAAGGCCAAGGTGGCGGTGGTCACCCAGCCCGGCATCGAGGTCACCGTGGAGCCCGCCCGGGAGCACCGCACGTTCCTGTTGGGCGAGGGCGAAGCGGCCAAGACCATGGCGTCGGTGGAACAACTGTGTCGGCAGTGGGCCCAATGGGGGCTGTCACGCGCCGACGCCGTGGTCTGCGTGGGCGGCGGGGTGGTCACCGACGTGGGTGGTTTCGCAGCCGCGGTGTACCACCGTGGCCTACCGGTGCTGCACGTGCCGACCACTCTGCTGGGCCAGATCGACGCGGCCATCGGCGGCAAGACCGGGGTCAACCTGCCGGAAGGAAAGAACCTGGTGGGGGCATTCTGGCAGCCCGCGGCGGTCATCTGTGACACCGACACCTTGATCACCCTGCCGGCCCGGGATTACCGCAGCGGCCTGGGGGAGCTGGCGAAATACCACTTCCTGGGCGGCGGGGACCTGGACCGTGCCACCCTGCCGCAGCGGGTGTTGCGCTCGGTGCAGATCAAAGCCGCGGTGGTGTCCGGGGACGAACGGGAGGGCGGGGACCGGGCCATCCTGAACTACGGGCATACCCTGGCCCACGCCCTCGAAACCGCCGGCCGTTTTGACCTTCACCACGGTGAGGCGGTGGCCATCGGGTTGATCTTCGCGGCTCATCTGGCCCGCCAGCTGGGACGCATCGACGATGCCCGGGTGCAGGAGCACGTTCGGGTGGTCCGGGCCTACGGGTTGGCCGAGCACCTCCCGCCGGGTTGCGACATTGAGGAGCTGTTGGGGTTCATGGCTCGGGACAAGAAGGCGCTGCACGGGCTGACCTTCGTGCTGGAAAGCCCGGAGATCGTGGACCCGCAGCGGGTGGGGGGCCGGGTGGAGCTGGTGAGCGGCGTCAACCCCGACGATGTGCGGGCGGCGTTCGCCACCATGGCGGCCGCGCAGCCCGCCGGCGCCGAGGTGGGCCGATGAGTCACCCCAACGCCGCTGATGTGCTGCTGCTGTCAGGCCCGAACCTGAACTTGCTGGGTACCCGGGAGCCTCACATCTACGGCACCGCCACCTTGGATGATCACGTGGAAACGCTGCGGACGGTGCTGGCTGAGGTGGGGCTGACCCTTCGGCACGTGCAATCCAACGCGGAAGCGGACGTGGTGGGCGCAGTGCACGACGCCCGGGGTGGGGTCCGTGCCATTGTGGTCAACGCCGGCGCCTTTACCCACTACTCGTGGGCGTTACATGACGCCCTGTCTGCGTTCGAGGGGCCCATCGTGGAACTACACCTGTCCAACCCCCAGCGTCGGGAGCCCTGGCGGCACACATCGGTGGTGGCGCCGGTGGCCACCGCCATGCTGTGTGGCCTCGGCGGCGCGGGGTACCGCCTGGCCGGCCTGGCCGTACGAGAACTGTTGGGCCAGCCATGAGCCCTTCAGTCACTGTGCCTGCCCTGGTCACTGTGCCTGCCCCGGCCAGCGTCCGACCGGTGGATCTGTTCCACGATCGAGCCGCAGCGTTGCCCGAACTGGACCATCGCGGCCGGGTGGCGGCGCTGCAACAGGCGGTGGCCGGGCTGGACGTGGATGTCACCGTCATCTCCAAGCTGGTCAACGTGCGCTACCTGTGTGGCTTCACCGGCTCCCACGCCCTGTTGGTGGTGGGCCGGCACGGGGCGCTGACGCTGGTCACCGACGGTCGCTACCGGGACCAGGCCGCCCAACAGCTGGCCGAGGCCGGCGTGGACGCCGCCTTGCGGGTCGAAACCGCCAAGTTCGACGAGGCGGTGGCCGAGGTCATCCGGGAAAGCGCCGGGCTGGGCGGCGAACCGATCCGCTTGGGGTTGGAGGCTGACGGTGTGAGCTGGGCAGAGCAACGCCGCTACGCCGAACAGTTCCCCGACGCCCACCTCGAAGCGCTCTCGGGGCTGGTCGAGGGGTTGCGAGCCTGCAAGGAGCCCGGTGAGATCGCCCGCATGGAGCTGGCCGCGCACATCGCTGATCAGGCCCTGGCCGACGTGATCGGCTCCTTACACCGCCAACCCACGGAACGGGAATTCGCCCTGGAACTGGAGGTGGCCATGCGCCGTCTGGGGGCGGACGGGCCGTCCTTTGAGACCATCGTGGCCAGCGGACCCAACGGCGCGCTGCCCCACGCCCGGCCTGGCCCCCGCCGTATCGAGCGCGGCGATCTGGTGGTACTGGACTTCGGTGCCCTGGTGGCCGGCTACCACTCCGACATGACCCGAACCGTGTGCGTGGGCCCGGCCACCGCCGCCCAGCGTCGCCAGT
>JBJXFH010000093.1:0-3058 GCA_046155365.1 Acidimicrobiales bacterium | reverse complement strand
GTTGGAGGCCAACTGAATGGAAAACACCCCCTCCAGGCCCTGCTCTTCGGCGCGTCGGGCCACGGCCGCGGTGTCCTTCGCCGAGCGCGAGGCGGGCAACATCATCCAGTAGCGGGGCTCAGCCATAGTCCGGCACGGTAGCTGCGGCACGGTCCCACAAGCAGTTCTGCACATCTGCACATCTGCCCGGTCAACCCCTTGGTGCAGGCGAACGCCTACCCATTACACGAGGAGGAGCGCCGCGGGCCTGCCGCCACCTTCCTACCGGAGGACGATCTGGGGGTCATCCCCGCCTTCCATGATGGGTGGTCCATCGTGGCAGCACCGACGATTGCTCTTCCAAAACGTTGCGGGCGCTGGGCGTCGGTCCGGCCCCGGCCTTGGTCGGTGCTTCCCCGGTACGGGCTGGTTCCCGGGGGCTTGACTGTTGCGGTCTTGACTGTTGCGGGCCCGGACCGGTGGGCCTATCCGGCGTGTAGCGTCGGGCCATGAGCGAGCACTCCGGCGACACCTCAATCGCAACCCGGCGGGGGCGAGCGGTCAACGCCGCCATGAACGACATCCGCCACCTGTCCGCCGCCGGCCCGTTGGATCGGGATCGGATCGAGCAGTTCCGGGCCCGGTTGCTACAACTACTGGAGCAACGAGAGCTGTTCCCGGCCGAGGATTTCCCGCCGCCGCCGGAGAGCGGATCGTACCTCTACCGCATCGCCGAGGATGATGATGGGCAGTTCGCGCTGTATGTCAACGCCTGCACGGACCGCACCGACTCGCCGCCGCATAACCACACCACCTGGGCCGTTGTCTGCGGGTTCGAGGGCCAGGAACTGAACCGGTTCTACCGTCGCAATGCGTCCGGCGGGGTGGAGCAAACCCATGAGCAGATGGTGGAGCAGGGGCGGGGGGTGGCCATGTTGCCCGACGATCTCCATTCCATCCACATCAGCGGTGGGGCGTTGAACTTTCACATGTATGGCTTGGCGCTGGATCGGTTGACCGAACGGGTCTATTACAGCGAGCGGGAAAGGAGCTGGAAGCTGATGGCCGCCATGAGCGCCTTACGTGAGGCCCGGCCCGGCATGGCTGTCGGTTCCTGATGAGCGTGCGCTTCGTTGAGCCCGACGCCGTGCGGGAGCTGCTTCGTTCCGGTGGCGAGGTGGCGATACTCGATGCCCGGGAGCAGGGGGTGTTCTCCCGGGAGCACCTGTTCTGGGGTTCGTGCGTGCCGCTGTCTCACCTGGAGTTGTTGGTGGCGGCGCTGGTTCCCCGCCGAACATGCCCAGTGGTATGGGTCGACGCTGACGGTTCTTCCGGAACTGACCGTTCTTCCGGAACTGACAGTTCTTCCGGAACTGACAGTGGCCGCGGATCTGGCGGTGGGCTGGCGCAGCGGGCGGCGGCTCGGATGGCGGAGTTGGGCTGGACGGAGGTCTCGGTCCTACGGGGCGGTATGGCGGCGTGGCCCGGTGAGCGCTACAGCGGCGTGAACGTACCGTCCAAGGCGTTCGGCGAGTGGGTGGAGCGCCAAGAGCACACCCCGCACATCAGCGCCGCGGAGCTGCACCGTCGCCAGACGGCCGGGGAACGATTGGTGATCTTGGATTCGCGGCCCATGCGGGAGTTCCAGCGCATGTCCATACCGGGGGGTGTGGACTGCCCGGGCGCGGAGTTGGTGTACCGGGTCCATGATGTGGTGGCGGACCCTGACACCACGGTGGTGGTGAACTGTGCCGGGCGGACCCGGTCCATCATCGGCGCCCAGTCCTTGCGCAACGCCGGGATCCCCAACCCGGTGCTGGCGTTGGAACACGGCACGATGGGATGGGAGCTGGCCGGGTTCAGCCTGGCCCACGGGGAGACCATCCACGCCCCGGCTCCCACCCCCACCGGGCTGGCCCGGGCCCGGGAATTGGCCGCGGCGGTGGCCCGTCGCTTCGAGGTGCAGACCATCGATGAGGCCCGTTTGCAGACCTGGCTGGCGGATCCGGACCGCACCACGTTCGTGCTCGACGTGCGCACCGCCGAGGAGTTCGCCGCCGGCCACGCTCACTTTGCCCGTCACGCCCCCGGCGGGCAGGTGGTGCAGGCTACCGATGAGTATGTCGGGGTGCTCGGGGCCCGGGTGGTGTTGGTGGATGACGGGTCCCTGGTGCGGGCCACCATGACCGCGTCCTGGCTGGTGCAGTTGGGCCGCTACGAGGTGGCCGTGGCCCGCGTGGAGGATCGCGTCATCGGTGCGGACGCTGCTCGGGGGTCGGTAGCGGGGGTTTCCGAACCGCTCGGTCTGACGTCGGCCAGTGTGGCGCCGACCATGGGCATTGCGAAGATGGGAATTGCCGAGCTGGCCGCCCACTTGGGCTCGGTGGAGATCATCGACCTGGCTGATTCCTTACGGTTTCGTCGAGGTCACATCCCCGGAGCATGCTGGGCGGTACGGTCACGGCTGGATCAGGTGGCGGGCGTGGCGGGCCCGGTGGTGCTGAGCTCCCCCGACGGCGAGCTGGCCACGTTGGCGTGGGCCGAAGCCAACGCCCGCTGGCCCGGTGCGGTGGTGCTGGAAGGCGGTACCAACGCCTGGATTGCTGCCGGCCACCCGCTGGAGACGGGCATGACCCGAGCCACCACCGACACCGATGACGTGTGGTACAAACCCTACGACGCCCAAGACCAGGCTGTGGCCCGCCAGCACATGCAGGACTACCTCGACTGGGAAGTGGCCCTGCTGGCCCAGATCGACCGCGACGAGTTGGTGCACTTCCGGACGTTCCCCGCCTGACCGGACCCAAAGGCACCCATCAGCCCTCACGAACAACCGGCGATCCCGCCCCGCGTCGTTGACGCTGTGTTCGCGGATCTTCGCGTTGCGTGGGGATTGGGGTCGGTGTGGGTGGTTGCCGGGATCAGATCCTGAACTGGCGGATCACCGGCATCTCCCACGGAGCCGCCAGCAGCGTGGACAACTACAGCCTCGGCGTCCCGCTCTACACCAGCTGCTGCACCAGGAACCCACTCGGCGGCCGAACCCCGCAAAATCGTAAGAAGCCGATTCACGGGCAGC
>JBJXFH010000069.1:0-26909 GCA_046155365.1 Acidimicrobiales bacterium | reverse complement strand
GTGAGGGCGATCATCCGGCGGACATCCCCGGCGCTGACCACGGCACCCAGGTTCTCCACCTGCGCGGCCGGTGAGACGTCGCTGTAGATGAGCGACACCTCATCATCCAGCGCCGGGTATCCGATGGCCAGGCGCATCATGAACCGGTCGATCTGCGCCTCGGGCAGGTTGTAGGTGCCGTCGTGCTCAACCGGGTTCTGGGTGGCCAACACGATGAACGGGCGGGGCACCAGGTACGGGGTGGAATCCACGGTGACCTGGCGTTCTTCCATGACCTCCAGCAGCGCCGACTGGGTCTTGGGGGAGGCCCGGTTGATCTCGTCACCGATCACCACGTTGGCGAACACACCGCCGGGATGGAACACGAACTCGTTGGTGGACCGGCTGTAGATCTGCACGCCGGTCACGTCCGAAGGCAGCAGGTCAGGCGTGAACTGGATGCGCTGCCAACTGCCGTCGATGGAGCTGGCAATAGCCTTGGCCAGCGTAGTCTTGCCCACGCCGGGCACGTCTTCGAGCAGCAGGTGCCCCTCGGCGAAGAGACAGGTGAGCGCCAAACGGATGGCGTCCTCCTTGCCCTTGATGACCTTGGCGATGTTGGCCAACAACCCCTCGAAGGCGGTGGCGAACCGGGTGGCCCGGGCGGCGGCGTTCTCACGGCCCTCCGCCTCGTGGGGCCCGCTGTCCTGATGCACGCGGGCGTCGATGTCGTCCTGGCGGATGTTCACCGGCTCACCTCGGCAGGGGGGCGTTGGGCGGGTTGAGACTGACCGATGTGCTCGTTGGGACCACTCACCTGGGACAGTTCACCTCAACCATCGCGGCCCGGACCGCATGGGCCCGGCGCCTTTTCTGTTGCCTGTGTGGGTCGGATGTCGGTGGTGGTAAGCCCGGCTTGGCCCGGCCGTACCTCGCGGGGCTGGTCCTCCGGAGCCGGTGTAGAGCTGCCAGCGGATCGGCACCGGGCGGGTACACAACGTAGCGGCCGTCGCGTTAACGGACAGCGCCGGTGTTGAACTGCTCCCAAACCTTTGCACGGCTGCAACGATCACACCTCTCGTCGTCCGACCTCCACCACGCTACGTGATTTTTCGCCGTGATCGAGTCTCGATCGTCAACCTCGTCCCCATCGGCCTGAGCGGTGCGGCCCCGGTCACGGCGAAACTCGGCCCTACCTCTGCTGCCCCGACCGCCAAGGGCAACCGGTCATCCTTCGATACCCCAAGAACGTGACTCCGGTGAGGCTGATCACGCCCGTCAGACCCCCTAGGTCCGGTCCGGCCAGGGTCGTAACGACCACCGTGAGTGCCATAGCGGTGAAGATGGCCGCGATGAGGAGGAGCCACTGTCGAAGCCTGGCCGACCGCGACCGTTCCGTCCGGGCGCCGGGCGTGGTGGGGGGGACCAGCGGGTGGGAGACCCGTCGGAACGCCGGCCCGGATCCCGCTCGGCCCAGCGGGTCAGGCCGGTCATCGAAGCGGCGCTCGAACCGGGGCGAGGAGAACTGGGCGCCGGAAGGACC
This sequence comes from Acidimicrobiales bacterium, assembly GCA_046155365.1. Taxonomy (GTDB): domain Bacteria; phylum Actinomycetota; class Acidimicrobiia; order Acidimicrobiales; family CAIXPF01; genus CAIXPF01. The sequence goes on along the minus strand of JBJXFH010000069.1, from coordinate 25,387 downwards.
GCTCGGTTCACGGGTCCGCCCCGGGGTGGCACCCTCGGCGGGGTCGACCTCGATGGCGGCGGTGTGGCTGTCAGTGCTGCGGGTGGGACTGGGCACGCCCAGGGGATCGTGTTCGAGCCGTTCGATGAGCAGCACGAAGGCCGGATCATCCCGTCGAAGGGCGGCCTCGATCTCGGCCAGCGCAGCGTCGTCTTCTGGGTCGAGCACTGCGAAAGGATGCCAGACCGCGCCCGGCGCTGTCCTGTCCGGGCAACAATGCACTCAGCAACCACCGCGTCACTCTTAGCGGTGACCCTTCGGCCTGAGCGTGCGGCGAATCGACGTGGATTCGACCCTACGGACAACGGGCACACCCTCCGGCCGGGGGTGACCACTGAACGTGGTCGGATGATGGTCGGATCATGGTCTTTGATCGCCCGGATGCGCCGTTAGACTCCATGCACCGTGGATTCACAACGACGGCATTGCCGCGTCTACGTCGCCGAGCGCGGCAACGTGTTCATGCGCGAGATCGCGTCGTGGCTGGTGGCGGCGCTGGCGGAGAACGGCCAGGAGTCCGAACTGTGCACCCTGGGTGTTCCTGAGGCCTCGCCGGGTGTGCTCAACCTTGTGGTCGCCCCCCACGAGTACTTCGAGCTCGATTTCGATCCCGGCCAGCGGGCCCGGGCGGCGGCGGCGTGTGTGCCGATCTGCACCGAACAGCCCGGAACGCCGTGGTTCGAGACCCAGATGACGTCCCTTTCTCATAGCCCGATGGTGCTGGACATCAATCCCATGGGCGTGGCTGAGCTGGCCCGACGGGGCGTGAGCGTGGCCCATCTGCCGTTGGGCTATCAGCGCAGTTTCGACCGCTGGGGTGGACCCCCAACCGGCGCCTCGGCCCTGTCGGCGCACAGCCCGGTCTCCTCGAAGCGTCCCATCGATGTGCTGTTTCTGGGTTCGCTCACGCCACGGCGAGAGGCGGTGCTGGCGGAGCTGGCGTCGGACCTGCAGTCGCTGCGTTGCCGGTTGGTGCTGTTTGAGTCCCATCGACCGGCGCGTCACTCCGACCCCGGCTTCTACAGCGGCATGGCCAAACACGAGCTGTTGGCGTCGGCGAAAGTGCTGCTCAACGTGCACCGTAATGACGTGCCCTACTTCGAGTCGGTGCGGGCTCTGGAGGCGGTGGCCAACGGCGCGGTGCTGCTGAGTGAGCCCAGCTTGGATCACGGCCTGTTCGAGCCGGTGCGACATGTGGTCACGGCCCCGTTGTCTTCGTTGGGGGCGACGTGCCGGGCGTTGGTGGCTGACGACGGATGGCTAACGGACGTGCGTGAGGCCGCCTACGAGCATCTCCGGGCCCGACCGCTGGCGGCGGAGTTGCAGCGCCTGTGGCCCCGCTTGCTGGCAGCGACGGATGGCGTCGGTGCCAGGGGCCGGGTTCTGCGCTCACCCCGGGTGCACACCGCCCGCTCGGTTCTGGCGACCTCGGCGGTGGCCCGTGCCGCCCACCAACGCCTTGAACCCCCGGCGGTGACCGCCCCCCAACCGCCGCCGGGCGGGGTGACCGACGGGCTGTTCAAGCGGGTGCTGTTGGGCCAGATGCAGCTGCGCCGACGCCTTGACGAGATCGAATGCCTGGTGCGTCACGGCGCCACCCGCTTTGATGAGCCGTTCCACAGCGCCGCGTACCACGAGGTGCGGCCGGACGTGTCGGTGGTCATCCCTTGCTACAACTACGGCCGGTTCGTGATCGACGCCATAGACAGCGTGGCCTCGAGCGTGGACGTGGTGCCGGAGATCATCGTGATTGACGACCACTCCGACGACGGCTCCTCGGACCTGGTGCGTCACTACGCGCAGACCCACGATTGGGTGCCGTTGCAGCTGGTCACCCGGCACGCCAACGGTGGCCTGGCAGCGGCGCGGAACCTGGGTTTCGAGCTGGCCCGAGCGCCGTACGTCTTTCCCCTCGACGCTGACAACCTGCTGTATCCGCACGCGTTGGCCCGGCTGGCGGAGGTGCTGTTGGGCAGTGGGGCCGCGGCGGCGTACGGCATCCTTGAGGTGTTCAACGATCGGCAGGGACTGCTCTCGGCGATCGGCTGGAGCGTGGAACGGCTGGTGGCGGGGCCCTACATCGACGCTGCGGCCCTCATCCGCAAAGACGCCTGGGCCCGCATCGGGGGATACGCCACCGATCGTGCGGAGCTGTTCGGCTGGGAGGACTATGACCTGTGGCTGAACCTGGCCGATCACGGGCTCGGCGCGGCGTTCGTCCCGGAGCTGCTGGTCCGCTATCGCAGCCATGGCGCGTCGATGATCCACACCACCAACATCGACACCCTGTCGGTGGCGGCGCTGCTGCGAGCGCGATACCGGAACCTGCCGTGGCCGGAGCTGGCGGTCTGAGCGTGAAGGAAGCTGCATGAGCAACGCCCCCGACGACGTCGACACTGAAACCGACGTCAACACCGACGCCGCCTGCCGTGATGGCAGCGAACGGTTTCGCCAGCAGACCGAACTGCGACGCTTGGCACGTGAAGTGGAATTGGCCGGATGCACTACTGCCGCGCTGACCCTACGTCTGCGTCAGGCTGAGGCCGAACTGGCCGCCGGCAGCGGACCCATCGTGGCGGTCATGGCGGAGGAATTGGCCCGCTGGCAGGGCCGGGCCGGGCAGGCCGAAGCGGAGTTGGCACAGTTGCGAGGAAGTGTTTTGTATCGGCTGGCGGCGCCGATGTTGGCGGCGGCCCGGGTGGCTCGTCGTGGTCCCGCAGTGCTGGCCCGTCTGGCGCACCGGCTGAACTGAACAACAGCGCAACGGCAGCGGGCCCCAGGCGCAGGTATTGATGCATCACTTCAGGCGACGTCGGTTTCGCCTGAACCGATGATTTCGGGTGGGGACCTACCCGCAATAGGGGTGGGTAGCAAACATCGCGTTCCTCCGTGCGGCGGCGCCGTAGCATTGAACAGGTGAGCCGCTTCGAAGAGTCCCACGACCTCGTACCGGACATCGACCCGCTCGAGACCCAAGAGTGGATCGACAGTCTTGATGCCGTGCTCGATCAGCGGGGCGAATCCCGGGCCCGGTTCCTGGTTCGCAAACTGCTGAAGCATTCCGAGGCCCGTGACATCGGCCTGCCGGCTGCGGTCACCACCCCGTACATCAACACCATCGCGCCCGAAGATGAGCCGTGGTTCCCTGGTGACGAGTACCTCGAGCGACGGATCCGGGCCTACATCCGTTGGAATGCAGCGGTGATGGTGTCCAACGCCAACAAGCACGCCGACGGTATCGGTGGGCACCTGTCCTCCTTCGCCTCCAGCGCCGCATTGTACGAGGTGGGCTTCAACTGGTTCTGGCGGGGCAAGGATTCCGGTGAGCCCGGTGACCACATCTACTTCCAGGGTCACGCCTCGCCGGGTATCTACGCCCGGGCGTTCATGGAGGGCCGCCTCCAGGAGAGTGATCTGGACCGGTTCCGTCGGGAGATCGGCGGGAAGGGCTTGTCCTCCTATCCCCATCCGCGCCTCATGCCGGAGTTCTGGGAATACCCGACCGTATCCATGGGTCTGGGTCCGATCAATGCCATTTACCAGGCCCGTTTCAACCGGTACTTGCAGGACCGCCGCATCGATGACACCTCAGCGTCCAAGGTGTGGTGTTTCATGGGTGACGGCGAGAGCGACGAACCCGAATCGCTGGGGGCGCTGCACCTCGCCTCCCGGGAGCGGCTGGACAATCTGATCTTCGTGGTGAACTGCAACTTGCAACGCCTGGACGGCCCCGTTCGTGGAAACGGCAAGATCATCCAGGAGTTGGAAGGGGTGTTCCGCGGCGCCGGCTGGAACGTGATCAAGGTGGTGTGGGGCTCTCGCTGGGATGATCTGATGCACGCTGATCGCGATGGTGTCCTGGTGGAGAAGATGAACACCACCGTGGATGGTGAGTATCAGCGCTACACGGTGGAAACCGGTAGTTACATTCGAGAGCATTTCTTCGGTCCCGATGCCCGTCTGCGGGACCTGGTGGCGGATCTGTCCGACGAGGATCTTCGCAACCTGCCCCGCGGTGGGCATGACTACAAGAAGTTGTACGCCGCCTACAAGCGTGCCGTGGAGCATCGGGGCAGCCCCACCGTCATCCTCACCAAAACCGTCAAGGGTTGGACGTTGGGTCCCGAGGTGGAAGGGCGTAACGCCACCCATCAGATAAAGAAGCTCACCAAGGATCAGCTGCTGAAGATCCGTGACCGGTTGCACCTGCACAACGAGGTGCCGGAGGACTTTGACGCCGATGATCCGCCGTACATCAAACCATCAGAGGACAGCCCCGAGTATCGCTATTTGATGGAACGGCGTCGGGCGTTGGGTGGTTTCCTGCCCAGCCGCACCACCCGGGTTCGTCGTCCGTTGCAGTTGCCCTCGGACCGCCCCTTCACGGAGTTGTCCGCCGGCTCGGGGACCCAGGCGGTGTCCACCACCATGGCGTTCACCCGCTTGCTCCGTTCGTTGCTGCGCGAGCCCGGCTTCGGTGCCCGGGTGGTGCCGATCATCCCCGACGAGGCCCGCACCTTCGGCATGGATTCACTGTTCAAGGAGATCGGCATCTACGCCAGCGCCGGTCAACGTTATGAACCGGTGGACTGGAACCTGCAGCTGTCCTATCGGGAAGCGAAGGACGGGCAGCTTCTGGAGGAAGGCATCACCGAAGCCGGATCGTTGGCCAGCTTCACTGCTGCGGCCACTTCCTACGCCACCCGCGGTGTGCCCATGGTCCCGTTCTACATCTTTTACTCCATGTTCGGATTCCAGCGGGTGGGGGATCTGGTGTGGGCGTTGGGCGACAGCCGGGGTCGGGGGTTCCTCATGGGAGCCACCGCCGGGCGAACCACGCTGTTGGGTGAGGGTCTGCAACATCAGGACGGCCACTCGCCGGTGCTGGCCTCCACGGTCCCGCCCTGCCGGGTGTACGACGCGGCGTTCGCGTATGAGATGGCGGCCATCATTAAAGACGGCATGCAGGTCATGTACGGCGGTGATGCCCAGGCTTCCCCCTATGAGGGTGGCAACCTGGACGTCTTTTATTATCTGACCTTGTACAACGAGAACTATGTCCAACCGGCAGTGCCCGCGGATTTGGACCTGGAGGGCTTGTTGCGGGGCCTGTACCGGTTCCAGCCGGCGCCCGATGGAGAGTGGAAGGCCCGGGCCACCTTGCTGTTCTCCGGTTCTGCCTGGCGGTTGGCGCACGCCGCGGCGGCAGAGTTGGCCGAGCATTACAACGTGGGCGCCGAACTGTGGTCGGCCACCTCCTTCAAGCGTCTGCGGGACAACGCCCTGGGGGTGGAACGCTGGAACCGGCTGCACCCCTTGCAGGCCCCCCGGACCCCGTTCGTGACGGACAAGCTGAGCGAAACCCTGGGTCCGGTGGTGGCCGTCACCGATTACATGCGGGCCGTGCCCGACCAGATCGCCCGGTTCGTGCCGGGGGATTTCACCGTGTTGGGCACCGACGGGTTCGGCCGCTCCGATACCCGTGAGGCGCTACGACGGCATTTCGAGATCGACGCCGCCCATGTGGTGGTGGCGGTCCTGTCGCAGTTGGCGTTGCGGGGAGAGGTCAAGCCCGAAGCGGTGGCCGACGCCATCCGCCGCTACGACATCAATCCCGATTTGGCCGATCCGTGGGAGCCGCGGGCGTACTGATCTGATCTGATTCGCCCGCCGCGAACCGGCACGCTCAGCGGCGGGGGGCGGCGAGGTGGTCGCTCACCACTTGGCGCACACAAGCCAGCGTCTCCCCCATGGCCCGGTCCTGACCGAAGCGATCCACCAGGGACACCAGCCGCACCCGCTTTTCCACCTCGTCGAACGCCTGGCCACACACCACCAGCACCGGCACCCCCAACGTGCGGGCCATGGACACCACCCCGCCCACCACCTTGCCTTCGAAGGATTGGTTGTCGGCGAACCCTTCCCCGGTGACCACCAGGTCCGCGCCCTCGAGCCGTTCGGCCAGGCGCACCTCCTCCGCCACCAGGTCGAAGCCCCCCACCACGGCAGCCCCCAGGCAGTACAGACCCCCGGCCAGTCCTCCACCGGCGCCGGCGCCCTCCAGCGTGGTGACGTCAATGCCGTAATCGTCGGCGTAGACCTGAGCCAGGCGCTCCAGTCGTCGGCGCAGGAGCTGCACCTGCTTGGGGGTGGCGCCTTTTTGGGGAGCGAAGATCTCCGCGGCGTCCACGAAACGGGTTCGCACGTCGGTGGCCACCACCAGGTCAACGGAACGCAGCCGCTGGCGAGGGCTGAGGGCCCGGACCGCGCCGAGACCCCCGTCGGTGGTGGCTGAACCGCCCACCCCCACGATCACCCGTTTGGCGCCCGCCTCCACCGCGGCGGCGATCAGCTCACCGGTGCCGGCGGTGGTGGCGGCGATGGGGTCATTGCCGTCGGACCCGCCCACCAGTTCCAGACCTGAGGCCCGGGCCATCTCGATGACCGCCCGGCCTTTCTCCAACCGCCACTGGGCCCGCACCGCGTCACCCAGCGGACCGGAGACCACCGTGGTGCGATTGGCGCCGCCGAGGGCTTCCAGGGTGCCCTCACCACCGTCCGCCAACGGGACCTGATCGCACTGCAGGCCGTGGTCGGCGGCGGCCTCGGCAATGGCGCCGGCGATGTCGGCCGCGCTGGCCGTGCCACGAAACTTGTCGGGGGCGGCCACGATACGCACCCATCCATTCTGGCCCAGCGACCCGGAACTCAACCGGTCCGGCCCGGATGGCTCGGTAGCGTCGGTTGCCATGGCGTCAGCGCGACCGGTGGTGATTGTGTCCAACCGGGGACCGGTCGCTTATGGACGGGATGAGAACGGGCAGCTTCAGGCCAAGCGAGGCGGGGGCGGCGGCTTGGTGTCGGGCCTGGCGCCGCTGGTGTCAGGCACGCCCACACTGTGGCTGGCCGCCGCCCTGTCCGAAGATGACCGGGCCGGCGCCGCCCACAGCCCGGGTCCCCAACAGGTGGACGGGTTCCGGGTGGCGTTGGTGGACATCGATCCTGGCACCTTGCGCCAGGCGTATGACGTGATCGGCAACGCGGTGCTGTGGTTCGTGCATCACGGCTTGTTCGAGCTGGCCCGCAGACCGCGCTATGACCTGGCTTTCCGGCAGGCCTGGGACGCCTATCGGGAGTACAACCGGATCTTCGCGGAGGCGGTGGTGCGTTGGGCGCCGCCCGATGCGGACGTGTTGGTGCAGGACTACCACCTCTCGTTGTTGGCGCCGATGGTGCGCGCTGCTCGTGCGGACCTGCGGCTGGTGCACTTCTCCCACACCCCCTTCGCCGGCCCCGAGCGATTGTCGATCCTGCCCGACCCCTATCGGCGGGAGCTGCTGGAGGGCCTGGCGGCGAATGACGCCTGCGGGTTCCACACCGATCGGTGGCGGCGGCGGTTCGTGGGTTCGTGTGAGGAGTTCAACGTACCCACCCCCAACACCTTCGTGGCGGCGCTGGCACCGGACGGCGCGGATCTGGCCCGAGTGGCGGCGGGTGAGGCGGCGCAGCGTTGGTGCGCGCACTTCGAGGACCGTTTCGCCGGGCGATCCCTCATCGTGCGGGTGGATCGCATCGAGCTATCGAAAAACATCCTGCGGGGTTTTTGGGCCTACGAGGAGCTGTTGGAGCGTTGGCCGCAGTGGCAGGGTCGGGTCTGTTTCGTGGCCTCGGTGTACCCCTCCCGGGAAGGGTTGGCGGAGTACCTGGCGTACCGGGAGGAGATCACGTTCCTGGCCGAGCGGATCAACCAGCGCTTCGGTACCGAGGATTGGCAGCCCATCGTGTTGGAGAGCAGCGACGATTTCGCCCGCTCGGTGGCGCTGCTGAGCTGCTACGACGTGCTGCTGGTGAACCCGGTGAGCGACGGCATGAACCTCGTTGCCCGGGAAGGCCCGCAGGTCAACACCCGCCACGGCGTGCTGGTGCTGTCCACCGAGGCCGGCGCCTTCGAGGAGTTGGGGTCCCTGGCGCTCACGGTGCACCCCTGTGATGTGTCCGCCACCGCCGAGGTCCTGGTCCAAGCGTTGGAGCTGGACGGCGAGCAGCGTCGATCCCGGGCGGCGGCGCTGCATCGGCTGGCGGCGGCTCGCTCCCCCCGGGATTGGCTGCAGGACCAGCTCGCAGCCCTGGGCTGAGCGGGTTTGGCCACCGGCGGGGTCCCCGGGGAGGGTCCGTCTCAGGTGGGAGGGGCCAGGTCCGCCACCAGACCTTCCAGCAGCGCCGCCAGCGCCGGCGGGCCTTGCAGGATCACATCCGCGGCGGCCAGGACCTCCGACGGTGTTTCTTCGCTGGCGATCACCACCGCGTAGGTCTCGATCCGCTCGTGCGCAGCCAGGTGCCGCAGGGCTGCGAAGGCGGTGAGGTCCCCCACGTCGTCGCCGAAGAACGCCACCACCTGCGAGCCTTGGGCCCAGGCGGTCAGCACCGAACCCTTGTCCACGGTGACGGGGGGATGCAGCTCAACGGAGGCCTTGGCGCCTCGTGCCAGCAGGCCGGTGCGACCCGATTCCTGTTGGGCCCAGTGCTGGACCTCCGCAGCGGCGGCAGGGTCGGTGGCGTTGCGGTAGTGAACGGTGAGGGAGAGCCCCTTGGCCTCAACGGTGACGCCGCGGTGCGCGATGAACCGGCGGGAGGCGGCGGAGGTGGCTCTGTTCACGACGGGCCGCCACCGGGCTGCCTCCGGATGTTCCCCTGCGACGGCGCCCCGGCGTTGTTCCAGGCCGTACAGGGCGCCGATGTCCACCGCCGCCGGCAGCAGGGGATCCAGGTAGCTCAGGGGCCGGCCCGATAGCACCGCAATCCGGCGATAGTGCCGGGCCAGTGCCACCAGGCTGTTGACCGTGCCCGGTAGGGGAGCGGCAGCTGCCGGATCAGCCACGATGGGCGCCAGCGTGCCGTCAAAATCACTGAACAGCGAGGTGTCCGCTGGTATGCGGCTCAGCGCCCGGCGAAGCTGGCCCGGTTCCAGCACCGAGGCGTGGGTGGGGCTCAACTAAACGGCGATGCCCTGGCCGTCCGCGCCCAACACCACCAGCACCATGGCCCCACCCAGATCCAGGCCCGGGAAGCCTGCTGGCGGCATCGCACTCACCGCGTCGAGCCCGATGGACAGCAGCTGGGCGATGGCCACCGCATCAGCCTGATTGGCCGGCGTGAAATACACCTTGGTGGCGGTCTCCGGGGTTGGGTGATCGGTTGGAGTGAGGATGTTGTAGTTGTTGATCGACAGCTCATCGGTGTTGACCTTGGCTTTGCCGGCGATCCCGCTGCCGTTGGTGACCAGCACCATCACCGCCGCCGGTTCGTTCTTGGGCGGGACCGTGACCGGTGCCGCGGTGGGCGGAGTTCCGGTGCTGTCCGACGGGGCGGCGCCGGTGCTGTCCTCGGTCTTGGCCGCCACCGGGTCTCCGGAAGCGTTCTCTGTGGCGGGCGCGTCACTGTTGGGGTCCACTGCCCGGGCGAGGAGCAGCACCCCAACGGCGGTGGCGAACAGCACGATCAGCAGCCCGCGTCCAGCGGCGAAGCCTCCGGCCTGCGGGTTTGCGCCTCGGTTGGGCGATTGTCGGGCCATGGGGCTGAACCTCGGCGGTTAGGGGCGGCGGTTAGTGCGACGGTTTCGTTCGGCTGACGATCGTTCTATCGGGATCTGGGTGACGACGCGTGCTTGAGCGGGCCCGCCGGGCGCGGCGAACCGCCAGTGGGTCGAAGGCCAGCGCCTCGGCCCGGTCCAGCACATCATGCAACACCCGATAGTAGGTGGAGGGCGCGACCCCCACCTCGGCCCGGATCGCCACCTGCTTCGAGGGGTGACGCAGCCACCATCCGCCTTCGACGCCGAGGACCGCCAGTTCCCGGGGGCTGAGCGGCTGGCCTTCGAGTTTCACCGCTGTAGTTTGGGCCGGTTCTGACCTCGGCGCAAGGGGGTCGGGCCTAGACTTGCCGTGGCTGATCCCCCCGCCGGCCCGAGTAGCTCAATCGGCAGAGCACCTGTCTTGTAAACAGGAGGTCAGGGGTTCGATTCCCCTCTCGGGCTCCGAAGAAAACATCCTTCCACCTGCCGTATCAGCGATGTATCAGATCCGTGTTACCACGTGGCACCAGCCGGCGGCCTGCGGCGGTGTCAGGAAGGCATGAAAATCCATGCTGTGAAGAGCGACCGGAACGCCCACCGTTCGCCGGCAGCGCGGCCGTTGGGTGGTGCGGGTGGATGGGGTGGACAGCGCCACCGGGGTGCATCGTCCCCGCCAGCTCGGCACCTATCCGTCCAAGCGCGCCGCCCAGCGAGCGGCTGCGGAGGCCGCGGTGCAGGAGCGCACCGTGATCGAGCGGGGCACGGTCAGCTGGCTGGTCGACGCCTGGCTGGTGACCCGCACCGACGTCAGCGCCAAGACCAAAGAGCAGTACGTGTGGGCGGCGGGCCACATCAAGGAGGGCCTGGGCGGGATCCGGCTCGACCAGTTGGACCGGACCGACGTGGCGGCCTGGCTGGACCGGTTGGCCAAAGGCGGTCGCCTGGCCCGCCAGAGCATCATCACCTGTCGCATGATGCTGCGCGCCGTGCTGGCCGACGCCGTGGATGAAGGTGTGTTGCGGCGTAGCCCGGCGGCGCGGGTTCCCATGCCCCGACAGGTGACCAAGCCGGGTCTCAAGCGTGAAGTCTCCGCCTGGACCGACGAGCAGGTCGATGAGTTCCTCGACGCGATCCGAGGCCATCGCTGGGTGGCACCGCTGCGTCTGGCGGTGCTCTACGGACCTCGGCGCAGCGAGCTGTTGGCCTTGCGCTGGGACGACATCGACGGGACCGCGTCGACGGTCACCATTGACGAGGGCCTGGTGAAACTCCGCGGCGGTTACGTCTGGACGCAGGGTAAATGTGTCTTCGCTCCCGTAGGGGTCGCGTTGGACAGCTTGAGTCGAACCTTGAGGACGTCTTGAAGTCGATTGCCGTGATCCCGCTCCGGTGGATCGTTATCTCGGTGTGTCTCATTGCCTTGTCGTGTGGGTCGGAGGAATCGGACTCAGTGTCATCTGCGAGTTCGCGTGCAATGGGTACGACATCGCCCGTTGGCGACGGTGATCTCGACCGAGAGCTAGGCATTGGTGAGCCAGCGGCCGCAGAGATCCGCGACGTTGCTTCAGACAGATCGCCAAACGGTACGTACCTGGTGACGTTCACGCTCGTCGACCCAGCGGCTACTCCCAACGTGTTTCGCGCCTCAATCGATCTCGATCGCGCCAGATGCGCCCAGGAAGGCCGCGACGTACGAGTCTCTGACCTTAAGGCGGGCGTGAAGGTCGGATTCGTGAGAACCGGCGAGGGCATGGACACCTCCAACCCGCCTGTACTGAGTGTCGGCGAAGTTGTCTTCGAAAGTTGCCAACCCGATGGCTAGTGTTGGTTGGTCGTGGAGTTATCGACGGGGTGGGTTGGGGGTCCGCTGTAAACCCTCCGGGTGAGTGGCTGGAGGAGTCACACCCCTGCTCTCGTAAGAGCATGCGTCATCCCCTCGGTTCACACGGCTTCTGTTGTCCAGCCTCAGGGGCTCGACGAAGTGCCCAGTTGCGAACTTCAGTACAGCGTCCGGAGGTCAGCAACCATGACGGGTAGTAGGTGCCCCCGCGTAGCTGCGGGATCGCTAGCTCGATCGTGCCGGCACTGGTATCCAAATCCCGGGTCCGATACTGGCCCGCGATTTCACCCGCCCTCCGAGAGTTCGCCGTACGTCGCCTGGCACTGCATCGACGCCGGCGGTGACGTCAACGAACGCTTGCAACATCTGGTGGGCCACATCCCCACCTATCCGGCTCCGGCCCCCTGAATCCTCCTCAAGGAACCGCTCGACTGTCACCCACGAGGATCCCCCTGTTACACCCCCTTCCTGGGACTCAACTGGTGTGGAGTCGTGGTGGTCGGTTCAGTGTGCGGCCCGAACCTCAGGGTCGGGGTGTGGCCGACAGGCGACAGGTTCCGAGAAGTGTGCTGGTCTCGCCGCCAGGGGGAGGTGTCATGTCGTTGACAGCCGCGGTCGCCAGCGATCGTCCCCGGTCGAGCCGGGCTTGCCGTCGCTCAGATTCGATGATCACATCTTGATCACATCTTGATCACACGATGGGCAGCAGTGGGCGGTATTGGCCGGTAGCTGGCGGACGGGGCTCCCGCGAAAGTGCTGGTCAGCGGCAGTGGCCGACACGGAGCGGAATTGGCCATCACAGCCAGGGCGTGCATGACGGACAAGAGGTCGTGGCGGCTGATCGCCCCGCCGTCGGGTGCCGGGTGCGGCCGCTCTTATTTAGCTTTAGCTCAGAGTTCCCGTGTTGCGGTTGCGGCGGTTTCGTGCAGGTCGTTGAACGTGGCTCGGAGGTCGGCCCAGGCTGCGCTTTGGTGCACGATGCGCTTGGCGTCCGCGAGGCTGACGTGGAGCACGGCGCGGGTGATCTTGATTGACTCGACGGGTGAGAAGCCGTCGCTGCGGAGCTGGGTGAGGACGCGTTCCCATTCGTGGTGGTCGACCGGCGTTTGGGTTGTGGGGAAGGTCTGGCTCATGACCGCTCCGTCCGTAGCCGGATTGTCAGGTCCACTGTAGGGCCCCTGCTCGATCCTGACAGTCGGGTGCCCGTCACCCGGAGCTCGTCGAAGCCCGCCGCGGCGAGCTCATCGCACGCCAGTCTCGCCCAGGCAAGCAGCTCGCTCGGGGAAACGTTGAGCCGTCCTGGACCCCGTGGGTAGACCGCGATGTCGCGCAGCTCGATGCGTGGACCGTCGACCACCACTTCGGCCAGTACCTCGACGGTGCCGGCCGGGACCTCGATGCTGCGTTCGTAGAGATCCCAGGTGGCAAACGACATGGAAGCCCGACCGTAGAGGAGTGAGGCCGTCCGTCGCCGGCCACGGGGGTACGGGTCAGTGCGGAGTCAGTGCGGGGTCAGTGTTCGATACGGGTGCCGGCGTTGCCACCGAGGGCGGCGCCGATCCGTTCGGGCGAGGTGATGATGCCGGTGCCGTTCGGGCATCGGCGCAGGAAGTTCATCAGGGCCTCCACCTTGGGGCGCATGCTGCCCTCGCCCAGTTGATCCCCCTGCACCAGCGCCGCGGCGTCGGCGAGGGTGAGCGAGGAAAGCCATCGCTGTTGGGCGGTGCCGAAGTTCACGGCCACCGCCTCCACACCGGTGGGTATGACCAGGGCGTCGGCACCTAACTCGACGGCCAGCATTGCCGAAGCCAGGTCCTTGTCCACCACCGCCTCCACCCCGACCAGGTCACCGTGGGCGTCACGGGTCACCGGCACGCCACCACCGCCGGCCGCCACCACAATGGCCCCACTGTCGCAAAGGGCCCGGATGGCGGGGACCTCCACGATGCCCACGGGAAGCGGTGAGGGGACCGTGCGGCGCCAGCCGCGGTCCCCGTCCTGGGCCACGGTCCAGCCGAGGGAGTCCGCGAAACGGCGGGCGGCGGATTCCTCCATGAACGAACCCACCGGTTTGGTGGGGTGATCGAACGCCGGATCATCGGCGGCCACCACCGTCTGGGTGACCACCGCCACCACCGCCTTATCGATGGCCCGGCGCCGCAACTCGTTCCCCAACGCCTTGAGAAACATGTATCCGATGGCCCCTTGGGTGTCCCCCACCACGTAATCGAGCGGCACCGGGGCCACCTCGCCGATGGCCAGCTCGGAGCGCCGCAGGATGAAGCCCACCTGGGGACCGTTGCCGTGGGTGAGCACCAGCCGCCAGCCCTGCTCCACCAGGTCGATGAGGTACGGCGCCACTGACTGCACGGTTTCGTACTGGTGGGGGATCGATTCGTGCTCCGCGTCGCGCACCAGGACATTGCCGCCCAATGCCACCACCACGAGCTTGCCAGTGTCAGGCATGTTCGTGTCAGGCATCGGCGGGGAGAAGGCCGGTCGGGTCGTGGTCGGGGTCGGCGCGGCGACGTTGGCTGAGGGCGTTGATGGCGGCCACGAAGCACCCCATCGGGGCGGTGGTGATGCCGGCGCCGATCTGGCCCACACCGGCGTGACGATGGGCGATGCCGGTGTTGATGATGGGGAGCACCCCGCTGTCCGCCACCGCCCGAGCGTCAATCCCTGCCGCGGTGGGCCCGAAGTCCAGCGCCGGCAGCGTGAACGCCGGGTTGGTTCCGAGCGTGATGGTGTGCATGCGACGGCTGTGGGCGGTGGCGTCGGCGGGGGTGCCACCCACGAACTGCACGATGGCGGGGGCCGCGGCCATGGCGAACCCTCCCAACCCGGCGGTTTCGGTGATGGCACTATCGCCGAGGTCCGCGGCGGCGTCCTGCACGTTGTAGCCCGGGAAGAACAGGCCATCCACGGGGTTGGCCGGCGCTTGGAACCATTCCTCACCGGTCCCGCTGACCTGGATGCCGAAGTTCACACCGTTGCGGGCCATGACCGTCACCATGGAGCTATGGGCCACCCCGGCGGCGGCGTCGAGCATCGATTTGCACGCCGCCATCGACACGTTAAGAAAGAAATGGTCGTTGCCCATGATGAAGTCCGTTACCCGGCGCAGTGCGTCCATCGGCGAGCCGTCGGACAACATCGCCGGCAGCAGGTGTTTGCACAGCAGAGCGGTGGCGGCCGCGTTGCGGTTGTGGCATTCGTCGCCCATGTGCAGCGCCCGCGCCAGCAGCGGCTTTAACTCCAGTCCACCGATCTGGGCCACCGCGGCGCGCACCACCTCGAACAGCTCCGTGCCCATCCAAGCAAGGCGTTCGATCACTGCAGGGGTGTTGGCCCCGAAGCGGAGGACCTTGCCCAAACCCTCGTTGAAATTGCAGAACGTCCGGTCACCGGTGACGCTGTTTTCAACCACCCACAACGGCATGGAGGGGCTGATGATGCCCGCCATCGGCCCCACCGCGTGGTGATGGTGGGCGGGCTCGAAGGCCACCTGACCGCCCGCCGCCATCACCTCGGCCACTTCGGCGCTGTGAGCCCATCCCTCATACAGCATGGCGCCAACAATGGCTCCCTGCATCGGGCCGCACATCTCCGCCCAGGCGATAGGTGGGCCGGCGTGGAGGATGCGTTGCTCTCCGTGCAGCGCGGCGATGGCCTGCCCTGCGGTGAGCACGTCGATCAGCACCGGTTGAGCGTCAAGATAACGAGCGAAGGCGATCCGGTTGGCCTGTTCCACTCGGGCGTCGTTGACCAGACCCGCCAGCGCCCGGCCCGCCTCGATGTCCCCGTCGGCAGGGGGACGCCAGTCCAGTTCCACCACCTGCCCGCCGGCGTGACGCAGGTTCTCGGCGAATCCTGTCAGTCCCACGTTGGCGACGCGAAGTTCCTGGGCAAACAGTTCCTGCATCAACCGGCTCCCCCTACCGCCGCCGCGGTTCTCCCGGTCACGGTGGTGGCCACGAAGGCGGCCCATCGTGCGGCCTCGGCGTTGCTGGATGCCACCGTGACCCCTGCTGCCTGAAGGGCGCTCACGGTGCGGGCCCGGTCCTGTGGGTCGCCGTCGGTGCCGCACACGTGGGCGATCACGATGGGTTGGCGCCCGGGTCCCGCTGCGTCGTGTCGGCCCCGGTTCAACGCCTGGATCAGCCCCGAGGTGGGATCCGCCGCAGACCCCAGTCCAAGCACCACGTCCACCAGCAGCACCGCGGTGCCCGGATTGGCTGCCTCATGGGCAACGCGTTCATCTCGCAGCGACGGATCGATCATCGGGTGGGGTCGACCTTGCGTGAATTGGTCATCGCCCATGTCAATGAAGGTATGGGTGCTGCCGGCGTCCTCGGCGTTGTTGTGGAGCTTGGTGTTGCCGGCGATAGGTGTGTTCGAGCCACCGGAAAGGCCTTGGCGTTGGCACAGCACCTGCGCCTCGTAGCAGAACGTGCCCCCGCAGAAGATGCCACGAATGGCCTGCTGGTCCTGGTGCAGGGCGTCGATGGCCGCGGTCAGCGCCGCCGCGGAATCTGGAGCAATGTGCGCGGTGGGCGGCGGTGGCGGCGGCGGTGGTCGACCCTCGATGATGGCCACCGCGGCGTCGGCGGCGTCGGCCAAGGTGAGGGCCGCCTGCACACCGTGGCCGGTGAAGGAGGCCGGGTCGGCCCCGAGGAACACCACCACCACCGGGGTGCGCAGTTCGCGGGCCCGATGCAGCACCGTGGCCGCCACCGACGGCGACGGGGGTTTGGAGATCAGCACGATGACCTCAGTGTCGGGGTCCTCATCCAGCGCGGCCATACCGGTTAGCATGGAGAGACCGCCGATGGCCTCGCTGAGGTCATGGCCTCCGGTGCCCAACGCCTGGGAGATCCCTGAGCCGAGGTTGTGGACCCGGCTGGTGACCTCCTGCATGCCGGTGCCCGAGGCGCCCACCACGCCGATGGGCCCCCGCCGCACCACGTTGGCGAACCCCAGGGGCATACCGTTGAGAATGGCGGTGCCGCAGTCGGGGCCCATCACCATCAACCCTTGCCGGGCGGCGTACTGCTTGAGGACCAGTTCGTGGTCTTCGGACACGTTGTCACTGAAGATCATCACGCTCAGACCCAAGCGAAGGGCCTTCATAGCCTCGGCGGCGGCGTAGGGTCCCGGCACCGAGATCAGCGCCAGGTTGAGCGCGGGATCAGCGGCTACCGCCCGTTGCAGGTTGCTCGGACGGGGCTGGGTGAGGGTGCCCTTGGTGCTGGGCCCCTCGATCCCGGGCGTAGCGGCCAGTAGCTCCGCCGCCAGTTCCAGTGCGGCCTCGCAGGCATCGTCCTCACCGGCCACCGCGACCAGCAGATCCGATGGCTTGGCCGGTTGGTGGCCGCCCAATCCCGCTGCCAACAGGTTCTCGAGGTTGGCCGGGGTGGCCATCACCACCGAGGCGGCATCGATCCCATCCAGCGCCAGCAGCTTGGAGGACACCACCATCAGCGCCACCGAGTCCTGGTACACGTTGGGAACGATCCGGTGTTTCACGATCATGCCGCGCCCCGGATGTCCCGCGCGGCGATGTCAGCCACGGAGAGGCCCTCGATGATGGACAGAGCGATGGCCAGCGCCGCCAGCACATCGGCCCCGGAGGTGGCGCCGGTTCGCAGCACCCGATCGATCAAGGACCCGTGGAGATCCTCGGGTTCGTTCGTGAGTGCGGCGTCGACCAACTGCGTGAGGTGCTCGCCGAAATGGCCCTGCTGCGCCAAAGAGAGGTAGTGGGCGCTGATGGGGGTGGTGCGGTGCAGCAGGGCCGGGAGGTGACGGGTGAGCATGCCAAGGGGTATGGCGAGGGGCCGGATCCGGCGGGCACGGTGCAACACCGCCAGGACGGCAACCACGGCATCGTCACCCGATGGTGTGAGACCGGGCCCGGCACCGATCATTGATAGGAGCGTTTCGGGAACCCCTGCTGTCTGCGCCGTCATCAGCAACGTGACGAGCCGGCGGCAATCGGCGCCGACGCGGGCTTCGGCGTCCACCACCGGGCCCGGGACTGACCCCGATCGCCACAGCCGCGATCGCCAGAGCGGCGACGGGCACGACGGTGTGGGGAATGGCGGTGGCGGTGGATGCCATCGTGGCGCGTGACGGGCGTCGAACAGCACGTCGTTGATGCGCAGGTAACCGGCTCGACCCGCCACCGGGTCACCGCGCCGAACGTTCCGCTTGAGGGCTCGAGCGTCGGGAACCAGCAACGAGGTTGGCGTATGACCGTGCGCCACATCGTGGATGACCATGAGCGGCCCGTGCCGGGGTTCCAGGTACAGCGAGTTGGGGAACACCGCGTGCACCACGGCCCGGAAACCGTCGATGTTGGCCAACGGACCACAGGACAGGACCGGGACGTTCGCCGTCATGAGGAAAACGCCGTCAACGCCGCCACGGCCGCCGCCGAGCTCGACACCCATCCGACGATGGCGCCCTGGGCTTTAATCATTTCCAGTGCCGCCGTGTGAAAGGCGGGAAAGTAGGACCCCACACAATCCTCCAGAACCACGCACTCGTAACCCCGATCGTTGGCTTCGCGCATGGTGGTGTTCACGCAGACCTCAGTGGTGACCCCGCAGAAGATCAGCGTCTTGATGCCACCATCTCGCAGGATCAGCTCCAGGTCGGTGGCGTAGAAGGCACCCTTGCCCGGTTTGTCGATGATCGGTTCGCCGTCGATGGGGTAGAGCTCGGGGATGATGTCGTGACCCTGCTCTCCCCGCACCAGGATGCGTCCCATGGGGCCCTCGGTGCCGATGAACGTCTGCCCGCCTCGGGTCAGCTTCGCCGGTGGGCAATCCGACAGATCGGGACGGTGACCTTCCCTGGTGTGGATGATCAGCAGGCCGGCTGCACGTGCTGCTCGTAGCACCGCCCGCGCCGGCTCGATGGTGGTACGCAACAGCGAGACGTCATTGCCCAGTAGTTCACCGAAGCCCTGCTCGATGAGGAAATCCCGTTGAAAGTCGATCAACACCAGCGCGGTGGAGGCCGGATCGAACTCCAGCCCGAAGGGTTCAGCGGCGATGAGGGTCCTCGACATGACGGCATTCCCTCGAACAGCGGGGCGGGGACGGAGCACGCGAACGGTAGCCGGCACCGGCGTGGGGATGGATCCGCTGTGGGTCAGCCGTGAGAACCCTGCGTTACGCCGCCGTGAACTGTTGCCGGCGGGTTCTTCCGATGGGCTCCGGCGGTCTCCGGTTCGGGCCCGATGACCCGCGGGTAGGGTTCCGGCGCCTGGGACCCCGCAGACCGTCACCAAGGCCGGACGGTGCACGATTTTCTGGGGCACCCGGCACTGCGGATCGCCGGCGGTAGCGACGAGATCCAACGCAACACCCTGGGCGAGAACGTGCTGGGCCTCCCGCGTGAGCCGGACCTCTACCACGGCAAGCCCTGGAACGAGATCCCCCGTTCCTGACCACGCATCCCGGCGCTACGGGGCTGGCACCGGCTTATCGGTTCGCGGCCGCCGTGACCAGCGGTGCCATTGGGCTGAGGCGGAAGACCGTGGGCATGCGCCGCACCAGGGCCGCGGGGCCGATGAACTGCAGCCGGCCGCTGCGTATGGCGTGCTGGATCGGCAGCCGGCCCAGCCACACATTGTGCAGCGTGGCCAGATCCGACACCGTGGTGACGGCAACGTCGAATCCCGGGTCAGCGATGCAGACCGAGGCGTCACCGGCCTCCACCACGATCCAGAACTGTCTGCTGTGGTCGGTGAAGCGGATGTGGAACACGTTGCGTCGGCCGGGGAAGCCCTCGGTGTCAAGGCGGCGATGCATCCACCACACCAAGATCTCGGGATCGAGTTCCTCTTCGTCCGGTTCGCCGAAGGTCCAGCGGGCACCCCACGCACCGAAGCCGAACACGATGGGTTGCAACTCCAGCCCGCCCTCCGTGAGGAAGTACTCCTGGCCGATATGTTCCACCAAGTTGGCCGTTTCGAGTTGTTTCAGCCGTTTGCTCAGCAGGCTGCGGGACAACCCGGGAAGACCGCGGGCCAGATCGTTGAAGCGTGTGGTGCCCACCAACAAGTCGCGCACGATCATGAGTGTCCAGCGTTCACCCAACACGTCAAGGGCTCGTGAGATGGGGCAGTACTGCCCGTATCCCTTGGCCCGGCTCTCACCAGCAGCCATGAGCGGTGACCCTAACAGGTCCAGAAATCGGACTGGCGAGGTCCTGATCGCGGACTAGTTGCAGGACCGGTGCATCTCTAGCTTCATCACATGACCATCAACACGACGACTCCAAAGATCATGACAATGCAGGACCGGCCGTCCGGGGAGGCCACTTACACCGATGCTGGTCACACCATCGAGCAGGTGGGCCAGCGGTTATCGATGGGCGTCGCGGAACGGGATCGGCTGGGCGTCCTGCCGCCTGAGGTTTTTGAGGAACTGCGCGCCAGCGGGCTCACCGCGCTGTTGGTACCGGTCGAGGTTGGCGGATCGGGCGCCACGTTCGCGGAGACCGGGGCCATGCTGCGCCAACTCGGCCGTCACGATCCCGCCACGGCGGTGACCCTGTCAATGCACACCCACCTGGTGGCGGCCCAGGTGTGGCGCTATCACCGAGCCATCCCCGGTGCCCAAGCGGTGCTGGAGAAGGTGGTGGGTGGCGCCGTGCTGATCAGCACCGGAGCTTCGGACTGGTTGCCCTCCAACGGAACGGTGACCCGGGTGGCGGACGGGTACCGGGTAAGCGCCCGCAAGAGCCCCGCCAGTGGTTGTGAAGCCGGTCAGGTGCTGGTCACCAGCGCCCGTTGGGAGGGCGGCCCGGACGGACCTTCGGTGATCCATTTCGCCGTGCCCATGAACGCTCCGGGGGTGAGCATCGAGCGCACCTGGGACACGTTGGGTCTGCGGGCCAGCGGCTCCCACACCGTGGTGTTGCAGGACGTGTTCGTGCCCGACGCCGCGGTGTCCCTCATCCGGCCGGCGGATCGGTGGCATCCGGTGTGGAACACGGTGTTGGGTGTGGCGTTGCCGCTCATCATGGCGGCGTATCTCGGCATTGCGGACCGCGCCGCCACCCTGGCGCGGGCATCGGCGGCGAAGGCTTCGGGGCCCCATGCCTTGTACCAGCTCGGGAATGTGCTCAACGCCCATACCATCGCCAACGATGTGGTCGGGGCCATGCTGGGTGAGGCCGACAACTTGCGCTTCGACGCAACCGATGAGTACGCCGCACGAACCCTCAGCCGAAAGACGGTGGCTGCTGAGGCCATTATCGAGACGGTCCGCCTGGCGCTCGAAGTGGTTGGGGGCTGCGGCTTCACCCGCTCCCATGAGATGGAGCGTCTCTTACGCGACGCCCACGGTGCACTGTTCCATCCGTTGCCCAAGGGCCGGCAACTGTTGCTGAGCGCCAACGTCGCGCTGGGTCTCTCCCCGGCCGGTTGACGCGTCGGGGCCGGTGCGCGGATCGTGGCGCACCGGGGCACCTACTTACTTACAGGCCGTCGCCCGCCAGCGCGTCGAGGGCGGCCTCGGCATCCAATTGTGCCGCCAGGTGAGGGTTGCGGGTCCGCCACCGTGACACTTGGCGGCCCAGCGCGGCGTCCTCCGCCAGCTGCTGGTATCCGTCGAAGCCGAAGGTCACCTCGATGGCGGTGAAGCTCAGCCGATGCTCGCTCTGCCAGTCATACACGTGGTAGGTCGGCTGCGTGATCAGGGACCGATCGACCGCCCGGGGAAAGGAAGACTCCAACTCGCTGGCCATCGAGCACCTCCACTTCACGGACGGCAACGGTCAATCACCGTAGCGGCTCGATGCGGCAGGTGAAGCTCAGCCGCGGGTGTCACCGGCGATGGTGGCCCGGGTGAAGCCCACCCGCAGGCCGAAGGAGTCCTCGGCGTTGATGAACACGGTGTCGGGCCCGGCCGGTTCGAGGCGCTGGTTGCGTTGTTGGAGGAAGGCGGTGGCGCCGTCAAGGTCCGCGGTGGCGAACACGATGGCGTGGACCCCCTCGCCGTTGTCGGCGAAGTCCCGGCCTTCGGGGGTGTCCGTGCCGATCGGCTGGATGGCTTCGATCACGGTTTCCTCACCTACCGCGTAGTATGCCCGGGGCCCGCCGGTGGCCTGATCGTCACGATGGAGCAATCGCCCCTGCAGCGCGGTGCCGTACACCGGCTCCGCGCTGTTGAGGTCCTCCAGCAGAACCGTGATGTGGGAGGTTCGCTGGATGCGAAGGGGATGCTGCGTGGACCAGCGGGTGTCGGTCCAGCCTTCCTGCAGGCGGGGGTCCACGGCGAAGGTCGGCTCGCAGAACTCCAACAGGGCGTGGGTGTCCTTGGGATGGGTCCACACCGCCACCGCTTTGGAAGGATCGGTCACCGGCCGGCCGGTCAGGCCCACCTGGCGGATGCCGAGCTTGAGGAAGTGGGCGGCGCACTCAGTGATGTCATCCACATACCAGGCAATGGAATGCAGGCGGTTGCCGTACCGACCCTTGAACTTGGCCAGTGGGGAACCGGCGGCCTCGGGGGCGGAGGAGGGCTGGATGGGTTCCATGATCATGTCGCTGATCACCAACAGCGAGGCGTCACGCATGGCCGCCTTCTCGTAGCGCCGGTAGAAGCGGTCACAATCGAACACCTCGTCGTACCACCGGTCCACCGCGTCGAGGTCCTCAACCAGATGGGCCAGGTGGAACAGCTTTCCGACGGTAAACATGGCTCGGCCTCCTCAGTGGTGTTCGCGAGGCGTCATCGTTGCAGGTTGGGAGGTTGTCTGCTCAGGGATCACGCCGTCCCAGCCCCGTCCCGATCACCGTGCTGGCAAAGCGGGTTACCGCCTCCACCTTGGTTGCGGGGGCCTGCTCGTCGTAGAGAGCGTTCGGGTCATCAGCGACGGTGACGGGATGACCGCTCAGACGCTGGCGAGTGGGCTCGTCCATCAGCAGTTCGCCGCCAGCGTCGATCGGCAGCACCATGGCATCGGTGACCCCGAGGGCGTCGAGGCGTCGATAGGCGTCGGCGCCCAACGCACCGCGGGGTGGGCCGGCGTGGATCTCGAATCGGTCCCAATCCCGCCCCGCGACGCGGCGGAGGCGGCGCAACTCAGCGATGAGCTCGGCCAGCTCCTCGTAGGAGGAAAGTGGCCCGGCGATCCAACCGTCGCCCAGGCGGGCCGCACGGCTCAAGCTGGGTTTACCGTGACCGCCGAAGAGGATCGGCACCGGCCGGCGGGGCGCGGGACGGGCCACCACGGACCCGAAGTCGATGTGCTGTCCGTGGTAACTGACCGGCTCGCCGCCCAGCAGTAGGCGCAGCGCCTCGACGGTTTCCTCCATGAGCTGGGCCCGCGCCGTCCAATCGAGCCCGAGGTAGTCGTACTCCTCAGGCGCCCAGCTGGCACCGACGCCCAGGGCGAAACGATCCCCGCTCATGATGGCGGCGGTTGCTACCTGTTTGGCCAGCAGCAGCGGGTGGTGCAGCGGCAATTTGACCACTGCGGTGTAGAACCGGAGCCGGGGCACGGTCATGGCCAGGGCGGGCAGCACGGTGAGTGGCTCGTAGAACGGCGCTCGGATGTCCCAGTTCGGGCGATGATCCGTTGAGTAAGGGTAGTGGCCCCGGGTCTCGGCCAGCTGGAAGGTGCCGTCATTGAGGGCGAAGCTGTCAAAGCCGACGGCCTCGGCGGTCACCGCCAGATGCCGGAGATGGTGTGGGCTGAGGGCGGTGGGCTCGAACAGCGTGAAGCGCATGGGCGCAACGTAGGGGTTCGCCGGCACCGTGCGGGGGCGAAGGGGGCGAAGGGGGCGGCGGGGGCGGTAGAGAACCCATTAGCGTCACCGTGGTGGGGCGACGTGAAGATCCGGGTTTGCTGCGTGGAACGACAACCTTTCTCAGCGACCTAACGGCCGATGACTGCTTGGCGGTGAGCTTTGTGCGCTCGACGCAGGCCCACGGGGACGTGCTCGGTATCGACGTGTCCGCGGCGCGCGCCCGTGCGGGGGTCACCGCGGTGCTCACCGGGGTTGAGTTGGCGCTGGCACCGTTTCGTTTCTTTGATGCTATTCCCGAGGCGTTCGCCCGTCCGCTGCTGGCCACGGACCGGGTGCGGATGGTCGGTGAACTGCTGGCGGTAGTGGTGGCGGCCACGCCGGCGGTGGCGCTGGATGCGGCAGAGTCGGTGCGGGTTGACATCCGCCCCCGGCCGGCGGTGGTGGACCCTCGCCTGGCCGCCGACGCGCCGCCGCTGTTCGAGGGCACCGATTCCAACGTGGTGATGCGTTATGACCGCGGCCGCAACACCGACTTGTTCGAGTTGGCATCGCACGTGGAGCGCGGCCGTTATCCCAATCAGCGTCTCTGTTCGGCCCCGCTTGAACCCACCGGGGTGATCGTGCGGCCCACCCCGGACGGAGGGCTGGACGTGTGGGCCACCGGGCAGGGCACCCACACCATCCGCCATGAGCTGTGCCGGGCCTTGGGTCTGGCCGAGCGCCAGGTGCGGGTGCGCTCGGTGGCGGTGGGCGGCGGGTTCGGGGGTCGACACTCGGCGCCGGTGGAGGTACTGGTGGTGGCGGCGGTGGCTCACCATCTGGGGCGGGCCCTGCGTTGGGTCGAGACCCGCTCGGAGAACCTGACCACCATGGTGCACGGCCGGGCCCAGGACCATACCGTTGAGTTGGGTTTTGACGACGACGGGGCCATTGTGGGGCTGCGGGTCCACAACCTGGCCGACTGCGGGGCCTACCCCCACTTCGGGCCGCTGATGCCGTTCATGAGCCGCAAGCTGGCACCGGGCCCGTACCGGGTGCCCCAGGTGGATTACGCCTGGACCGCGGTGGCCACCAACACCAATCCGGTCGGCCCCTACCGCGGCGCCGGTCAGCCCGAGGTCATCAACGGCCTCGAACGTACCATTGAGAATGCCGCTCGGGCGCTGCGGATGGACCCGTTGGAACTGCGTCGCCGGAACCTGCTGCGCCCCGAGGAGTTGGGTGCGCCGACCGCCACCAACCAGGTTTACGACAGTGGGAACTACGCCGCTGCCATGGACCGGGCCGCCGAGCTCATTGAGTACCGCGCGGTACGGGATGAGCAGGCCCGCCGGCGCCACCGCGGTGCCACCACGCAACTGGGCGTGGGTTTTGCCTGTTACGTGTCAGTGGTGGACACCAGCCCGGAATACGCCGCGGTTGGGGTGGAGCCCGACGGCACCATCACCATACGTTGCGGTACGTTCAGTCATGGGCAGTCCCATGAGAGCACCATCACGGCCATGGTCGGCGCCGAGTTGGGGGTGGGACCGCAGTCGTTGCGGTATCTCGATGGGGACAGCCTGGGTACCCCTCACGGTGGTGGCACCGGGGGTTCCCGCAGCGCCCAGATGGCCGGCGGGGCTGCGGTGTTGGCTGCCCGGTCCCTGATCGAGCGGGCCCGTACCCTGGCCGCCACGCTGCTGGAGGCCAGCCCCGACGACGTGGTGGTGGTACCGGCCACGGCCACCGCACCAGGAGGTCTGGCGGTGGTGGGAGTCCCCACGTCGCTGATCGGCTGGGGTCGTCTGGCCGGCGCGGCCGCCACCATCGGCACCCTGTTGCGGGAGGAGGTGGACTACCGGCCCGAGACGGCCAGCCACCCGTCGGGCACGCACGCCTCGGTGGTGGAGGTGGACATCGAGACCGGTGCGGTGCGGTTGCTGGCCCACGTCGCGGTGGATGATTGTGGCACGGTGCTGAACCGCGAGGTGGTTGAGGGCCAGCAGCACGGTGGCGCCGCCGCTGGCATCGGCCAGGCGCTGTTCGAGGCGTTCAGCTACGACACTCACGGCAACCCGCTGACCGTCACCTTCGCCGATTACCTGCTGGCATCGGCCGCGGAGTTGCCGTCTTTCCGGGTGGCCACCATGGACATCCCCAGCCCCTCCTCGATCACGGGGGC
>JBJXFH010000064.1:0-6710 GCA_046155365.1 Acidimicrobiales bacterium | reverse complement strand
ATCTGCGTCAACTGGCGGAACAGCGCCCGGTGTTCTTTGCCTTTTACACCCGGGACCCCGACGATCTGGTGGACGCCGCCCGTGGCGCCGGGGCCGTGCTGCACATCCGCACCGAGCACTATTCGGTCCTGCGCTTCGACGATCCGACCGCAATCCCCGATGAGCTGGTGCACCCCGCCCCTTAGCGCCACGACTGGCAACCGCCCGCTCAGCCGCCGACCAGGTTGCGGATCAGGTCACAGATCTCCAGGGTGGTGCCTTCGCCGGGCAGGGGGTAGGTCATCTTGTTGATGGTGAGACCCACGCCCAGGCCGATCTCGGGGTCCGCGAAACCGACGGACCCGCCGGCGCCGGGGTGACCGAAGGCAGTTTCGCGCGCCCCCATCGGGCCGTGGACCAAGTTGCCTCCGAGATCGGGACCCAATCCGCCCAGGAAGAACCCGGTGTTCTTGCGGATGGGGGTCATCAGCACCCGGTCCACCTCGTTGGTTCGGCACACCTGCATGGCGGCGATGCGATCGGGGCTGACCAAACGGGCACCGTCGATCTCACCGCCGTTGGCCAGGGCGCCGTACATCTTGGCCAACGCCCGGGCGGTGAAATGCCCGTTGGCGCCCGGCATGGACGCCCGACGGAACGGCAGATGATTGAAGTGCGGCCAGATGGGTTTGGGCATGGCCTCATAGAACGGGGCGTCCTCGGGGATGGGCATGCCGTCCCCCGCCGCCACAATGTCCAGCGTGGTGAGCCGGGCCTCCACCGCTGGATCCTCGGGGATGCCGATGTACAGCTCCCCCTCCATACCAAGCGGTTTGGCGATCTCGGTTTGCACCAACTCTGACACCGAACGGCCCGACGCACCGGCGATGATGCGCCCCGCGATCCAGCCATAGGTGACGGCGTGGTACCCGGTGGCGGTACCCGGTTCCCACGCCGGCGCGGTGTCCTCCAGCCGGGCGATTGCGGCGTCCCAGTCGGTGAGGTGCTCGGGCCGCACCGGGTTGGGCAGGGCGTGCAGACCGGCCTGGTGGCTCATGGCCTGACCCACGGTGAGGCGGTCCTTGCCGTGTTCGGCGTGTTTGGCGAACCCCGGCCAGTACGTGGTGACCGGCGCCTCGTAATCGATCAGGCCCCGGTCGGCGAGCTGGTGCAGCACCAGGGCCGTCACGCCCTTGGTGGTGGAAAAGGACAGGAACAACGAATCGGGCTCCACCGGGCGAGGGTCATCGGGCCCGCGGGTGCCGGCCACCACATCGATGATCTTGCGGCCGTGTTGGTAGGCGCACACCTGCACGCCGATCTGCTGCCCATCAGCGATCTGGCGGGCCAGCAGTTGGGCCACGGCCTGGTTCAGGTCCTGGTTCTCGATGTCATTGACGCTGTCGTTGTGGTCCACCACCGCATCATCGCACTGATCGACCGTGCGGCCGAGCGACCGACGTGATCACCTCAGACCCCGATGACCTCGCACTGCTGACCAAGCCCCATACCGTACCGTCTAGTATGACAGCGGTGACTCAGCGGACGGCCATGGCCTCGATCTCCACCAGGTAGGCGGGGTCGGCCAGGGCGGTGACGCCCACCATGGTGGCTGCGGCCCGGGGCATGGCCACCCCGTTGGCTTTGGCGGCGCCGGCCCCGGCACCGAAAGCGGCGATGCGCTCCGGGTCCAGGTTCACGATGTAATAGGTGAGCTTGACCACATCGGCTGCGTCCAGCCCGGCCGCGTGGAGGGCGGTCTGCACGTTGGCGAAGGCCTGCGCGGTCTGCGCTGCGAGGTCCCCGGGGCCCACAATGTCCCCGTGGGCGTTGCGGGCCACCTGCCCGGCCACCGCCACCAACCGACCGCCGGCTGATTCGACCACATGGAAGAACCCCTGAGCCTTGGACAGACCCTCCGGCGCCAGGCCCCGCACCCCAGCGGCCGGTGCCTTGGGCTCCATCCACGGATAGCGGGTGCCCTCGCCGAGGGGGGCAAAGTCCGGATCACGGCGTTGCACGAAGGCGCCGATGCCCTCCCCCACGTCGGGCCCGCTGGCGGATTGGCGCATGAGGGTGTGGGAATCGGCGAGGGCGCCGTCCCAGTCCATGTGCTCGTAGCGATCGAGCTGGCGTTTGATGGTGGCCATGGATGCCGGTGACACGTTGGTGGCCACGTCCCGGGCGTAGGTCACTGCCTCCTGCAGCACCGTGTCGGCCGGGAACAAGCGGGTGACCATGCCCATCTGCAAGGCCTCGTCGGCGGTGAACGTGCGGCCGCTCAGGATCAGGTCCGTGGCCGGGCCGCGACCGATGAGCCGGGGCAGCAACCAGGCAATGCCGTATTCGGCGATCAGGCCGCGGCGGGGGAAGGCCACGGTGAACTTGGCGGTTTCGGCGGCGAAGCGAACGTCGCAGTACAGCGCCTGGACCAAGCCCACCCCGGCGCACCCGCCGTTGATGGCGGCGATCATGGGCTTGTCGATGTGACGGGCCACGTCCACGGGGATCTTGGTGTTGGGCAGCGGTTCGCTGCTGGTGCCCGGCCCGCCGGCCAGGTCCGCCCCGGGGCAGAAGGACCGCCCGGCCCCGGTGATCACAATGGCCCGGGCGTCACGATCCGCCGCCCCCTGCTGCAGCCGCCGCAGAAAGGCGATCTCCAGGTCCCCGTTCATGCCGTTGTTGCGCTCCGGCCGGTTCAGGGTGATCACCGCCACCCCGTCTCGCACCTCGTACAAGCAAAGCTGGTCGTAATCGGGCCCGTCGGTCATGGCGCCATCCTGCCAGCACCGGCCGGGCCGCGGCGACCGAACGCGGCACATGGCCGTCGCTCCTATGGGTTGCAGGCGACGGTGAACGCCAAGGCCCGGCAGATCTGGTCCATGGTGGCGAGCCGAACGATGCCGACTCTTCGTACAAAGTTGTCGATGAGGACGTTGGTAGTGCTGTCCAGAGCGGCGAAGGACCGCCGCCTGGCGCCATCTTCCACGGTCAGTTCAACTTGAGTAGGGATCCCACGTTCAGTTGATGTGACCGGGGCGACCATGAGGCTGTTGAGGTGACTGCCCATGGGGTCCCGGGTGAGAACCACCGCAGGACGGACCTTGTCCAGACGGACGAGCCAGACCTCGCCCCGGCGAGGTTCAGGCCGCGGAGGCATCGCTGTCACTCTCCGTTTCAGGGTAAAGCGCTTCCCAGTCGGTGTCGTCAAGTGGTTCGCTGGCGCTCTGGTGGGCCTCAAGGGAGACGTCATCGGCCGTGCCGGGCTCAGCGAGCGAATCGATCCACCTTTGGACCAAACGCCGCTCCCACAACTCCCCGATGGCCTGCTCAACCAGCGCTGACACTGAAGCCGGCTGGATCAGGTCGATGAGCTCGTCCAGATGGGACGGATCGATCGACACCGTGATCCTACGCTTGGTCATACGACTCATCATACGACTGAGTCAGCGCCGCATGTCAGTCAGCGTCCCTGACCCGCCAGGGACTGCGGCAGGCCCGGCCGTGCCCGGTTCGTACCGTCGAAGTTCGGTCCCGCCACCGCAAGCCGACCGGTAGACTTATCGGTATGTCAGACACGACTACCATCAAGGTGTCGCTGAGGACGCGAGACGCCTTACGTCAACTCGCAGCACGCGAAGGCCTCACCCTCGACGCGCAACTCGATCGCCTTATCCGGCGTGAACGTCGCCGCATCATCGGTGCGCAACTGTCTGGCGCACCCTTAGATGCCGAGGACACGGCCGTGCTCAACGCGTCGGCCAGCGACGTCCACGATGCGTGCGGGTGACATCGTCCGGATCGATTTCGGGACACCAGCACGCGGCGAGCCCGGTTTCGTCCGACCTGGCGTGGTTGTCACCTCCGATGATGTGCTCGAGTTCCGCCAGAACGCGGTCGTTGTCGTGCCCATCACGACGACGCGCAGAGACTGGCTGACCGAGGTCGATATCCCCGGCTTCGGCACCGCCCAAGCGCACCTGCCCACGACCGTCAGCGTCGATCGAATTGTCGAAACGACCGACACCAACATCGGACCCGCCGCACTCCAGCAGATCCGTGAACTGCTTGCCGACCTCCTCGGACTCTAAGTCATGAGCCGCCTGAGGCTGCTCTGGCCCACGTGTGTAGGCGGCCGGGCTCGATCCCAATGGAGGTCCGTGGGAGCTACGGTCTGGAACAGCGGAGGATGAGGGCGCTGGAGCAGCGGCACGGACATCGGTACCTGGCGGTGCTGTGGTTGATCGTCGTGTTGAGCACCGGCCTGCGGGTTGGGTGGGCGGCCTACGCGGCGGCGGAGCACCCGGCCACCATGCTCAACCCCGACACCCCCAGCTACACCGCGTCAGCCGAAGCGTTGGCCGAGCACGGCCGGTTCAGCGAAACCGTTGCTGCCGAGGAGCCGATGTTCGTGCGGACCCCGGGCTACCCGTCCTTCCTCGCCGTGCTCCGACTGGGGGCTTTGACCTCTCCCAAGGCCGTGGCCATGTCCCAAGTGGTGTTGGGGAGTGTGCTGACGCTGCTGGTGTATCGGCTGGGTCGGCAGCTGAGCGGCGCCACCACCCCCGCCCTCATCGCCGCCGCCGTCAGCGCCTTCAGCCCGGCGGTCCACCACCGCCTTGATGACGGAGTTCCTCAACTCCCTGTGCTTGGCAGCCTTCGCCAGCGCCTTCCTGGACGCGGTGCGGCATGCGGGCACCCGAAAGGGCTCCTGGTGGGGAGCGGCCGCGGGCGTAGCGTTGGCCGCAGCCACCTTGGTCCGGCCGACGACCTACTACTTCCCCGTGCTGCTGGTGCCGATTGCGGTGTGCTTGTTGCGGTCTCGGGTGTCCCGGGTTCCGTGGAGACGGATCGGGTTGCAGGTCGGCGTCCTGTTGCTGCCCTTCGTGCTGGCCGTCGGGGGGTGGCAGCTCCGCAACGCCCGTCAGGTCGATTCGACACGATTCGCCGGGATCGAAGCGCTCAGCATGTACGCCTACCGGGCCAGCGGCGTGATGAAGCAGCACAGCGGGCTGAGCGCCGATGTACAGCGGGCGTTGATGATGGATCAGTTCGGTATTCGGACCGCAGAGGAGGCGCAGGGCCCGTACTACGACCGGATGTACGCCCGAGGTCTCGAGATCGTGCGCGACAACCCGATGGCCGCGGCGAAGGACAGCGCAGCCGGCCTGATCCGATCGGCGCGAGGGGTGAACGTGCCACTCGGCGGATTCCAGCCATGGGACCGGCCGGTGCTGGTGGCAACCCTGACCCTCACCCTGGCAGTGTTCTGGCTGTTGGCGGTCATCGGCACGCTCGCCTCGCTGCGGGTCCCCAGAGCCCGCCCGGCCGCCGTGATCATGGTGGCCACCGTGGCCTACGTGCTGCTCATCTCCGCCGGCCCCGAGTCGTATTGGCGTTTCCGCGCCCCGATCGAGCCGTTGCTGTGCGTGCTGGCGGGTGGGGACTCACGTGGCTGCTGCGGACTCTGCCACTGCGTCGATGAGCGGGCCTGTTCCCGAATAGAGTCCTGCGCCATGGCCGTGGTTCATCTTGCTGCTGACGCTGATCCCGCTGCGGTGGCCGACGTGTTGCGCCGTGACGGCGTGGTGGTGCTCGATGATGTGGCGTCGACGTCGTTGCGGGCTCGCTTTACCGAGGAGGTGGGTCCCTATGTGGCCGATACGCCGACGGGGCCCGATGAGTTTCTGGGCGTGAACACCCGCCGCACCGGGGCGTTGGTGGCCCGGTCCGGTGCCGCCCGGGAGATGATCATGCATCCCCAGGCGTTGGGCGTGACGGCGGCCTTGTTGGGTTCCAAGCGGGCGGCGTTCCAGTTGCACCTGACGCAGGTCATCGCCATCGGGCCGGACTCGCCGGCGCAGATGTTGCACCGGGACCAGTGGGCCTTTGACTTCTTTCCGTTCCCCGCCGGCACCGACGTGCAGTGCAACACCATCTGGGCGCTGACCGATTTCACCGAGGCCAACGGCGCCACCCGGGTGATCGTGGGCAGCAACCACTGGGAAGACCGCTTGCGCCCGGACCCTGGGGAAACCGAGCCGGCGGAGATGTCGGCGGGGTCGGTGCTGTTCTATACCGGGTCCATCTATCACGGGGGCGGCGCCAATCGCAGCCAGGAGACCCGCATCGGGGTGAACCTGACCTATTGCCGGAGTTGGTTGCGTCAAGAGGAGAACCAGTACCTGGCCTGCCCGCCCGAGGTGGCGCGCACACTCGACGATGATCTGTTGCGGTTGATGGGCTACAGCCGAGGTGCGTACGCCTTGGGCTACGTGGGTGACCTGTGGGATCCGCTGGACGTGCTGCGCCAACGATCTCTGACGCCGAGCATGGACCGACCTTGACCACCAACCTCCGCCACCCGAGTCACCCGGGCCACCACATAACCCGAACAGAACTGGAGCAATGCTGATGCGAGCGGTAATCCTGCGACGGGGCCAACTGGTGGTGGACGAGGTTGAGGAACCGCGACCGGGACCGGGTCAGGCCCTGTTGGAGATCGTGGCCTGCGGGATCTGCGGGTCTGACCTGCACTGCGCCCGCCACGCCCACTCCTTTACCGCTGCGGCCCGAGCCACGGGCATGAGCATCTTCGATTTCGACGCCGATCGGGACCTGGTCATGGGCCACGAGTTCTCGGGTCGGGTCATCGAGCTGGGCGCGCCGCTGGATGACGGGTCGCCGCCGGCCGTGCACGAGGGTGATCTGGTGGTGGCCCACCCCTTGGT
>JBJXFH010000059.1:0-8355 GCA_046155365.1 Acidimicrobiales bacterium | reverse complement strand
CCGCTCAGGTGGGCGGCGAAGAGTGTGATCTGGCGGGCGCGTCCGCCGTGGCCGAGATCCTTGGCCGCGCTGACGTCAGTACCGGCTGGCTGTTCGTCCAGGCCAACGCCACGGTGTACAACTTCGGTCCCCGGCTGGACGAGGCGACCGCCGCGGAGATCTTCCCGGGCCCGGCGTCCCTGGTGGCCGCGGGGTTCCCTGTCGGTCAGCCGCGCGCCGAGGTGGTGGAGGGTGGCTACCGGCTCAGCGGCCGGTGGGATTTCGCCAGCGGGAGCCTGCACAGCAACTGGTTCGACGCTCGGGTGGTGGTGTACGACCAAGGCGAGCGGAAGACCACCCGCTCCGGCCTATTCGGACTGATGTCCTGCCTCGTCCCGCGTGAGGAGGTGACCCTGGTGGACACCTGGGACGTGTCGGGCATGCGGGGCACCGGCTCGGGGACCTACACCGTGCAGGATGTGTTCGTTCCGACGCGCCGTATCGTGCCCATGTGGGAAATGGCGACGCAGGGCTCGGCGGGGGCGTTTCGGATTCCGGCGCTCACCTTCGCCCACGTCGCCTTCGCGGCGCTGACCATTGGTGGTGCGTCCGCCGCGCTCGCGTGGTTCATGGACCTGGCGCAGGCCAAGACCGCGGCGCAGTCTCGAACCCCGCTGCGGGAGCAAGGCACGACCCAACGCATCATTGGCGAGAGCCACGCCCAGCTGCGGGCCGCTTCTGCCTACCGGACCTGGGTGGTGGAGCGGCTCATGGCAGCGGCCAAAACCGAAGCCGGCGTCACCGTTGCCGACCGGGCCGAGGCTCGCCTGGCGGTGACCTCGATAACGGAAACCTCCCTGGCGGTGGTCGAGGCGCTCTACCGGGTTGCGGGCACCACCGGCATCTTCCAATCCTCACCGCTGCATCGCATCTTCAACGACCTTCACGTGATGAGCCAGCAGCTCTTCGCTCGCCCTTTCCACTACGAGAACGTGGGCCGCTATCTACTCGGCCTCGAACACGACCGCTCGATCATGTGAAGACGCTCGGACGATCAGCGTTGCCAGACGGGGATGGCCTCGCTGAGGTCGGGTCGCACGAAGCTGACATGGAGCGTGGTGCCGGCTGAGAGCCCCGAATCGTCGGGCGCGTGGAGTGGCAGGGTGAGCCACGGTCCTTCTGGTAGCTCGGCGGTGACCACCGTCGTGGTGGCGGGGCTGCCGTGGGCGTCTTTGCGGTGCACGACCACCCAGGACACGACGCTGGCGGTGCCGGTGGCCGGTTCCCATTCGGGGTCGGGTGCACCGCAGGCAGTGCAGGTGGCCAGCTCCGGCCCGAATCGGTGGTCGCAGGCGGGGCAGCGGTGAATGAGGAGCTGCCCCTCGGCGGTGGCGTCGAAAAACGGGGCCGAACGCTCGTCTCGCACCACGGCGCCCAGGTTCAGCGCGGCAGCAGCAGCGGCATCGGACGTCATGAGCGGCGCTCCGGGCTCAACACCAGGGTGGAATGGAAGTCCAAGATGCCACCGTTGCCGCTGACCAGCACGACCTCCGCGTCGGGTACCTGCCGTTCGCCGCCTTGGCCTCGGGCCTGGATCACCGCCTCGGACAGCGGCGTCATCCCCCACATGTAATAACCGGACAGCTCGCCGCCGCCGGTGTTGCAGGGCAGCGGACCTCCCGGGGCCAGCACGCCCGACGCCGCCAGCGGTCCGCCCTCACCTTTCTCGCAAAATCCGTAATCCTCCAGCGACACGATCACGGTGTACGTGTAACAGTCATACAGCTCAAGCACATCAACGTCCTCAACACCTATGCCGGCCATCCCGAAGGCGGTTTTCGATGAAGAAACGGCCCCCGACACCAGCCCGAACTGGCTGCCCCGCTCCTGGGTGGTGCCGGGATGCGCCTGACCCCAACCCAACACGTGCACCTGCGGCTGGGCCAGGTCGGCCGCACGCTCAGGGGTGGTGACAATGACGGCGACGCCGCCGTTGGACACCAGACAGCAGTCGAGCAGTCGCAGTGGCTCCGCGATCCAGCGGGAGTTGCGGTGGTCCTCCAACGTGATGGGGTCTCGCAGCTGGGCGTGGGGGTTCATTGCCGCCCATTGCCGCTGGGCCACCGCCACCGCGCCGAAGTGCTCCGTGGTGGTCCCGTAGGTCTCCATGTGGCGACGGGCAGCCATGGCGTAGCGGGGATTGGCGCCGCCGTAACCGGCCGCGGAGGTGATGCCGCCCACACCCTTCGGCGGCGGGCGACGCGCCGCGTAGGACGCGCCAGCTCCCACGCCCGCCTGCAACGGGGCGTCGGCGAACACGCACACCACCACCGACGCCATGCCTGACGCCACGGCCATCCCGGCGTACTGGATCATGGCGCTGGCGCTGGACCCGTACTGCTGGATCTCCGACAGCAGCCTCAGATCCCGCAGGCCCAGCGTCCATTGCAGGAACGGCCCCAGCGCGCCGGGCGAGTTGATCAACAGCCCGTCGATATCGCCGCGCCCGATCCCGGCGTCGGCGCAGGCCAGATCGATGGCCTCCGCCGCGAAGCTCGCCGCGCTGCGGCCGTAGATGCGCCCCATCGGCGTGATGCCCAGCCCCGCAATGGCGAAGTTCGCAATGCCCATGCAGCCCAGCGTAGGAACGATGGTGGCTCCACAGCCAGCGCAGCCGGTTCCGGGCCCACTCACGCTTCGGGGCTTCCCTGGCGAGGACGAGCACGATGGCGGGGCGCGACCCCGCGGGGCGGTTTGCCCGGGCCGGGTGAACGCCCCCGCTCGCGGCGTAACGTTGGGCGCGATGTACGACATTGGAGCCGAACCGTGACCCGGGATCGCAGCGTCAGCGCCAAGCTTCGGTACATCAACGCGGAATGGCGCAACTCCGCTGAGCCGCCGCGCATCGGCAGCCGCGAGTCCCGCCGGGCCAACACCGCCGAGCACGAGGTCCTGGTGCAAGACGCCCGCGCCGCCACCGGTGAGTTCGGGCTCGAGTTGTCCGGCTTCGCGCTGCGGGCCCACCCCGCCACCGACGTGGGCGCCACCAACGCCGAGGCCCGCGCCTCCTACCGCGAGGCCATGCTTGAACTGGTCCGGCAGGAGAGCGGCGCAACCCGCACCGTGTTGTTCGCCGACCTTGTTCGCACCGAGGACACCACCGATTTCAATACCGCGTACTCCCGTTTCGTGCACTGCGACTACAACCTGGCCAGCACCAGGCGGATGAGTCACGACCTGCTGCGCCACCGCGGCCTGCAACCCGACGATGCCGCGAGCTACGCCTGGTACAACACGTGGCAACCGTTCGACCACGACGCAACACAAAACCCGCTGGCTGTGCTCGACGTGCGATCCCTTGATGCCAGTGACATCATCCCCTACCGCTACTCCGGCTACTCGGGTGAGGACGGCGAAGGCGGGCTGGTCTCGGCGCCGGTCTTCAACCCGTTGCACCGCTGGTACTTCTATCCCGATATGACCCCGTCGGAGGTGTTGTTGACCAAACAGCTCGACCTGCGGCCCGGCCATACCCAGCAGTGTCCCCACACGTCATTCTTGGACGACACCCGCGCCGCTGACACCCCGCCCCGCCGCAGCATCGAAACGAGAATCCTGGCGATATTCGAACGTTGACGCCGGCACGTCGAGCACGTCGAGCAGGGGGGGCGACGTGACGGGCGACGAGGGGCGCGGCAACCATGAAGTTCGGCGTGGTCACCGGAAATGTCGGCACCTTCGGCGAGGATCCGGGCGTCGACCCCCTGGCGGTGATGGCGGCCATCGCGGCGCGCACCGGTGTGGCCTCCACCCGGGCGCAGTTGGCGGCTGAAGTGGCGGCCGTTCACGCGGAGATGGAACGGGCCGGGTTACACCACATCGTCGGCGCGCCCTCATTGCGCAAGGGGGACTCGCCCATCTCTCCCCCCACGACCGGCTCGCGGCGACGCTGGAGGATCTCCAGGTGTTCGGGGTCGAGATCCTGCCGGCATTGCGCTGACACTGAGGGCTGCGCTGACGTTCCCGCTTATCGCCAGCTCTGGGGCCGCGGTGTGGTCGCGGTGATGCCGTTGTCGCGCAGGTCTTGCAGCTCGGCGTCGGTGAACCCGAGCAGGCGGCGGAGCACGTCGTCGGTGTGCTCGCCGAACAGCGGAGCCGGTCGTTGCGGACCACCCGGCGTGCGATGCAGGCGGACCACCGCGCCCGGCAGGAAGTTGTCATCGACCTCGGCGCGATGCTGCAGCCAGAAGAAGTCGCGGGCCCACAGCTGCTCGTCGGCCATCAGCAGCGAGGGTCCCATGACCGGCGAGGCCGCGATACCCCGGGCGATGAGCTGCTGGGTGACCTCCTCCGAGCTGTGTTGGGAGGTCCAGGCCGAGAGCGCGGCGCGGGCCGCTCCCCCGCCCTCGGCCAGTCCGGAGACGCCGGCGAGGGCAGCGAGGGCAGCCAACTGCTGCTCGGAACCGACCGAGATCGCCACCCAGTCGCCCTCCGGTCGGCACGGGAAGACCCCGTTGACCGCCAGACCGGGCCGATCGTTGCCACGGCGGGGCGGGTCGCTGCCGCGGGCCTGGGCCTCGATCAGCTGCGGGCCGATGAGGGTGCTGAGCGTCTCGATCTGGGCGAGGTCGATGAACTCACCGTGGCCGGTGCGTTCCCGCCGGGCCAGCGCCGCCAGAACGGCCAGGGCGCCGGTCACCCCGGCCAGGGCGTCAGTGACCGGTTGACCGACGGCCTCCGGTGAGCCGCCGGTGGGGCCGTTGAGCCAGGTGATGCCCGACACCTGCTCGGTGGGGAACGCGAACGCCGAGAAGTCCCTCCAGGGCCCGCTGGCCCCGAAGCCGGACAGCGCGATCATCACGATCCGCTCGTTGGCTTGGCGCAACACGTCGTAGGAGAGCCCGAAGTTGGCCATCACCCGCGGCGTGAAATTTTCCACCACCACGTCGGCCTCACGCACCAGCCGCAAGAACAGATCCTTGCCCGGCGGCGTGGCGAGGTCGAGTGAGAGGCCCAGCTTGGAGCGGTTGATGGCCAGCCAGATCGGGCTGCGCTCATAGGCCCGGTCCTGCATCAGCCCCGACGATCCGCGCCAGCCATCCAGACGAGAGGCCGACTCGATCTTGAGCACCTCGGCCCCGAAGTCACCCAGGATCATCGTGACCAGCGGCCCCGCCTGCCACGCGGTGAGATCCAGAACCCGCACCCCGTCGAGCACGCCACGGTGCGCATCGGTGAGTGCTCCCGACGAGGGCCCAGCCGGGCGGGCTCCACGTTCGGGGTGGGCGCGCAGCTCCTCGGCGAGGGACCGGACCGCGCTCCGCAGCGGCGCCGGGCGGAAGGGCGCGAACATGGCTGGCTCGCTGGTGCGGAAGGGCCGGTCGGCCAGCCGGAGCGGGCCAAGCTCGGGGTCCTCGTGCCGCTGCCAGTAATCGCGCTCGGCGTAGTGACGTGATGCCAGCACCTGGCGCGGCGAGGGGATGATCGAGATCGGCACCCGCATCGCTTGGCCCCGCTCGAAGGTGTCCAGCGCCGGGCGGTCCGCGGCCCATGCCGCGATGATCTGATCCAGGCCGGCGGCGGCCTCCGGCAGGGCGCGCAGGTCGCCGTTGGCGAATCGAGGATCACCCAGCAGGTCCGGCCGCTCCATCAGCTCGCACAGCGCCGACCAGTGGCGTTGGGTGAGCACGCTGACACCGACGTGGCCGTCAGCACAGCGGTAGATCCCGAAGGGGTGACCGTCGCCGATGCGGACCGTGTCGCGTCCCAGAAACGAGAACAGCGTGGTGGGGAAGGCGAGGAGTGACAGCAAGGCCTCGTTGGCGGCCACCTCCACGATCTGGCCCCGCCCGGAGCGCCGTCGCTCCGCCAGCGCCAGCGCTACGCCCAGCGCGCCGATGGTGCCGATCCCATAGTGTGCGGCCGAGGAGCCCGGCATGAGCGGCTCGGCCCCGTCCTTCGAGGTCAGCCAACCGCCCGCGGCCAGCTCGGTCAGCTCACTCGCCGGCCACCCGGCCTTGGGTCCGGACAGCCCGTAAGGCGAGAACGACACCACGACAAGGCGGTCCTCCGCACCGAGCGCCGAAGCCGGATCCGCCGCAGCCGGGCGGTCCTCCACGACCACGTCGACGGTCCCGAGCAGGTCCGCCACATCATTGGCGTGGGCTTCAGGGAGCGCCACAAGCCGCTTGCGAGCGTGTAGATGGAGTTCCCACACCGCCGCGCCAAGCAGATCCGCCCCCGCTGGCGGTTCGGCCGACACCCGCATGACGTCGGCCCCGAACAGTGCCAGCAGGCGGCCGCAGAACCCAGCCGCGGCGCCGCTGGAGAGGTCCAGGACCCGGACCCCGTCAAAGGCCGGAGCGTTCACGCCACGCTGGTCCGTCGTGTCGCTCACGCACGCTGACAGTACTCAACCAACGACCACGACCCACCGGCGAATCCGCTGGCGCGATGCCGCTCACCTGCGGCGACCAAGGTCCGATCAGGTGAGGGCGCGGACGCTCCCCGCGCAGAAGCTATCGCTGCGTCCCGTGGAGCCCTTCACGACCGCGCCTCGAGTGACGGTTCCGCCCCCCTATAAAGCTCTCACTGCACGGTTTTAGAATAAGCACGAAAGCCAATCTTCACGCGAAGGCCGGAAGCACCTCGCTGGCCAGTAGCTCCTGGGTCTCGGGCGAGGTTGCGACGACGATGAAATAGGTGACGCCGTCTTGCGCTATCCGCTCGGTCAGCTCCTCGATCACCTGGTCCGGGGTGCCGATCAGCGCCAACGGCGACTGACGCGCCGAGTCCAGATCGGGGAAACCCAGACGTTCGGCCAGACGGGCGAACACCCGGTGGTTGGGGTCCTCGGAGATGTTGGCCAACACGAACCCGCTGCGCTCGATGGCGGCGGGGTCGCGGCCGGCGTCCTCGCTCAGGTGGCCCAGCAGTTCTATACGCTTGCGCAACCTCGGCCGGTCAAAGCGCACGGTGGCGTCGGGGTCTTTAATAAAATCCTTCCCGTGCGCGGTGGGCGGGATCAGGTTGACGATATCCGCGTGGCGGGAAGCGATCTCGAGCAGCTTGCGGCTGGAACCGCCCAGCATGATCGGCGGGCCGGGCTGCTGCAGCGGGCGGGGCTGGCTGGACGCGGCGTCGATATGAAAGTACCGGCCCGTGTAACTGGGCGAATCCTGAGTCCACATTGCTTTGACGATCTCGAGGGTTTCCTCCAAACGCTCGAGCCGCTCCTCGGCGTCAGGAAACTCGTAGCCGTGGGCCCGGTACTCCGCCACGTTCCAACCCGACCCGACCCCGAAGATCAGCCGACCGCCGCTCACGTGGTCGAGCGTGGCGCTGATCTTCGCCAGCAACGCCGGCGAGCGATACGACGCGGCAACGACCGACGGTGCGATCTTGACCCGCTGGGTCTGCGCCGCGATGGCCGTGAGCAAAGTGAAACATTCGAGCTGCGGCGTGTCCGCGGTGCCGTCCTGGGACACGAAGTGGTCATTGAGCGACACCGAATAGAAGCCCTGGGCCTCGGCCTTCTGCGCGGCGGCGAGCGCCGCGGTGTAGTCGTGCGGTGGCAGGAACAGGCCGAACTTGATGTCGGGCATCGGTGCTCATTTCGATCGTGGCGAGTCAGTCTGGAACGCGCCGATCAAAGCACACGGCACGCCGCCATCACGATGCTGGGTCCAGCGGTTATGGTCCGGACTATGGAGACCGAACAGACCCGCCAGCTCATCGAGGAGTACTACGCAGCAGCGGCGGCAGGCGATCGCGACCGCCTGCAGGAGTTGCTCGCCGAGGAGGTCGAGTGGGTCCCCACCAAGACTGTGCCGGCCAAGCCGCAGACCGGTCGTCGGGTCGTGTCCGCTATCGCCAGCGGTAAGGGTCGGGAGACGATGTTCGACATGTCGACGTTCACGTTGACCCGTCATCGCACGCTGGTGGACGGCGACACCGCCGTGGTCCAACAAGCCATCTCCGCCAAGACCAAGGACGGCAAGCAGTACGACAACGAATACTGCTGGGTCTACACCTGCGAGAACGGCCAGATCGCCAAGATGGTCGAATATGTCGACACCCTCCACGCGTCGAGGGTCTTCGGCTGGTAGCGCCTCGAGGGGTATGGCCTCGAAGGAGAACATCATGCGACGACGTACGTGGCACGTCCCCCTTGTCGTCGCCTACCTCTCGGCCTGCGTATCCGATCCTGCCCCGTCACCCATCGAGGAGTCGGCCACCCCAACCACCGCTGGCGCCCCGATTGTCACGCAGGACGGTGGCACCGCAGCGCCGCCGCAGACGGACGCACCGGACCCCTCCACGCCCACCACCTTGGCCGCGGACGGACGCCGGTTGCTGACCTGCGGCTTCGGCCCG